>JAFRUS010000041.1 GCA_017438745.1 Oscillospiraceae bacterium | reverse complement strand
TCATTATTTCTTTTGCATATAAAATAAAATCATCATAGGTCTGCGGAAGTAATGTATCGACATATTTTTCGAACGATTCTTCCGACTCAAGATCATCTCTTCCTGCATAATTAAACAGCGAATTTCCATGATCAAATAATGGAGCCGGTTTAACTATCTGGTTTGTTGTATTGTCGATAAGAACTCCAAAATTCCCATAATGACGATCCGTATTACATATCACTGCATCAAATACGATCATTTCATTCAAAGCATCTGTAAACTCGTTTCCCAGCGATTCATAAAACTTCCTTACAGCAGGCATTCCACCAGTTTTAATAATTCTTCCGACTGGAACATATGAATATTCAAGACTTGTAAACAGCTCACAATATGAACATAAAACTTCTTTCCACTTTGATAATTTATACTCAACTGCATTAACGCCCATTGTTTTAGCGATTTCCGAAGCATAAAACTCTGAATAAGGTTCGAAGCCGGTATTAGAAGCTCCTGAAGTTCCTCCTTTGTACAAATAGACTTTTCCTTCTGCTCTTCTCCAGCATTTTGGGAGCATTCCGTTTGTAGTAAATTCAGGACTTGAAGCAAGTGAAGAACGAGTTGATGACCCAAAACCCGTAAATGCGATTAATCCTAAAATATTGCTGAAATTATTTTCGTAAAGGTTGTATTTTTCAAAATCGCCTGTAAAATCCTCATCAACAACCCAATATACATCATTTAAGGACAGTCCCTTTGATACAGAAATAATATCCATAGGTCTGTTGATACTAAGACCACATTTCGAAAGGAAATTATTCACATAGGCACGGTTCTTAGGAATGATCCTGCTTTTCAACCACTTGCTAAGCGCTTCATCACTTAAAGATAAATCAATTGGCAATAAAGCCTTTTCTTCCGTAATCCATGTAATATGCACATGAGGATCAGCCAAATTCTCAAGTAATTCAAATTTGATTATCGGAATATTTTTATGTTTGATTATATATTTCATCTAACACACCTTTTAAATCTATAATTAAAATCAGGTTATTCTTGATTTTGATTTAACATTTCTTAAAACAGCTTTTTAAACCATTCCGGCGGATTATCATCTACTTCAAAAAGATTACCATTGCTATAAACTGCAACCTGTCTGAAATTTATTGTGTTATCATAAACAGCTGCATAATCAACCATACTTAAAACCTTTTTGAAATTTTCCAGGCTTTCTACATAACGTCGTTCTACATCTTTATCCGGAATACCGTGACCACCTGTAGCTACTCGATGTGCTATTCTTTCTTTAGCGATTTCAGCAGAATCAAGACCAACAAAGTATAATTCAATATGATAACCAAGTTCTCTCGCTTTTTTTATATTACGAATAATACTCTTACCGCACAAAGTTGTTTCCTGATTAAAAGAAATGCCTTTTTCGAAATATTCTGATATTCTTTCGACAGCAATTTTTCCAGCTTTAAGAACATCATTCGGATTACTCCACTTACCAAACTGTCTTACTATTTCGTCAGTATTAATTCGTTCCATATTTCCTGCTTTACGGTAAATATTATAGAACGTTGATTTTCCTGCACCATTTACACCAGCAAAAATAATATACTCTTTCATTAGAAAATGCCTTTTTCAATAAGTTCTTTCTGAGCTTTCTGAATGAAGAAATCACTTATACGAGAGTAAAATTCCCTTTCCTCTTTAGATTCAGCATTAACTATAATCTGCAGGAATTCATCAATATCAAGATTTTTCATTTCATTGTAAATCTCATCGTATTTAGTCATATCGATCATATTGCATTCCTCTTTTCTAAATGTTTATCCGAAGTATTCCTGCATTAAACTGTCAAATAATAACTGTGCTTCATCAAGTGCTTTCTGCACTGCAACTTTTGATTTGTTGATTTGTTCTACGAAGGTGGCGAATTGATTTTGTAAGTCAATAGGTGGAACTGGAACAGCGAATTTTCTAAAATCTCCCATCGATACTCTGGGCATTTTTGCACCCGCAACTTTTTCATTTATCATTTTGACAAAGCTGGCACTGCGAAGCATAAAAGCTAAATATTCCCTATTTATTTTTGATACGACTGGTTGTAACGGCACGAGTTCAGATGTAGCATAACCGCATCTATCAGGTATAACAACTTTATTCAAGTATGGACGTAATTTTGAGTACAACACATTACTTGTATCAAATGTACAAGTAGAATTACCAACTTCATTTTTATCAACATAAAGATAGTCAAGTATTCTACCTGTTTGAGTTTCAACCATATCAAGGTTTAATAGCCAAACTTCGTCATCAAACTCGCCATTGTAATTAACTGCTGGGGCTATATCATTCATTAACTCTGTTTTCCACACCTTTGGATTTTCTATTGGCTCTCCAAACATCTCTACAAATCGGGCTTTAACAAGCTCGTCAAGCTTTTCAAGTTGCTGCTTGCGGTGTGTGATTATTGATTGAAGTTTATCTAAATTAGCAATTATTCTATCTTGTTTCTCTAATGAAACCAATTCTATTTCCATCGGAGCAATATCAGTGTTATTAATCTGCGGAACTGATGAACCATTACATAATTCTCCAAAATCTATATTTTGAAAATAATAAAATAAATAAAGCGGTCTTATTTTTTGAGAAGGTATAACCCCCATTGTATTCAAATCTGCACATATTTCTGTATTTGCTATACGCTTTTTGTTTGTTCCAATGGCACCACCTCTTTTTGGAAACAAAACAGTTCCTTTAGGAAAAATCATTTTGGTGTTTATATCTTTGTTAGCATAAAGATTTGCACTAACTATATACTTTTCATTTCCCAACAAATTCATATCTGAAACTTTTATATATGGAATTCCTTCACTTGTGTTAAGAACATCTTCTTTAAGAGACGTTCCACTTTTTAAAGTGCATATATCTCCGATTTTAACCTTCATAAAACTATTTTACAAACCCGAATTTGTACGGGCTTGTTTTCCTTTCATTTTATTTTTTGAGCATCTCTTTCAGCTCAGCCATCTCTTTTGTCACCTGCTCATTCAGGCGTTCAAGTTCAGCCATAATTTCATCTGTCGGCGGATATTCCACAGCAACATATTCAGTCTTCTTATATTTATTTATCGAGAGATCATAATCATTATCCACTATCTCCTGCTTAGGAACGAAGAAACTCTGTTCGGTGCGTTCTCTGTCCTTTTCACCGTCAGGATTACGGAAACGGGCTATGATATCCGGGATATCGTTGTCTGATATCTCGCTTCGCTTATCGTCAAGAGAGAAGCCATCTGCTTTCATATCGTAGAACCAGACGTTATCTGTTCCGCCTGCATCTGTCTTTACAAAGACCAGAACGGCTGTCGAAACTCCGGCGTATGGTTTGAAAACACCGCTCGGCATGGATATTACCGCTTTGAGCTGATGATTTTCAATGAGTTCCTTTCGGATAGACTTATGTGCTTTGGACGAACCGAAAAGTACGCCGTCCGGAACGATGCATGCACAGCGGCCACCCTTCTGAAGAAGGCGTAAAAACAGAGCAAGGAAAAGGAGTTCTGTTTTCTTCGTATCTGTCACGGCTTTCAGATTATCGTTGATACTTTCCGCATCGACTGTGCCCTTAAACGGCGGATTGGCAAGGCAGACTGTGTATTTTCCGCTTACGTTGTTCTGCTTGGAAACGCTGTCCTTGTAATCTATATCCGGATTGGTAATTGAATGAAGCATGAGGTTCATTGCTGAAATACGGAGCATAGTATGGTCGGTATCGTAACCGGTAAAGGTTTTGTTTTCGAAATTGCTCCACTGCTCATCGGTCATTTTATCTTCATAGTTCTTACGGATATACTCTGCAGCAGAAACGAGGAATCCGGCTGTACCGCAGGCCGGATCGCATATCAGATCATCAGGAGTCGGAGCAACGAGTTCCACCATCATTTCACGGATGTGCTTAGGAGTACGGAACTGTCCGTTCTGACCGGCTGTACTAAGTTTGCCGAGCATATATTCATACAGATCGCCCTGCATATCGAGGTCGGCAATATCATGTTCGTAGAGGTCATCAAGCCCTGTGATTATCTTCTGAAGCACCTGCGGATTCGGGATAACAAACACGGCACTGTCCATATAACGTGAAAAAGCTGTCTGCACCTGTTCTTCATCATCACGGTCTGCTATCTCGATAAGCTCTCCCTTTTCATCAAAATCAGGTAACTTACCGTACTTCATCTTCTTTACAGCAGGAAAAACTCGCTGGGATATCAGATCAAATATTTCACGGCTGTCTCTGTTCTTGAACTTGCTCCAGCGCATAGCCTGACCGATCTCCGACTGCGGAAATATGAGATCAGCAGCATCTCCGGTCATATTTGCAAATTCCTCTAATTCAAGTTCCTTTTCATCAAGGGAACGTATAAACATCAGATATGTAAGCTGTTCAATAACTGTAAGCGGATTAGTAATACCGCCTGCCCATATATCAGTCCAGATCTTATCTATTTTATTCTTAATAACTCCTGTTATCATTTCAAACCTCCGATTTTCGCGAGATATTATTTAATTTATTATACCATAAATTGTACAATTAATCAATTGTTTCACGGCGGAAAATCGCTATTTCAACTGGAAATTTATCTGTTTTACTGATTGATTAGTTATACAGTCTGATTCTTAACTTCATACAAAGCGGATGCGCCTTCGGCGCAATTAAAAAAGCTACTCAGGACTGAGCAGCTTTGATTCGTAACAGATAGGTGTATGTGTTATGTATTATGATTTTGTCAATTAAATTATTCGATACATACTTCGCATTTTCCTGTTGCGAAAATGCCTGAAATCCTGTATACTTATAAATACGATACCTCATATGAAAAGGAGAAAAATGAGATGAATAATGAAGTCGAAACCAATATGGAAATAATGATGGTCCAGCTGTTATTTAACAGCAAGCCAAAGTCACCGACGGCAGATAAACTCAAAAAGGCACTTGAAAAATATCTTGGTGATCTCGGAAAAATTCCGTATGCTGAACCTTCCAAGATAAGTTCCGGAGACATGTTTATGTTTCCGCTTGAAAAATATAAAGTGGTAACTAAGGATCATCCGGACGGCATTCCTGCTATGGCTGTATTTTTATCATCTGAGCCGGAATCCGGAATAGAAGTGGATGAAATGGCACGCTCTCAGTTCTGGGACGTACAGGATGGTGAAGCGATAATAAACGACTGCAAATATACCGTTCTTGTTCACACAATGCTCGGAATGGGACTTACCTATCAGGAACAGGCCGAGATACTTCTTGCTCAGGTAGGTGCAGCTCTTGACTGTTATCCGGGCTGTACCGGAATATATGCAGCGCAGAGCGGAAAGCTTATTACTCCTGATAAATTTGAAAGCTTCAAAAAATACAGCGTGTCAGAAAGATTCATTGATCTGTTTGTCAATGCAAGATTCTTTAATATTTCTGATACAGATGAAATGGTAGTTGATACGCTTGGATTCTATGTTTTCGGCGCTGCTGATGTACAGATGCACTTCAAAAAACTTGATCCTACTAATGTTGTAAATTACGTTTATAACATTGCGTCATATCAGTTCGACAACGGCTTCCCGATTCAGAGCGGTGAAACCATAGACAGCATAGATGAAAACGGAAATATTCAGATGAAACCGCAGTGGCCGGTACAGTACGAAAACTCACTTATAGATCCGCCAAGAAGCGTACTTGATATTAACTGCGGCAAATATGCCGGCGGAAAGAGATAAGACTAAAGGAAGAAAAAATTTGAAATATCAGAACATTACCCGTGCCTTATTTCTGAAACGACCAAACCGATTTATAGCTGAAGTTGAGTTAAACGGTGTTAAAGAGATCGTTCATGTGAAGAATACAGGCCGATGCCACGAACTCCTTATACCTGGTTGTGAAGTATGGCTTACGGAACCGGGCACACCTGGACGGAAAACCAGATTTGATCTGGTGGCAGTCAGAAAGGAAAACGGCATTCTTTTCAATATCGACAGCCAGGCACCTAACCATGTTGTAAAGGAATGGCTTGAAAAGCAGGATTACGATAAAGTCATTCCTGAATATACTTACGGTGATTCCAGAATAGATTTTTATATGGAGCGATCCGGTGAACGTTACCTTATGGAAGTAAAGGGCTGTACACTTGAGATTAACGGAACAGGTTATTTTCCTGATGCACCTACTGAACGTGGGGTGAAACATCTGAATGAACTTGCCAAAGCTGCAGAGAGCGGTATCAATGCAATTATCGCTTTTGTCATCCAGATGGATGGAGTTTCAGAAGTAAAACCCAACACTGCCACTGATCCTGAATTCAGCAAGGCTTTTGAAAAAGCCGTATCTGCCGGAGTAAAAGTGCTGTTTCTTAAATGTCATGTAGAACCGGACAGACTTGAAATTATCAGCTAAAATATAACATATCACGAACTAAAGCTACTCAGTTATGAGTAGCTTTTTCAATTGCGCCGAAGGCGCATCCATTTTAAGTGGAACGCCTTGCGGCGTACTATCTTCAGTAGGATCCGCATACCGCTCTGAATGCTTCTTCGATGTCTTCACTGATTGTTTCCAGGTATTCAGAATCATCAGGATCAAAACTGATACTATATATGCCGAGTTCTGCTCCCAGATTAAAATTTTTCAGTATAAGAGTAACTGTTTTTGATTCTCCGCTTGCTGATATCGGGAATGAGATCGTTTCTCCTCCGTTGATATCATATGAGTATTCTTTCCATAATTCATTGTCCACATAGGCTTTAACTGTAAAATTTCCGTCTGCTGATTCCGGAATCTGGAGATTAATAATCCTTTCAGTTTCTTCGCCATGGCCTGAACTAACAAACATCGTTACCTCTGCAGGTAATTCGATTTTTGTTCCCGGATCAATACTAAAGTCTGCAACTTTTCCTTCCGGAATTTTATCAGTATCTTTAATAACAGTGTTCACAGTAATGTCAAGATCTTCAAGTGCTTTCTTAGTTTCTTCGGCGTCCTTTCCTATTAAATCCGGGATCTTTACGCAAAGAACCATCTTTCCTTTGCTAACTACCAACTGAACAAGTTTTCCGGGTTCTATTGCTGTATCAGGTTCCACGTCCTGTTCCAGAATCGCTCCTCTTGGATAATCATCGCTGAACATCTGTTCTTTAATATAAAATCGAATTAAACCATTATATTGTTCAATTACTTCTTCCAGATCACGTCCAACCAAATCCGGTACAATGAATTCATTTTCTTCAGTTTCTTCTGAAGATTCTGTAATTTCAGTTTCTTCAGTGACTTCCGTATCAGATACTTCAGCTGTTGATGCAGGTACAGGAATATTGTTTCCGTTATTTGAATTTACAAGATGGTATTTAAATATTCCTCCGCATACAAGTAAAAATGCAGCTGCTATCGCGGCAGTTTTAACTATACGATTTCCTCCGGTTTTTCTAACTATTCTTATGTTTTCTTCTGTTCCTGAATCATCAGTTATTTCGTTCTGAAATCCTTCTGTATTTTCGTTAAAAAAATCCGATCCGGCATTTGTGCCGACGAAATTCTCCGCTTCTTGGATGTATTTCTCATTAACTTCACCGAATTTTTCAAACAGTCTTTCACCGTTCTTCATGTACCTGTGCCTCACTTTCCATATATTTTTTCAGTTTATCACGCGTTCTGCTGACTGACATTTTTACAGATGCAGTACTCATGTTCATTTCTTCTGCTATCTGTTTAAATGAATATGCGAACCAGTACCGGCGCATGAAGATAACACGCTGTTTTGTATCCAGCGTTTCAAGAAATCTGTCAAGAAAATCACGGCTTTCAAGTATCTCTTCGATCCTGCTGTTTCCGGAATCGGGAATACATTCTTCCAGTTCATCGATACAAAGACTTGTTTCGCTGCTGTATCTTTTCTGAGAATGATTTTTCCTTAGCAGGCTTATTGACAGGTTTCGCGTGATCTTTGCGAGAAATGCGCCAAGAAAACAAGGTTCTTTCGGTGGAATGGTATTCCATGCAGTCATCCATGTATCATTTACGCACTCTTCCGCATCTTCAGAGTTACGTAAAATGCCATGTGAAATCGTCCTGCATAGTTTACCGTACTTTCTTTCCGTTTCCGAAACAGCATTTTCAGAACGGTCAAAGAAAAGTTTTATTATCTCTTTATCTTCCATCGGTTCAACTCCCTTCTGTTTATTATGACGCATTTCAAAATGAAAAAGTAACGGTGAAGTAAAAAATAATTATTAGTAAAACAGATATTTTAAATAATCAGTATTTTTTAACTGCCCTGTTCGAATGAATACGCTGATGATTATAATTTGTATTGCCTGTAAAGTCTAAAATGAAACGTTTTTTCACCTGATTTCTTTCAGATATAAAGATACTTTTTTCTGAATGTTGTCTGCAGTTTCTTCAGTACTCTGGCTTCCGGAAAAATACAGGTCTGTCTGTTCGTCAATGATCATATTTATTCTGCTGTCTTTAACAACTGACCTGGATGCATTATCTATAAGTTTATTTATCCTTTCACTGTCATTCTTAATACATATTTCTGCTGCAGTACGTTTTACAGGTATTTCAAAATTTCTGTAATCCCCATGATCGTAGGAATTCTGAAATTCATCAGACAGAAGGATTTTTATGAATTCCCACGCATATTCCTTCTTTCCTGACTTTTCAGTAACAGCGACAGAAAAGTGTGAATCCACCAGCGTACCGGATGATTTAATCGAAGGATAATTGATGTAAACAACCGGCTCATTAATCATATCTGCTATCTCAGAAATAACATATCTGTTAAGTCCGCATAATTCAAAAGTACATTTATTATCCTGAAAATCTTTGCTTACTCTGCCGTCATGAACTGTTCCATCGACTGATTCCCTGTCAATAAGTTTAAGAATATCTTTAAAATCATCGTTATTAAAATCACAGCTGTAATTTTTAAAATCAACAAACTCGGCAATATTATTATTTATCAATTCCGTCACGAGTTCATCAGCTGAGTTTGTAAACAGTCTCTTTTCTTCAGAAAGTCTTATCAGCGCATCATAACTGAGTTCTTCAATATTCTGAGTATCAGTTTCTTTACCGATTATTTCTTTTAATCCGAAAAATAAAGGCAACTCATATATTTTTCCATCTTCTGAAAACGAATTAAATACACTGTTGTAATAATCGCTTCTGTCAATTCCTGCATCACCATCTATCAGGTTATTAAGATCCGTAAACATTCCAAGCTGTGAATATCTTTTCATATCGATTGTACCGTTGTTTATAACTATGTCCGGAATTACGCCGGAAATAAGATCTCTGTTAAATTTACTGAATCCCGGTATATCACTCTCGTAAAATCTGCTGTATTCTCTGACCGTTATTCGGCAGTCATGATGTGTACGGTTAAATTCAGCAATTTTCTTCATCATCGGAATACTTACATTATCACATGCGATCGTAACTGTTTTTCTGCTCTGAATATCTTTAAGAATATCATTAGATACTCTTTCAAACATCAAAGCGCTTATTTTACACTCATAATTATCGGGTTCAAAACTCAGAAAATAATCATTTATTCCGCATATTATTCTGTTCTTGTCTATAACTGAAACAGTTTGTGGTGCCGAATCAAAATCAGAATCTATCCAGTTTATGATTTCATACATTTCACCTTCTGAAATTTTATAACCGTAAATACCATCTGATTCAGAAATATAAAAATCATATTCACTGTCTCCGTCAAAAATCTGCGCTTCTGTATCGTCAGCAAATTTATAATTAAAGTCAGCGACAGATTCAAGTTTATTATAATTAGTGATCCTGTAAATTTTTCCGCACTCATTCCTGTATTCTGAACTTTCTGATATTAAACATTCTTCCCCGTTCACTGATACCAGCAACCCTGTTGCGCCGGAATATTCGATCTCATTCTCAAAGCTTCCGTCACTGCTGAAAAAATCAACTATTTCAGTTCCCAGACAAATAACTGATCCATCTTCTCTTACTGAAAAATCCGAATAGTGTCTGAAATTACCGGCCAGTATTTTTCTGTCATCTGACTCCGGCAGTTCAAGTCTGAAATAATTTATAAGTTCGCCGTCTTTGCTGTAATGATACATGAAATTTTCACTTTTCACATCCACAGTTCCCGGAATTTTCTGATCATCATTTTTTATATAATAAAGTTCATTATCATCAGTTACATACATACTAATATTTATAAGATGATGTTCATTTCCCTTATCCTTATTAAGTAATATTTTTCTGATAATGTTTCCACTCATGTCAGTTACAAAAAGAGCTGTTCCGTTTACTGACTCTGTACTGTCGGAATAACCGTAAAGGATGATATCGCTGTCCATCGAAGCGACCTGAAGAGAACAAAACTCAGAATTCTTCAGTTTCCATATTTCTGTTTTTTCTTCATTTTCAAAACTATATCCGTAAACTGAACATGAATCAGTATCAAGGTATTCAAAATCGTATTTCGAATCATTACTGTATACGTAATTAAGATAACACGGTACAAAATTTCCTGTTTCGAATTTCTCATCATATCTGAAAATCACTTTACCTGTTTCAGTGCTAATCTGGTCAAATGAATGGCATACTATTCCCTGACTGTCGAGATGTGAACTGAACACAATAATATCTTTATCTTCAGACATCAGACATCCGGAATACTCTCCTTCCATATCACCGCAGATATTCTCAGAAGTATATATTACTTCTCCGCTGACGTTACACTTTACAATATCAGTCTGACCGTTTTTCTTTCCGCATACCACATAAAAGAAATCATCATCACAGAGTATATCTTTTATCGTACTGTAATCTCTGTCTGTGATCAGCGCGTCAAAGGATAATGTATTTACAAGTTCAAGTGAATTCTTTGTATATTCAAGAACTTTTATTTCATAATCATTTCCGTTGTTTATATTTTCAGTTATCAGAAGTGTATCTCTTTCAGTTTCATAAATACTGTATACATATCCTTCCGTTTTTACTACTACAGTATTTTCAGAAGAAAAATCCCTGTCGAAACGACAAATACAGTTATTCTGGCCAGTGTCAGAATAAAAGATAAAACTGCATTCTTCAGTCAGATATATTTTCTGAAATAACTGCAGATCAATTGTACTTATA
Organism: Oscillospiraceae bacterium; assembly: GCA_017438745.1. Taxonomy (GTDB): domain Bacteria; phylum Bacillota; class Clostridia; order Oscillospirales; family Ruminococcaceae; genus HUN007. The sequence goes on along the minus strand of JAFRUS010000041.1, from coordinate 19,240 downwards.
TCAATTTCTTTTGTTCTGTTAGTCTTTCTGTCATAAACAGCAAGTTTATTTGCATAATCGCTTTCTGAAACATATGATGTAAAAAACACTCTTTCACTGCCCGAAGCTAGATTTTCGATATTGTGAGCAAGTTCAATATTGTACTTACCATTATCGGTGAAATAGTTTTCAACGATCTTATCCGTTATCCGATCATCTTTTTTGTCTTTTCCGAATATTCCAGCCACAACAGCAACTGCCGCTAATGATAATAACAATACTGCTGCTATTACAAACACCTTACTGATTTTCTTTCTTCTTACTACATCCATAACGATCGTCCTTTCAGAATTCAAAGAATTATCTGACAGATATTCATGAAAAGCCGCATCTGCTTCCTCTTTAAGTACATCTTTGATGTATCGGTCATCTATTTCACCAATTGCTGTATAAATGTTTTCCTTCGTCATACATCAAAGCCCCTTTCGATAAGATATTTCCGCATTTTTCTGCGAATACGTTTCAAGACTGCTGATACACTGTTTTCAGACATATTCATTTTAACAGCAATAAATCCTATACTTTCAGTAAGCCAGTATCTTCTTACAAATATCTTTCTGTTTCTTTCCGAAAGAGTGTCTAAAAAACTTTCAATAGCTTCTTTCAGTTCATTCATATCAGTTTCAACGTCTATTGAATTGTCAGGAATAGCCTCTTCAAGTTCGCTTAATACTATTTCGGTCTGACCTCCTCCTCTCTTCAAGGCATTATACCTATTATATCGATTATACGACAGATTTCTTACGATTCTGCCTATAAAGGCAGGAAAAACTTTTGGCTTATGAGGCGGAATTGAGTTCCATGTTTTTAAATAAGTTTCATTAACACACTCATTGGAATCTTCCCGGTTATGAAGAATATTCTCAGCAATACTAAAGCAAAATGCACCATATTTTTCCGCAGTCTCACTTATGGCGCGCTCATTCCTTTCCCAGTAATGCTGTATGATTGTTTTATCATCCAATTGTTATTCCTCCCTTCATAAGTATTGACAGCAAAAGTATCTGAATATGACGAAAATGGATATAAAAAATGTATCATAAAATCTTCTGAAAATCAACAAGTTTTTTAAGCGCAGTTTAAAAACTTCCGTAATTTTAAAACTTTTTAAAGTATACTTTAAAAAGTTTCAAATACAGAAAAACTACGCTTCACAGTTTCGCAATGAATCTGTGAAGCGTAGTCTGTTATAGGAGTGATATAATGATGAATACTGATTTTAAGTGAGTACCGGAATCAGTATCCGGTACTGCTCTGACATCAGGCTATAAACGATGTGATCTTTCCGATGAAAAACTCAATGATCTTTGAAACGTCATCTGAATCATTCTCTTCGTTTTCATCGAAGTCACCGTTTTCGCTGTATTCGCCGCCGAGAGCTGCGTTTTTGAGCTTGATTACGTCAACTATGTTTATTGTGCCGTCATTGTCAACGTCACCGTAAACTATCTCGCCGTCACCGGATGCAACACCCGGATCCCACCAGTTGATGTTAAAGAGTGAACCTTCGCCGCCGCTGAATACAAAGTAGATATCCTTTGTTCCACTGATTTTTTCGGTCTTGCAGCTTATAGTTTTGTATGTCTGCCAGCCGTCTGTATTGCTTACACTGCACTCGCCTACTGTCTTTCCGTCAGGACCGCCGAGTTTAACTGTGATCTTGCCGCCGTCGCCTGCAGATGCAACTCTGAAGTCGATCTTTTCAGTGCCGTCACCGAAATCAAAGTTCTTAAATCCGATGTAGTCGCCGTTTTCGATATATGCAACGTCGCTGCCGCCTTCGCTGCAGTTTTCAAGCTGAACGCCTGACATGTCGTCATATGATGAAGCGGCAATACCTGAACCGGATGAAGTTCCGCTTACTCTTAAGAGCTTCTTTGATCTGCTCTTTACTGTGCCGTTCTTGTCAGTTACGTAAAGATAATATTCGCCTTCCTTTGCAGGAGTCTTGATCTTGGTTGCTGTGCCTGAAGCCTTTGTCATTGTGTCCCCTGCAGTGAAGTTTGTAGTTCCTGCCGGAGCGAACCAGATGACATTTTCTCTGCTGCCGCTGCTTCTTACAGGAAGAAGTGAGCCGCATGATGTAGCACAGGCTGCCGGGAATACTCTGTCAGCATCTGAAAGAAGTGATGAAGGGATGAGATCAGCGTATTCGTCGGCGAGACCTGACTTAAGGCAGATCTTGTACTGCTGAAGCGGCCATACATTGTCCTTTACAACTATCGGAGTATCGATATCGCTGTACGGAGGATTTTTACCCATCTTGTTTACTGTAGCGTATGTGCGCTTGATGGTAAGATGATGTTTCTGACCGTAATCTTCGCAGTTGATGGTATATGTTACGTTAGGATCAATTTCCAGAACGTTGTCATTTTCTTCAATATAGGTTGTACCTTCGTCGTTGTGGAGTCCGTATGTCGGCTGATAAGGAGCTGCCGCCGGAATTCCTTCAACATAGTTTTCATTTATTATGGTACCAGGCATCTGACCGATGGTGTAGATACCGCCGCTGTCGTGAAGTCTGTTAAGACAATTGGTAACTCTGTTGTAGCAGATGGAATTGTTCTTACAGGTAGTTGAGTCCTGGAAATTGCACCAGCCCCAGCCGAGATGGATACCGTTATATGCAGTCTTGTTGATCTGGTTGCTGTTGATGGTAACGCCTTCAACGAAATATGCAGTGATGGCTGCACATCCGCCGAATCCGTGAACAACGCTTATATCATAGAGCATGTTGCTGCTGATATTGTTGTTCCTGCAGATGCCTTCAACCCCCGGAGCGTATTTCTCGTGGTTTGAAGGACTTCCGTCACCAATATATATGTGCTGCGGATGACCAACCGTGATACCGCTCGATGTGATATCGGTAATATAGTTGCCGCATACTTCAGAATCGATAACGTCATTTACCATTGAAAGTCCGTCAGCACCACTGTGCTTTATAACGTTGTCTGTAAATGATATCGACTCACTGTTTGTGATGTGGATCATAGCCGGAAGAGTATCTGCCATTTCGTATTTCTTGCTATGCCAGTTCGAATCAGCAAATGCCGTGTAGGACTGGGCAGCCTGGCAGGTAGTCTTTCCGTGTGAACCAGCTACTTCAGTAAGCTGGAATTCTGTATTTTCAAATGTGATTCCGCTGAAGCTTAAGTTATGAACTCTGTCTGTAGTTGACTTACCTTCGATAACGATGATCTGATCAAGTGTAGGTGCTTCAACGTCAGCCGTACTCATATCCTCGCCTTCACGAGGCCAGTAGTAAAGCACCTTTTCAGTCTTGTCAAAGTAGAATTCGCCCGGTTCATCCATGAACTCGAATGCATTGTAGATAGTATGCTGTCCGCTGCATGAGAATCCTGCGCCCCAGCCCGGTGTCTGAGCTATCGAACCGTAAGGCTGCTGCAGATACATTACTACGCTGCCGTTTTCGTATTTAATATCTCTGGTACAAACAATATTTTCGTTCCATGTAGTACCGTTGATGATCTCAAGGTCGTCCTTGTTTGATTTGATCTCAGGAAGATCAGCCGGATTGTAGGCAATACCGTCGCTCTTCTTGCCGTCATCCCATGCCCAGTCTGCCTGACCTTTCTTAATATAGTAGTCGCCGTATCCGCCCTTGGCATTTACGCGCTTGCTTGTCATATTTGCTCGTTTGTCGTTTACGAACAGGTTTCTTAACTTGTAGTCTCTGTCAAGCGAAGCCTTCCAGATTTTCCCGTCATGCTTTGTCCAGCCTGTTACCTGTGTCGCACCGTTGAATTCAGGAACTTCGTCCTTGTAGGCCTTGTAATAGATCGTATGTCCGTTTGTACCTGAGTCTCTTGTGTCAAATACAGTTGTGCTGTCAACACGATATGTACCGCCTCTGAGATATACACAGATATCACCGCTCATGTTGCTGTTTACTTCACGGACAGCATCTCTCGCTCTTTCGAGGGTGCGGAAAGGTGAATCGATGGAACCGCTTCCTGAATCGTCACCGTCCGGTGATACATAAAACTCCGCTGCATAATCCGCAGCACTTACCAGGTCTGCTTTCAGGAATATATCTCCTGAAGGAAGCACAACAGATGTCATACCGAGGCAGCAGCCCATTAAAATGGCTATACCTCTGCCTGCTTTAGGGCGCACTTTGCCCTTGTTAAAAACTTTACCCATACACTTTTCTCTCCTAACAAAATCCTGACCCATTTCAGCTGCTTTATCATACAAGTAAGTCAGTACTGTTTACTGTATCTTACTATTATGAGAGCGGGATAAAAGCTGCTGTTATGAATACTTTACCTTCGCTGCCTTTTGCAGCGTACATACTTATATTTTTATATTATCATTAATACGCACAAAAGTCAATAGTCTATGTAGATTACTTTTGTGGAATACATTTACAAGACAAAGCGATGTCAAGAAAATGACACAAATAACAAGATTCTGTTATTAAAAAAACAGGACCTGTACAAATTACAGATCCTGTCGTATACAAATACTGAATGTTGTTATTTTCCGGAATTATCTCTCGGGATAGCAGTCTTTTCTACTCTCTTGTAAAGATATGTATCAGTCTTTCTTGAAAACTTAAGACTGTTTCTCTTTATATATTCAGCCGCAGCATGCTGCATATGAACAGAGGTAAGAGCACTCTTCTGAATGCACGCAATTACTACACCGATAAGAATACCAATAATTATAGCTACTACATAGTTCATCTTCCGTTACCCCCTTATGAGAAGAAAAAGTAAGTTAATATACACGCAACAACCGCACCGATAATTGAATAGAGCGTCATCGCCTTTACAAATGCACTCTTGTCAAGCGGCAGATTGCCGACAAACTTACCTGTCTGACCGTTCATTGCAAACAGGAACTTCTCATTGTTCCATGTTGTATTGAGTATCCATACCGGATAGAGAACGTACTGCGCCTTTCCGTTATGGAGCTGTATTGCGTTGCCTTTTTCATGTACCTGGGAATATCCCACAACAGACTCCCTGAAAGTATCGATAACGCTCTGCTCGATACGATGATTTGCACGGTCTATGCTCTGTTCCGCTGTAACGTCATATCTGTCTGCGAGATAGCCTGAAAGATATGCCTTTTCGAATGTTACCGCGTCCTTGTAATCGAACGGTTCGATAGATTCCATAAGATCATCAGGCATTCTTGAAGATCCGTCTACCGGAACGTGTTCAAAAGCAAGTGAACCAGTACGTCTTACATTAAAATAGCTCTTTTCAGTATAGCGGTAATTGCTGTCTGACCAGGTACGTTCCTTGATGCCTTCGTACTGTATATCGCCGTCTGCGTCTGCATCAAAGAGCCAGAAAGGTACGTAAACACCCTTGATCTCATCAATATGATTCTGGTCTGTAAACGCTTTAGGCAGGAACTTCTTGCCCTTAAGATGTTCGCTTAACTTTTCCTTTGCCTTGTTCTTGTCAAGCTTGAACGGGATAACAAGGTCCGGTCTTAAGTCTCCGTCAAAAGTTCCCTGAAGAACGACCGGATTACCGCAGTAAGGACAGCTCGATGCACCTGTAAGTTCATCTGCCACTATCTCACCGCCGCATGACTTGCATGAATATACCTTCATGCCTTCTGTTTCACCAGGCTGCCAGTCGGAACCTGCTGAAGCATCCCAGCTCATATCATTGCTTCCGATCTGATCCTGCTGCATCTGCTGTACTGCTTCAATGGAAAATTCACTTTCGCAGAACGGACACTTCATCTGCTGTGAAGCACTGTCAAATTCGACCTTGCCTCCGCAGCAAGGACATTTGTATTCAAGCATATCACTCATATTTCTCTTCCCCCAATTTTTTTCTTAAATCTGATCAGGCCGCGAGGATCACGGGACTTCGTCCCGGTCCCCGCACTGATCTTTTATTTATTTCTTTCTTTTTTCATCAGAATTTGTGGCCGCCGCCACCGCCTCCGCCGAAGCCGCCAAAGCCTCCGAAACCTCCGCCACTGTCGTCATCGTCACCACTGAACAGCCAGCTGATAAAGCCGCCTCCGTCACTGCTGTCACTGCTTCGTGTATTTTCTGATGTCGCACGATCAATACGATGCTTGCTTTTATTTGTAATTGTCAGATGCTTTATTCCCATCTGATATTTTGTATTTTTCAGAAGTTCATCAGTCCGGACAGCCGTTACATTAGTATGGCTCCTTGCGTTTTCATAAACGATAATTCCGGCAAAAATAAATGCCAGAAGAATGCTGCTTATGTATTTCATCGGCTGTGCTATACCGTTTCCTTCAAGCAGACTGTTCTCCTGTCTGAATCCTTCGTAAGCACATTCAGCATATTGCGATCCTATTGCAGACCTGTAAATGTTATCGGCTATAATATACGCCCTTGACTGGGAAACGGTTTTTAATATCGCTCCGTAACTGTAAATATATACCTCACGGTTATCAGTATCGATAAGAAATACCGTTGCGCTTTCCTTGCCGAAAAACTCATGAAGCAGGTTTTTCGCATATTTCCTCGCGGAATACGGATTTACATCGACTGAGGCAAAAGCCACATTTCCGCAGGACGTGATCTTCTTCATCTCGCCGGTCATTTTTTCATAATATTCGTCAGACCCGGAAAGAAGTCCGGCCTTGTCATCTATCACTGCTGAAAATCCGGTGACTTCATTGCTGTAAACGACCTCAGCAGCTGCTGCTTTACCGGCAGGTAAAATGAACAGGCACAGAAAAAACGTTAAAATGACAATGACAGGTCTCAAAGCGGTGTAACTCTTAACGTGCACTGTCATCACCACCCTTATGAACGCTGAACTGAGGCAGCGGTCTTGTTGTTTTTCTGTTGTAGTTCTTTATTATAAAGAAAAATGATATCATTTCCGTAAACAGTACAGCTGTACCGGCAAGATAGTACCATGTATCAAGTGCCGGTGCAAAGATAAGAACAAGTCCCGCTGATAAACCGGCAATGAAATTTACTATCGGACATATTATGTATGCAGGTGTTCTGTCCTTTTTTATTCCGGCAAAATCAGAAATGCATAAGAACAGGCAAACAAGATGTGCTATGTTGAACAGTATGCCGATGATCCCGAAAAACGGTGATCCGACTATTCTGACAATATCACGGGCGAAAATCGCTGTCAGTTTGAAAAGAACGACCACACACATAACAGAGATAAAAAGCATGAATGAAAATCCGCCGGAAAACGTACTTCGCAGTCTTCCCGAATTCCTGTCCTTTTCACGTTCGCTTATTGAAGAAATGTCTTCATAGCAGTAGCTTGTTACGAGAAACGCCATTATAACTGAAAGAAGCGTAACACTTACCGGAAGAACGGTGCAGAACATAAGCAGAATGAAAAACACGGCTGCCAGTATGAAAAAACGCTTTGCGAAAACGCCGTAATCAACAGGCATGTCCGAAACTATCCTTCCCGTCTGACCGTTTACAGCCGCATAGGCTACACGGTTGTTTTTTCGGTATGAAAGGAACCATACAGGAATCATGGCAAGTCTGGTTTTCTTAATATTAGCTTCAAGCTCTTTGCTTTCAAATTTCAGATCATATTTTTTTAACTTTGAATACTTCGAAAGATAGTCGGCTGTCTTGTCGACGGCTATCTTTTCCGCATAGTCTTTATATGTATCTGCTTCCACATCTGCAGGTTCAGCGTAAAATCCGGGAAAATATCCTTCTGAAAACTCCTTAAGATCAGGCGACCGTCTTTCGGCATCCTTATTCTTTACAGTTTCAAAAGGCTCGATCTTCTCACTTAAGTCATCCTGCAGAACCGATGAAGCATCGTGCATTATCTGGCTGAAAACCGAATCGTGCTGACCGCTTATCTCATCAGTAAAAACTTCATTATATTCACGGTGATATTCCGTTCGCTCCGCCTCTTTTGTAAACTCACCTTCGATCCGCACATCATAGAACCAGTACGGAACGTAGATACCCCTGAATCCTTCGATAAAATCCGGATCATGCAGTTCCTTCGGTGCATACGGATTTTTCTTCACCGCTTCAGTGTAAATGTCTTTACACTCTTCCTTTGTGATACCGAAAGGAATGATGAGCTCCGGTCTTTTATGCCGAACCTGTTTCGACTCAAAAACCACAGGTGTTCCGCAGAACGCACAGTTTCCCGACAGGTCATGGTCGGAGCAGCACAGTTCGCCTCCGCACTGCGGACAGATAAACGCTGTCGTTTCGTATGTCTGACTATTCCCTGACGAGCCGCCTTCCTGCTTTATAAACAAATCATTTTCATACGGACTGTAAAGATTCCCGCAGGCAGTACATTTCAGTTTCTGCTCATCAATGTCAAACCTGACTGCTCCTCCGCAGCTTTTACAGCTTGCCATTATATCATCCCCCCCTTTCTTTTTTCATCAGAATTTGTGGCCTCCGCCGCCTCCGCGGCCGCTCGAACTTCTTCCGCTGCTGTGAGATGATGAAGAAGAATGTGAAGACGATGAACGGGAAGAAGATGAATGCGAAGAAGAACGATAAGACGAACGGGACGATGAACGTGAAGATGAATACGATGAATCTGATGATGAGTATGACAATGCAGAAGACGTGTTCTCCACTTTGGTTTTGCTTATATGATAAACATCGAGATTTGAGATACCGAGCTTATAGTCTGTATGTTTAAGTAATTCATCCACCTTTACAGGAGCAACAGCTAAGTTCTTTCTTGCTCTGCTGTAAATTACGATACCGGCGCACATCAGAGCAATAAGAACACTGCTTATGTATCTCATCGGCTGCGCTATACGCCTTCCTTCAAGAAGAGTGCATTCCTGTTCAAAAGCTCTGTAAGCACATTCTATAAAATTGCCGCGTGTCGCATACCTGTAAATGTTATCAGTTATAACGAAAGCTCTCGGCTGAGTAATAGTCTTTAAAATTTTACCGTAGCTGTAAATATAGATCTCACGGTTATCCATATCTATAAGAAAAACCGTTGAGCTCTTCTCATTTTTAAACACTGCCTGAAGTGCCCCTTCAGCAAACCTTCGCGCAGAATAGCTGTTTTTGTCAATGGTGATCAGTGCAACGTTTCCGTATTCAGTGATCTCCTTCATTTTTTCGGTCATATCTGAATAATACTCATCGTCACTTTCTGATAAAATGATTGAAGCCTTATCCAGGATCAGTGCACGGTAACCTGTCTCACTGTTGGTGTATACCACTTCATGCGGAATGTCATCCTCAGCAGCGCAGACATGAGAAACAGGTAAAATTATAAAACTGATTAAAAGCACAAGAAGAAAAGATATCCTCTTTAAACCGATGTTACTTCGCACTGTCATCACCGCCTTTGTGAACTGCAAACTGAGGAAGTGGTCTCGTTGCTATCCTGTTGTAGTTTCTGATGATGGCTATGAACGAGAGCATTTCGACTGCAATAACTATACATCCTGCAAGATAATATTTATAGTCCTCGACAGGTGCTGCAAACAGAACCGCAGTTCCGAAAAATGCTGCAGCAAGATCAAGCACCGGAGAGATAAAATAACAAACTGCCCTGTCTTTCTTTATCGCTGCAAGATCGATAAACAGAAACACTGTATTGACGATATGTAAAATAATAAAAACGACCGCAATGAGTCCGAACAGATGCGGTTCAACAAGCAGCACTGCATCAGGCTCAACATAGCAGCAGGCTTTGAACCACAGAAATACGATGAATACTCCGATAAAAATTCCCAGCGTCAGTTTTGAAGATGAGAGTTTCACACGCAGCTTGCCTGTTTTTTCATCATCCGCTCTTCCTCTCAGCATTTTTATATCATCGTGGCAGTAGCGTGTCACAAACCACGCAAATATTACTGACATAAGAGTTACACTCACAGGCATGATCGTGGCAAACATGAGCAGAATAAAGAATATCGCAGCTGCTGCAAGGAATTTTAAAGTAAATATGCCGAAGTCGATCGAACAGTCTGAAACCACACGTCCCGTCTGACCGTTTACTGCAGCATAAGCTACGCGGTTATGCTTTCTGTAGGACAGGAACCAGACCGGCATCATGGCAAGACTGTTCTTTTCTGCAGAAGTTTCAAGAGTCTTTCGCTCCGGATACTTATGATATTTCGTAAAACTCTGGTGCTTTGTAATATAGGCAGCTGTTTTATCATCGGCAATATGCTTCGCATATTCGATATATGTTGATGCCGGAACATCAGCCGGTTCAGCATAAAAGCCGGCAAAATAACCTGTCGAAAACTTTTTGAGTTCCGGTGACCTTCTGTGAAAATCAGGATTAGGAACTGTTTCAAACGGCTCCGTTTTTTCACTGATATCATCATGTAAAACAGATGATGCGTCATGCATTATATGCTTGTATTCCGAATTGTGCTGTCCGCTTACTCTGTCTTTGCATACGTAACTGTATGTCGAATGGTGTTCAGTATAATTCACATCAAAGCAGAACTTTCCGTTCTGTTTAACGTCATAGAACCAGTACGGTACGTAAATACCCCTGAAACTTTCAATGAATTCAGGGTCTTTAAGTTCCTTAGGTGCAAAAGGCTTTTTCTTTATCTCTTTAATAAAAGCTTCCTTGCACTCATTTTTCGTAATGCCAAAAGGAATAATGTAGTCAGGCCTTTTCTGACGGACCATTTTTGTATTGAATACAACTGGTGAACCGCAGAAACTGCAGTTTCCGGAAAGGTCATGTTCAGTGCTCACGAGTTCACCGCCGCACTGCGGACAGATGAAAACTGTAGCTTCATATTCCCCTCCGTTATTTGCATCTTCTGAACCGCTGCTGTTTTCAGGATCAGCAAGAAGGTCTTCCATTTCCGGTGCAAACAGACCGTCACATGACATACATTTTAACTGCTGGCTTTCAATATCAAATTTTACGGTGCCCCCGCACTGAGGACAATTAGCCATTTTGTCATACCCCCTAATACATATCAAGTACTATAATTCTACCATAAATCAAAAGCAATGTCTACTGTTTTATACCATTTTGCACGGTGATAAAGACAAAAAGCATATGAATCATTTCGTAAAGAACAGCAGGACTTCGCCATACACCCTGCGCTGATTTACGGCGTTTTCTTAAATAAAAAGCAGACCCGGTGCAGGTCTGCGGAAATAATCAAAGAAATGGAACAAGTTCACGTTTAAGTCTTGCTGCAGGAAGTCCTACGACATTGAAGTAATCACCTTTTATACTCTTGGCAGGAAGGAATGATCCGTCCTGTATACCGTATGCCCCAGCCTTGTCCATAGGTGAACCGGTAGCTATGTAATCTTTTATCTCATCATCCGAAAGCTCAAAGAATTCTACCTCAGTCGTTTCCGAAAAACTTTTCTTTTTACCACCGCAGCAGATGCACACCCCTGTAATGACCTTGTGTACTTTTCCCGAAAGCGCCCTGAGCATTCTTTCAGCATCTTCTTCCGATTCCGGCTTTCCGAAAACCTTTCCGTCATATACCACCACGGTATCGCTGCCTATTACAACATCTGACGGATGGCTTTCCGCAATAAATTCTGCCTTTCTGCATGCAAGATATTCAGCACTTTCCTCAGCGGATACACCCTCCGGTATGGTCTCGTCTATATCTGCCGGTATACATTCAAAATCACTTACTATATAACCCAACAGTTCCCTTCTTCTCGGCGATGCCGATGCAAGTATAACTGACATTTATATGCCCCTTTCACACTTGTTTCAGATAAATCTGGCTAATAATCTGAGACAAACTGATTCGCATTTATACACGTGCTATATGCGCAGATCAGTCAAGCAGACTGTCGAGTTCATCGATAAGTTCACCGAATATTTCAAGAGCAGCATTTACCGGTTCAGGTGAAGACATGTCAACACCGGCGATCTTAAGAAGTTCGATCGGTGAAGCAGAGCAGCCGCCGCTAAGGAACTTTATGTAGTTATCAACAGCCGGCTTTCCTTCCTTAAGGATCTTTCTTGAAAGAGCGATGGCTGCCGAATAACCTGTAGCGTACTGGTAAACGTAGTAGTCATAGTAGAAGTGCGGGATTCTTGCCCATTCAAGGCTGATGTCCTCATCTATTACTATGTCGTCACCAAAGTAAAGCTTATTGAGATCATAATAGATGGCAGAAAGATTTTCAGCTGTAAGTCCCTCACCCTTTTCAGTCATCTCATTGATCTTAAGTTCAAACTCAGCGAACATTGTCTGACGGTAAAGAGTTGTTCTGAACTGTTCAAGGAAGTAATTTATAAGATACGCCTTCTGCTTCTTGTCTGTTGTTGTCTTAAGGAGATATTCCATAAGAAGTGCTTCGTTGCATGTTGAAGCAACTTCAGCCACGAAGATAACGTAATCTGAATATACCTGCGGCTGAGTCTTGTTTGAATAGTATGAGTGGATAGCGTGACCCATCTCGTGTGCAAGTGTGAATTCACAGTTGAGAGTATCCTTGTGGTTAAGGAGAACGAAAGGATGAACCTTCGCGCCTGCTGAATACGCACCGCTTGTCTTGCCCTTGTTTTCGTAAACATCTATCCAGCGGTTATTGAAGCCTTCCATGAGGATTGAACGGTATTCATCGCCCATCGGTTCAAGGGCGTTGTACACGTTTTTCTTTGCCTCTTCGAAGTTTATCTTCATATCGCAGTCAGAAACTACAGGAGTGTAAAGATCATACATGTGAAGCTCGTCAACGCCGAGAAGCTTCTTTCTGAGCTTTACATACTTGTACATGTACTCCATGTTGTTGTGAACTGCATCGATAAGGTTGTGGTAAACAGAAACCGGAACGTCCGTTCTGTCAAGCGAAGCATGAAGTGATGATTCATACTTTCTTGCCTTGGCGTTGAATGAAAGCTGCTTTGTCTGGGCAGCAAGCATAGCTGCGATAGTGTTCTTGTACTTGTCGTAGCTTGCATACATTGAATGGAAAGCAGATTCTCTGAGAACTCTGTCAGAGCTCTTTACAAGCGGAATATATGTTCCGTGTGTAACCTGATGCTTTTCGCCCTTTGAGTCAGTCGCATCCTCAAAATCAAGTTCAGCATCGGAAAATACAGAATAGATAGTATCCGGAGCTTCCTGCATCTGTCCGGCAAGAGCCATGATCCTTTCCTCTGCTTCAGAAAGTGTGTGTTTCTTCCTTTTCTGAAGACGGCTTACATAAAGGCGGTAAAGTTCAAGATCGCTGTTCGCCTTGAAAAATTCTTCGAGCACGCTGTCGTCTATGGAAAGGATCTCAGGCACTTCAAAGGCACCTGCTTCACATATATCGGAAATAAGAGCTGAAAGTCTTCCGCACATTTCCTGGTAAGCTGAATTTCTGTTGTCCTCGTCACGTCTGCGATGAGCGTAGTTTACAAGACTGTCGAGCTTAATACCGAGCTCATCGCTCAGTCTGAAATATTCAAGCATTGTTTCAGCTGATTCAGAAAGTCTGCCCCTGAATGAAGCAAGCTTTTCAGTCAATGCCTTTACTGCATTGTAATCGTCATTCCAGCAGTTATCATCCTTATAGATGTCGGTAACTGCCCACTTGAATTCTTCTGATACTTCAGAACGTTCCTTAACTGTTTCCATCATAATTTTTCCTCCGTTTTTATAAATTTTCGTCCGAACATCCGGCTGCACCGAACCGGCTCATCTTAACGCCTGTACTGTAAAGTAGACTGCTGTAAGTCCGGCAAGCAGGGCGAAATTCACTGCCGTGAAAATTCCCATGTATTTCTTCATGTCAGCACCTTCGGCTTTTGAATACTGCTTGTAGGAAATAACACTTGCAAGTGACGCCACAAGAGTGCCAAGTCCTCCGAGATCAACACCCAGAAGAAGCGCTCCCGCATTGTTCGTAAATCCTGAAAGCATTACTGCCGCCGGAACATTGCTTATTACCTGACTTGCCAGTACACCGGCAATGAATTCATGTCCTGCCACAACTGATGAAAGTGAACTGCTTATCACATCTATCTTTGCAAGGTTTCCTACAAAAATAAAAAACGCCACAAAAGTAAGAAGCAGAAAATAATCCACCCTCGCGAACAGTCTGCGGTCGGTAAATGCACATACTGCAGATACCACGGCAAGACAGACATATCCGTTTACTATTCTGAGTACCGTAAGCACACAGACTGCAAACAGAATCGTGTATATAATAAAGTTTCTTTTACTGCTTATTTTCGCACTTCCTGTACGGTCTGAGTCGAGTTTCATATCCTTTATCAGAAAAAAGGTCACAATGTTCACAAGTGCGAGACTGACAAGTCCGTAAGGGATGACAGCTTCGGTGAACTCACTCATCTTCATGTTGAACTGAGAATAGATGTACAGGTTCTGCGGATTTCCGAAAGGCATGATCATGCTTCCGAGATTGGCCGCCACCGTTTCCATTACCACAAGCGGGATAAGGCATTTTCTGCCCGCACGGTTATACAGCCCGACGGTAAACGGAACAAGTGTTATAAGAGCAACGTCATTGGTTATCAGCATGGCACTGAAAAAAGTAATGTTTACCAAAAGCATGGCAACAGTTCTTGAACTGTCCGAGCTTTTCAGTATCGCTGCCGAGATAACGTCAAAAAGCTTTGTTTCCATAAGTCCTGCCACAACGAGCATGAGGCAGAAAAGAAGTATAAGTACCGAAAAGTTTATATACCCTAAGTAATCAGCTGAAGGATGAACAAAAAAGGCAGACAGGACTGCGCCTATAGCTGCCACAGAAAGAACAGGTTCTTTCTTCAAAAATGATATCATTAAATAACTGCACCTCTAATTATACAATATAGTCTGCTGATCTGCGGGGACAGTATGATCACACAAGTAAAGGACCACTGAAACAAATCAGTGATCCTGATTAAAGGAAACACTGATCTGTTCATAAAACCTTCCTCCGGAAATCCGGCATTATCAGTGTTTCCATAAATTCTGTTTTATCAGAGAAGATCTGCTATGTCAAGGATGAGTCTTTCTGACTTTTCCCAGCCGAGGCACGGGTCTGTGATGGACTTTCCGTAAATGCCTTCGCCTATCTTCTGAGCGCCGTCTTCAATGTAGCTTTCAATCATAAGACCCTTTACCATACTCTTGATGTCAGCTGAATGTCTGCAGCTGTGGAGGATCTCCTTTGCGATACGAATCTGTTCAAGAGGCTTCTTGCCTGAGTTTGCGTGGTTTGTATCCACGACAAGAGCAGGGTTGACAAGTTTTCTCTGCTGATACATATCGAAAAGCTGGATCATGTCTTCGTAGTGGTAATTGGCATGTGACTTACCATCGCTGTCAACGTATCCTCTGAGGATGGCATGAGCTGTGTCGTTACCTGTTGTTGTAACGTCCCAGCCTCTGTATATAAATGTATGAGGCACCTGAGCTGCCTTAATGGAGTTGAGCATTACTGAAATGTCACCGCTTGTAGGATTCTTCATACCTACAGGAATTGTAAGTCCGCTGGCAACAAGTCTGTGCTGCTGGTCTTCAACTGAACGGGCACCTACTGCACAGTAGCCAAGAATATCGTCAAGATATCTGCCGTTTTCCGGATAAAGCATTTCGTCCGCACAGATAAGTCCTGATTCATTTACAGCTCTTGCATGAAGCTTTCTTACTGAAATGATACCGCCGATAAGATCTTCCTTCTTTTCCGGATCAGGCTGATGAACCATTCCCATGTAGCCCTCGCCTGTTGTTCTCGGCTTGTTTGTGTAGATTCTCGGAACAATCATGATCTTGTCCTTGACCTGCTCCTGAACTTTTGCAAGTCTTGTAACATAGTCGATAACTGAATCTTCGTTGTCAGCTGAACAAGGTCCTATAATGAGAACGAATTTGTCGGATGCCCCTGTGAAAATATCCCTTAATTCCTTATCTTTCTTTTCCTTAACGCTGATGATATTAGCATCAATAGGAAACTGTTCCTTGATCTCTTTAGGGATCGGAAGCTTCCTGGTGAAATTCATGCCCATGAGTAAAACTCCTTACAAAAAATATTTAGGGAAACACTGATCAAATCGGAAATCCGGCTTCGCCGGATTTCCGGAGGTGGGATTTGCGGGGCTTCGCCCCGAACCCCCACGCTGATTTATGAATAAATCAGCGTTTTCTTAGAAAACACTGATCAAGGAAGCAATCCGGCTTCGCCGGATTGCTGGCGTAGGGAGATTGCGGGGCTTCGCCCCGTGCCCCACGCTGATTTATGAATAAATCAGCGTTTCCTTGGATTTCAAAAAAACAACACTTATATTATACCACAAAAGACTTATTTTTTCCAGTCATAAATTTATTTTTCAGATTTTGTTCAGAAAAGTTCATTTTAGATTGACTTTTTAATATACATGTGATAAAATAAATATATATCAAAAGGAATAATTGTTGTTACATTTTGGGCATTTCGCATAAATCGTCTTTTGTCGATTGCTTCGTAAGTGTCACTATAACTATAACAGCAATAAAGCATAATGCAAAGAAAATCACTAAAATTTGTAAGGAGGATGGACTGTTCTTATACAGTCTGGTGTACATAATATGGAAATAATCAAAGTAAATCCGCAAAAATGTATTGCATGCAATGCTTGTATCAGAATTTGTCCTGCACCAGAAGCTTGTGTTCCAAGTACAACTCCGGAAGGTAAAAACTACGTTGGTATAAACCCTAACAACTGTCTCAGTTGCGGTGAATGTATCAGGCACTGCCCTCACGATGCAAGATATTACGAAGACGACTATGAAGACTTTATTGAAGATATGTACAGTAAAAAGGGAAAGGTTTCCCTTCTTGTCGATCCTTCTATCAGAGTAGCATTTCCTGACGTATGGCAGGATGTTCTCAAATGGTTCTACATTCAGGGCATAAGAAAGATCTATGACGTATCATTTGGTGCCGACATAGCAACATGGGCACAGCTCCGTTCAGTAAGCACAGGAAAGATCAAAAAATATATTTCGTCATCATGTCCTGCTGTTGTCAGCTATGCTGAAAAGCATGACCATTCACTTATAGAAAAGCTTTCACCTGTATACAGTCCTGCACTCTGCATGGCTCTGTATGCAAAGTTCAAACTGAAAGACACATCTGAATTTGCTTATCTCGGTCCATGTCCTGCCCGCAAGGCTGAATTTGAATCGACAAAGCTCATTCAGTACAATGTAACATTCAAGAGAATGAAGGAATACTTCGCAAAACGTCAGATCACATTCTCAAGCACAGGTCAGGGCTTCAGCTTTGAATTCACTCACAGACAGGGTCTTATGGGTGCTCTCTACTGCAAGCCGAAGGGACTTAAGGAAAATCTTCACGAATATCAGCCTGAAATGAACATTTCAAACTGCGACGGTATTTCAAAGGCATATGCACAGCTCAACAAGTACAACGCACTTGCTGCCAAGGATTACATTCCTGACGTATTCGAAGTACTCAGCTGCGACGAAGGATGCAACGGCGGTATAGGAATTGAAATAAACGGTGAAGTTCCTGCTCCGGCAGTAATTTCAAGAGTAATGGATGTCACAAGAAAAGACGCCATCAAGAGACAGAACGGTATTTTCAATCTCAACAAGGGCGACAAGCTCTTCAAGGAATTTGACAAGGAACTCAAACTTGAGACATTCTTAAGGAAATACGAACCTCAGAGAAATAATTTCCGTACTCCTACACTTGCAGATCTCAACAATGTATACAACTCAATGTTCAAATTCACTGATGCAGACAGAAACATAAACTGTCAGGCCTGCGGATGCAAGAGCTGTAAGGAAATGGCTATATCAGTTTTCCACGGAACAAACCAGAAAGAAAACTGTGTATTCTATTCAAGAAACATCACCGGCAACGACTCAGCTGCTGTTGCTGAGATCAGAACAACTCTTGATTCAGTTGAAAAGATCATCAGAGAGAACATGCCTTCACTCAATGATCAGGTAGCTGTAATCAGAAAGGAAGCTGTTTCGATCTACTCCAACAATGACAAGACAGCTGAAGCGGCAAAGACCATCAACAAGGTAATCACTCAGATGATCGAAGCCTGCAACAACCCGAAGGGGGTTTCAAGAGAAACAATTTCAGAAATTTCCGGAACTCTGGAACTTATCAGAAAGATCATCGTAAACCTCGACAAGTTCGTTACAAAGAACTCCGAGTCTGGTTACACAATTGACAAGTGTGTATCTTCTATCGATGATATCTCAAATACTATCCAGAGCACTGTAAGCAATATAACACACAGATAAATAAATATTTACCCTATTACTCCGCCACAATTATCTGACGGAGTAATAGTATTTTTTTGAAAGAAAGATGGAAACAGAATGAACTACGAACTTATAACCGCACCGCTCATCGGTGCAGCAATAGGAACAGTAACCAACGGCATAGCGATAAGAATGCTTTTCAGACCATGGAAGGCAGTATACATAGGCAAGCTGAAGGTACCGTTCACACCAGGTCTTATACCTAAGGAAAAACCAAGAATAGCAAGATCTATAGCTGATGTTATCGGAAACAATCTTCTCGATGACGAGACTATCAGAAAGACTCTGCTCTCAGATGATATAAAAACAAAGATCACAACAGCTCTTAACCAGAAGATCGATTCACTTTCAGAAAGTACGCAGACTCTTTCAGAACTCCTTGACACAAAAGGATTCATGACAGTAGTCGATGACAAGGAAAAGTCACTGAAAGATACAGCTGGTTCCAGCATCGCAAAGAAAATGATCGACATGAACGTTGCTTCCTCGCTTATAGACTTTGCCGAAGAGGAACTTTCACACAACTCAAATCCTCTCATCTCCGGCTTTGCTCCGAAGGCGATCAGTTCTGCCAGAGAATCACTTATTAAAAAGATAAATGATCTCATTAACGAAAAAGCACCTTCTCTTATCTCCAGTCTCATTGACAATGAATACGAAAAGCTTAAGGACAAGCCTGTGGGCGAATCGATAAATTATCTTAAGGAAAAATTCCCTGACTATGAGGAAAAGCTATGGACTCTGTACTCAGGATTCATTGGCAAGTACCTCACTACCCTTCTTAAGGGATTCAATATAAGCGGTATAGTTGAACAGAAAATAAATGAGTTCGAACTTCCAGAACTCGAAAAACTCATCATGGACATCGCCCGCAAGGAACTCAACGCACTCGTTGCCCTCGGCGGCCTTCTCGGATTCCTGATGGGATTCCTTAACGTATTTCTCGGATAATAAATCAAAATGGTATTCCCTGCAACGCAGAGAATACCATTTTTTTGATACT
>JAFRUS010000040.1 GCA_017438745.1 Oscillospiraceae bacterium | reverse complement strand
TATGGTACAATCAAGTTACTGCAGTAAAAAATTAACATTGTATAGTAACTCCGGATATGCTATACTAAAAAGGAGGAGAAGAATGAGCGAAGTCTATGACGGAGCCTTCCGATCTATTATTAACAAATGCAGCAAATTCGTACTGCCGTTTATCAATGAAGCTTTCGGTGAAAGCTATTCCGGCAGCGAACAGATAGTCTTCTACCCTAACGAGCATTTCATTATTCAGAATGAAGATGCTGATAAAAGGCGGATCACTGATACCAATTTTACTGTTATCGGTGAGGAGAAAAAGAACTATCATCTTGAATGCGAAAGCAGTCCTTATTCAGATAATATGCTCTTACGCATTTTCGAGTATGATACTCAGATTGCACTTGACAATAGTAAAGTAACCGAGGATGCAATAACGGTATCCTTACCTCACACAGCTATTCTTTATCTAAGAAGCAGCACAAGAACGCCGAAGAAGCTAAAGATAAGTATCGAAGTTCCAGGCGGAAAGCACGTCAGTTACTACGTTCCGGTCGTTAGGATGAAAAGCTACACGATCGATCAGATTTTTGAAAAGAAGCTGTACATGCTCATTCCGTTCTATATTTTCAATTTTGAAAAGGAACTTCCTGCGTGTGACAAAAACGAAGAAAAGCTTAAGATCCTTGAAAGCAAGTTTAAGCAGATATCTGACAGACTTATTGAACTCAGAGACAAAGGCGAGATCACAGCGCTGGAGTACAACACCATCGCTAGCCTTTCAAAGGATGTTATAAACCAGATTGCAAAGAAATACAAATCCGTCAGCAAAGGAGTTGGTGATATTATGCGCGGACCTATGATTATTACTGAAGGAATGAAAATCTATGATGAAGGTGTTAAAAAAGGTATTACCCAAGGTGAGATCAACGGTATCCTCAAACATCAGATTGAAACTGCTAAAGCTATGATTTTCGACGGTGTTTCTGACGAAAACATCATTAAGTACTCTGGCATTTCTCCTGAAAAACTTGAAGGACTCAAAGCGGAAATAGCTAAAAGCTGATCATAACCGAATACAAAAACCACCTCAGTAAAGATTGAATTTCTTTACTGAGGTTTTTCTTATACTCTGCTATACTAAAAAAATTCCCTCAGCAGATTTGTTCATCTGCTGAGGGGGATAAAATTTTGTCAGATGGAATTAAACAACAGCCGCGAAGGTTATCCCTCCGCGGCTGTTGTTTTATTTAATACTGATTGTGCTTAATACTTCTGGAATGTAATATTATTATTAAAGAGGCCTTCATAATATTTACTATTGCTTCTAATATCTCCGACAAACGGAACAGAATAATAAATATACTTATCAAACGAATCGTATAGTTCTTCCGGGAATACTGCTTTGTTAAAATCGCAGCCCCAGAACGGTCCGTATTTAGACGTACCTCTAAAAAATTGTGACAATAAACTTGGAGCACTAAATTGCATTCCTCCGCCTACATAAACACCATTTGATTTTGACTGCACCAGCTGATAACTTCCATCTATATACCCAACAGATTTCGGTAATAAAGTAAGAGTACCTTTAAGTCCGCTAAAATCTGAACTCATAAACGCAGTTCCATCGATATACCTGACATCACCACCAATTGTAACACCATTGAATTTTGCGTTTTTAAACACATCGTTTTTGCCAATCATATTACTGTTGTTGATATCTGTACCACTATAGATCTCTAGTAATCCGTTACCAGTTCCTGCAGAAGTAAATGCTCCATTCTTGATCTGAGTGATACCTTTTCCGATTCTTACATTATCAAACTTAACATTTTCAAATGCAGAGGAACCGATAGACTGAACAGTATTATCATTGATTATGAGGTTGCCATAAATATACGAATAGTTATTATTACTATCACCGTTCTGCACATGCTTCATGAAGCCATCACCAATCATACGTACTTCGCCACCGATAGTAACATTATTGAATCTTGCATTTGAGAAGATAGAATAAATATTATTACCTCCAGCTCCCGTTCCTCCGATAGATTTCATATTTGATTCACCACCAGAGGCACCGTAGATTTCAAGTGACGGGAATCTGTTATTCCGTTCATTACCAAGAGATTCACCTAATGATTTGAATGCATAGCTACCAATCTGTGTTACATGAGAAGATATCACAAGTTTTCTATCATCAGGATCAATATCGCTTCTTGTGTACAGTCCACTGCAACCGTTGAATGCGCTTTCTCCAATCTGCCATACACTATCTGCGATCTTAAGAGCACCGTCAAAGTTTTTGCATTTCAGAAAAGCATTTTTTCCGACACGATATACGCCTTCGCCTATTGTAAGATTGCCTCGCACGCCATTGTATCTTGTAACCGGCATATCATTGAAGGTTTCCGTCGTTTCGTTTTCCATGAAGTTTTCACCGATATACTCAACATTTCCGCCTATTGTTACATTAGTAAAATGAGCATGTGAAAAGATGAGCGAATCAATAGTCTGAAGCGGTCTGCTGCTGCTGCCATCAGGTGCCGGCTTTATTGATGAGTAACCACGTATCGTAAGAGAGCCTGTATTTTTACTGTCCTGGCCGAAATGCTTGAAAGCTTCCGTACCTATACTGTTTACAGTCTGCGGTATAAGCAGATCACCCTTGAACCACGGACACGCATTAAATGCACTTTCGCCGATCTTTTCAAGACCGTTATTAAGATTAAGTGCCCCGTTAAAAGAATCCATGCACAGGAATGCTGTGTCTCCAACCTGCTTTATGCTTGAACCGATTGTAAGTGAACCTTTGATTTTTGAATAATCATACGTTCCGCTGTCATTTTTATAAGGCTCCAGAGTCTTCAGCTGATTGTTCATGAAGTCCTTTGCTATTGCATTGACACTTGCGTATTCAGCTTCTCCACCTATTACAACATTATTGAACTTTGCTGACGGGAATATCGGATCTGAGTCTGCTGCGTCCGGATGACCTATATACCTTAAGTCGCCCTTGACTTCTGAACAGCCGAGAATTGTAAGTTGTCCAGGATTATCAGAATCTGAACCAAACTGCTTGAATGCACATCTTCCGATATATTCAACACTCTTTGGTATTGTCAGTCCGCCGCCGGCATTGGTACATCTGTTGAATGCATCATCGTAAATTGTTTTAAGCGAAGATGCCTGACTAAGATCTACCTGCTGAATAGCAGAATAACTGTCTCCGAAAGCTCTGTATCCAATAGTTTCAACACCTTCAAGAATAGTCAGCTTTTTAGTGAATTCTGCATAATTTGAAGTATCATTATTGAGTTCCAGCTGATCATCATCATAGTCAATTTTTCTGTGAACTTTGTAAGCCTCGGCAGGATATCCCGACAGGCTCTTGAAGGTATGCTGCTCATCTTCAATCAACGGCTTACCGTCTGCACCTTTTTCTGCCTGAGTATCAGTACAGTTAAAGAAAGCATAGTTACCGATTGTATTTACTGAAGAATCCGCGCCTCCTATTTCGACTTCACTGAACTTTGCATAAGAGAAAAGACGATATCCAATTATCTTCTGGTCACCGTATGTTTCTGAATAGCCCTTGATACTGAGTTTGCCGAGATCACCTTCTGATGTTTCGTATGCAAACTTCTTGAACGCACGTCTGTCGATATTGTGAACATTCTCAGGAATTGTAAGATCACCTTTCATATGAATAAGATTTTCAAACGCACTGTAACCGATCGTTTCAAGCTCAGTTCCTGTAAATTTAAGTGTTCCGTTAAAACCTGGTCCCTTGTATGCATCACTATTATCTGAAAGCTGATCTTCTTCCGGCTTTTGTCCTTCATTAAAGGCTTCGCCTTTTATTTCCCTGACGTTTCCTGATATGGTCAGATCACCGGTTATGTATGTATAATCATAATTACCCGGTGAATATGTTTTCATAAAACGATAACCAATAACCTCTACGTTGCCGCCGATATCAACATTCCTGTATCGTGCGTGATTAAAAATTGAATCAGCAGATCCAATATCTTCGTTACCTAATATTCTGTGACCTTTACTGTCAGTACCTGATGAACCATAGATAACCAGTCTTCCTTCTCCGTTTCCTGAACCCTCAAAAGCTTTATTTCCTATAGTCGTTACACTACGTGGTATTGACAGATTATTTATACTGTTGTCTCCATAGAACGCTTTTTTGCCGATGGAAGCAAGATTTAACTGTCCGCCAAAATTAACATCTGAAGCTATCTTATCACACTTCCAGAATGCATAATCACCGATACGCTGAACATTTGACATACCATCAAGGGCATTCACTCCCATTCCTTTGAATGCGAGATTATCTACAACCTTAACGCTTTCACCGATAGTAAGTGTTCCTTTGATTTTTGAATAATCAGCCACTCTGCCCTGCTCATTTTCTCCGGTATCCAAGTCCGGATCAACTCCATGCTGAAATGCACTTTTGCCAATATTCTCTACTATTCCTCCGATATATATATCATTAAACTTCGAACCGTCGAATATATATGCACCAAGTGTCTTACCTTCATATGAACCTGACCCAATGACAAGTTTTCCTGCTTCACTGTCTGAAACCTCAGAAGCAAAGTTTTCAAACGCATATGATCCTATTGATTCTGTAACAGTTTCCGGAATTATCAGACCACCTTTAAGATGTGTACAGTTTTTGAAAGCTTCTGCCCCGATTTTCTTCAGCGTACTGCTTAATTTTATGCTTCCGTTGAATCCGGTACATCCTTCAAAAGTGCTGATTCCAATTCGCTGTACTGTATCCGGAATAGTAAGGTTACCATTTATTCCTTGACAGTTTACGAAAGCTTCATCACCGATTTCAAGGAGTCCCATTCTTCCTGAAAGTGCATTTGGAAGGACAAGATTACCATTAAAACCGAGACAGTTGGCAAAAGCTTCTGATCCGATGGTTTCAGTACCATCCGGAATCGTAAGACCACCGGTAAATCTGAAGCATCCGCTGAACGCAGAATTATCGATAGTTCTTAAACTACCGCTGTCAGGTAATGTCAGTTCTCCGTCAAAACCGGAACAGTCTTTAAATGCATTTTTACCGATTTTCGAAACCACACCTGAAATCTTAAGATTTCCTCTGAACTCTTTATAAGGATTTGTTCCTTTAAGCGTGGTGTTATCAAATGCCTTATCATCAATTTCTTCGACATTACCGCCTATTGATATATTTCTGAAATGACCGTTTGTAAAAATCATACTTCCCAGATGAACAGTACCATCATCTGTCTGAGAGCTTCCGCCATTTACAGTGAGAACAGGATAATTATCCAGCTGTGAATTAGATGCGTAATCACTGAACGCAAAATCTTTGATTGAAGTAACCGATTCAGGGATAACAAGATCTCCACGGGCATTAACCCATCCGCTGAATGCATCTCCGCCGATGCTCTTGACAGAACCAAGATCCAGTACAGCAGATGATGTATTAGCCTTAAATGCTTCAGGTTCTATTTTTTCAACTCTCGTACCAAATTTCAAGCGTCCGAATACTGTTCCGTTGAATAAATTATTAGAAATACTATTATCTGAAGCATTGGAAACACCGTCAATAAACAGACCACCGTTACCGATTTTAAAATTGCTGAAAGCTCCTACTCCCATCGAAGCTACCTGTTCCGGTACAACAAATGCATCACATTTACTAAGTGTAGTTCCTGAGAATGCCCCTGCACCTATCGATAAAAGACGCGAATTATCTGAAGAAGCACTGGTTACTGTACCGTCAGTTATATTCTTGGTTATATTACCAAGAACGATATTTCCAATCTTCAGTCCGCTGAACGCATTCTTTCCGATAGCATTTACACTGTCTGAAAGAATAATAACCGCTTCATCTTTCTTAAAATAATCACTGTTTTCTTTTTTGAACGCTCCAGGTCCTATTTCCTCTATACCGTTTTTGATCTCCATACGGATTATGCCGCTGGTATTAGGAAATGCAAACTGTCGCTCATCATTTCCGGACGGAGCGTTTCCTATTCTTGTAATGTTATAAGTTTTCTGGTCATCGATATAATAATAATCCTTACCGCCGGCCGTTACCTTTACGACACCGCTGCTTACTGATGAGTCAGGTGAAGTCTCTGACCAGTATCCTTCATATGAAGGCTCAACGGTGATATCTTTGCCGCTTCCGGTATAAGCAATTGCATATGCATCCTGAGTTCCGTCAAACGGAATGTAGACAATTTCAGGAGGATTGATATCAGAAGCACAGTTTATATACAGAGGTGCTCTTCTGGTAACACTGTTCCCCCAGATATCACCGTCATTATAAGCTACCGCTACATATTTATCATCACTGTATCCACCGTAAAGAACTCCGAGGTATGCGAGTTCCTCATTCTGGAGAGTCCAGAGTGACGGATCATAATACTGCTGCATTGTAATATAATAACGGAATTTACTGCCGGATTCATGATCAAGTTTCTCCTGATGATTAATGGTGCAGACAGGTGACTGACCAGCATAATGAAAAAGTTCGATCCTGTAATTTGCTTCCGCAGTAATGTTATTAAAATTGAATCCTTTACCGTCATTTTTATAATTGGCAGTAACACTGTCAAAATAATTTACAATATCACACAGATGACTCGTTACATTTCTCTGATTATTGCCTTCATATTTATAGTAGTCGATCATAACACGAGC
This sequence comes from Oscillospiraceae bacterium, assembly GCA_017438745.1. Taxonomy (GTDB): domain Bacteria; phylum Bacillota; class Clostridia; order Oscillospirales; family Ruminococcaceae; genus HUN007. Next base: position 79,952 of record JAFRUS010000040.1, on the reverse strand, counting down.
TGCTGAATAGCGACCGTTAAGCTCACTGCAAAGTTTGCTGTCCGTAGCCTGATTCCACAGACTTGTTCCCTGTTCGTATGTATTTTTATCAACAAGATAAAAACCGTAGCTGTTATCATCTGTTTTATGTACGTAATTATAAGAAATAACACCCTCGCCAACAGACATTCCGCTTTTGTTTTCAACATTCACCTTATAGCTTACTGTAGCTTTCAGTTTGTCTATATCAAACTCAGTATCATTTTCTTCTTTTTCGTAACTCCAGTTCAGATAACCGCCGTTTTCATAAGTATGAATATGGCCAATCGTCTGATAAGTCATGGAATCATCTGTAAGGAAAATGAATCCCTGACCCATACCGCGGTTTATATGAAGAACAGAATCATCTTCGTCTTCCGGAATATATCCCTGATCCGTCCATTTTTCACTTACAAAAAATCCTACTTCCCCGGCAGCAGCTTTTGAAGCATGCGGGATATTCTCAGAAACCACTGATTTTCCGACAACATCTCCCTTTGTATTTTTTATCAGATATTCAGCTGATCTCTTTATTGAAAGGTCTTCAACTCTAAATGTATCACCTGATACAACAGCCTGGTCAAAATAAACATCATAGTCTGAAGTTTTTCCGGGAGCTGCCTCAACAGTTGCTACCACATCATTTCCGATTTTGATTTCTTTAACGCCGTTTTCTCCCGGTGACATTGTGATTTCACCGAAACATGTTACAGGCATAACTTCATATCTGTCTGCTGTTTTGTTATATACTTTGTTATACTCCTGATAAGCAACGACAAGTTTATCTGTTACACCTGAAAAAAAATCCCTGACAAGTGCTTCTTCTTTGCCAAGTATTTCTTTTCTTGTATTAAGCTCGGCAGCAGCTTCAGGCGAAGTGCTGTCAGCGTATATTCCTGCCCACGTTTTATCAATGTATTCTTCTTTAGAAGATAAAATAACATAACCATTTCTTATTGTACTTCCGTCATCAGATGCTTCCATATGTGAAAATGAAGTAACACCTGTCTCGTTTTTATAAGAAGCATTGACAAGAAGCATATTTCTGGAATCAGAAGGAGGTGTTTCTGAATCCAGCAATGAAGAAACTGATATACTGTCAAGCTCTTTTCTGCTTAAAAGAACATGTTCTTCCGGATTGTCAGGACGGCTGTTGCCAAGATCATCGATACCTTTGGATGAATCTGTCTTTTCAACATACCACTTTTCTTCTCTCTGGATCCAGCTGATTCTGTCCGGATGATCAACACCTGCTACCTGATATATCTGTCCTGTTGTATAAGGAAGCTTTTCACTGTAAAGATATGAACCGCTTGTTCCTTCTGCCGGAGGCCAGTAATCATTATGTGAAGCCATGTTTTCACTGAATGGCATTACTACAAGTTTCTTATCCGAAGGTACACCAACTGCATCAACAGCTGCATCAGAAACTGTTGCTTCGTTTTTTTCATCAGGATAATACACTATAAAATCATGTGCATTTTTGTCATTAGGATCAAAATCAGGATCGTTATTCTTGTTAAGATCAACGCAGATCCATTCTACCCACTTGCTTTTATCCGGATTGCCGTCCCTTTGTTCCTTTACTGTAACTCCTTTTATATCATACTTCGATTCTGGGTTTTCAGTTTTATAATTATTTACTACTTCTGCTATATTTGAAGGATTGCCATTTTCAAGTTTATCATCAATATATCTGATAATTTTCTGAATATCTGTTTCATATATATTTACAGCCGAACGGTCAGATTTAAGATATTCCGAAGTATCAATAAGTGCTGCCGTTAATTCATATGAACTGGTAAGCTGAACATGTTCATCAATACAGTCACACTCGCACTTTCCGATTTTCACCTTTGCTGTGTTCGGATCGTCACCCGGTTTTATTGTCCACTCAACTGTATACTGTCCGCCGTTAGGACAGATACCAGTCACTTTTTTTAGTTCCGTAGTAAGTGAAGTAAACTTACCGTTTTGTGGGTTAGAAGTTGGGGGTTCATAACTATCCGCATATGAATCCACCAGCTTTATAAGTTCGTCGTTAAGTTCACTTACATCATAATATCTCTTTGAAACAATCTTATACTCCAGATCGTTTACGAAATCATTCATTGTATGCTGGCAGTTATTTGCTTTCGAACGCTTTATATATCCTGAAATATTCGGCACAGCGATCGCTGCCACTATTGCAATTATGACGAGCACGATGATCACTTCTACCAAAGTGAAACCTTTTTTAGCTCTCTTCATAAAACCCCGCCCCTTCTGAATCCTTAGTCCGAATAGAAAGCTACCTTAAGCACCTCTTCCGGTGTGGTAATTCCTCTCCTTACGAGTTCTATTGCACTCTGTCCGAGTGTTTTCATCCCCTGGTGTTCCACTGCGTAGTTAAACATGTCCTGACTGTCTGCTCCGGCCGTTATCATTCTCTTGAGAGGCTTGTCTATTATTACCATCTCATGAATAGATACACGTCCCTTATAGCCGGTGTTGTTGCAAATATGGCAGCCATGTCCTTTCTTGATGACCTTTATGTCCGGTCCTATGACCGCACTTTCCTCCGGTGTCGGTTCACATTCGTAGGCACAGTTAAGGCATACCTTACGAACCAGTCGCTGTGCGACTACGCCGACGAGAGAGTTTGCTACCAGATACGGTGCGAGTCCCATGTCTTCGAGTCTGACTATTGACGAAATTGCGTCGTTCGTATGAAGTGTTGAAACAACAAGATGTCCTGTGATAGCCGCTTTTACCGAGATCTCGGCTGTTTCGGCATCTCGTGTTTCACCGAGCATGATAACGTCCGGGTCCTGACGGAGGAGGGCGCGGAGGCCGACTCCGAAGGTAAGTCCTGCCGGAACGTTTACTGACATCTGATTGATCTTCGGAAGGCTTCGTTCAACCGGATCCTCAATCGTTGAAATATTTACAGGTCTCTTGGCAAGATGTTCGAGTACCATGTAGAGCGTAGTTGTCTTACCTGAACCTGTAGGTCCTGTTATATAGATAATTCCGTTCGGAGACGAAAGCATCTTCATTATCTTTTCGTATGCCTCCGGCTCCATGCCGAAATGTCCTGCCTTGTCAATTGCTGTATCTGTCGAGAGATATCTCATTACGACCTTCTCACCGAATATTGTCGGTATTACAGATACACGGACGCTAATATCGAATCCTTCGACCTTGGTCTTGAAGTTACCGTCCTGCGGAACACGCTTTTCGGCGATGTCCAGATTTCCCATGATCTTGATTCTGGCTACCACTGACGCATGAAGCGACTTGGCAAGTGTTACGAATTCGACGATCTGGCCGTCGATTCTCATTCGTACCTGAGTGTAGGTCTCAAACGGTTCGATATGCACGTCACTGGCTCCGGCACTGTATCCACGCGCAAGAAGCGAGTTTACAAGCTTGATTACCGGAACTTCGTCTTCACCTTCCTCAATCTCGAGTGAAGGAACTTCAACATCCTCAACCGATGTATTGGCCTGCTTGGCAGCAAGTCGTGCGCCTACTTCGGCATATGTCTGATCGATAAGTCGCTTTATAGTCGCCGTTTCAGCAAGATAGATCTCGAGAGGCATGTTTACGATCTGACGGATATCTTCCTGTGCATAGAAGTTAAGCGGATCGGACATGGCCAGCTGGAACTTGTTATCTCTCTGTGAAAGCGGAAGCACGTTGTACTTTACAGCCAGCGGCTTCGGTATTTTTTCTGCAGCTTCGAAGTCTGTTGCATAGTCATCGAAATTGATCATAGGAAGTTCAAGTTTTCTTCCCAGACTTTCAAGTACCTGACGTTCCGTTACGAATCCCAGTTCCTGAAGAAGCGCACCAAGTCGCTTACCCTTTCCGGCATCGGTCTTCTGATAGTCAAGTGCCTGTTTTATGTGATCATCGGTAATATATCCGTACTCCTTGAGTACCTCACCGATAGGTATGTTCTTCATTGCCATATTTCAGCGTTTTCCTCCCTGAATTTTCTTTACTGGTTTTTCCTCACCAGATGTATGTATTTATGTCCGGCACAGCCGGTGATTATACTTTTACCAAAAGTAAGTGTAGAAGATCTCTATTTTTTTTTCAGTTTCAATGTCAGAATCATTAATAACGGCATCGACCTTAATATGATTTACCAGATTCGAATCAGTATTTTTGTTCAAAAGAGGAACGCTACCGTGCTTTTCGTAAAAAACTTCATCGTCACGCTTTATTATAACTGTAAAACCTATGGTATCAGCCGCATTGTATTCATCAAAAGAAACTATACATTCACATCCGTTCATCGTGTTTTCATTTTCAGAATTTCCGTAAATATAAACCTCTTTATTTATATCCTTACGCTGAACAGTCATGTGTTGTTTATCTATTGTAAGCTTTTCAAAGTATGGCCTGTTAAGTTTTTTTTCGCCATTATCATTTTCAGTATACTCTAATACATTTTCCAGTTCTGAATCACTATAATTCAAAGTTTTCAATGTCTGCTCAATATCGTCAAGCTCCTTAATATTTATATCGTCACTTTCATCAATTTTTAAAGCTGTCACATAAGACAAATGGTCATAAATATAGTTATAGACATTGTTGCCGTTGTTCTGTGCAGCTCGTCTTACTGCACTTCTTGCAAATATATCAAAGGTAACGACTATTACAGCTGACGCTATAGCTATCAGAATTGTCATTATCACAAGTGAAGTCATAACTTCCACAAGTGTGAAACCTTTTAATTTCTTCTTTCCTTTTTCGTTTTTCATTTTATCCCCACCCCGGATAAGCTTTATTCCGCCCTAAAAACTATTCAGTTTTACTCCGGCAGATACATATCATAACGGACAACAACATCGTTTTCCGTATACACTGCTTCCACAAGTCCTGCAGACAGATTACCATCAGGTACAATAGTAACAACTTCAGTAACAGCTGCTCCCGCTTCATCTGTATAACAAACTATGTTATTCACTTGGTATGGAATAGTCACTTGTGTAACAGCAGTATCATCTTCAGATATTTTTTCTTCCAGTGCTCCCACTGCAGCTCCGTCTGCATTACGAAGATCAGTTCCACGTGCAGTAAAATTCGCACCAGCACTAACACCCATATACGCTATAAGTGTAACAATTATAATAACAACCATTCCGACTGTCACTTCAATAAGAGTCATACCTCGCAAATGATTTCTACTTTTTATTTGTTCTGTACATTCAAACTGGATTTCTGAATCAATGCAGTATCTCAGTAATTTTCGCATTTTAGTTTGTGACATACCCCGTCAGCCCCCATATATTTGATTTGCGCTCCATAACACCGGTAATAGTTCTGTTCATATATCCTGCTTCTGCATACGATTTAATCGAAAGCATATCAACGCCGACTCTCTCGATAATTACTTTAATTTCACCGTCCTCAGTATTAAACTTAACTTCGAGTTTAGAGTCAATACCTTCCTTGTTTTTTGGGTCCTGTGAAGATACAACTAAAGTATCTATATTTTTCCCATCACCTACAAGTTTATTATTCATTATCATATCCGCCGTAAGTTCCACGCCGCTTCTGGCAAGATACTCAGCACGGCGGGCAGCTATGTTATTTACTTCTTCCTCGGCGTAGGTCTTGTTAAGTGCAAGCAGTCCGGTCAGGACGAACACTACGATAAGGAGAGCGCACACTGCCCAGAGCAGTGCCGAGCCTTTTAGTTTCTTTTTCATATTTATCAATGCCCCCATACACGAACAGCGCAGGGGATAAACAGTATTCCCTGCGCTGTTTCCGGCAGGGTCCCCCATCCTGCGTTATCAGTTCTGTGCTGATACAAGGTCAAAGCTCTTGTCGTACATGTGTACCTTGATTCCTACGCCTGCCTTGTATATAGAATTGCTGATGATGCTGTCAGTCTTTTTAACTTTTCCGATAGTCGGAAGAGTATTTTCACTGTCAGAATCACTTTCACTGTTTTCATCTGAAGCAGCCTCTGTAGTTTCTGTATCATCAGTTGCTGTAAGACTGTCTATGTCACCGCTGTTGAAATAGAAACGGCTGATCTCCATACCCTTCATGGTCTGTACATGTCTTAAAAATCCGATTATATCACTGTATTTTCCTGAGATATTGTAGTAGATCTCACGTGAGCACTCACCTGTTTCATATTCGAGTGAAACATAGTCGCCTTCGTCGGAAACAACTTTACCGCCCTTCGGATACATCGATATGGATGAATAACCGTCAACGCTGTCCTCATTTTCCTTGTCGACTGCACATTCCACACGAATTTTGTCCTTTTCAAGCAGTGAAATGTCTGAGGATTCTATGGATAGATGGAACGACTGGAGCATGTCGGTAAGCATTTTATCCTGAGCACTGTTGGTCATTACATCGCGAAGTTCCGAACGCTGTTTGTGAAGTTCGTCCTTAGCTTCCGCATAGGTGATATTGTCTATACTGTAGACTGCTGCAAGCATCTGCATTTCAGAATAAAGCATTGACATGCTGTCGACCTTGTCAGTAAGCTCGGTCTTTTTCTCGAGAAGAGGTCTGTAGAAATACTGAACTGCGATTACCAGTATGAGAACACAAACAAGAACGGTAAGGGTGATCATCTGTTTTTTAGTAATGTTTTTCATCACTCATCATCCTCCGTTTCCTCAATATCCTCAGTTTCCTCTGTCTCCGAATCACTGTCATCTTCAGTACCGAAATAACCCGTTACAGAGAATGCATATACATTTCCCTGACGGTTGTAACCGGTATAATTTACGTAGCTGAAAATTCCTCTTTTATCGAGTTCGCTTACAAATCCTGAAGCATTTGCCGCATCTCTTGCCTCACCATTGATGAATACTATTCCCTGATCGTAAGAAATATTCTTGACCCAGGTATCAGCACCGCGGCAGTCAAGTATTTTCTGAATAAGATCGACGTCAAGTTCAGCAGTTTCCTTATTCTTGCTGTCAATGCTCTTCATGTTCGAGATATATTTATCTGAAATAAGCGTGAGCACCTGGTTTTCATATTCGAGCTGGGTAACATTTACTGTCTGTTCAGCTGCGTCATCCGAATAGATTTTGCTGTAAAGATCCTTGTACTGTTTTTCAACACTTCTCGTCTGGAAGAAAAGTATAAGATAAACTCCGACAAGTACTGCAAATCCAAGAGCGCCGTACAGAGCGTAAAGCATTTTTGTGCTTATCTTTTTTCGTGTGGCTTTTCCCACGGCCTTTTCGTACTGTTCGAAAAGGTTAATGTTTTTCTTTTTCATTTTCCTCATACTGCGCACCCCGTTACAAACTTATAAGATTCCCTATAGCATAAACAAAGTCATTTACGTTTTCTGTTCCCTTGAACTTTATTTCTTCAGGAGGAGAAGCCGCTGCAACATTTACCCCGACAGCGTCCGTAAGTCTGTGATAGAATTCATGTCCTTCCGGAAGAAATCCGCTGAAGTAAAAATCAGTAATATCGTGATTGGTTTTTTCCGACTTGTTGAACTGGATAAGGTTCATAAGTACCCTTGCAAGTTCGTCGAAAAGTTCATCCTTGTTATTAAGATCCGCCATGAGTCTTACTCTTCTTGAAAAGCGGTAGTTGCCGTCAACGAAAAGTGTCAGCATAAGCATATTCCTGTCAACAACCGCATAAACAAAGGTCTCTTCAAAAAGTCTGTTTATGTTCATGATGTATTTTATCATACATGCAAGTGCAATGTCGATGGAATCGATCTTAAGTCCAAGCGAATGGAACAGTTCGATGTATTCTGCAAGAAAATCACGCTCCACCATGGTTGCAAGCACCGTTGCACCGCCTGCTTCATTCTTCGGTTCAATAACCATGTAGTCCGTTATCATGTTCTCACGGTTTTCAATATCCTGAAAGTTATCTGCTATTATAGAAATAAGACTCTTCTGATCCTTGAGCATCGGAACTTCAATAAGCTTAGTGATGACGCTCGAACCGTCTATTACTACATTGATACTCTTCGCATCGATGCGGGCACTTTCAAGGCTCTGCTTCAGCCCTGCAGGATCGGTTATAACACCGTTAAGTATGCAGCCTTCGGCAATATCCGTTTCATTTATGCTCTGAATATTCACCTTTCGTCCTGCAGCGTTACCCTTTACTACATGAACTGATCCGTTAGATATATAAACTGATGTTTTTACTCCCATATCATATTTCCTCCCACTCCGAAATATCCTTTGTAATTACAGCCTGCATCTCAATATCCGTACCACGTTCGGATGCACCTTCAATGTTACTGTACATACTGAATATCGGAAGCATTACTGAGCCGATGACCACAAGTACAAGACCGGCGAGAATTACTATCATTACCGGCTGCATGATTGCTATGAGTTTATTTATAGCAGCCTGCGATTCGTACTCGTAGGAATCGGCTGTACTGTTGAGCATCTTGTCAAGCATACCGGTTTCCTCACCGACTTCCACGGTCTGTGAAAGTTTGATGTCGAAACCGTCTACTCCCTTTATCGACTCGGAAAGAGTGTTACCGGAACGGACACTCTTGATAACGTCGTCGAACTGCTCACGTATATAATAGTTGGAGACCGTGTTCTTTGAAAGAGCAAGGCAATCAACTATGTTGATGCCGCTGGCGTAAAGTGAAGCAAGTGTTCTTCCGAAACGTGCAGTCTGGATGATCTTTACTAGAGGGCTTATTTTCGGTATTTTTACTGTCAGCTTGTCGAGCTGGTATTTTACAGGATAAAGCCCTGCTACAAATCCGATTATCATAACTGTGATGACTGAAAGCAATGCAACTATAATTACATTTTCACGGATAAACGTACTTAAGCTCATTACTATCTGTGTTATCTTCGGTACTTCCATACCTTCGAAAAGTTCGAAGAAAGTCGGAAGGACGAAAGTGAAAAGTCCCATCATTACGAGTACTATAAGAACGAGAAGGATTATCGGATAGGTAAGTGCGCTTTTTACAGCACCGGTCATTCTGTATTCCTTTTCGTAGTGGATCGACATCTTATCGAAAGTCTGAGCTATGCTTCCGCTTTCCTCACCGGCTCTAAGCATATTGATGAGCATTTCCGGAAACATTCTGCCCTGCATTTCCATTGCGTCCGAAAGCGGAACGCCTCGCTTTATCTGTGTGGTAATACTGGTGTATGCTTTTTTCAGCTTCGGTTCAATATCACGTCCGCTGATTATTGTAAAGGAACGAACTACTGAAACGCCTGAGTTAAGAAGTGAAGCTAATTCGCGGCACAGTTCAGAAAGTTCGTTTGCCTTGAGTTTTCGTCCGAAAGTATCGTTCGCCTTTTCCTCGTAGCTTATGAGAAAAAGGTTCTGCTGCTTCAGTAATTCACGAAGCTGTTCAGGTGAAGCTGTATTTACCTGACCTTTTTTTATTTTTCCGTCCATACTGGACGCTCTGTACTGGTAAACTGCCATGATCCCATCCCCTGATAATCTGTTTTTTCACATTCCTGTCTGTTTTTCTTAAAATCAATATTTCCTTAACGGTGCTGTTATAAAATTTCCTGTAAACCAATCTTAAACTTATTGCACCATAAATGTTTATATACGTTAATTCCCTATAAAATAGTTCAAGCATTCAGCACTCAAATGAAGTGCTGAATGCTTGTTTGTATTAGTTATTTATTAGAGGTAAAAATGAAGTAAAAATCGTTTTACATTAATTGTCAAGGAGTTGCTGAAACAGCATTACGTTTTGCAGGTGTAGGCTGTGTTTCAGGAACTTCAAATTCACTTGAACCATCAACTGTCTTATACTCTATAGTAGTACCACTAGATGTAACATACTTTATTCCTGTAATCTTGGCCTTACCGTTCTGGAATGTTAATGCTGTTATTTTTGCATAAGTATTAGTGCTAGTTGTATCAATATCAGCCAACTCTAAAATCTTAGTTTCCATTGTTTTACCAGCATCCCCAGAAGGCTTATACGCTAACCAACCATCAGCAGAAGTAGTACTGTTGGATAAATGAGTAGTTCCATGTAAACCGTACTCTTCACTTGCCAGTGTCTGAGCTGCTGTGAGAACATTTCTTGCTTCAGCGATTGCTGTTCTTTCCTTAGCCTTATCGATATACCCCGTAAGTGCCGGAATCATTGCTGCTGCGAGAATTGCAAGGATAACGAGTACAACGATGATTTCAACGAGTGTGAAACCTTTAAGTGCCTTGCGACCGTTCCTGCGGTTCTCGTTCATCTTAGCCATTGTTTTGCCCATAAACTTTTTCATAAAAAATCCACCTTTCTTAAAATAAAAAAATTAAAATTTTACTTTGAGATATAATCCCGTATCTCATGATCTTATTATAGCACCCTATTCGTCCATTGTCAATAGTTTATCTAAAAAAAATCATGAAATAATATGCTTTTTCGTTATTATATATAAAAGATGGCTTTTGCTTGTGCACGATGCATAAGTAAATCTTATTAAAGTCTTTTTTTGGACAGTTAATAATTTTTATTAATTATTTTTTAACAAAGTGGTCAGCGAAGTTCGCCGTTTAACAGCTTCACTGCAGTTTCTTCGAGCTTTTTCCTTGCTTCTTCCGTCGGGCAGTCGAGGATGCAGCCTGCAGCGTTGAGGTGGCCGCCACCGCCATGGACTTTGCACATAAGGTCGGCGGCAAGTGTGCCGGTGGTTCTTACTGAGCATCTTGATGTGCCGTTTTCGAGTTCACGGATGGTTATGCCGATATCTACGCCATCTATCTGTTCAACGAATGAATTGATGCTTTCAAGTTCAGAAAGGAGTATGCCGGCTTCCTTCAGGTCTTTCTGAGTTATGATGCCGGTGACTATCTTTCCGCCGTGAATGAAATGCAGGCTGTCCTGCAGAATTTTTTCGATCTTTATTCTTCCCGGCTTTTTAATGAACATATGTCTGCGGCCGAGACCGTATATATCTGCTCCGAGTTCAGCAAGCTCAGCCGCTGTCATAAATGACTGGGCGTTAGTGTCCGTGGTCCTGAAGCACATTGTATCCATTACAAGACCGGTATAAAGAAAATCTGCTATCTGCTTTGTTATCTTGATACCGAAAGCCTTTATTACCTTGAAGATGAGCTCGGCACAGGCACCGCAGTCCTCTTCTATATATTTAAAATCAGCATCAACACTGTTGTTCCTGTGATGATCGATGCAGAATTTATAATGTCTGTCTGAAAATGTCCCCGTTCTCTCCTGAGTGGCAGTATCGACAGATATCCAGACCGGATCAGTTACCTCGTCCCAGGTAACCAGGTCAGTCATGAAATGATGGTCAGGCGGCACCTCATCAGTGCCCTTTACCGCGCATTTCTTTCCCATTGCCTGCAGAGCAAGGCCAAGTGCGTAGGACGAACCTATACAGTCCCCGTCCGGACGTATGTGGTAGACGATAACAAACTGATCATATTTTTTTATTTCTTCTGCCATCTGTTCGGCTGTAATGTTCATTCTCCATTTCCTTTCTTTCCGTTCATTTTTACGGCACAATTACCGCTGCAGTTCTGACATCCGCAGCCACAGTTTGATTTACCGCTTCGTTTGTTTAATATCATTTTCCTTACGGCCGCTCCGACTGCAAGGGCAACCAGCAGGATTATTACAATATCCCATATATTCATTTTTTCACGCTCCTGCTGTTATCTTACCTGCCGTCTGATCCCGCTTTCCGTATCACACGCCCATTGCTATAAGCACAAGGCGAACAATAAATGCTGCGGCCCATGCTACTGTGCACTGCCATACGACGACAGCCACAGCCCATCTGTTTCCGAGTTCACGTCTTATCGATGCAATAGCTGCTACGCACGGAGTATACAGGAGGCTGAACACAAGAAGTGCTGCCGCTGAAACTGTAGTAAGAGCCGAGTGTATATCATCGGAAAACAGGATCTGGAATGTGGAAACAACGCTTTCCTTTGCAATAAATCCCGTGATGAATGAAGTGCATATTCTCCAGTCGCCAAGTCCGAGAGGCCTGAATAAAGGAATAAGGAAACCGGCAAGTGCTGCAAGAATGCTGTTCTGTGAGTCATCCACCATGTTGAAACGGAAGTCGAAGCTCTGGAGAAACCAGATAACTACTGTTGCAACAAGGATGACTGTAAATGCCTTCTGCAGGAAATCACGCGCCTTTTCCCAGAGAAGCTGAGCCACGTTCTTTATTCCAGGAAGTCTGTAGTTCGGGAGTTCCATTACAAAAGGAACGGCCTCACCGCGGAAAAGCGTGTTTTTATAGAGAAGTGACGCGAGAATACCGCATATCACTCCGAGCAGATAGAGTCCCGACATGATGAGTCCGCCCCTGCCCGGGAAAAATGCGCTTACGAAGAATGCGTATATCGGAAGCTTGGCACTGCAGCTCATAAACGGTGTAAGAAGTATCGTCATTTTACGGTCACGTTCACTCGGCAGTATTCGTGTGGACATTACCGCAGGAACGGTACATCCGAATCCGATAAGCAGAGGAACTATGCTTCGTCCGGAAAGACCTGTCTTACGAAGCATCTTGTCCATGACGAAGGCTACTCGTGCGATATATCCGCTGTCTTCGAGCAGCGACAGGAACAGGAACATTATTACGATTATCGGCATGAAAGAGAGCACGGAGCCGACACCTGCGAACAGTCCGTCCATGACGAGGCTGTGGAGCACCGGATTGACACCGGCTGAATCAAGCAGTACGGAAACCTCATTGCCGAGCAGCTCAATGCCGCTTTCGAGCAGTCCCTGAAGCCATGCGCCTATGACGTTGAATGTCAGATAGAAAACTATCACCATTATCAGGATAAAACACGGTATTGCCGTATACTTTCCGGTAAGGACACGGTCAATCTTTTCACTTCGCCTGTGCTCACGGCTTTCCTCTGGCTTTACTACTGTCTCACGACAGACTTTTTCGATAAAACGGAAACGCATATCTGCGATGGCGGCGCTTCGGTCAAGGCCTCTTTCCTTTTCCATCTGGATAATGATGTGTTCCAGCATTTCCTTTTCGTTGTCATCAAGATCAAGCTGATCGATGATCAGGCTGTCGCCTTCGACCACCTTTCCTGCTGCAAATCTTACCGGAATCCCGGCGCTCTGGGCGTGGTCAGAAATAAGGTGTTCAACGGCGTGCATGCATCTGTGGACCGCACCACCGGAATCGGCAGTGTCACAGTAGTCCTGGTTATTCGGCTTTTCCTGATATTTTGCTGTATGGATGGCGTGCTTTACAAGCTCGTCAACGCCCTCATTTTTTGCCGCCGAGATAGGTACAACCGGAACGCCGAGCATTTCCTCCATCCCGTTTATATCAACAGAACCGGAGTTTCCCGTCATTTCATCCATCATATTGAGTGCAACTACCATCGGAATGCCCATTTCAAGGAGCTGCATGGTAAGATAAAGATTTCGTTCTATGTTTGTCGCATCGACAATATTTATTATCGCCTTCGGCTTGTCCTTAAGCACGAAATTTCTTGAAACGATCTCCTCGCTTGAATACGGCGACATGGAGTAAATACCCGGAAGATCGGTCACCAGAGTATTGTCATGACCCTTTATCGGACCGTCCTTGCGGTCAACGGTAACGCCCGGAAAATTTCCGACGTGCTGATTAGAACCAGTAAGCTGATTGAAAAGTGTGGTCTTGCCGCAGTTCTGGTTTCCCACCAGAGCGTAGGTCAGCACTGTTCCGGACGGAAGCGGATTCTTGTGGTCTGAGGCGTGGCACATATGATAGCCTTCCTCACCAAGGCCCGGATGATATTTATGCTTTTTCTTTTCAGTTATATTCTCATCGTTCTGAGGCGTTTCAGCAGGTTCAATTTCGATCTGTGATGCGTCGTCAAGTCTGAGAGTCAGTTCGTACCCCCTGATACGTAATTCCATCGGATCTCCCATAGGTGCCAGCTTTACCACCGTAACGTTCGTTCCCGGTATAAGCCCCATGTCGAGAAAATGCTGTCTGAGCGCCCCGTTTCCGCCGACAGTCCTTACTACAGCTGATGAACCAACTGACAGTTCATTTAATTGCATTGCCAAAAAACTCCTTCCGGATCTTATCATAGACAGTGAAAGTAAAAATGCATTCACTATTAAAATTCGTATAATATATTCACTATAAATTATATCACAATAACGGCAGAATGTATAGCATTATCGTATTCTTATTGAAAACTTCAGAAATATATGTTATACTGAAAATTGCTGTAGTATTTATGCTGACAGCAGGGATTCCAGTCCGCCGGATGGGAAGGACAGCGGACCGAAGCTCTGCACCCTCACACCGGTTTACTGACAAATCAGCATGTACTGCAGACATTAATTATATATGAGGTATACAATATGCTTGACAAATTCGGCAGTCTTTCAATCGGCAGTTTCCAGATACCATACACCATTCTTTATCTTGCAGGAATCAACGTTCTGACATTTATGCTCCAGATAATGAACGGTCTCGTAAAACACAAAAAGCAGGACGGACGCTACTATCTCAACGGTCTCCTTATAGTTCTTTCACTGATTGGCGGACCTGCAGGTGTTCTTCTCGGTTCACTCTTCGCAGACAGAAAAGCTACAAAGGAGAATATGATGCTCCGTGTTACATCTATCTGCATGACAATAATCTATACTCTTGCAATTCTCGTATGTCTCGGCCTTGTTACTGAGAATCATCGTTTTGCTTTCTGGCAGATATTCGTTCAGCACCGTATTCCGCTCTACGCCCTTGCAGGTATCAATCTCATGACACTGATAGTTTTCGGCATTGATAAATTCAAAGCAGTAAAGGCATCAGACAGCAGAATTCCAGTTGCATTTCTTCTGCTTCTTTCCGGTGTCGGCGGATCGATCGGCGGACTTCTCGCAATGTTCATTTTCCGTCACAAGATAAGAAAGCCGTACTTCATCGCCGGAGTTCCGATGATAATCGCCACACAGGTGGCAGTTCTGCTTTATCTTATCAATTCACCATGGTTCCCGAATATCTACGTTTGATACTGACCGGGCAGCATTTACTTAACATCTGATACTAAAAACAGCGCGAAACTTTTGAGGTTTCACGCTGTTTTTGTTTTATATTGCATTATAGGAAATGATTTTTTCCTTGAGTATTATAAGATCTCTGATATCGGTTTTTCCGTTGTTGTCGAGATCATACGCCATTGTGGCTTCTGAAACGCCGAAGAGATATTTCTGAAGATTTATCACGTCGGAAGCGTTAAGGAATGCTTCATACGGCGGATCAGGAAGAAGCGGTACTCCATGAGTTGCCTCCGGATCATTTTTCGCCTGATATACACGAACATAGTCAACCTGCATTTCAGAAGGGATAAGTTCTGCTTCCGGAGCTCTGCCCTCGTCGAAGTTTCCGCCTGCGGCAAGATTCATGATGATGTAGAATTCCTTGTCAAACGGTGCATAAGGGTTGCTCTCGTCTGTTGCCGAGTACCATTCCGTAGAAGGGATCACACTGTAGCAGATACCGTCAACGTACCAGCTTATCTGTTCCTTTTCCCATACGACGCTGTAGATATGAAAACCGTCGTCGTAGGTCTTTCCGTCCTCAAACACGTACTGATCGCCGGAATATCTGTTTGCCGGCCATGAGCCGCCGTAGTGGATCGTTCCGTAGATGGTGTTGTTGAGTCTTCCTTTGGCCTCCATGACATCTATCTCGCCGGATGCAGCCCAGGTGCCGTATTCTTCGTTTTCCGGAAGCAGCCAGAGCGCCGGCCAGATGCCTGTGCCTGAAGGGACTTTCGCACAGAAATCTATTCTGCCGTACTTAAATGCAAATGTATCTTTTGAAACGAGCTTTGCCGATGAATACGGTGCTGTTCTGTCCGGATCTTCCGGGAATGACTTAGGCTCGTCGAGGAGCTTAAGTGTCAGTTTTCCGTCAGATACATACGAATTCTGCGGAGAATCGGTATAGTATTCAAGTTCAGCATTTCCCCATCCCCAGGTTCCGGGATCCTCATTTAAAAAATAGCCGGTCTGATGAGTCCAGTTTCGTCCCTCTATATCATTTCCGGAAAACTCGTCGTTCCATACAAGATCCCAGCCTTCGATTTCAGGGTTCTCATCTGTTCCGAACACAAGCTTTTCACTTTCAGCAGGATCAGGACGAGGTGCGACCTTGTCGGCTGTTATCGTGTAGTCAAGATAAACTGACGGATCTGATGCAGACTGAAGTCTTACGTAAGTCTCTTCCTTAACGTGAAACCAGAATCCGCCCGGTCCGTCCCAGAAATGTCCGAAGTTCTGGTCATATATCCAGCCGCTGTCGGCATTATTGTCGATGCTTACCCAGTCGGCATCCTTATCAGTCTTTGCAAACAAACGTATATCAGCAGCCACCTGCTCATATTTTATCGATTCATCGCCGTTGAACACAGGAAAAGTAAACCCGGAACCGCCTGTCTCATTCGCCTCCACTACAGGGCCCTGAGTCGGCTGCATGGATGTAACTGTAAGCGTCTCCGCCTCCGCATAAGCATGTTCAGCTAAAAACGAAGAATAATACGGCGTTCCCGTAAGCAGCAAAGCGCCCGAAAGCACACAGGCAAGAGCTGCTTTTCTTTTTTTATTCAAATTCATTATATTTATCCCCCCGGACTATTTTCTATAAAATAATATTCATTTATAAGCAAACAGCGCCTCGGCAGAGGTGCTGTTTTTCAATAGCACGCCGTCAGGCGTACCGATTCAGTTGTTCATAACTTCAGCGATTTCTTTTTCTGACACGCCAAGGCTTCTAAGTTTTTCCAAATACTTTTCAGCTTTTTTCACAGCTTCATCAAGATTCTTTCTTGCCTCATCAAGATCCTTTCTCGCTTCATCGCTTTCCTGAGTATAGTACTTACTGATATTGCACATATTATCGACCACCTCACTGTATTCCCTCGTCATCTTTATTCCGTATTCGTGTTCCAGTTCATCCTGCTTTTCCTTCGCTTCCTTCTCCTTATCAAAAACAACGCTGAGCATATCGATCATTTCATTTCCGCATTTACCTTCATCGCCGTTTGTGTGCAGTCCAACAAGGATAACATCTGCCTTGTCGTAATCTGAAACCGGAAGCTTGGCACTGCCAAGGATATTTTCCTCTGTAAAGTGATACCTGTTGATCGTATTAACAAATTTTTTCGCAGGTATTCCTGTGAACATGTATCGCCGCAATTATCGGATCATCAATTATGCATTCATTTTTGATATACTCAATTGAATAATCGGCCAGTTCCTCAATACACGCTTTAAGAATAAAAGCACATATAACACGGTATCCTAGCAGCACCTTTCCTGCTGCATCCAGATACGCTTTCTTATCAAGCTTTTTCAAAGCCTGCCAGAACATTGTCCGTCTTTTCATGTTTTTCTTCTTCCTCCTACATTATAACATTATCTTTAATGTTATTCAACTATTTTCATTTGCCGCAGCAAGAATATTATACCATGGCAAAATCGAAATGTCAATACATGTTATAGAATATTATAGTTCGTTTAATTCCTGTTTGCCCCTTAATATCCAATTACCGATAGCTTGATTAATAATCTTTAAAATGATATAATGTTTAAAGATGCGATTACCGCAAATCAAAATCACCCAAGGAGAATTTACAATGACTATTACAAATGATATCAGATACATCGGCGTGAATGACCACGTTACTGATCTTTTCGAAAGCCAGTACATCATCCCTGACGGAATGGCTTACAACTCTTATGTTATTTTCGATGAAAAGATCGCTGTTATGGATTCAGTTGAAGCTAAGTTCGGTGACGAATGGCTTGCTAATCTTAAGAACGCACTTGACGGTAAGACTCCTGACTATCTTATAGTTCAGCACATGGAACCTGACCACTCAGCAAATATTTTAAGCTTTGTAAAGGCTTATCCTTCTGCAAAGATCGTCGGAAACATACAGACATTCAATATGATGGGACAGTTCTTTGATACTCTTCCTGAATTTGAAAAAGTAACAGTAAAGGACGGCGATACACTTTCACTCGGTAAGCACGAACTTAAGTTCATCTTCGCTCCGATGGTACACTGGCCGGAAGTTATGCTTACATACGACAGCACAGACAAGGTGCTTTTCTCAGCTGACGCATTCGGAAAATTCGGTGCTCTTGATGCAGAAGATAATGAATGGGACTGTGAGGCACGCCGCTATTATTTCGGTATCGTAGGCAAATACGGCATGCAGGTACAGAAGCTCCTTAAGGCTGCTGCTACGCTTGATATCCAGATTATCTGTCCGCTCCACGGACCGGTGCTTACAGAAAACATCGCTTACTACATAAACAAGTACGACACATGGTCATCTTACAAGCCGGAAGATAAGGGTGTATTCATCGCATACGCATCTATCCACGGAAACACCAGGAAGGCTGCTGAACTTCTCGCTGAAAAGCTTAAGGGAAAGGGCTGCGAAAAGGTTGCCATTTCCGATCTTTCAAGAGAAGACTGGGCTGAATGCGTTGAAGATGCGTTCCGTTACGACCGTCTTGTACTTGCTGCTGCATCATACAACGGTGATGTATTCCCTTGCATGAGAGCATTCATCACACATCTTACTGAGCGCGGATACCAGAACCGTACAGTTGCTTTCATGGAAAACGGAAGCTGGGCACCGACAGCCAAGAGAACCATGGCCGCACTGCTTGAAAAGAGCAAGGATATTACTTACTGTGAGAACAGCGTAACTATCAAGTCTTCTCTTAATGCTGATTCAAAGGTTGCACTTGAAGCACTTGCTGACGAGCTCTGTAAATAACGGATATGCAGACCTGTGGCTGCGATACGTACAGCCGTGCGTAACAATTATTCTGTAAATAAAAAAATAAAAAAACGGATGACATCTCAGTAACTAAACGAGATGTCATCCGTTTTTTTTTATCAGTCGATATATTTTCCGGTTGCCGGAAGTATTTTCTTTGCTGCTATCGAAACCATGACCGTAAGGATAACATCCTTCGGTACGAAGATAAGAAAGCAGTTGAGGAAAAGCGGCCAGAGTTTTATTCCGTCTCCTTCAAGGAAGAAGTTCATGACTATGTAGCAGTAGGTCATTCCGACCGCATATACTACAGCATATCCTGCGAAGCTCGCAGCAAGCAGTCTTTTCTGCGACGGATGCTTCTCCTTATGTGCGATAAGTCCGGTCAGAAATGTTCCCGGAATGTATCCGAGTATATATCCGAAAGTAGGTTCAAGTACGTACCACAGTCCCCCGCCTTTAGTGAATATCGGTATTCCGGCAAGGCCAAGAAATACGTAAAGTATAACGCTTACCGAACCGTATTTTTTTCCGAGCAGAAGTCCTGCGAGTGTTGTAAACTGGAACTGAAGTGTAAAAGGTACAGGCGGCACAGGTATTTTTATAAATCCGCCGATTGCAATAAGTGCTGTGAACATGGCGCACAGACACATCATCAGAGTCCTGTTTCTGTTAGAGCTGATCGTTCCCGTCATGGTAAATTATCATTTCCTTTTCGATAGATATTTTGGGATCCTATAAAATTATAGCATAACGGTATACGATTGTCAACTTATTTTCTGCATGTAGGTATACAATTGTGAGCGCACATCACTGCCCGTTCATGTGCTGTGAAATGTCGTTACGTACAGAATTGAGAATGATCACTGATCTCGGCTTTACAACAAGGCTGTTGCCGTGGCGTTCAGTGAGTGTATTGTAGTCAACGCCTTCCTCATGGTCAAACCATGTATCCATTGCAATGTTCCAGGTAAATCCGCCCGGAAGATTAGGAAGTTCCATGCGGAGATTTTCCCAGAATGTATTGATGAGGATAAGGATCATGTCATCCTCGGTGTCGTCTGTAGTACGTCCGGAGTACATGATACCGATAAGACGTGTATCGTTCGAGAAATTCTCGTTCCAAGGAGATCCGTTGTGAACACTTATGTCAGGATAACCGCAGGTAGCCTGCTTTGTCTTTCTTCTGATGACGTTGTGAGCCATTCTGAATGAGATCATGAAACGACAGAAATCGAACATGTCCTTATACTGTTCAAGTCTTGTCCAGTCAAGCCATGATGTGATGTTGTCCTGACAGTAGGCGTTGTTGTTACCAAACTGTGTATTGCAGAATTCATCACCCGCAAGGAACATTGCTGCACCACGGCTGCACATGAGTGTCGCGAATGCGTTCTTTCTCAGACGCTTTCTGAGTGCAAGCACGGTCGGATCATCTGTCTCGCCCTCGATACCGCAGTTCCAGCTGTTGTTGCAGTTGTCACCGTCGGTGTTGTTCCAGCCGTTCTTTTCGTTATGCTTTTCATTGTATGCATAAAGATCGTAAAGAGTAAATCCGTCGTGACATGTGATAAAGTTTACAGACGCATTGTTTCCGCGGTGGTCAGGATTGTAAAGGTCGCGTGATCCGGTGATTCTTGTAACAGCATTCTTTGCCATTCCGCCGTCACCCTTGAGGAAGCAGCGGAGATCATCACGGTACTTGCCGTTCCATTCAGCCCATCTCTTCCATGCCGGGAAGCTTCCTACCTGATAAAGTCCGCCTGCATCCCAGGCTTCGGCGATAAGCTTTACCTTACCGAGAATAGGGTCGAAGGCAAGTGCTTCAAGTATAGGAGGGTTCTTCATCGGTGAACCGTCCTCGTTACGTCCCATGATGGCAGCGAGATCGAAACGGAAACCGTCAATACGGTAGTCGATAACCCAGTGTCTTAAGCAGTCAAGAATGAACTGGTGAACGATAGGATGGTTACAGTTGAGTGAGTTTCCGCATCCGCTGAAGTTGTAGTAATGTCCGTCCGGAGTAAGAAGGTAGTAGATGTTGTTGTCGATGCCCTTGAATGAGAATACCGGTCCTCTTTCATCACCTTCGGCTGTATGGTTGAATACAACGTCGAGGATAACTTCTATTCCGTTTTCATGAAGTTCCTTGATGAGAGTCTTAAGCTCACGACCTTCATGATTGTGCTCACGTTCAGATGTGTAACCGGTATTTGGTGCGAAAAATCCTACTGTGTTGTAACCCCAGTAGTTGTAAAGCGTAACGTCGTCAACTACACGCACATCTTCCATCTCGTCGAATTCGAAGATAGGCATGAGCTCAACAGCATTTATACCGAGTTTCTTGATGTACGGGATTTTTTCCTTGACACCGGCAAATGTACCGCGGCGTTTTTCCTTTACGCCGGATGAAATGTCATAGGTAAATCCGCGGACATGGAGTTCATAGATGATGAGATCGCGGAAACGCAGATGCGGCTGCGGACAGTCGCCCCAGTCAAATGTATCGTCAACCACTCGTGCACGGTACATGTTTTTCTTCTGTTTCCTCTTTACACCCCATTCTGCCTGTCCTGTTACAGCTCTGGCATAAGGATCAAGAAGATAATGCTGCTTGTTGAAGATAAGGCCTTTCTTCTTGTCGTAAGGTCCGTCCATACGGTAAACATATTCAAGTTCCTCAATGTTGATGTCAAAAACGATCATTGAAAAAGTATTGCCTATCCTGTATGATTCCGGGAACGGAAGAACCGCATACGGTTCAGACTCGTCCTTTCTGAAAAGAAGAAGCTCGCAGTATGTTGCACTGAACGAATGGATGGTGAAATTAACACCGTTACGGATGGCTGTTGCCCCGTTGATAAGATAGAATCCAGGTCTTACCTTAAAGCCGTTTATCTCGTCGATAGGCTGAAGTGAATCCTTTATGTTTGAAATAAGATTTTTCAAAATGCATAACCCCTTTATTATCTTTTCTGCGGAAACACTGATAAATCAGAATTTCCTTTATATCAAACAGAAAAATGCGGGAAATACCCCGTTTCCCTGTTTTGGTTTTTATTATTATTCTTCGGAAAGATACATCACACCGGTAAACGGAGGAAGATGTACAGTGATACGTGAATAGTTCTCCGCTTTGTTGTAGTGAACATCGATGCTGTCATCGCCCTTGTGCGTGCTTCCGCTGTAGATGTCATAGTCACTGCTTATAAGTTCAGTGATCTTTCGTTTTCCTGAAGCATCGAACGAGACTTTTCCACGATCTTCGTCAGAGAAGTTGAAAGCTGAGATGATCTTTTTCTTACCCATTCCGGTCTCGAAAACATACACCGACTTATCCTTTGCAAATGACTCGAGCCATTTGAAGTTATGATCGTTGAGTTCATCCCTGTACAGCGCCTCATAAGTTGTATAAATCCGGTTAAGCTCTGCAAAATATCTGTGGAAGCTGTCATGAAGAGGATACTTGAGAATATCCCAGTCCTGTTCCCTCTTCTCATCCCATTCACGGAACTGAGCAATCTCGTTGCCCATGAAGTTGAGTTTCTTTCCCGGATGAGCGAACATGTACATGTACAGTGCCCTTACCTGCGGGAACTTTTTATCGTAATCGCCCCACATTTTCTGCGAGATGGTAGCCTTTCCGTGGACCACCTCATCGTGTGAAAACGGAAGAATGAAGTGTTCGCTGAAGAAATATTCCATTGAGAACACAAGTTCATAGTAGTGATCCGGTCTGTATCCCGGCGGAACTTTGAAATATTCGAGAGTATCGTTCATCCAGCCAAGATCCCACTTGTAGTCAAAGCCAAGCCCGCCGTATTCGGCAGCGGCAGTTACCTTAAGAAAGGCTGTACTGTCCTCGGCAATGAGCATAGCCGTAGGATGAAGAGCATGAAGTCCGGAATTCATGGTCGAAATGAAGTGAACAGCGTTCTGGTTCACGCCTCTGTTCGGATCACCGTTCCAGTAGATAGCGCGGCTGATGGCATCCATTCGTATTCCGTCAAAATGGTATTCCTTAAGCCAGTAGTTCGCACACGACTGAAGGAAACAAGCTACTTCCCTGCGGGAATGATTAAAGTTCATGGTTCCCCACTCGCTGTTTCCGACATCATTATCCGGCAGGTTGTAAAGGTCCGAACCGTCGTAATGTCCGAGTCCGTAGCTGTCTATTGCGAAATGCACCGGAACGAAGTCAATGATAACTCCTATGCCGTTTGCGTGGCACTTGTCCACAAGTTCCATAAGTTCCTTCGCCGTTCCGTAGCGTGAAGTCGGACTGAAAAATCCTGTATTCTGATACCCCCAGGATTCATCCGCCGGATGCTCGGAAAGCGGCATGAACTCAATATGCGTAAAATGGTTCTCCTTAACGTATTTTATAAGCCTGTCAGCTATTTCGGAGTAAGTGAACCATCCGTTTTCATCGTCAGGGTTTGTATGCCACGAACCAAGATGCACCTCGTAGATGCTCAGAGGAGAATTGAAATTCCGTGTACGTTTCTCCATCCATTCTCTGTCGTGCCATTCAAATCCGCTAAGGTCAGTAACTATCGAAGCACTTGCCGGTCTGAGTTCCATGCCGAACCCGTATGGATCGCAGTGATCCACCGTGCTGCCGTTCCTTGAAGTTATCTGGAATTTATAAAGATCTCCGGCGCGGGCATTATCTGAAACATATGTGAATACACCGCTTCGTCCTTCCTGCGTCATCTCGACACCTTTCCAGCCGTTGAAGCTGCCGATAACTTTTACCGATGACGCTGCCGGTGCATATGTTCTGAAAACCGTCTTTCCGTTTTCAGGATGTGCTCCGAAAAACTCATATGCGTCGAATGCTTTCCCGTCATAAAAATCCTGTAATATCATAAATTATTTCACCCCTGTTACCAGCCGGTATCCTCGTCATTTACGGCTGCGTTTTCTTCTCCCTCATTCTCATCCTGGTCGTCATCGTCTTCACTGGCCAGTCCGCCTGTTATTTCATCATCTGATGAGGAAATATCATCTGAAGAGTAGTCATCTGAAGCCATTACCGGATCAGCCGAAGCGCCGAACATGTAGAGGAAGCTATCGTCGTAATCAGGTGAAAGTTCAGGTATTTTTACTGTAACGATAAATCCGTCGGAATTGTTTCCTGATACTGTATACGGCCATTCTGCGCCGTTATTGCTCAGACATTCATACGGGATAGGGAGACTTGTCTTGTCTGAAGACATATCCATCGGTACGAAATAGATTCTGTAGAATTCCGTGTCGGAATATTTGTATTCAAGAGGGTTGTCATACTGGAAATCCTTGATGAAACCTTCGTACTGTTCGAGTGCAACGCCCATTCTGTAGATCATTGATGCATGCACAGGACCGACATAGCGGAAATGCCATGATTCAGCCTGGTACTTAGTGATGTGCTTGTTCTGCTCGGTATAGCGGAGAATAAGTCCGTAGTTTGCAGCATTAGCGTAGATCCAGCTATACTCACCTTCGTTCCTGAGCGCTGGATATTCATATCCGTCATCAATGGCAAAGTCCATTGCCAGCCCGGAATGATGCTCACTGTGTCCGGGAGGTGCAACAAGAGCAGATTCCAGAAGTCCTGTATTTTCAAGGTCTTCCTCGTACATCTGCTTCTGTTCGTCGTAGGTACGGTATCCGCTGTTGCAGAGGATATTTGTTATACCTGTCTTTGCAGCAAAGTCATCAAGCATGGAGTTGATAGCATTAATCATGGTCTTGTCGAGTTCCATGTATGACCTGTCTACTTTATATGAATCTGATTTGTTTTCATAAATATTTACAATGTTCGGATTTGAGCCGTCACTGTATTCGTAATCCCTGTTTATAAGGATAAGATCTCCCCTGTGTATGTCGGAGTTCTGCACCTCAACGTAAACGGAAGGAACCTCGGTCACCGCTTCAGTAACTTCCTCTGTTACAGGAACTTCAGTTTCTGCCGTATCCGAATTCTCATCAGCAGCCGAAGAAGAACCGCTGCATGATGTGAGCATCAGCGAAAATGCAAGCATAATAGCTGACGAAAAAGCTGTCATCGCCCTTTTGTTCATTAGTAATTATCACCCTTTTTAAACGTAAAACATCATATTAAAATATACGTTTTAATTATATCATATCACGAGTGGCTTTTCAAGATTATCGTACATGAAATTTTACGTCAGCCTTGTCGTTTTCTCTGTATTTATGAATAAATCAGCGTTATTCAGCATTCCCCTGAACGCAGCTTCTGCGGTAGGCAAGTGCTGATTTGCCGGCTCGTTTTCTGAATGCTCGCATGAAATAGGAAATGTCGGTGTATCCGCAGCGTCCGGCTATCTCACTGACGCTCAGTGTCGTGCTGCGGAGCAGGCTTTCAGCAAGAGCCATACGCGCGTCAACTACGTCAGCATGAAAGCTTACCTCATGGAACTCCTGATAAAGATGCTGGAAATGCGACAGACTTATGCCGATGATGTCCGCCTGTTCAGACGCCTTCCATTCAAGCTGAGGGTCTTCGTACAGTTTTTCGCGCAGAGTTCTGAGTACTGCCTTGTACGGCTGGTGTATATCCATGCTCTGTCTTGCTATAATACGAAGTTCCTGCTCAACATGATTCATTCTCATACGTTCCACGACATTGGCAATGATCTGACAGAATTCACCATAATACTGTTCGAACGAAACATTTTCCGACGAAAAACGCCTTATGCATATGCCGAAAGCCCTGTCCTGATAATGAAGCGGAGTGATAAGCGTGGTTGCCGGAGTGTCTGTTTCATCCATGTCAGAAAGACATATCTCGCCGCCTGTTTCAATATTACCGCCGGCATCTCTTGTGAGGATACAGGTCATTTTATCGGAGTATCCTTCTTTTCTGTAACTGTCCGGATCGCCAAGATCTCCCTGCCAGTCCGTACACAGACATATCTTAAGACTGTTGTCACTTCCCAGCAGATAAAGGTTGTTTACCAGAGCAAAAATACATTCGTTGAGAGTACGCACGCTGCTCATCATCGATGAATATGCACTATGGAGGAAAAGAGAATTCTGCTGCAGCTCCATGAAATGCCTGCGTGTCATGACCGCACTTTTTACCTGATCGGGATCACATCCGCAGGTGGCACCTATCTGAAGTTTGGTTTCTATAGAAACCGGTTCCGCCTTTTCACCGCTTATCATCTCATGAAGAATGCAAACTGACTGCACGCCGGTCTGAAGACAGGTATTACAAACCGTAGTGAGAAGCGGATGAAAGTGCATAAGATCAGGGTTTCCGTCATATCCTCCTACTGCGATCTCATCCGGTATACGCACACCTGCCTGCATAAGCGACCAGCACAGCTGAAGTGCCATATAGTCGTTTCCGCAGACTACTGCCTGAGGTTTCTTTATCCTTCCGCTTACGATATCATCAGCAAGTTTTTTAGCTGAATCGAGCCAGAAATCGCCGTAAAAAACCTTTTTCTCATCAAGCGGTATCCCATGTTTTTCAAGAGCATCGCAGTATCCTGAAAGTCGCTGCATGGCGTGATGCTCACCCTCCGGACCTGTCAGACAGATAATATCATCAAAACCGTGTTCGGTAATAAAATGCTCGGTAAGCATCCTGAAATGCTCACGGCTGTCCTGTATGGCACACGGAAATCCTTCCTTCTCACAGTCGAGCATTATTGCAGGAATATCCATATCCTTAAGCGTTCCGGCAATAACATCGGTAAGTTCAGTGTGATAATACGATCCGCCCGCAAGTATCGCCCCGTCAAAGTGCATCTGTTTTAAAAGTGTATAGATATTCTCCTCACCGACGATCTGGCTTCCGGCATTATAGTAATTCACAAAATGAGTTATAACATAAAGATCATAGTCAAGCACAGCCGCCTGTTCCCCCATCACCCTGATAAGATCAAGCGTATACTGCGTATCTGTCCACATTGTCAGAAATGCAATTCGTTTTCTCACTCACATACTCTCCTTCCCGCAATCTGATATACGATCATTTGAAACCAAAGCGAGATACGGCGATCCCACCCTTCCGAAAAATATTAGGGGTCCGGGGCGAAGCCCCGCAAATCCCACCCCCGGAAATCCGCAAAGACGGATTTCCGGTTTGATCATTGTTTCCTTATTATCTTTAGTATAAAATATATTTACTTCATTTTCAATAGAATTTTGCAGAAAAGTCCATAGTTTCAATCCGTTTTTCCATTGTATTATGATACAAATTAGTGTATACTAATAGTCATGAAAACGATTAGCATACGAGTTTTACGTCCTTTGAGGCATATATACAGAAACCGCCCGAAGGATCATTCACTGTACGCATCACTGACAGTTTATACTTCAGTGATTTGAAATGATTATTGTATTTGTAAGGAGGAAAAATCTCAATGAACTCTATTTTCAAGCGCATAACTGCCGGTGCAGCAGCCGCAGCAATGGCTACTGGCTTTTTATCAGTAAACGGCTTTTTATTCAGCACAGACTCAGGTCTTTTCACTGATTCCGCTGTAATCGTAAACGCTGCAGGCGGATATACCATCCCTGATATCAAGGTTACACAGAAGCAGATCCCTGACAGCGAAGGACTCAAGATGACAAGAGACATGCGTCTCGGCTGGAACCTCGGTAACACACTCGACTCTATCGACGATACAGGCAACGTTAAGAACGACCTTGATCTTGAAACATACTGGAACGGCGGATTCAAGACAACAAAGGAAATGATAGATGTAGTTAAGAAGGCAGGCTTCAACACAGTCCGTGTACCGGTTTCATGGCACAACCACATGGACAGCAGCCTCACAATCAACAAGGCATGGATGGACAGAGTTCAGGAAGTCGTTGACTACGCTTACAAGAACGATATGTACGTTATCCTCAACGTTCATCACGATAACGATCCGAATACAATGTATCCAACAACTGCTAAGTACGAACAGTCAAAGAAGTACATGACAAGCGTATGGAAGCAGGTCGGCGAACGCTTCAAGGACTACGGCGACAAGCTCATTTTCGAGACAATGAACGAACCTCGTATGACAGGCCACACATATGAATGGTGGCTCAACATGGATGACAAGGACTGTATCGACGCTATCCAGACTATCAACAAGCTCAATCAGGACTGTCTTGACACTATCCGTGCAACAGGCGGAAACAATGCAAAGCGTTTCGTTTCAGTTCCGGGCTATGACTGCTCTATCGAAGGTGCAACAAACAGCTACTTCAAACTCCCTACAGACAAGGTTCAGAACCGTCTTATCGTAGCAGTTCACGCATACACACCATACGGATTCGCTCTTGCTGAAACATCTGACTCACAGAGCACTGACAAGTTCGACTATACAAAGGACGCAGGAGAAATCGACAGAGTACTCAATGCGATCTATGACACATACATTTCAAAGGGCATTCCGGTTTACATCGGTGAATTCGGTGCCCGCGACAAGGGCGGCAACACTCAGCCGAGAGTTGACTGGGCTGCTTACTTCGTGGCAAACGCATCTGCGCGCAACATTCCTTGCTGCTGGTGGGATGACTACTCATTCATGCTCCTCGACCGTTCAGACGTAACCTGGAAGAATCCTGACATCGTAAAGGCTCTCAATCAGTACGCAATGGGCGCCTATGAGGCAAATCTCACAACAGGCAACGAAGAAGCTGACGGCGAGATCCTCGAAGGTACAGTTACATACGATTCTTCAAAGTCTCTCTATAACATCACACTTCCTGCAGCATCTAACGATATCCATATCAACGTTGAAATGGGCAGTGCACAGGGCGCAAGCGGATGCATCGCTGAAGGTTTCTCAGCTTCTGATGGTCAGTACTACTGGGTAATGATCCCGTGGACAGCTAAATCTTCAGGTGACATCAAGATCAACATCAAGAACGGTGTAAACTCACTTGCTTACTCAAAGAACGGTGAAGACCTTACAACAAATGATCCTGATCTCATCAAGCAGGCAATAGCTGAACTCCAGAAGAAAAAGAACTTCCAGGCTCAGGTATGGTGGGCAGGCGACGCAGCCGGCAAGGAAGTAGATCTTTCAAACGTTAAGATCACAGGCGCATACGTAAAGAGCGCAGGCGCTTCTGCAAATCCTACAACAGCTCCTACAGTTGAACCAACAACTGAACCAACTGTTGAACCTACAGTAGAACCAACTACAGAACCTACAACAGAGCCAACTGTAGAACCAACAGCAGAACCTACAAAGGAACCTGAAGCTGTTAAGGGCGACGTAAACAACGACGGCTCAGTTACAACAGCTGACTACCTCGCTCTCATGAACGCTCTCATCGGCAAGACAGAGCTTTCTGCAGATGAAAAGAAAAACGCTGACATGAACGATGACAGCAAGATCTCTATCATCGACCTCATTCTCTTAAGAAACAAGTTTGCTTAATAAAGTCGTAAATCCGGCTTCGCCGGATTTACAGAGAGGGAGTTACGGGGCTTCGCCCCGCTCCCGCACTGATAATAAATCAGCTTTTCAATATACCACGTAACGAAACAATCCCCGGGATCGTATGGTTCCGGGGACTTGTTTTGCTCATTCAGAACTAAAGTTTTTATTCCCCCCTTTCAGATTTTTGTATCAGTCAAAACAGTAATTTTCACTAAACTGCGAGACACAAAACATTGACCGTATTAGCAATATATGATATAATTATTCATATATTGTGCAATAATTCTTATTTCCTGCGAAGGGAGGGAAACAGACTTTTGAAAACACATCTTTTACGCATTGCTGCTCTTGCTTCAGCTGTACTTCTGACGGCTTCGGCAGTATCATGTACCGGAAGCGGAAACGCGCAGAAAAGGATATCATTTTCCTGGTGGGGCGGCGAGTCGCGGCATGAGGCTACGATGAATGCTGTCAAAGCTTTTGAGGAAAAGCACGAAGATATAAAAATCGACGTGAAATTCGGTGCCTGGGACGGCTGGGAGGATGCTATGACTGCTGCTTTCTATGCCGGTACTCAGACCGACATTGTGCAGATCAACTGGAACTGGCTCGATGTTTTCAACAGTGACGGAAGTCTGTTTCTCGACCTTAATACGGTTTCTGATTACCTTGACTTATCCGGTTACACCGAAGCAGAACTTGATCCGTGTACTTTTGACGGTAAGCTCGAAGCTGTACCGGTATCACTCACCGGCAGGATATTCTACTGGAACAGAACAGTTTTCGAAAAGGCTGGTCTTGATGTACCTTCTACCCTGAAGGAGCTTTACAACGCAGGTGAAGTGTTCCGCGAAAAGCTGGGTGAGGACTGCTACCCTCTTGCACTGGCCGAATATGACCGCATGATGCTCATGGTCTACTATCTCGGTGCACAGTACGGAAAACCGTGGATCGAAGACGGAA
Organism: Oscillospiraceae bacterium; assembly: GCA_017438745.1. Classification (GTDB taxonomy): domain Bacteria; phylum Bacillota; class Clostridia; order Oscillospirales; family Ruminococcaceae; genus HUN007. Next base: position 49,803 of record JAFRUS010000040.1, on the reverse strand, counting down.
AGCTCAACTATACCGAAGACGAGATATGCAAAGGCGTGGAATTCATCGATTCTCTTGAAAAAGGACACGTAATTCCGTCCATCGCGGAAATATCCGGTGACGGATCTATCACCTTTGACCGCTCACCTAAATGGATGAACGGCGAATATGCCGGAATATTCGAATGGGATTCAGCGGCATCAAAATATCAGAACGCTCTTGAAGGAAACGGTGATTTCGTAGTCGGTGACTATTTTTCCGACTTTGGCAAATACGACGGCGGATACTCAAAAATATCGCTGGCATTCGCAGTATCTGCAAAAACTGCGCACCCGGAAGAATGTGCCGAATTTCTGGATTTCATCCTTAACGATCCGGAAGGAACAGCACTCATGGGAGTCGAACGCGGCATTCCTATCAACAGAAATGCAGTAAGCGTCTGTGATGCTGCAGAACTGCTGAAGGGAATCGAAAAGGAGGCCAATGACAAAGTGCTCGCAAATGCCGGATTTTCTTTCGATATAAAATTCGAGGATCCGAAGCTCAAGACCAGTCCGGAAGGCATTTACTATGACGCATTCAGCGGATTAAGTTACGGTGAATATTCGACGGAAAAAACTGCAAAGATCATTTCAGACGGAGTAAAGAATGTACTCGGAGAGACAGGTAAGTAACATATGACAATAGCCGAATATACAGACAGATATATCAACAACTACAAAAACTACAAGGATTACTGGAACTATGAGGACGGATGCATTCTCACCGGATGCATCAAGCTGTTTGAAGCCACAAAGGACAGAAAATACAGTGACTTTGTATTAAACTACCTTTCATCTGTGCTCTCTGAGGACGGAATTATATTAAACTACGACCACAGGAAGCACAGCACAGACAGTTTTAATTCCGGACGTTCCCTGCTGTTTGCCTATCACACGACAGGCCTTGAAAAATACAGAAATGCGATAATGTTTCTGCTTGGCAAAATAAAGGAATATCCGCGTACCTGCGACGGCAGCTTCATACACAAATCCATTTATCCGGGACAGGTGTGGCTTGACGGTCTTTACATGCTGCAGCCGTTCTATGCCTCATGCATAAAGGAGTTTGGAGACGGTAACTTTGATGATATTGCCAGACAGTTTAAAAATGTCAGAAGCACCATGTACAGTGCGGCAAAAAAGCTGTACTGTCACGGATATGACTCCGACCGCATCCAGCCGTGGGCTGACAGCGAGAGCGGATGCTCGGAGGGGTTCTGGCTTCGTGCTATCGGATGGTATCTCATGGCGCTGGTAGATACCGCAGATGCCATCGGAGATGATCAGAATGACTGTTACAAACTGCTGACAGAACTTTTCTGTGAAGCAGCATCCGGGATAACCGATTATTCTGACAGCCGCTCAGGACTTTTCTATCAGGTCGTTGATCATCCTGAGGACAGCAGAAACTACACGGAAACCTCGGGCTCACTCATGATATCCTACGCACTTATGAAAAGCGTACATCTCGGTTTTCCAGTAGATAACGCGTACAAAGATATCAGCAGAACGATCTTCTCAAGCGTGCTTAAAGAAAAACTCATCGACGGAAGATCAGGTCTTACGCTTACAGATATCTGCTGTTCAGCAGGGCTTGGTCCGGGCATACAGAGAAACGGAAGTCCTGAATACTACTTTTCGGAACTGGTAGTTTCCGATGACCCGAAAGGTGTCGGTGCCTTTATGATGGCTCATGCCGAAATACTAAACGATGATCATATAAACGGAGGAAACGCGCATGAAACGTAACTCCGGAAAAAGCGACAGACTTACCAGACATGAAAGAGAAGGCCTGCAGTTTATCAGTCTGTGGATCACCGGGTTCATAATTCTCAGGCTCTTCCCTGCTGTTTTCTCCTTCATATTCAGCTTTTCAGACTACAGTCTTTTCGGCGGTATCTCCGAATGGGGAATGATGAACTACGAAAAAATCGCCGGTGACATAACGATAATCACCTCCCTTTTCACCACTCTGGAATATTCGCTGATCACCGTTCCGCTCAGGCTTCTCACAGCATTCGGAGTCGCTCTCCTTCTCAACAGAAATATTAAGGGAATGGCATTTTTCCGGACTGTATTCTACATACCTTCGGTACTCGGAAGTTCGGTCGCCGTCGCAATTCTCTGGACTGCACTGTTCAGAAATGACGGAACTGCCAACGCTCTTCTTTCTTCGCTCGGTCTGCCTGAAGTAAACTGGCTTTCGGAAAAAGGAAGTGCAATGTTTGTCATCTCGCTTCTGCGTATCTGGCAGTTCGGATCATCGATGGTGGTTTTCCTCACGGCACTGCGTTCCGTTCCCCGTGATCTTTACGAATCCGCTGAAATAGACGGAGCCGGAAAAGTGCGTCGGTTCACATCGATAACACTCCCGTTCATTTCACCGGCAATATTCTTCAATATTATCACTCAGATAGGACTTGCAATGCAGGAATTCAACGCACCTTTCGTAATTACAAAGGGCGGTCCACGCGGCTCGACCACGCTCATCTCACTGCTCATCTACAATTCAGCGTTCCAGATGCGTGATCTCGGACTTTCATGTGCTCTGACATGGGTGTTCTTCATAATTCTTTCCGTACTTATCGCAGTTATTTTTTCGACGCAGAAGCACTGGGTATTCTACGCCGATGAAACGGAGGAGCTATGAAAAGAAGAAAAACTACAGATCTCATTCTGCTCTATTCCGTACTCACCCTTATCGGTATAGTCATGATCTATCCGCTTCTGTGGATGATCTCAGCGACTTTCAAAACCAACAGCGAAGTCACATCCGGACTTTCACTCCTTGTAAAGGAACCTGTTCCGGACGGATATCTCGCACTTGCTGACAACTACGGCGGCAACATAAACTGTATCAAAGCGCTGCTCAACACATATGTCTACCTTGTACCGAAAGTGTTCTTCACTCTTGTTTCAAGCCTGCTTACGGCATATGGCTTCGGAAGATATAATTTCCCGATGAAAAAACTGCTGTTCAGTCTGCTGATATCTTCAATGTTCCTGCCGGATGCCGTAATGATAATCCCGCAGTTCATTCTGTTCAGCAAACTCGGAATGGTGGACTCACCGCTTTACACCGCTCTGATCGCACCGTCAGTTTTCGCCTATGATGCGTACTTCGTATTTCTGCTCGTACAGTTTCTCAAAGGCGTGCCTTCCGAACTGGACGACGCAGCAAGGATAGACGGATGCTCATCGATGCAGATTCTTCTCTATATCATCGCACCGGTCTTGAAACCTGCACTCGTAAGCTGTGCTGTATTTCAGTTTATATGGACCTCGAACGATTTCATGGGACCGCTCCTCTATGTAAACACTCCGTCGGCATATCCCCTTTCGGTATATATCAGACTTGCAATGGATGCCGAAAGCGGATTCCAGTACAACCGAGTGCTCGCATCAGCGCTGTTTGCTGTAATACCTTCACTTATTGTATTTTTCTGCTCACAGCGTTCCTTTACCGACAGTATCACATCAGGAGCAGTAAAAGGATAACAGAACCATATCAGCTTCATACAACAAATCAGCCGGTACTCTCCACTTAATGAGTACCGGCTGAAATCAAAGGAATAAAAACAATGACTATTACAGATATCAACTTCAACTGCCATCAGGACGAGTTCTACCGGCATTCATATCAGACGCCGGAAAACACTATCGCACTGTATATTCTGAAATCTCCTGCTGTATTCCGCTTCGGCGAAAACTTCACGCAGAAATTCAGGATGTCATTTATCATTATAAATGAAAAGACAGAATACAGCATTTACGCGACCGGTGAGGTACTCATCTACGACAGGATAATAATAAAATGCGACAGCCGCTCCGATACCGCTGTACCATATCATATCAACACCAACACGCTTTACCGCCTTTCCGCCTGCAGCAAGACGGATTCGCTGTTAAACATAATCTTAAACGAATACTACAATCTCGGCAATCACAAGCAGGAGCTTCTGGAGCATTACACATCCTCGCTTTTTACGGTTCTCGGCAACGAGATAAAAACCGAGGATCTTCTGCAGAAACCGCCTTACTACGACAAGCTTCTTGAAATACGAAAAAACATCCACAGCCGTCCCGGCGAAAAATGGACAGTCGATTCCATCTGCAGTCAGGTAAATCTGAGCCGCTCCTACTTCCAGCTCCTCTACCGTCAGACCTTCGGCATCACCTGTATCAACGACGTTATAGAATGCAAAATAAAACACGCCTGCGATCTGCTGTCATCCACAAATGACACCGTATCATCCATCGCCGCAAAATGCGGATATGAAAGCGATGTGCATTTTATGAGGCAGTTCAAAAAGATGAACGGCTGTACGCCTTCGGAGTACAGAAAGAAGATGAATAAGTGAAGTCATAACCAACCACAAACATAAAAGGTGCATATCCGGAAATGGATGTGCACCTTTTTTATACTGACTTTACTTGTTATCAGTGTCCGGACGCAAGATCAAACATTATATCTTTGGCTGGTACCCATTTATAGTGATCACCGTCTTCTGAATCATAGCAATCGTAGAACAATCCGTCTTCATTCTGAACTGCTCTCTTAACAGTTACATTCCAGCCTTCTTCCAGAGGCCAGTACTCATTGCCTTCTTTTGACGCACCGTTAAGAACATAATCGTCGTCATATGAAGTATAGTTTATTGCTTCGCCTGCACGCTGTTCCTCGGTCTGATAGTTATAAGGACGTTCAATATGAGCCTTGAAATATTCACTGTCAGGTAAATGCATGATCTTTTCCATCCTGCCGGACTCTTCAGATAAGCTCTCTGTATTGCTCAGAGCTCTGAACATATCATCATTTTCCAGGCTTCTGTACTCTGCACTTTCTGATTCATCTTCTTCATTATACTGTACATCAGAAACTCTGATAGTCTGCAGGTATCTGTCTCCGGATGCTCCGCGCAGCGAAGCCCATTCAGGTATATTACGAAATTCGGCGCCTAAAAGCTCTTCCTCATTTGAAAAATTCCTGATCTGATATGAAAACAGTTTTCCACTATGGCTGTTATTATATGATATCTTTGAGCAGAACATATTTTCAGTTATAACAAAATGTCCTTCCCAGTAGGATGGAAGTGTAATGGCAAATCTGCCATTGTCAAGAGTTACACGCAGCGTTCCGTCACTGTTCTTTGTTACCTTGGCATGATCCGCTTTAATATCTTCCGGATACGGATATGCTGTCGAATCAGTATTCTCATTCTTCTCACTAACCGCTTCAGTTACAGATGCTGAAACATCTTCTGATACCTTTTTATCTTCCGCAGAAGTTTCCGACACATTTGCTTTTTCTGAAGCACCCGGCATCTCAGATATCACAGTTTCAATAACTGTAACGACAGGAGCCTTCTGTTTGTCTGATGAAACATCTGTAACGGAGCCGTCCGCTTCAGAAACTGCCGGTTCTGTAACTGAAATATCTGTCAGAGCAGGTGTAAACGGATCACTGCTTTTTTCAGGAATATTTTTAACTACCATCACACCAATGAAAACCGCAGCAGCTGCTGCAAATACACCTACCCAGGAAATTCTTCTTCCTCCTGTTGTTACTGCAATATCTGTATCTGCCGCTTTTTCAATGAAACTTTCATCAACTTCCCCGAAGTCGCGGAGAAGCTGTGCAGCTGTTTCTATATCTGTATTTTTTCTTTCCATGTTCTCTTTATCTTTATTCATATTCTTTCCTCCGTTCACTGATCAGTACAGATCTCTTTCTTCGATGAATTTTCTGAGGTCAGCTCTTGTTCTGCAGAGAAGAGTTTTGAGCGAACCTGCGGAAATACCGTTTTCCTCTGCGATATCTTTGATCGGTTTCATGTAGAAATATCTCTGCATGAAGAGACGGCATTTTTTTTCATCAAGTGTTCCGAGAAATTCATTAAGTGCGGCGATGACTTCCTTATGCTCTATATGTGTCTGAGTATTTTCACCGGAAGCAATACACTCCGCAAGTTCCTCGATAGTCTGGCCTACCTGACTGTGATCCCTTTTAAGAGTTTTCTTCTTTTCATACATTTTAAGCGCAAGATTTCTTGTTATCTTTGCCGCAAAAGCTCTGAAAATTCTCGGTACTACAGGAGGTATCGAATTCCAGAGGCTCATGAACAGATCGTTCATGCACTCCTCAACCTCACCCCTGTCTCCGAGTATTCCGTCTGCGATCTTTCGGCAGTAGCTGCCGTATTTAAGTTCAGTTTCCGCAATAGCGGCTTCCGAACGGTTCTGATATAATCTGATTATAGCTTCATCTTCCATACTCTTTCCCCTTCTTTCATTTTTGATTCTTCATCCGGATGATTTCCTCTTCATCTATACAGACCCGAAGTATTCAAAAAGGTTACACGGTTTTTTTAATTTTTTTCGGTTACTGTCAAATCATAAGTAAAAGGTACATATCCGGAATGGATGTGCACCTTTTTTACCCAACTTTATACCCAACATTAAACCCAACCTAATTATTTATACCCAACTTTTATCCTCAACCTCAATCTAACTTTGCAATATTGGTTTTTACATACAGTTAAATATATTATCTAAAAATGTAAGCGTTTAACCAACTTTTTTAATCAGCAAGCACCACACCGTCATTCGCCATCATTTGGAATTCTATAATCTATTGTAGAATGTATTCATAAAATAAAAAGATAAACCTCGAAAGTACGGGATTTAAGCCTATTTTATTTTCTTACAGCGGACTTGCAGAATTTGGTTTACTATCATTTGTTATCATTTGTTATCATTTGTTATCATTTGGAAAGTGGCTGATTTAATTAAATATTACTTCTTATAGTTCAAAGATATCCCTCGTAAATACGAGTTTTGAGCCTTTTCACGCTCATTTTCATTTGCCATTATTACACTTGTTTACTATCATTTGTTATCATTTGTTGTCATTTGGAATTCGACTGATCTGATAAATAATTACTATTTTAATATCCAATGTCCCGCTTTTAAGGATCCTGTTCTCTCTATTTTTCCTTCTTTTTTCAATTCAGATATACAATTAGAAATTGCTGTAGAGCTAATATTCATTATTCTGCTTAATTCAGCAATAGTTATATCCGGATTATTTTTCATTTCCAGCATAATTCGTTCATGTCTTGCATTTAATTTCTGAATTGCATCAGATTTTATATCAGTCTTTTCTTTGGGTACTTCAGTTTTGTCTTCGATGTAATTGTTTTTCTCCTCAACTGAGTTGATCCATTCAAAAGGTATCGTTACTACTATCGAATTCTCTCTGAAAGTAAAGATATCCCTACTGTATTTATCAATGATCTTCGGTACGCCACGACCGGACTTCTCACTTATATGCAACTGAAGGAAAATTTCAGATAACTTTTCATTTACCGGAACCGATTCACCTATAAAAAATCCTTCCATAGTCTGCATCGGTGCAAGCGTTCCGCGTGATAGAATCTCTATTCTGTCTGAAAAAACTGAAATCATCGGTTCATTGCCATCTACCCACTTATTGTGAAGAACAGCATTTATCATAGCTTCACGGAATGCATCACTATCAAAAAGAAGAACTTCTTTTCTTTCAACTATTCTATTTCGCTCATCAGCCTGCCTGATATTCAGTACATCCCCATAACGAAGCAGATCGTCGAGCGTATACAGAAGGCAGTTGTACCCGAATTCACGAACAGCAAAAAGATCTGAAGCCTTATTCTTCCCTGTAAAAATAGATACTCTCACTGGAAAATGTGAATCATCTGATAAAAGCTGTGCAAGAATATTATACTTCCCGTCTTCAGTCATAAGCCCAAGGTTTTTAACGAAAGTTTTTTCGTTCAGCGTTATCCCCTTTGAACCGTAATATCCGAACAGCTTATTAAAGGTAAGATCCTGATATTTTGCAGGCTTGTTTTCAATAGTTTCTGTTCTGCCGTCAAGAATCTTGAAAAGTTCAATTTCACGTTTAGGATAATCTTTCAGATTACACTTAGATGATCCGATACGAAGATATCTTTTATCTCTAAAAGAAGTCGGCACTTCTTCAGCAGCCGGAATAATAAGTACAACCACTCTTTTACCATCAATATCAGCTTCTTCAAATTTAAAATTGATGCTCGGTGAGAGATTTCTTGCCAGATAATTCTGATACGGCTCTTTGTGATGATCACTGTACTGATTAAAGGTCGTGCCTGTTATTTCATGTGTTACATCATCTATACCCCAGATAAAATATGCATATTTCTTATGGTGAACAGCTGCCGCATTTAACATTACACCGGAAGCACCATGATATTGTCTAGTTCTGATCAGTCTGCACTCGAAAGACCGATATACTCCACTTCTCTCAGATGTTTTTCATAAAAATCATAAAGCGGCTTAAGTTCATCCGCATCTTCCACAACATACATCGTTGAGGATGAACCGGCCATGTTGTTGCCGATGGCAATGAATTTTCTGTTTTTCAGAAATGTCAGCCATCTTCCGCCGCCAGGAGAAGATTGCTTTTCAAGCGGAGAAAAATACAGTGAAAATGCTCTGCATTCATAATCTGTATCAAGCTCCTGTCCGTATCCATGCGACATCGAACGCAGTTCATGAGTATTTAAATAATTATATATGATCTCCTTAAGCTCATCGCTTAATTCTTCATATGATACATCTCCAAAATAATCTCTTCCGGTAAGAGAATAATCATAAAAACGCAGTCTGTCATCGCATTCAAATTTGCTTTCATCTGTAATCATATCAAAATCTTCTTTTGATGTTCTGAACTGATCTCTTGGATCAACTTTATACACAAAGTCTTCGAAGCAATTGGAAATAACTGATGACCGTAAACATTTATCTTCTTTTCCAGGCTCACTGATTATTATACAGCAGTACTCTTTCAAGTATGAATTATCCAGCACTTCATAATCTGCCACTGTGATCTTCTGAAGTTCATTATGATCATTTATGGTCACAGTATAAAGGATCCTGTACTCATCAGGTATGTCACCTTCATACAGATAATAATGCTTACCTTCTGTCTCTGATTTCACACATTCAATAAATTCTTCTTTAAGTATGTCATCAAAATCAAATACAGCATCAATTCGTTTTGAATGCTCTTCATACGTAAATGTATATTTATCATTCAGTGCATATTTTCTTATACTGCTGAAATCTGCAGTAACTTCCGTTGTCGCTTCCGTATTTACTGAATAACTGACCGGAATATCAGATACATTTGTTACGAATACAGATCCTTCCTGAGACGATGAAACTGATGAAGTTAAAGAGGTACAGGATGTCGCTGTTCCTGTCGGTTCAAATTCTGTCGAAGCGGAGACTGATGTCTCAGCCTCCGTTGATTCTGAAACTGCAGCGGATTCTGTATCTGATATTTCTGTTAAAGGATCCCCGTCAGTTTTTCCAGTGCTGCATCCATGAAGACTGAACACTGCAGTTGCTGTAATAAGAACTGCAAACAAACAAGAAAATGATGATAAAGAACCACGTTTTATTCTTTCAGTTCTGTCTGAGTTTGTACTTACATATTTTTTCACTGTATCACCTCCGTTCAGTCAGATATGACGCTCTCATACTGCGAAGCTATATCATACAACGCATCAAGCTGTTCCGCATCAGCAAGCATGTAAACATGCTCGGTCATTTCATCAGCAAAATTTACAAGTTTTCTGTTCCTGTAGAAAGAAATAACAAGTTTCTCTTTATCCGGTACATAAATGCAGAATTTCATATCCTGACTGAAAAGCTTTACAATATCAGTATTTACTTCGACAAGATCGTGAGATGTAAAGTAATTGTTTAAAATATCTGTTTCACTGTCACTCAAAAGCTGAGGTTCAGATATTTCAGCCTGAAAAATATTTCCTCTTTTTTCTGAAGATTCAAGACGATATTCTCCGGACCTGAAAACAATGTATCCAGATCTCATAAAACTGAACTTAATGCTTTGTGCCGGAAAAAGATCCTTATATGAATCGCTTAATTTATTTCCGTCCCATGAAGGGTCAACATAATAATAAAATTCGCTGATTCCTTTGATGCGGTCCTCAGAAAGAGATATATTTCTCGTTACACACATCTCAGAACCGTCAGATTCTGTAAACACCATATACTGAACATATTCCTGCTTCCCATATTCTTCTTTTCCAGTATCATGTTCAAGGACTTTTATCTTCTGAACTTCAGTACCGTTTTCATAAACTGTAAGAGTGAATAACTCATCTTTGTCATCAGGAATATCACATTTCTGCCATCTGGTATTATAACATTTTTTTTCAGAATCGTACCCTATGCCAAAATTTCGATAAAGGATTTTTTTACGCTGTGCATCAAGCATTAAGCTTATATCATGCTTCTCATTATGTTCATCATATCGTAACGATATATCTGTATCCGGATCATAATTACTGCTAAAACTTGAGTAATAGGAATCATAATTCTTATAAAGATACCGAAACGGATCCGGTCCGTCATATCCGTTATCAAATTCTGTTGTCACTTTAACAGATGATGTCACCGGTGAGGTAGTTACTGCCGAAGTATTTTCAGATGTCACCAGCGTTGTCAGAGCAGATGTATTATCCGGTCTGGTCTCCGATGTACTGCATACAGTCAAAGACTGTGCTGCTGATGTTTCCGTGACAGCTGTTGAAACGCTGCTTTCTTCTGCTGTTTTATTCTCATCCATACTGCATCCGTGGAAACTGAAAGCAGATAACGAAGTCATCACAGCCATAATGATCGCAGTAAGAGTTTTTCTACGAACAGCCTTTACTGAGCTGTCAGAAGAAGATCTGATATAATTCATTTATTTCATCTCCCTGGTTCACAAATAATATATGAAATTTTTTCTTAAAGTCGGTCAATAATATTTATACTATATCACTTTTTTGAGGATTATTCAATAGCTGATTAGGTGATGCGCAATAAACAGGCAGAAGCTCTTTATCCATTTTTATCACTTCAGTTATCGGTAGTAAACAGTTTCGTCCCTTTACAGTATGAGGATTCAAAATTATATATAACGATCAACTTTGATACAAATACAGTTACATATGGATTCTGATTAATATGTGCTCTGTTTGCAATTTATGCGTATATGTGATAAACTTATATTGAATGTTAAGTTATTCTGAACGGAGGAAGATCTATGCTGAAAATATATTTCGGAAAGCATCCGGATGAGATATACAACACAGCTATGTATTACGCAAATCAATACGACAAGGAATGGATAATGGACGATTTTGCTCGTAAGATCATCCGTGATATCGATGACTCGGAAGTAATCGCACCTGATGTAATAAAAAATGATATCTTCGGAACTTTCGGATCTACCGAACTTTCAGCCGGCGTAAAAACCCTTCTTCTGATAAAAAATCTTCCGAATAAAATTTTCAATATATCCAACTGCGGTGACAACTGTGCCAAATACATTCTTGAACTTGCTGAAACACGTGATATCAAAGTAACGCTCCATCATTTCATGGATTTTGGAAATGATTTCGCTGTAAAAGTCATAAATGAAGGCAAACGGAAAGTTATTACAGACCCTGTTGAACTGCTCATGCTTTCCCATCACTATCTGAGAGGTAATGATAATGAAGGGTAAAGTATCTCTGACTGTAAAAAACAGACACATCACTTTTAAGCTTGATCTTGAAAGGAATATCACCATTATAACCGGTGACAGCGGTACCGGAAAAACAAAGCTTATAAATATGGTAAGAATGTTCTCCTGGGAAGGCAAAGCAAGCGGAGTTACACTGAAATGCGATCATCCGTGCATAGTACTGGAAGGAAACAGCTGGGAGACTGTGCTTGAAAATACTCACAGGAGCGTCGTTTTCGTCGAAGAGAGCACCAGCTTTCTGACATCACATGTATTTGCAAAAGCTATTCAGAACACTGACAACTACTATGTTTTAGTAACCAGAGAGAACCTGTCGCAGATACCATACAGTGTTGATTCAATAAAACAGATCGTAAAGAATGGAACCAATCCGAAATTTATGAGTCTGAAAGCCAAATGTAATTTTCCGGGTATCTGACTGAGACTAATATCGACAGCATTATTAATGCGATGAATAACAAATAAAGCACGCCGCCGGCGTGCTTTTTCAATGGTACGCTGAAAGCGTACTACTTTAAAAAGGGCACGCTTGTGCCCTTTTGTCTGAACCGTTATTTTATGTTTAGAGAGAGTTTACTCGTCTGTTGCAGATGTTTCGGTTGATTCTTCGTCAGCTTTTGGTGTTTCTGATCCAGATACATCTGAAGTTATTTATTCCGATTCGGTGACATCAACAAAGTTTGCTACGTCTCCCATGGCGTAATCTAAATCTGAATGAAATGAAATACCTGTTATAGTCTGCTGTTCTAAATCTATTTCAACATCATACCTATATTTCTGATGTGTTGTACTCTCTCCTACACGCTTATAATACTCAATGTATCTTAATTCATCTAAATTGTCTTCAGTTGGTTCTCCCCAAGCATTTTTTAAATCAGCTACAGTTACCCCAACTCTAATACCTTTAGGGAATATAAAATTCTCGCTCTTATTAATGTAAGTGAGATAAGCATAGCAATCCTTTATTTGTTTTCTATCTTCGGAATAATTTTCAAAATACAAATCATATTCTTTATCATCCATTGAAAATATAACACCATCGCCACTATGCGCTCCTATAACATCACTAATAGGATTTGTGTTGTCAAGAATTACTGCTCCATCATCTAATAACGTCTGAAGAGTTACAGGTAGAGTATATACTTTGTTACCTATCTGAATCTTCCAAGAATCAATATCAGCAGCAAGAATCTCCTGTGTTGGTTCTATAACTACCTCTTCAACTTCAGCTTCTGTTTCTGCTTCCGTTACAGCTTCGTCTATACCTATAGCCTCATTATATGAAGACTGTTCTGTTCCGTTAGACACTTCTTCACCTGTTTTTCCGCAACTCGTCATAGCCATTGTCATACTTGCTGCCAATATTAAAGCTAAAATAATGTTCTTCTTCAATTTATTTTCCTCCATAAATTATTTTTTCATTATCAGAACGCAGCGATGTATATATTGTACTATTTTTGGTTTTTGATGTCAAGCATTTTAACTATCATGAAAATAAATGATTTTTATTCTGTTCTTACGGATATTCTTGAACAGGAAATTAATGAATGATACATATCAGTTTCAAAGCAAAATCACGCCGCCGGCGTGATTTTTTATCTCCTCTTCTTTGAATCTCACTTTACCAAACCCAGGTTTAGAAATACAAGATAACTTGCTACAGGTTCCTGTGAAACAACAGCTGCAACTATTCCTATCTTTGAGTGGTCAATTTTTAAACGCACTTTATTTCCCGGATTAAACATTTTTTCCTCCCTGCAATTCAGTTATAATTCTACCAAAGCTTTATGAAAACACTTATAAAAAATCCCTTCACAGGATTTTAGAATATTACAATTTAAATCAGTTAGAACAAATTTATCTACATTAAATTATATCATATTTAACTAACAATAACAACCATACTCATTGAAAATTGTGCACAATTACTCTTTGGATATAATCAAAATCAGCCCTGTATTATAACTGAGCTGATTTTAGATATGTATATTACAAAAAGGGCTATAAAAAAACAAAGTCAGTAAAATATATCACTGACTTTGTATTAATCAAATCATATCTTTATCGATCCACAACAACATTTGACTGCATTTTTCCTCTGTGTTTTCAATACTGAAATTAAGAGATTCATCAAGGTCTTCAAAATCACTTCTCAAATAGAGGCTGCGTCCTTCCTCAGTGGAACATAAAGTTACAAATGAATATCCTAAACATTCATTTCTGATATTATTTATTCTATTCAAGCAATCATTCAAAAGAATATCGGATAAATTAATTTTACGTCCCTCTTCATCGTAACTTATTAAAATGCTGTGAAATCTTGAATCAAGAGCAAATTCATTTATATGTACTGCGCCACCTATTTTATATGTCTGATTATTTTTTACACTTTCAACGTATCCAACACCAAGGTTATAAAAACCGATCAGTACATCTTCTTTATCAGATAAATATACATAAGTTTTTCCGAAACTGTTATCCAGCGAAATCGGATTTCTGATAAATTGATCAATATAGGAATTTCCACAATGAAAATTACAAGCAAATTTCTTTTGAAGTTCTTCAGTAAACAACTTTATATTAAGTTTATTGTTCATTCGTTTTCTCCGTAACTTCTACAACTGGCTCCCCTGTCTCCGGATCAAGTGAAACTGAAAAATTATGAGAATCGATAAACTTTTTTATAGCTACTGACTCTTCTGAAGGTTTTTTATTAAATTCAAAATCGCCGCTTACTTTAAATGGTCTATTAGTCGGATAAACATAATTCATATATACACCAATCCTTTCCTGAAGTCTTTATTATATTATACTACAAACACAAGTAAAAATCTATACTGTATCTTCAGCTTTCTGATTTATCTTTGCTACTCCGAACGGATCTGGCACATAGTCCATTATCACCGCCAGACCATTAATTATACTACTTATGTGCTACGTTTGCAATTGAGGCACAGATGTGGTTTTCCAGTATCAAACCCAAGTCTTTCGGCAGCAAACCAAAGTTTTTGGCTTATCAAACCCAGATTTTATTTCCACTCAACCGCAGTTTTTATATCATATGAATCGCCACATTGTGTTTCGAAAATATTTTATTGTTTTTCGATATATTTTTATTGACATTCACATTCATTTGTGATATCATAATATCAGGGAATTCCAAATACAATATCTGAGGAGGAAGTACTATGGAGCACACTGTCGCTGTAAACAAAAAAGTAATAACAATAAGGATCTGCATATACGCTGTTTGCATCGTCTCATGGTTTATCGTCGTTTTGCTTACAGGTTTGCACACTGGATTCCACACCTTTTTTATTACTGCCTTTTTTGCATTCAGAATTTACAGAAATATCAGAAGAATACGGAAATACAATGACTGCATCACATCTGAAGAATCTGCTGTTAAAATACGTCCTGTATCAGACGAAGTGATCTTTACCTTTCTGACGCCATTAGCTGCCGGATTTATCTTCTTTTTCTCAATAATTTTTACTCTTCAGATTCCTACGATAAACAGTTTTTCCCCTTTACAGTATAAGTTTTCAAAACTCTATATAGAAAAAGCCGGCGGAACTAAAACTGATCTGCTCCCTGATAAACTCCCGGAAACATTAACTTATTATAATCTTTGGTACTTTCCGGGATTTCTGCAGGCATCTCCAATGCTGACTCTGGATTTAACCACAGACGATAAAGGCATTGCAGAAATACAAAGTGAAGCCGAAAAACTCGCCGTTGCTTCATTTGATCTTGAAAAATACAATGTCGATAATGAGAACGAAGAAGTAAAGGCTTTTAAAGAATGGTATTTCAAACCTGATGACCACGGATACACCAATGATACCATAAGACCAAGAACCGGTACAGCTGGTAAAGAAGACGGCCGCGGAACGATATATATTATTTCTTCGAACGGTGACTGGAATCATCAGCATACCAAAAGTATAACGATAAACTTTGATACGAATACAGTTACATATGGAGCCTGAAACAAAAAGCACGCCGGCGGCGTGCTTTTTTTAGGTAGCGCACCGAAGGTGCACCAAGGACGTAAATGCGTGATTCTCGCTATAATAGATTGCCAAAGTTCCGCTTTTATGTTATGATTATATCAACAGAAAAGCGCTAAAACAGGATGGTGATCGTATGGATAAAGTAAAAACCGGTGCTCTGATCAGAGAAGCACGTACAAAGAAAAACTTAACCCAGTGTGAGCTTGGTGACCTCATAGGTGTTACCAACAAGGCAGTTTCCAGATGGGAAAACGGAGAAAGCTTTCCGGACGTAGGTGTTATTGAAAAGCTGTCGGAAGTACTTGATATACGCATACAGGATATTGTCACCGGCGGAATAACCGTCAATGAATACAAGGAAGAAAAAATGGAAAATGTCTTCAGCGATGTTCTTCATTCCATGTCATCTTCTGTAAAACAGAATCCTCGTAAACCAGTTTTCAATATGATACTGATAATCATACAGATTTCATTTCTGATGTTCGGATCAAAAATGAACTATTACTTTCCCGGACTTCACGAAATGATAGGAGGTAATTCATGGGCTGCATTTCCAACAATGATGATAATATTTTTCCTCATCATGATGCTCTGCTGCAAATTCATACTGAGATCATTACCGGATACAAAACACAGGATATTCGAAAAAAGAAGTATTCTCCCGCTGGCATCATTAGCCTTAGGAATGACACTGATTCCAGTTCTCATGCTGCTGTCAGGAAAATACTCAGCTACCGCTCCGGATAAGCATTATATAGTGATCGGTATAGTAATTTTAATACCGTATTCCATTGCTTACCTGAGTTTTATAAATGAACTATCAATGGATAATTTCAGTCTCTACAAACTCATTTTTGCATCATCGGCACTGTTTCTTCTTGCCGGATACAGAAATGAATGCAACTACATGACCACATCGGAAATACTATTCCGTAATATCCATTTGATATCAGTGTTTATCATAGTAGAAACTGCATTGATGATACTCTTCATCCGAAAAAGAATATACCGTTAGATCTGATACAAAAAGCACGCCGGCGGCGTGCTTTTTTTCTATAGCGCACCGAAGGTGCACCGTTTCTGATCAGAACTTCACTTCTGCTTTGAATTCATTGTCCGTACATGATATATTCAGTCTGAAGCCGTTAAGTGCTGCTGCACGTTCGGCGATGGAAAGGCCGAGGCCGCTTCCTCCCAGATTGCTTCTGGATTCTTCACCGCGAACGAAAGGTTCTTTGAGTTTTCGGGTATCTATCTTTCCGTTTACGGTATTGGAAATGACCATTTTATTTTTGTCGATCATTACTTTAATACTTCCGCTTTCAGGTGTGTATTTCACTGCGTTGGAGATGAGGTTTTCCACTATCTTTTCGAAAGATGTTGATTCAGCCTTGGCTGTCGCGCTACCTTCAAGTGAAAAGCTTATATTATTCTGTTCAAGCAGCGGCTCATATTTCTTCACTGCCTCACTTACTACCTTGCCCACATCGGTCGTTTCATACTTAAATCCAGCGTTTCCGTCCATGCTGTTGAGCATAAGTGTCCTGCTCATGGTCGAATCGGCAAATTCCACGTTTTCGATTATCGCTTCAAGATACTCCTTCTTTTCATCCTCTGTCAGCTTTCCGTCAAGGATGTTCTCGGCATAGCCGCCTATCGCCATAAGAGGTGTTTTCATATCATGGGCAAGATGGTTGGTAAGATCCCGCTCGTAGTCTTCCAGCGCATATTTAGTCTTGTTTTTATAATATCTGTGGCGGCATAAAAGAGCTGCGATGATAAAAACTATAATGCTGAAATGAAAAACATTCTTACGGAAAAGATTCTTAAATTCCGGAGTTTTATATTTCAGGATATCTATCATAAATACATTATACATTTCACCATTAAGATATACTGAATAACTTTGTTCATTATAAGTATCGGATTCTTCCATCAGTTTACTAAACTTTTCAGTGTCACTGATTCCACCTCTGAAACGAACTAATTCAAAGCATTCAAGAATACGGTCTATATCTTCCTGCTTTTCACCGCCAAACCATGGATCTGCACAATGAGGAAAGTGTTCAGAATCTGCACTGAATTCTATAAACTCAAAATCTTTCTCTTTGACAGAAATGCTGAACTCTTTTGATGTGGTATTAATATGATCCAATCCGTCGCTGTTAAATACTGGTTCTTCATGTTTTATTCTGAATTTACACGGAATAAACTCATGAGTTTTTCTGTTTATATACGCACTGTCAACCTCAATATCATCTCTTACATGGTAAGGGAAAGAAGAGCTGTTTTTTAGTTCTTCGAATAAACTGGCTACTTCCGGATCATCGGATGTGTTCTCAGCAAATGAATAAAATTCACATTCTCCTTCACGGAACCATATATTCATAATAAATCTTTCAGTATTTTCACCGATAATGTTACCTGCCTCATCGGTAATAACCGCAACTGAATAACATCCTGGAGTATCATAAACTGTACCGGAACTTACGCATGACACAGATTTACTCACAGTGCTCCAGTTTAATATAGAAGATATTATCTCATCCGGTGACGGAACATAAATATCAGGTACATTTACTGCGGTGTAAGCATGTTGTGTCATTTCATTAAGTAATTCCGGTAATGGATCACCATTTCCTTTTCTGCTGTCAATTCTGTTTGCTTCATAACTGATATCTGTTTTATCTCCTAACTGATAATCAACTACTCTGCACATCATGTTCCATCTTATAATTGCAAACGCACCGCATATCAGTGATGCGATAACAACCGTTTTTATAATAAGTCCCTTTAAAGTCTCACGTTTTGTTTTCTTAAATCTCTTTTTCATACACATTCAGCTCCTTCTTAATTGTCCGTGAGCTTATATCCTCTGCCGATTGCGGTATGTATCTGTTTTCCGGCTTCTCCGAGCTTTTTCCTCAGACGCTTTACGGTGTTATCCACCACACGGTCAACGCCGAAATAATCTTCTCCCCATACCTTGTCGAGCAGAGTGTTGCGGTCAACGACCCAGCCCTCGTGATTTATCAGATAACTCATCAGCGCAAACTCTTTCTGCGTCAGTTCAACTTCCTCATCACCGACATAGCATGTAAGCTTTCTGGTATCAATGCTTATGTCTCCGCACTTTACAACGCTGTTTTTAATTCCCTCATTGCGGTTTACCACTGCGGTGCATTTTGCGAAAAGAGCAGTTAAAAGAAATGGCTTTACTATGTAATCATCGCATCCGAGATCATAGCCGTGAAGGATATCCTCCTCGCGGGCTCTTGCTGTTATGAATATGACCGGTATGTCGCTGCGGCGCCTTATACTGCGGCATACTGTAAATCCGTCGGCACCAGGAAGCATAATATCAAGAAGAACCAGTGAATAGCCATCAAGCCCCTTTTCCACGGTATCAAGAGCGTCAGTGCCGTTATGCACTTCTGTTATCTCTGCACCGTTGTTAGTAAAATACTTCGTTATTACCTTACAGATCTGCAGATCATCTTCAATAAGCAGAATTTTCATTGCCATACCACCTTTCCTGCTCTTCTGATACTGATTATATCAGAGTCATGTAACATTCGTGTAACAAAACGTGTTCATTGCTGTATAAAAAAATCTCAGATACTAATATCAATATCTGAGATCAATAATTATTCTTTCCGTCTGCAAACTAAAATCAAGACTAGTATCAGCTTTTCTGCTTGATGTCTTTCACAGGCTTTGTTTTCTTCTTAGACGGCTTCTTTCTCACTGAATACCCGAACTCGCCGAGTTTTCTTCCGAGTGAGAAATATTCGCCGTGGGAGTAGGCCATAAGGCCTGCCTGCTGGAGATTTAGCTTGCCTTTACTGTCGATATATCTTTCCTCGATATCCACGGCAACGACCTCGGCTATGAACATATCGTGCGTGCCGAGACGCTTTACTTCGATGACCTTACATTCAAGACTCAGCGGGCTTTCCGAAATAACAGGAGCCTCCACCTTTGAAGCCTTTTCTTTGTGAAATCCGCACTTTTCTATTTTGTCGATCTTACTTCCGGAACGTACTCCGCAGAAATCCACTGAATGTGCCATTGCCGAAGTTGTGAGATTGATAACAAATTCTCCGCTTCTGCGTATTATTTCATAGGAATGTCTCGACGGTCTCACTGAAATGTACACCATAGTCGGATGAGTATTGATTATTCCCGTCCAGGCAACAGTAAAAACATTCGCCTTTTCCATTGTTCCGCAGGAAACGAGCACTGCCGGAAGCGGCGCCATAAGCGTTCCTGGTTTCCATGTGACCTTAGCCATATCCATCAGCTCCGTTACTGTAATTTCTTAAAGATAACTTTTCCGAGTATGTTCATAAAGCTTACATCCATCTGAGGCCATTTCTTGAACAGGCGTGTAAGTTCAAAAGAGATCATTCCTTTTATTCCGTCACAGCAGATGTACTGCACCGCCGCCTTTACACCGTCCGCCTTCATACGTGCGAACGCACCCGGATTACGGCCTTCAAGAATATCGGTATTGTCCATTACAAACATACCGGCAGGCGTGAAATTATCCGTGTATCCGTCACTCATAAGATAATCCGCACTTTCACTGTTTTCTGATGCAGGATAAGAATGAGTAAGCTTAAGATCATCTCCCGTATAAATACGTATACGGTCTATATCGAAAGCCGGGACTATTGTCTTTAATGCCTCAGGAACCGTAATATTACCGTCAACAGTGAGTCCTGTTATCAGCGATCCCGTTATCTCTGTTTTGTCCGTGTTTCTTCTGTCACCGGAAAGAGCAGTGGTTATCGCGCCGGAATCAGTCTCCTCAACGGCTCCGTGCTTTTCACGGTTGTAGATAACATATCTGTCCTTACCCTTTTCCTTGGCTATGTACAGCGCCTTGTCAGCAGTTCTGAAGAGCTGCTCGTAGGACGGCGCATCGTCAGGAAATCTGGCTATGCCCATCGAACAGGTTATTTTCAGTCCTTCCGCCTTTTCAGCGCACAGCATTCCGATATTTGAACGTATGGCCCTGAGAATGCTTCTGATCTCCATCTCGCCCGGTACATCATAAAGCACGACCATAAACTCGTCGCCGCCTATACGTCCGGCTGTGCCCTTGCTGCCGGTCTCCTTCTTGATAACGGATGCCGCAGTGCAGATTATGTCATCGCCGAAAAGATGTCCGTAGGTATCGTTTATATATTTGAAATCATCAATGTCGATTATCGCAATGGTAACCGATTTGTTCTCACCTGAAGTGATGTGGTTCCTTGCGTAATTGGTTACAGTTTTCTTGTTGAAAAGCCTTGTCAGCGGATCAAGATTCGCCTCAAAAGCCGAACCTGCTGCAGCAAGAGGATCCTCCACGGTCTTCTTCGCAGTGATAAGTCCGAGAACCACACGGTTACCGTCACTGTCCGTCTCGGAAAATCCGCTGAAGATCTGTACCGCTGTCTGATCTCCGCCGGATATTATTCCGGACTCCAGTTCAAAACTGAATCTGGATATGCCAGCCTTGACGCTTTCAAAGAAACTTTCAAAAGTCTCGCGGCTGCTTTCAGCTATAAGCCCTTCCGACAGAGCATGAAATCTGAAGTAGTCAAAGTCCTCGTTCAGAAAAACAGTATTTACATTATAGTCGAAAGAGTACACGTAGAATCTGTTCGTAATACTGCTGTACTCAAAAATGACTGCCTCCTGGACACTCATAAGAAATCTGAAACGCTCGATGATATTTTCAAGACCCGTTGTGCTCTTTTCAAGCTCAACAGCATCCTTTACGACAATATCGGTAAGTCTGGTGCCGTGTGAAAGCATCTGAACATTCACAGACATCTTCATTATCATCCAGCGGTATTCGTCCTGCATGTTCTTCATACGTATCATGCAGTGGCGTACCTCATCATCTCCGAGTGATCTTACCGTTTCCTTGAAGAACTCAACATCGTCCGGATATATGGTACGTGTCATGGAATAAAGAGTATCATTGCAGAAGTACTGATAGAAATTTTCATCAGCACTCTGGGTGTGAAAGCTCTCGTCTATTGTTACACGTCCTATTCTGTAACCGGAAACACTGTCACCTGAATCAAAAAACATAGTGATTCTCCATTATTATTTAAGCGGCATTTCTCTTTCGTATCTGCTCGGACGGTTCATAAGTGCCTTGATCGGCTCGTTGATATCCCCGCCTTCAAACAGGATCTTGAAAAGCTGTGCCGTAATAGGCATTTCAACATTCATCTTCTGTGCGAGACCGTAAGCCGCCTTGCAGCAGTAATAGCCTTCAACAGTACCTACCTGCTTTACAGCTTCGTCAGGTGAAACGCCTTTGCCTATGAGAGTGCCTGCACGTCTGTTTCTGCTGTGAAGGCTTGTACATGTTACAATAAGGTCGCCTATACCGGTAAGACCGAAAAATGTATCAAGTCTTGCTCCCATTGCAACGCCGAGACGTGCAATTTCCGTAATGCCTCTGGTCATAAGTGCGGCAATAGTGTTGTCGCCGTAGCCAAGGCCGTCGCAGATACCGGCACAAAGAGCAATAATATTCTTAAGTGAGCCGCCGAGTTCGCAGCCTATAATGTCGTCGTTCAGATAAATTCTGAGCACACTGTTTGAGAATGCCTCCTGAACTGCAACTGCAGCCTTTTCGTCTTCTGAAGCAGCTGAGATAGCTGTCGGTATCTTTCTTGAAACCTCCTCAGCGTGTGAAGGTCCGGTAAGAGCAACGATCGGACAGTCCTTTATTTCCTCGCGGATGACCTCGCTCATTCTGAGATAGGTTCCGTCTTCAAGTCCCTTGCTTGTGTCTACTATGATCATTTCAGGTTTTATGAACGGAGCTGCCTGTCTTACCACCTTACGCACAAAGATCGACGGTACACCAATTGCGACAAAATCAGCATCAGAAACGCATGAAATGTCAGCAGTAAACTGTATCTCATCAGGGATCTTTACGCCCGGAAGCTTAACCTTATGCTCCCTGTCACGGATAAGATCCTCTATCTCGCTTTCAAAAGCAGACCACATTGTAACGCTGTGACCTGACTCAACTGCCATAATTGCAATGCTGAGGCCAAATGCTCCAGTTCCTAAAATAACTATTTTTGACATATTACTTCCCCCTTACTGATCATTTTTTTGAAAATGAAAATTTATTTTCTGTTCCGTCCATAAGTCTGCGGATATTTGCACGGTGCATGTATATTATGAGTATGCCGCTAAGTGCCGCAAAACCTGTATGGATAAGAACTGAATTAAGTTCTATATGCTTTACAAAGTGCTGTACGATGAAAGTTACTATCGGATAAGCGGCTGCCGCAGTGATCGATGAAACTGATACGTACTTTGTTATAACGAGCATTATTATGAATACCGGAATTACGATCGCAAATGTCAGCGGATCAATTGCAAGAAGCACAGTCGCAGTGACAAGCACTCCCTTTCCACCCTTGAAACCGTACCATACCGGAAAGACATGCCCCAGCATTACAAGCAGACCTGCTATGTATCCGACCGTCATTATATCTCCGGTAAATCCGGTTGCTCTTACAACAGCCTTTATTATGAGAATAGTCAGACATCCCTTTAAAAGATCAGCAATAAGAGTTGCAAGTGCCGGTCCTTTTCCGAAGCAGCGCAGAACATTGGTAAGTCCCGCGTTTTTGCTTCCGAATTCCCTTACATCTTCATGTTTAAGAAGCTTTACCACGATGATAGCTGAATTGCAGCTTCCGATAAGATAAGCCGCTATACAGCAGAGTACAATTACAATATAAGGCGACATTAGTTATCCTCCGAAAATTATTTCGTATCCTTTTTATCACGTTCCCTGATGATGAAACGTACAGGAGTTCCGTCAAGTCCAAATGTTTGACGAATCTGGTTTTCAATATATCTCTGGTATGAGAAATGGAAAAGTTCCTGATTGTTTACGAATGTAACAAAAGTCGGAGGATTGGATGAAGCCTGTGTCATGTAATATATCTTCAGTCTCTTGCCCTTGTCCGACGGAGGCTGAACTCTTGTTGTTGCGTATGAAAGAACGTCGTTGAGCATACCTGTTGAAATTCGCATTGAATTCTGCTCGTGAACATGTACTATCATTTCATACAGCTTATCAACACGCTGACCTGTCTTTGCTGAGATAAACAGGAACGGTACGTATGACATAAAGCTGAAGTCATTGGCAAGCTTTGTTCTGTATTCGTCCATTGTTTTGGTATCCTTTTCGATAAGATCCCACTTGTTTACTACAACAATGGATGCCTTGCCCTGTTCGTGAGCATATCCGGCTACCTTTGAATCCTGTTCAGTAAAGCCTTCAACAGCATCGATAACTATAACACAGACGTCAGCTCTGTCAACAGCCATGTATGCACGGAGAACGCTGTAACGTTCGATGTTTTCAGTAACCTTTGACTTTCTTCTGATACCTGCTGTATCAATGAAAACGAACTTTCCATTTTCGTTCTCAATAAGTGTATCCGTAGCATCACGTGTTGTTCCGGCGATATTTGAAACGATAACTCTTTCCTCGCCTGCTACACGGTTGATAAGTGAAGATTTGCCTACGTTAGGCTTTCCTATAACAGCAACTCTTATACAGTCATCGTCGTAGTCATCACTGTCATCTTCAGGAAAATGAGCAAACACTTCATCAAGAAGATCACCTGTTCCGTGACCGTGTGCGGATGATATCGGGAACGGATCACCGAGTCCGAGATTGTAGAATTCATATACCTCAGGAGGAGTGTCACCTATAACGTCGCACTTGTTTACTGCAAGAACGACCGGCTTTCCGCTTTTCTGAAGCATTGTCGCAACGTCATAGTCACTTGCTGTAACACCGCAGCGCACATCAGTTACAAGAACTATAACATCTGCTCTTTCGATAGCAAGCTCAGCCTGTCTTTTCATCTGTGAAAGGATCACGTCGTCGGTCTTAGGCTCGATACCGCCTGTATCGACAACCATGAACTCTCTTCCTCTCCATTCACACTTTGAGTAGATACGGTCTCTGGTAACGCCAGGAGTATCTTCAACGATGGAAAGGCGCTTGCCTATCAGTTTATTAAAAAGTGTAGACTTTCCTACGTTAGGACGACCTACAACTGCTACTACCGGTAATGGCATTTAATAACCTCTCTTTCCTAAAAAAAATTAGAGGAGAATCGCTTCTCCTCTAATAAATGGTAAGCGGGTTAATTACGCTTCCTTCTTAATTACTTCAACGCCCTTATAGAAACCACAGTTCTTGCAAACCTTGTGTGGTGAAGTGAGTTCTCCGCAGTTTGTGCACTTGCTAAATGCTGGAGCTTCTAACTTCCAAACGTTTGAACGTCTTGTGTCACGTCTTGCCTTAGACGTTTTTCTCTTTGGTACAGCCATGATTAAACCTCCTGTCAAGCATAATTTTACTAAGATGAAAAGCAATCACACTGCGATTCATTCAAATTACAGCCACACTTCATGCAAAGTCCTTTACAATTATCATCGCAAAGCAACTTACTCGGCAGCTGCAAAAGTAAATCCGAAATTGCAATTTCTTTCAAATCAATGCTCTCGTTATCCGCAACAATATATTCATCATTGTCTGTTGTGAGGGACTTGACTACTATGTGTTCAAATTCATATGAATAGGAACGGTCAAATTCCTTCAGGCATCTGTCACATATAATGTTCAGGGTAAACTCAGTGGCAAATTTAATCTTAACTATTCCGGCACGGTTATAAGCCTGCCCTTTTATAATTACCGGTGAAGCAAAATTATAGCCCTGAATGTCAGTAAGCTCGGACGGATCAATAGAAACGTCAAGCGGTACAGACTCACCCGGTAAATTGAATATCTTTCTGAGATTAATAGTCATTGTTAAACACCCTTAGAGCATCACAAAAATAATTATACCAAACTAAAGACTGCTTGTCAATAGTTTTTTTCTTTTTTGATCAGCCTACGTACTTTGTAACTGAAGCAGGCATTTCGCTGTTGTTAGCAGAAACTGTGAATACAACAGTTGTAGCGTCGCCTGTAAGAGCTGCGAGCTTGTCGAGCATCTTGCCGAAAGCTTCGAAGTCCTTGCCGCCTATCTTGAGGATACCGTCAACAAAGATCTTTTCGATGTCGTAGTTGCCAGCGAGCATACCTGAAACGAAACCGTAGAATGAATCGAAACCGTCTACCTTGTAGTATTCTGTATCGCACCATCTGATCTTGTAGTTGATCTGTGTTCTGAGGTTAGAACCTTTTTCGATACATACGAGGCTTCCGTTTGTTGAAGCAATAGCTTCGTTCATCATATCGATGATTATCTTTGTTTTACCTGTTCCCTTTTCACCAGTAATTAATTTGATCATAATTTTCTCCGTTTCCGCCTTCACATAAGGAAGGCTGTTTCCTCAATAATTGATTTTTAGTTTATCAGTAAAGCTTTGCTTCAAGCGCTGCCTTCTTGTCTTCGTAACCAGGCTTGCCGAGAAGAGCAAACATGTTTGACTTGTAGCTTTCAACACCAGGCTGGTTGAAAGGATTTACTCCGAGGAGGTATCCTGAAACTGCACATGCCTTTTCAAAGAAGTAGATCATGTAGCCTACGCTGAATTCTGTTGTGTCTTCGAGTTCGATAACGATGTTCGGAACGCCGCCTTCTGTATGAGCGATGATAGTACCTTCTTCAGCCTTCTTGTTTACAACAGACATGTTCTGGTTTGTAAGGAAGTTGAGACCGTCGAGGTTTTCAGCGTCATCTTCAAGGAAGAAGTCTTCCTGCGGTTTCTTGATGTCCATAACTGTTTCGAACATTATTCTTGAACCTTCCTGGATGAACTGGCCCATTGAGTGAAGGTCTGTTGAGAATGTTACAGCTGAAGGGAAGATACCCTTGTTGTCCTTGCCTTCGCTTTCGCCGAAGAGCTGCTTGTACCATTCAGCCATCATTGTGAAGCTTGGATCGTAAGAAACGAGGAGTTCCACGCTCTTGCCCTTTCTGTAAAGAATGTTTCTGAGAGCTGCGTACTTGTAGCAGTCGTTGTTGTCGAAATCTGCTGTGTAATCCTTCTGAGCAGCTGCTGCACCCTTCATGAGAGCGTCGATGTCGCATCCTGCTGCAGCGATAGGAAGAAGACCTACTGCTGTGAGAACTGAGAATCTGCCGCCTACGTCATCAGGTACTACGAATGTTTCATAGCCTTCTGTATCAGCGAGTGACTTGAGTGTTCCCTTTGCTCTGTCTGTTGTGCAGAAGATTCTTTCCTTTGCACCTTCCCTGCCGTACTTGTCGATTACCATCTTTCTGAATACTCTGAAAGCAAGAGCCGGTTCAGTTGTTGTACCTGACTTGGAGATAACATTTACTGAGAAGTCCTTGTCCTTGCAGATAGAGATTACTTTGTTAAGGTATGTAGGATTGATATTGTTTCCTACAAAGTAGATATCAGGTGTATCCTTCTTGAGATTGTTGTAGAATGGTGACTTGATAAGTTCCATTACAGCTCTTGCACCGAGGTATGAACCGCCGATACCGATTACGATGAGAACATCTGAATTCTTCTTTATTTTTTCAGCAGCAGCCTTGATTCTAGCGAATTCTTCCTTGTCGTAGTCTGTAGGAAGACTGAGCCAGCCTAAAAAGTCGTTTCCGAGACCTGTCTTGCTGTGGAGAAGTTCAACAGCCTTGTCGACCTGAGGCTTGATCCCTGCCATTTCATCGCTGCCAACGAAACTTTCAAGATACTTTGCATTTAACTTAAGTGTCATAGTATATGGACCTCCATAAAATATTTACTTACCTTATATCAATTTTACTATATTATGTGATTTTTTGCAAGCCGATTGCGTATTATTATATAAACCTTACAATAGCCGCATGATTTCCTTGAACATTTTCACCATTATTCTATCGGAAATTTGTGGAAACCGTAAATTTTACTACCGTTTGCACAGTACAATTAACGTCAATTCTTACAAGAAAAAATACACAAACAAAAGCACAGGCAGATGCTTCATAACATCTGCCTGTGCATATTAAAGCAGGATCATTTTGAAGCGATAAAAGGAGCAACTGCTGCCTTGAATCCCTCATCATCTGTATCTGCGTTCATGTGTACCGGCTTTTCAAGATCAAGGCTGAAAATACCCATGATGGACTTGGCATCAACTACATATTTTCCTGAAACGAGTTCTATATTGAAATCATATTTTGAAACAACGTCAACAAACTTCTTGACTTCTGAAACACCTGATAAAAGTACATTTTCTGAATACATCAAAATACCCTCCGTCCGTTTTTGAACGCCTTCCGCGGCGCATAAAAAAGTACCGTTCATGCAGAACGCTACTGATAAATGATACACCTAAAAATTATAATAGTCAAGTCATTGAATTTTTTTTGTTGGAATAGTATAATTGAATTATTGTTCACACCAGACCAGTTATTGAAAAAGGAGACACTCTTTTTGAAAGTATTTTTCGTTACGTTCGGATGCAAGGTAAACTGCTATGAGACCGAATGCATAGCCAGAACTTTTACAGAAAACGGCTTCACGGTCTCTGACACTGCAGAAGGCTGCGAAGTTATCGTCATCAATTCCTGTACAGTCACTTCGGCAAGCGACAAAAAAGTAAAACAGTCCCTCAGAAAACTCCGGCATGAGAATCCGGATTCAGTCATTGTTCTTACCGGATGCTATCCTCAGGCTTTTGAAGAGGAAGCAAAAAAACTCACAGAGGCTGATATAATAACCGGTACACGTGACCGTTCGGAGATAGTAAAGCTCGCCCTGAATGCCCTCGGATCACGGGAAAGAAAGCAGATCACCGACCTTCACTGCTACACGGGACATGAAGCGTTCGAGAAAATGTCGTACAGTTCCAGTGAAAAGAAGACACGCGGTTTCATTAAGATCGAAGACGGATGCAATCAGTTCTGCTCGTACTGCATAATCCCGTTTGCACGCGGACGTATCAGATCAAAGCCTCTGGAAGATATTGTTTCCGAGGTAAAGGATCTTGTATCGAACGGTTATCAGGAAATCGTTCTGGTCGGCATAAATCTCGCCTTCTACGGTGCGGAGGCCGGTCTTACTCTTACAGATGCCGTTGAAGCCGTAAGCCGTGTGAATGGTGTAAAGCGCATAAGACTCGGCTCACTCGAACCTGAGATGATCTCAGGAGACGATCTGCTGAGGCTAAGATCAATCGAAAGCTTCTGTCCTCAGTTCCATCTTTCGCTTCAAAGCGGATGCGACAGGACTCTTAAGGCAATGAACAGAAAATATGACACTGCCGGATACACAAGACTTGTTTCTTCAATAAGAAACATTTTTCCTGACGCAGCTGTAACAACTGACGTTATGGTCGGATTTCCGGGCGAAACCGAGGAAGACTTTGAGGAAAGCATGGAATTTGTAAAAAAGACGGCCTTCAGCAAAATACACGTCTTTCCTTACTCCCCTCGTTCCGGCACAAAAGCTGCAGCCATGCCTGACCAGATAAACGGCAGTACCAAAAGCGAACGCGCTGCACGAATGACGGAACTCGGGCACGAACTCGAACGTGAATTTCTTAAGTCACAGGTAGGAAAAACTGTGCCTGTACTCTTTGAAAAAGAAAACTGCACAAGTTTTCACAGGGGATACAGCCCAAATTATACATTAGTTAAAATTAAAAGAGAACCCTCAATAAAAAGTTTGCGCAACAGCATTTTTTATGTTAAAATAAAAGAGTCTATGAACGGATTCTGCATCGGGGAAAAAGTCCCTGCAGAACCGAACGAGTAAACGCGTGATCTGCTCGTCGTTTACTATCAGCCGGTATGCACACGGCAAACGCAGTCTGCGTGTGTGTGAAGGCAATAAAATAAAATTTCCGCTGCCTGCTGCAGGTGACTTTGAAAAACTCAGCCGGATGCGGAGAAATGGAGTTTAACATGTCTGTATTTAGAATCTATGTTGAAAAGAAACCAGAATTTGCTGTAGAAGCAAAATCAGTTCTCAGCGATGTAAGAACAGCTCTCAGGCTAAGCTCTCTTGAGAATATCCGTATTCTCAACCGTTACGATGCCGACAGACTTACAAAGGAAAAGTTTGAATACGCTATTAACACTGTATTCTCGGAACCGGCAGTTGACATCACTTACAGTGAAATGCCTGCGATTTCAGCAAACGAAAGAGTTTTCGCCGTTGAATATCTTCCGGGTCAGTTCGACCAGAGAGCCGACAGCTGCGAACAGTGTATACAGATCCTTTCCCAGGGCGAAAGATGCAGAGTTAAGAACGCAAGAGTTTACATCGTAAGCGGCAAGCTCACTGATGCGGAATTTGACAAACTCAAGGCATACCTCATCAACCCTGTAGAAAGCCGTGAAGCTTCACTCGACACATTCGATACACTCGACGTAAAATACAACATTCCAACTGAAGTAGCCACACTTACAGGATTCACAGGCTACGGCGAAGAAGAACTCAGAAAATTCGTTGCAGACTACGGCCTTGCAATGGACTACGATGACATCTGCTTCTGTCAGGAATACTTCAAGAACACAGAAAAAAGAGATCCTACAATCACTGAGATCAGAATGATCGATACATACTGGTCAGATCACTGCAGACATACAACATTCTCCACAAACATTGAAAATGTTGAAATAGAATCTCCTTACATAAAGGAATCATTCGAACTCTACAAGGAACTCAAGAAGGAACTCGGACGTGAAAACAAACCGATGACTCTTATGGACCTTGCTACAATTGCCGTAAGAAAGCTCAAGAAGGACGGACTTCTTGATGACCTCGACGAAAGCGAAGAGATCAACGCATGTTCAGTAAAGATCAAGGTTGACGTTGACGGCAAGGACGAAGACTGGATCCTCATGTTCAAGAACGAGACACACAACCACCCTACTGAGATCGAACCTTTCGGCGGTGCGGCAACATGTCTCGGCGGCGCTATCAGAGACCCGCTTTCAGGACGTTCATACGTTTACCAGGCAATGAGAGTTACAGGTGCTTCAAACCCTCTCGTTCCTGTTGAAGATACTATCAAGGGCAAGCTCCCGCAGAGAAAGATCGTTGTTGGTGCCGCAAACGGCTACAGCTCATACGGTAACCAGATCGGTCTTGCAACAGGTCACGTAACTGAGATCTATCATCCGGGCTACGTTGCAAAGAGAATGGAGATCGGTGCTGTTATCGGTGCTGCTCCTGCTGAAAACATCAGACGTGAAAGACCTGTTCCGGGCGACGTTGTTATTCTCCTCGGCGGCAAGACAGGACGTGACGGCTGCGGCGGTGCAACAGGTTCTTCAAAGTCACATACAGCTTCATCACTCGAAAGCTGCGGAGCTGAAGTTCAGAAGGGTAATCCGCCTGAGGAAAGAAAGCTCCAGAGACTTTTCAGAAACAAGGACGTTACTTCAATGATCAAGCGCTGCAACGACTTCGGTGCAGGCGGTGTATCAGTTGCTATCGGTGAACTTACAGACGGTCTTCTCATCGACCTCGATTCAGTTCCGAAGAAATACGACGGTCTTGACGGTACTGAAATCGCTATCTCAGAATCACAGGAAAGAATGGCAGTTGTTATAGCTGCAGAAGATACAGAAAAATTCATGGCTGAAGCTGCAAAGGAAAACATCGAGGCTACAAAGGTAGCTGACGTTACAGATGACTGCAGACTCAGAATGAACTGGAACGGAAAGACTATCGTTGATCTTTCAAGAGACTTCCTCAACTCAAACGGCGCTGTTAAGCACACTGACATAAGAGTTACTGAACCTGTTACAGGAACAGTAGCTGAATACTCAGACGACGCTGAAGGATGGACACAGATGATTTCTAACCTCAACGTATGCTCACAGAAGGGTCTCGTTGAAAAGTTCGACTCAACCATCGGTGCAGGCACAGTTCTCATGCCGTTCGGCGGCGTTTACCAGCTCACACCTTCACAGGCTATGGCTGCAAAGATACCGGTACTTAAGGGCGAAACAACAACAGCTTCCATCATGGGCTGGGGCTACAATCCTGTAATAAGCGAAAAGAGCCCATACCACGGAGCTATCTTCGCTGTTATCGAATCTATTGCTAAGGTCGTTGCAGCAGGCGGAAGCAGCAAAAAGTGCTGGCTCACTTTCCAGGAATACTTTGAAAGAACACAGAATGACCCTGCAAGATGGGGCAAGCCTTTCGCAGCACTTCTCGGTGCTCTGAAGGCTCAGCTTGAATTCGGCTGCGGCGCTATCGGCGGCAAGGACTCAATGTCCGGTACATTCGAAAACATAGACGTACCTCCTACCCTCGTTTCATTTGCAGTATCAACAGCAAAGAGCGGCAAGGTAGTTTCACCTGAATTCAAGACACCTGGCAACAGCGTTATCCTCATCACTCCTAAGTACGATGAAAACGGTCTTCCTGACTTTGACAGCGTAAGAAGATGCTTTGAAAAGGTTGAAGCTCTTACAGAATCAGGACGTGCTGCTGCAGTATGGACAACAGCTGGTGCAGGCGTTGCTGAAGGTATCGCAAAGATGTGCTTCGGTAACAAGCTCGGCTTCAGATTCACAAAGAAGCTTGATGAAGAACAGCTCTTCGCCCCTTGCTACGGTTCATTCATCGTTGAAGTTATCGGTGCTACAAAGGGCAGCGAATCAGTTATCGGTGAAGTTACAGATGATGCTGTTATCGACAACATCGACTACACAGTTTCAGTTGAATCACTTCTCAGTGCATGGGAATCAAAGCTTGAACCTGTTTACCCATGCATCATAAAGACAGAAGATACAAAGCCGGAAGCTTACAGATATGACAAGAAGAACACTGCAAGACCTGCAGTCAAGATCGCTAAGCCAAGAGTTCTTATTCCTGTATTCCCTGGTACAAACTGCGAATACGATACTGCAAGAGCTTTTGAAAAGGCTGGCGCTGTTACTGAAACTATCGTAATCAAGAACCTTTCTGCTTCTGCTATTGAGGAATCAGTAAACCAGATCGAAAAGGCTATCAGAAACTCACAGATCATCATGATCCCTGGCGGATTCAGCGGCGGTGACGAACCTGAAGGAAGCGGTAAGTTCATCACAGCATTCTTCAGAAATGCAAGAATCAAGGACGCTGTTCACGAACTTCTCAAGAACCGTGACGGTCTCATGCTCGGTATCTGCAACGGCTTCCAGGCACTCATCAAGCTCGGTCTTGTACCATTCGGTGAGATCACTGACATGACAGATGAATCACCTACACTTACATTCAACACTATCGCAAGACACCAGTCAATGATGGTAAGAACAAGAATCGCTTCAAACAAGTCTCCATGGCTTGCACGTACAGAAGTTGACCAGATCCACTCAATCGCTATCTCACACGGTGAAGGACGTTTCGTAGCTCCTGAAGCTCTTATAAAGAAGCTTGCTGAAAACGGCCAGATCGCAACACAGTACGTTGACATGAACGGCGAACCTACAATGAATATAAGATTCAATCCGAATACATCTATCGCAGCCATCGAAGGTATCACATCCCCTGACGGACGTGTTCTCGGTAAGATGGGGCACAGCGAAAGAAAAGGCACTGACGTCTGCAAGAACGTTCAGGGTGACAAAGATCAGTTTATCTTCGAAAGCGGCGTAAGCTATTTCGCAGACTGATACATTATAAATATACAATTACAAACAGAAAGAGCATCTTTCCGCAAGGAAGATGCTCTTTCTGTTTAAAAAATCCGCAGTACCGTAAAAAACGATTCTGCGGATATATATACTTTTCTTTTGATCTGTAGTATCAGCTTACACCAAACTCTATAAGAATAAAGTCTTTCTTTTTATCTCTTACTTTAAGTTCTACCGAGTGTCGGCCTCTTGTCTCAAAACTGAAGACATTTTTAAGTACGACATTTCCCCAGCCGTAGATGCTTCGTCCCTGAAGAACAGCTTTCTTTTCGCCGTCGATCATGACATCAGCGTCGCTGAAACGATCTGTCTTGTCATGTACATAAGCTGCAAAGAGGGTTTTAAACTCGCCTTCGAACCGCACACTTGCATCATTTGTACCGGTATAGCGGACACCATTGTTGAAAAATTCGCCGTATTCCGGACATGAAATAACTTCAAATCCCTTTTTCTTAATATGCGAATCGTCAGTGCCGTATGTATGATAGTCTGCATAATCAAGTGAATACAGTGCATCCGGCATAATATAATCTGTATCGTCTTTTCTTTCCTTTGCTACCTTAAGCGCATTAATAATACAGTCTGCAATAAAGCGATGTCCCCATGTATTAGGATGGATAACATCATCGGAATAAACTGACCAGTCAAATCCGTTGTCAAGCATCTTTCTGAGAGAATCGGCAACACTTACTGATAAAAGTCCGTAGTGTGAACCGATCATTTTCATATATCCCTGACTGGTGTAAAGTGACTTGTTTATAAGAAAAACAAGTACTACTGCCGGTGCAGAAGGAAGAGCCAGCATACGTTCAACGAGGCTTTCGTATGAAACGATGTGATCATGACCGCACTCATTATTTACTGCATATTCTATAAATACAATGTCAGGATCTGCTTCCTCGATAACCTTGTCTGTGATAGACAGGCCTATGAATGAATTTGCACTTTCTGTGGACAGATTTGAAATTCTGATTTTTTTGTCAGGATATTCACCTTTCAGAAAATCAGTTACGAAGTCAGTATAGTTTTTTTCAAGATACTTGCTTCCGTCCCATCCTTTTGTAACAGATCCTCCGGCAAAAGCAAGGTTAATATTTTTCTTTTCAAGTGCCCTGCGAAGCCTGAGGGTGTTTCCGATATTGTAAAGTGAACCGCTTACCGCGTCCATGTAGCCTGGAATATTCATTTCGACCACTCCGTTAAAAAAGTTATAGTTTGCCGGACTGCACGATTGCTGCTGTCCGAACGGCTTCGTATGTGTATCCTTTTTTGTACAATTTCTTTTTTATGCCGTCTGCAAGTAAAAAACATATGCATACAGCTGATAATAAACCCATGTCTTTTACTATATAATAGCATATTAATAGTGATATTTCAACGTATTATTGTTAAGTATAAATGCTTTATATCTTATTTGCAGTTATATAATTATTAGCATATGAGTTATGCATTTTGCTTTATCGTTCAAACCATAAAATTACAATGACACACTTATGACACATTTCAGTCATACCCGTTTGTATATTATCACAAAACTATCACAATGTTTTACGCCTCAAATTCTTAAATAATCTAAAACGCAAAAACTGTGTATTTTGGATATATTCGTGACATACAAAAGACATATTTGTGCACTCTTGACAATATTGTATTATATGATTAAAATAAATAAACAGAAAGAGGTGGTAAAAATGAAACACTCATCAAAAAAAGCATTAAGTGGTTTCATCGCAATGTCAATGGCTCTGCCGATCGCAGCATCGCCAGAACTGCTCAGTGTAAACGATATCCTGACAGTTAAAGCTGCAGACCAGCAGAAAACGGGTAAAACATCTGACGGTTACGATTACGAACTCTGGAATCAGAACGGAACTGGTAACGTAACTATGGATCTCGGCTCCAACGGCGGATTCAGCTGTTCATGGAGCGGAATCGAAAACTGTCTCTTCCGTACGGGTAAAAAACTCGGAAGCACAAAAGGTTATAAGGATTATGGCAATATCACGATCGATTACGATGTAGACTATCAGCCAAACGGTAACTCTTATATGTGCGTTTACGGATGGACTGAAGACCCTACTGTAGAATACTATATAGTAGAAGCATGGGGCGACTGGAGACCACCGGGAAGCAATGCTTCCAAGGGTACAGTATCCTCAGACGGAAAATCATACGACATTTACACATCAACACGAGTTAATCAGCCTTCTATCCACGGCACTGAAACATTCGAACAGTACTGGAGCGTAAACAAGACAAACCCTGCAAAGGTTTATGCGGAAACAAACCTTAAGGGAACAATTACTGTTTCAGATCATTTTGCTGCCTGGGAAAAATCCGGCATGAAGATGGGCAAGATGTACGAAGTTGCCCTCAACATCGAAGGCTACCGTTCAGAAGGTAAGGCAAACGTTAAGAAGAATGTTCTTACTATCGGCGGAAGCGGAAGCACTACCCCTTCACAGACAACTACAGATCCTGGCACAACCACACAGAATCCAGCACAGGGACAGAGTCAGGATAATCCTTGGGGTCAGATGCCTTGGGGTCAGACCGATCCTGCACAGGGTCAGAGTCAGGACAACCCTTGGGGTCAGATGCCTTGGGGTCAGACTGATCCGACACAAGGTCAGAATCAGGATCCGGGACAGAGCCAGACTCCAACTACAGGAAGCAGCTCATTTACTGCATCTTCAAGCCTTTCTGACATTCAGAAGACTGCAAAGGCAGAATTCACTGCAACAGTTCCTGGTGAAGCAACAAAAACTGATTCTGGTAAAATGTCAAAGATCAAGTATCAGTCAAAGAAAGCCGGAAGAACAAAGCCTGCAAACGTATGGCTTCCTGAAGGCTATACAGAAGGAAAGAAATATCCTGTTCTCTACGTAAACCACGGTGTAATGGGCGGCGAAGATGACATGACCAAGGGATGGGGCATCTGCGAGATGGCTTCATACTTCATCAAGAAGGGTACGGTTCAGCCATTCATCATCGTATTTACTCAGATGTATACCGGTCCTAACGAAAGACCTGCCGGTATCACACAGCAGGATATGGACTACTACGATGACTTCCTCTACGATCTCACTGAAAGCCTTATGCCTTACATGGCAGAACACTATTCAGTAGCTGAAGGCAGAGAAAACACAGCTATCTGCGGTTTCTCAATGGGCGGCAGAGAGTCACTCTACATCGGTATGAAGGCTTGTGACAAGATCGGTTACGTTGCAGCTTCATCACCTGCTCCTGGTATCGTTCCTGCACAGGATATGTTCCTCAACCACCGCGGTTCGATGACAGAATCAGAATTCAAGTTTGCTACCACACCTTATCTCCTTATGATAGGCGGCGGTACAAATGACTCAGTCGTTGGTACATTCCCTAAGCAGTACCACGAACTCTATGACAAGAACGGCGTAGACAACATCTGGTTTGAAAAAGCTGGTGCAGGTCACGACGCATCAGTAGGTACTCCTCTGTTCTATAACTTCATAGGACACATCTTCCCTGTTGCTTCTGCCGGATCTTCACAGCCTCAGCCAACAGCTCAGACTCAGCCTACAACACAGAGCCAGCCGACACAACAGTCACAGGCACCTGCATCACAGCAGCCTCATACTCAGCCATCACAGCAGTCAGGCGGCACAAACGGTTCTGCAGCAGATTTCAAATTCGGTGATATCAACGACGATACAAAGATCGACATCACAGACCTTTCACTTCTCGCTGTTCACCTTATAGACAAGACCAAGTTCACAGACAAGCAGACACTTGCTGCTGACGTTGCTTACAACGGCAAACTGGAACTTGCAGACCTTGCAACATTAAGACAGTTCATTTCAAAGGTAATTGACAAGCTCGGAGATGGTTATGTAGCTCCTGTAAATCAGCCGGTAGCTTCACCTTCTCCATCAAAGCAGGCTTCACCATCACCTTCACCGTCTAAGCAGGCTTCTCCTTCTCCGTCACCATCACAGAGCACTTTCACAGCAAGCGGTAAAACATACAGCGTAGGCAACGGTCAGAACCAGCACAAGGGTGACAACGTTGACGGCTACAGCTACGAGATCTGGCTTGACCAGACAGGCGGAAGCGGTTCCATGACACTTGGCAGCGGCGGTACATTCAGCACAGACTGGAGTGCTGAATGCTCAAGAGGTAACTTCCTTGCTCGCCGAGGCAGAAACTATGATGCTACAAAGAAGGCTACAGATTACGGTACTATCGTAATGGACTATGCAGCTGACTATTCAGCAAGCGCAGCCGGTAACTCAAGACTCTGCGTATACGGCTGGATGAAGAATCCTCTCGTTGAATACTACATCATCGAAGACTGGGTAAACTGGTGCCCTTCACCTAACGGTCAGAGCAAGACAGTTACTATCGACGGTTCTGAATACGAGATCTTCCAGCTCGACCACACAGGTCCAACTATCCTCGGTACTACTGAAACATTCAAGCAGTACTTCAGTGTTCGTAAGTCCAAGAGAACATCAGGTACTATCACAGTATCAGATCACTTCAAGGCATGGGCAAATGCAGGCTGGAACATCGGTAACCTTACAGAAGTTGCTCTCAACGTTGAAGGATGGGAAAGCAGCGGTAAGGCTAACGTAACAAAGCTTACTATCGGTACAGGCAGCGGTGAAAGCAGCAATACTCAGCAGGCTCCGCAGCAGAACCCTGGACAGAATCCATGGGGCGGCCAGATGCCATGGGGCGGCGACCAGAATCCTAACGGCGGTCAGAATCCTGGAGAACAGCAGGTACCTCAGCAGACAGCCAAGTCCACAGGTTCAAAGGGTAAGGTTCAGAACGGTGTATGGACATCAGATGCTGACGTATCATGGATCGATGCTTCAAAGCCAATGGTTGCTATCTCATTCGACGACGGTCCGATCGGCGGATCACAGAATCCTTCAAGAATCCACAACGCTCTTACAAAGAACGGTTTCCACGCTACATTCTTCTACTGGGGCGAAAGAATAGCAGGCAACGAACAGGAAATCAAGAATGCATTCAATGCTGGTTTCGAAGTTGCTAACCACACATGGACTCATCCTTACCTCACTCAGCAGGGTGACAAGGGTAAGAGCGAAGTTCAGAAGACAAAGCAGGCTCTCGACGCTATCATCGGCGGCGACAACGACTACCTCTTAAGACCTCCTTACCTTTCATTTGATGCAAGTGTAGGTCAGGCAGTAGGTGTTCCTTGCCCGAACTGCGGTCTTGACACTCAGGACTGGAACGGTGCTTCAAAGGATCAGATCGTTAATACACTTAAGTCTGCTCTTGCAAACGGCTCACTCAGAAACAAGGTTGTTCTCTGTCACGAAAACTATGACTCAACAGCAGGTGCTATGGAAGAATTCCTCCCATACCTCAAGAGCCAGGGCTGGCAGTGCGTAACAGTTTCTGAAATGTTCAAGGCTCAGGGCAAGACAATGCAGGCTGGTCAGCTTTACAACGAATGCAAATAACAACTCTTTACCACACCTAATATGTGTGTAGTTTACCCTCTCTAAAACGAAGAGCAGAATTCACTGAAATATAGTATAGTACAGAACCAATATTCAGCCGGTCATTCCGATGACCGGCTGCTCTTCTATATAAATATT
Source organism: Oscillospiraceae bacterium (assembly GCA_017438745.1). GTDB lineage: Bacteria > Bacillota > Clostridia > Oscillospirales > Ruminococcaceae > HUN007. Next base: position 10,875 of record JAFRUS010000040.1, on the reverse strand, counting down.
AATATATGAGTTATTCCCGTTACTTCATCTCACAAACCACATTAATACATTGCATCTTTATATTTACATAAAAATGCATACTTTTTCGTGCATTGTGCAATAATTCTGTATATTTTTTCTTGCTCTTAATTTGCTGATCATAAAAAAAACACAACTTCGAAACGCTTGACAAAGATGTATTTTATGATAAAATAATAGTCAAGAAAGAGGTGGTAAACATGAAACACACAAAGAAAATTATAAGTGGTTTCATCGCAATGTCAATGGTACTGTCTATCGCAGCGCCGGCTGAACTGATCAGCTTATCGGACGTCCTTACAGTTACAGCTGCGCAAGTCGGTCAGACGTTCAAAGTACAAGGCAGCAATACTCAGTACAAAGAAGACAACGTTGACGGCTACAGCTACGAGATCTGGCTTGACAGAACAGGCGGCAGCGGTACTATGACACTTGGAAGCGGCGGTACATTCACAACAGAATGGAGCGCTGAGGTTTCACAGGGTAACTTCCTTGCACGACGCGGCAGAAACTATGATGCTACAAAGAAGGCTACAGAATATGGTCCAATCGTAATGGACTATGCAGCTGACTATTCTGCAAGCGCATCGGGTAACTCAAGACTCTGTGTTTACGGCTGGATGAAGAATCCTCTCGTTGAATACTACATCATCGAAGACTGGGTAAACTGGTGTCCTAAACCAAACGGTCAGAGCAAAACAGTTACTATCGACGGTGCTGAATACGAGATCTTCCAGCTCGACCACACCGGTCCTACTATTAACGGTACAACTGAAACATTCAAGCAGTACTTCAGTGTTCGTAAGTCCAAGAGAACATCAGGTACTATCACAGTATCAGATCATTTCAAGGCATGGGCAGCTGCTGGCTGGAACATCGGTAACCTTACTGAAGTTGCGCTCAACGTCGAAGGATGGGAGAGCAGCGGTAAGGCTAACGTAACAAAGCTCAACATTGGTACAAGCAGCAAAGAAGATCCTGCTACACAGACATCCTCAGAACCTGCAGCTTCACCGGTACCGGCGCCATCAGGAAAGCCTGTATCAGCAGGTACAGGAATTTCTACTGACTGCGAATCAAATGCAGGCGGATGGACAGCAAGAGGTGATGATGTTACTCTTCTCCTTTCAGGCGATCTCAAGCACGATGGTTCAAGTGCTCTTGCAGTAACAGGAAGAACAGCTTCATGGAACGGTATCCAGAACGCTTCTTCAGACCTCAAGGCCGGCGGTTCATACAGTTTCAGCTCTTATGTTGGTTACAAGAACGACAACTATTCTTCAACAGGTTTCACATTCGGTGTACAGTATGACCTGGACGGAAAGACAAACTATGATAACATAGCTGATGCTACTGCATCAAGCGGCAAGATGACAAAGCTCGCAGGTGATTTCACAATTCCTTCAGGAGCTGAAAACATCTCACTCTACGTTCAGACAGCTTACTCTGAAAATGATACAGCTGCAGACCTTATCGATTTCTTCATTGATGATATCGAAATAACAGGCGACGGCGCATCATCTTCACAGACCCAGACACCGTCAGCAACTCCTGCACCTACATCAGGCTCGACAACTACTGATGAAGATTTCACATTCGGTGATATCAACGACGACGAAAAGATCGACATTACAGACCTTTCTCTCCTTGCTGTTCACCTTATTGACAAGACAAAATTCACAGACAAGCAGACTCTTGCTGCTGACGTTGCATATAACGGTACAGTTGAACTTGCTGACCTTGCAACACTCAGACAGTTCATCTCAAAGGTGATCGACAAGCTCGGCGATGGTTATGTACCTCCTGTTAAGCAGTCACCGTCACCTTCACCTTCAAAACAGACATCACCGTCACCTGAACCTACAAAGCAGTCATCCCCTTCTCCGTCACCAAAGCCGACAAGCAGCTTTACAGCAAACGGCCAGACGTTCAAAGTACAAGGCAATAATACTCAGTACAAAAATGACAACGTTGACGGCTACAGCTACGAGATCTGGCTTGACAAGACAGGCGGCAGCGGTTCAATGACACTTGGAAGCGGCGGTACATTCACAACAGAATGGAGCGCTGAGGTTTCACAGGGTAACTTCCTTGCACGACGCGGCAGAAACTATGATGCTACAAAGAAGGCTACAGAGTATGGCACAATCGTAATGGATTATGCAGCTGACTATTCAGCAAGCGCAGCCGGTAACTCAAGGCTCTGCGTATACGGCTGGATGAAGAATCCTCTCGTTGAATACTACATCATCGAAGACTGGGTAAACTGGTGCCCTAAACCAAACGGTCAGAGCAAGACAGTTACTATCGACGGTGCTGAATACGAGATATTCCAGCTCGATCACACAGGTCCTACTATCCTCGGTACAACTGAAACATTCAAGCAGTACTTCAGCGTTCGTAAGTCCAAGAGAACATCAGGTACTATCACAGTATCAGATCACTTCAAGGCATGGGCTGATGCAGGCTGGAACATCGGTAACCTTACAGAAGTTGCTCTCAACGTTGAAGGCTGGGAGAGCAGCGGTAAGGCTAACGTAACAAAGCTTACAATCGGTACAGGCAGCGGCGAAGAAACTACTACTACACCAACAACTCAGCCTACAAGCCAGCAGGTTCCTCAGGAACCAGCTAAGTCAACTGGTTCAAAGGGTAAGGTAGTAAACGGCGTATGGACATCAGATGCCGACGTATCATGGATCGATCCTAACAAGCCGATGGTTGCTATCTCATTCGACGACGGCCCGATTGCAGGTTCACAGAATCCAGGCAGAATCCACAACGCTCTTACAAAGAGCGGCTTCCATGCTACATTCTTCTACTGGGGCGAAAGAATCGCCGGCAACGAGCAGGAAATCAAGAATGCATTCAATGCAGGTTTCGAAGTTGCTAACCACACATGGACACATCCAAACCTCACACAGCAGGGCGACAAGGGCAAGAGCGAAGTTCAGAAAACAAAGCAGGCTCTCGACGCTATAATCGGCGGCGACAATGATTACCTCTTAAGACCGCCTTACCTCAACTTTGATGCAAGCGTAGGTCAGGCAGTAGGTGTTCCTTGCCCGAACTGCGGTCTCGATACAAAGGACTGGGACGGTGCTTCAAAGGATCAGATCCTCAACACTCTCAAGACTGCTCTTGCAAACGGTTCACTCAGAAACAAGGTTGTTCTCTGCCACGAAAACTATGACTCAACAGCAGGTGCAATGGAAGAATTTCTTCCATACCTCAAGAGCCAGGGCTGGCAGTGCGTAACTGTTTCAGAAATGTTCAAGGCTCAGGGCAAGACAATGCAGGCTGGTCAGCTTTACAACGAATGCAAATAACAGTCTTGTTTCAAAGCACATATCTATTCGGCTCATGCCGCAATAAATGAATAGCATAATATATGCCGAAAGCAATATTCAGCTGATATACAGCCGGTCATTTCGATGGCCGGCTGTTTTTCTATATATTTATTAATATATGAGTTATACCTGACATTTCATCATACATACCACTATATCTTATTATTGCCTGTTTCTATCATGTTATATTATGTATATTTGTGCATGCATCCAAAATGCACACAATGATTCTAGAGATTTACTTCTTTTTGATAAAATCAATGACTGTTTTTTACAGGTGCCATTTACCAACACAAAAATAACATACAAATTCGTGCATGCTTGACAAAGATGTATTTTATGATAAAATAGGAAGCAAGAAAGAGGTGGTAAACATGAAACACACAAAAAAAGTTTTAAGTGGTTTCATCGCAATGTCAATGGCTCTGCCGATCGCAGCTCCAGCAGAACTGCTCAGCGTATCAGACGTACTGACAGTTAAGGCTGCCGACCAGCAGAAAACAGGTAAGACCGCTGACGGTTACGACTATGAACTCTGGAATCAGAACTACACAGGTAACGTCGACATGCAGCTCGGATCAAACGGAGGATTCAGCTGTTCATGGAGCGGAATTGAAAACTGTCTCTTCCGTACGGGTAAGAAACTCGGAAGCACAAAGGGTTATAAGGATTACGGCAACATCAGCATCGATTATGATGTAGACTACCAGCCAATGGGTAACTCATATATGTGCGTATACGGATGGACTGAAGACCCTACAGTTGAATACTATATAGTAGAAGCGTGGGGCGACTGGAGACCGCCGGGACAGCAGGGCGGCAAGGGTACAGTTTCTGCTGACGGAAAAACATACGACATTTACACATCAACACGAGTTAATCAGCCGTCAATTCACGGCACAGAAACATTTGAGCAGTACTGGAGCGTAAACAAGACTAACCCTGCTCAGGTAAATGCAATGAAGAACCTCAAGGGTACTATTACAGTATCTGATCACTTCGCTGCATGGGAAAGATCCGGAATGAAGATGGGCAAGATGTACGAAGTTGCCCTCAACATCGAAGGCTACCGTTCAAGCGGTAAGGCAAACGTTAAGAAGAATAACCTCCAGATCGGCGGTTCACCTTCTTCAACTCAGCCGGCAGCTTCACAGGCACCTGTTGCCAAGATCAGCGGAACACCTGTTTCAGCAGGTACAGGTCTTTCAACAGACTGCGAAAGCAATGCAGGCGGCTGGACAGCAAGAGGCGACAGCGTTGAACTTCTTCTCTCAGGAGATATGAAGAACGGCGGTTCAAAGGCTCTTGCAGTAACAGGAAGATCAGCTTCATGGAACGGTATCCAGAATGCTTCTTCAGACCTTAAGGCAGGCGGTTCATACAGCTTCAGTTCTTCTGTTGGATACAAGAACGACAACTATTCATCAGCAGGTTTCACATTCGGTGTTCAGTATGATCTGGGCGGTGAAACAAACTATGATAACATAGCTGACGCAACAGCTTCAAGCGGTAAGATGACAAAGCTCGCAGGTGACTTCACAATTCCTGCAGGTGCTGAAAACATCTCACTCTACATTCAGACAGCATATTCAGAAAATGATACAGCTGCTGACCTTATCGACTTCTTTGTAGACGATATTACTGTTGCAGGTGACGGTTCTTCTTCATCTACTGTAACACAGCCAACATCAAATACAGGAACACAGCCTGTATCAAGACCTTCATCAGGCGGACAGGAAGTAAACGACGGCTCACTCAAGGGCAAGTTCGGTGCATGCTTCAAGATCGGTACATCTGTAAGCCCTCACGAACTTTCACAGGGCGGCGACTTCATCAAGAAGCACTTCAATTCAATTACACCTGAAAACGAGCTCAAGCCTGACGCTCTCCTTTCACCTGGTTCAAGCAACACAAGAGCTAATGTATCTCTCTCAAAGGCTGCATCAACACTTAAGTTCTGCGAACAGAACGGTATCGCACTCAGAGGCCACACATTTGTATGGTACAGCCAGACTCCTGACTGGTTCTTCAGGGAGAACTTCTCACAGAACGGTTCATACGTTTCAAAGGACATCATGAATCAGCGTCTTGAGAACTTCATCAAGGATACATTCGATCTTCTCGCTAAGGAATATCCGAAGCTTGAAGTATATGCATACGACGTATGTAACGAACTCTTCGTAAACGACGGCGGTGGACTCCGTCCGGGCAGCAACTCAGGCTGGACAAAGGTTTACGGCGACACTAACGATGAATTTATCATCAACGCATTCACATATGCAAGAAAGTATGCTCCTGCCGGATGCAAACTTTACATCAATGACTATAACGAATACATTCCTGCAAAGACAAACGATATCTACAATATCGCTATGATGCTCAAGGAAAAAGGCGTAATCGACGGTATCGGTATGCAGTCTCACCTTGACATCAGCTACCCAAGTGCTCAGGTTTACAAGACAGGTCTTGAGAAGTTCTTAAGCACAGGTCTTGACGTACAGATCACAGAGCTTGATATCACATGCGGTTCAGACTTCAATACACAGGCTAAGCTTTATGCTGATGTATTCCAGATGGCAGTTGACCATGCTGATCAGATTCCTGCACTTACAGTTTGGGGAACAAACGACAGCATCAGCTGGAGAAGAGAAAACAACCCTCTCCTGTTCAGCTCAGGATACAAGGCTAAGCCGGCATTTGACGCTGTAATGAAGGTTGATACATCTTCAGTAAAGAGTCAGGCACCAGCTTCTCAGGTTCCTGCATCACAGGCACCGGCTTCTCAGGCTCCTGCTCAGAATCCGACACAGAACATTGTGCAGAATCCATCAACTTCAACACAGGCTCCTGCAGCAGCAGACTTCAAATTCGGTGACATCAACGATGATACAAAGATCGACATCACAGACCTTTCACTTCTCGCTGTTCACCTTATAGACAAGACCAAGTTCACAGACAAGCAGACACTTGCTTCTGACGTTGCTTACAACGGAACAGTTGAACTTGCTGACCTTGCAACATTAAGACAGTTCATTTCAAAGGTTATCGACAAGCTCGGCGAAGGTTATGTAGCTCCGGTTAAGCAGTCAGCTTCACCATCTCCATCACCTTCACCATCTAAGCAGGCTTCTCCTTCACCTTCTCCATCATCTTCACCGAAGCCACAGACTCCTGCTACATTCACATCATCAGGTAAGACATTCAGCGTAGGCAACGGTCAGAACCAGCACAAGGCTGACAACGTTGACGGCTACAGCTACGAGATCTGGCTTGACAACACAGGCGGAAGCGGTTCTATGACACTCGGAAGCGGCGGTACATTCAGCACAGACTGGAGCGCTACAGTTTCAAGAGGTAACTTCCTTGCTCGTCGAGGCAGAAACTACGACGCTACAAAGAAGGCTACAGAATATGGTCCGATCGTAATGGACTATGCAGCTGACTACTCAGCAAGCGCACAGGGTAACTCAAGACTCTGCGTATACGGCTGGATGAAGAATCCTCTCGTTGAATACTACATCATCGAAGACTGGGTAAACTGGTGCCCATCACCTAACGGTGCAAGCAAGACAGTTACAATCGACGGTGCTGAATATGAGATCTTCCAGCTCGACCATACAGGTCCTACAATCCTCGGTACTAACGAAACATTCAAGCAGTACTTCAGCGTTCGTAAGTCAAAGAGAACATCAGGTACTATCACAGTATCAGATCACTTCAAGGCTTGGGCAGACGCAGGCTGGAACATCGGTAACCTTACAGAAGTTGCACTCAACGTAGAAGGTTGGGAGAGCAGCGGTAAGGCAGTTGTATCAAAGCTTGAAATCGGTACAGGCAGCGGTCAGGGCTCAACAACAACAACAACTACTACTCCTTCAACTCAGCCATCAAACGGTAACAGCCAGCAGGTACCACAGCAGACTGCAAAGTCTACAGGTTCAAAGGGTAAAGTAGTAAATGGTGTATGGACATCAGATGCTGATGTATCATGGATCGATGCTTCAAAGCCAATGGTTGCTATCTCATTTGACGATGGCCCGATCGGCGGCTCACAGAATCCTTCAAGAATTCACAACGCTCTTACAAAGAACGGCTTCCACGCTACATTCTTCTACTGGGGCGAAAGAATTGCCGGCAACGAACAGGAAATCAAGAATGCTTTCAATGCTGGTTTTGAAGTAGCTAACCACAGCTGGACACATCCTTACCTCACTCAGCAGGGTGACAAGGGTAAGAGCGAAGTTCAGAAGACTAAGAACGCTCTCGATGCTATCATCGGCGGCGACAACGATTACCTCTTAAGACCTCCTTACCTCTCATTTGACTCAGGTGTAGGTCAGGCAGTAGGTGTTCCTTGCCCGAACTGTGGTCTTGATACTCAGGACTGGAACGGTGCTTCAAAGGATCAGATCGTTAATACTCTTAAGTCAGCTCTTGCAAACGGTTCACTCAGAAACAAGGTTGTACTTTGCCACGAAAACTATGACTCAACAGCAGGTGCTATGGAAGAATTCCTCCCATACCTCAAGAGCCAGGGCTGGCAGTGTGTAACAGTTTCTGAAATGTTCAAGGCTCAGGGCAAGACAATGCAGGCTGGTCAGCTTTACAACGAGTGTAAATAAGAGTCTTTTTCAAAGCTCATAACTACGCGGTTTGCGCCCGCAATTAATGAAAAGTGCAATATCAGTAATCGCAATATTTAGCTGATACGCAGCCGGTCATTTCGATGGCCGGCTGCTTTTCTATATATTTATTAATATATGAGTTATATTCTTTACTTCATTACGCATTCCATAATAGCGTAATTCAGTTTTATATTTACATGGTGCAGTATGTAATTTTGTCTATTTAGACAAAATAAAAACACAATTTTTTCAAAAATAGATTCTATCAGTAGAAACAATGTATAAATTTCACAGTTACTAATTTCCAGTCATAAATAGTCCTTAAATTTATGATTTCTTGACAAACATGTATTTTATGATAAAATAGGTATCAAGAAAGAGGTGGTAAACATGAAACACTCAAAAAAAGTTATAAGTGGTTTCATCGCATTATCAATGGCAATGTCAATCGCAGCTCCGGCTGAACTGATCAGCTTATCGGACGTCCTTACAGTAAATGCAGCTCAGGTTGGTCAGAAACTGACTGTAGGCAATGGTCAGACCCAGCACAAGGAAGATAACGTTGACGGCTACAGCTATGAGATCTGGCTTGACAACACAGGCGGAAGTGGTTCCATGACACTTGGAAGCGGCGGTACTTTCAGCACAGACTGGAGTGCTTCAGTTTCTAGAGGTAACTTCCTTGCCCGCCGAGGCAGAAACTATGACGCAACAAAGAAAGCAACAGAATATGGTCCGATCGTAATGGACTATGCTGCTGACTATTCAGCAAGCTCACAGGGTAACTCAAGACTCTGTGTATACGGCTGGATGAAGAATCCGCTTGTTGAATACTACATCATCGAGGACTGGGTAAACTGGTGCCCTTCACCAAACGGTCAGAGCAAAACAGTTACTATCGACGGTGCTGAATATGAGATCTTCCAGCTCGACCATACAGGTCCTACAATCCTCGGTACTAACGAGACATTCAAGCAGTACTTCAGCGTTCGTAAGTCAAAGAGAACATCAGGTACCATCACAGTATCAGATCACTTCAAGGCATGGGCAGCTGCTGGCTGGAACATCGGTAACCTTACAGAAGTTGCACTCAACGTTGAAGGCTGGGAGAGCAGCGGTAAAGCTAACGTAACAAAGCTCACGATCGGAACAGGCTCCAGCGAAAACAACAACAACAATAATAACAATAACCAGAATCCGAGCACCAATACAAGTCAGCCATCTGCTGATTCACTTAAGGGCAAGTTCGCAGACTGCTTCAGGATCGGTACTTCAGTAAGCCCGCACGAACTCGGACAGGGCGGAGACTTCATCAAGAAGCACTTCAACTCTATCACACCTGAAAACGAACTCAAGCCTGACGCTCTTCTCTCACCTGGTTCTGACAACACAAGAGCTAAGGTTTCACTTTCAAAGGCTGCTTCAACACTTAAGTTCTGTGAACAGAACGGTATAGCACTCAGAGGTCACACATTCGTTTGGTACAGCCAGACACCTGACTGGTTCTTCAGAGAAAACTTCTCACAGAACGGTGCTTATGTTTCCAAGGACATCATGAACCAGCGTCTTGAAAACTTCATCAAGGATACATTTGATCTCCTTGCTAAGGAATATCCAAAGCTTGAAGTTTACGCATACGACGTATGTAACGAGCTCTTCTTAAACGACGGCGGCGGACTCCGTCCTGGCAGCAACTCTGGCTGGACAAAGGTTTACGGCGATACAAACGATGAGTTCATCATCAACGCATTCACATATGCAAGAAAGTATGCTCCTAAGGGATGCAAACTTTACATCAATGACTATAACGAATACATTCCTGCAAAGACAAACGATATCTACAGCATCGCTATGAAGCTCAAGGAACTCGGCGTTATCGATGGTATCGGTATGCAGTCACATCTTGATGTCAAGTACCCAAGTGCTGAAGTTTACAAGACAGGTCTTGAAAAGTTCTTAAGCACAGGTCTTGATGTTCAGATCACAGAGCTCGACATCACATGCGGTACTGATTTCAACTCACAGGCTAAGCTCTTTGCTGACGTATTCCAGATGGCAGTTGATCATGCTGATCAGATTCCTGCAGTTACAGTATGGGGCACAAACGACAGCATCAGCTGGAGAAGAGAAAACAATCCTCTCCTCTTCAGTCAGGGTTATCAGCCGAAGAAAGCATATGAATCTGTAATGGCAATAGATACATCTTCTGTAAAGCAGTCAACACCTGCATCTCAGGCTCCTGCTTCTCAGACACCTGCTTCTCAGACACCTGCTTCACAGGCTCCTGCATCTCAGGCTCCTGCACAGACAACAGACTTCACATTCGGTGATATCAACGATGATACAAAGATCGACATCACAGACCTTTCACTTCTCGCTGTTCACCTTATTGATAAAACAAAGTTTACAGACAAGCAGACACTTGCTTCTGACGTTGCTTACAACGGAACAGTTGAACTTGCTGACCTTGCAACATTAAGACAGTTCATTTCAAAGGTTATCGACAAGCTCGGCGAAGGTTATGTTGCACCTGCTAAGCAGTCACCATCACCTTCACCATCTAAGGCTGCATCACCAAGCCCATCACCGTCTCCTTCAAAGGCTCCGGAAACTCCGGCTACCTTCACATCAACAGGTAAGACATTCAGCGTAGGCAACGGTCAGAACCAGCACAAGGCTGACAACGTTGACGGCTACAGCTACGAGATCTGGCTTGACAACACAGGCGGCAGCGGTTCAATGACTCTTGGCAGCGGCGGTACATTCACTACTGACTGGAGCGCTCAGGTTTCAAGAGGTAACTTCCTTGCTCGTCGAGGCAGAAACTACGACGCTACAAAGAAGGCTACAGAATATGGTCCGATCGTAATGGACTATGCAGC
>JAFRUS010000039.1 GCA_017438745.1 Oscillospiraceae bacterium | reverse complement strand
TTACGTCGAAAATACTCGGTTGGCGACGACCCGGGAAGATAGATAGACGCCGGCACAAATATTCCTCCGTAGCTCAGTCGGTAGTAGCACCTGACTGTTAATCAGGGTGTCACTGGTTCAAGTCCAGTCGGGGGAGCCAAAAGTAAACTCCGCATTTCGTTTGAAATGCGGAGTTTTTTGTTTATATTTTGCACGGGATTGATGAAAAAACTGATTTCGTAAGAAAATTTGTAGTTGTTGTACAAAATTCAGAGCAATAAATAGTTATGCGACAGGTGAAAATAGATAGAAACGATATTGAAATGAAATATCAAATCGGTTATAATTATATATAGTGAATGTTGACCTTATAACTGAAAGGTGTTTTATTATGGGTAACGATGTAGTAGTCAAGTTAGATTCCAACAGGGATCTGAAAGGTTTTATGGAATGTGTAAACAAACTCCGCGGATCAGCAAAAGCAGTTCAGGGAGATACTATTGTTGATGCGAGAAGTACTCTTGGTATCGCTTCCATGATGGTAAACGGAACTTTCCAGCTGATAATGGCTCCTGATAACGATAAGGAACTGTTTTCAAAGTGGAGAGTAGGATAAGTTTCACATCATATCTGACTAATAACAATTGTCCCCTGTATGAATGATATGCAGGGGTATTGTTTTTACGAAATAAAAAAGGCTTCCGGAATAACCGAAAGCCTGAAGCAGGGGTGGTAAGAATCGAACTCACGTCAAAGGTTTTGGAGACCCCTATTCTACCATTGAACCACACCCCTATGTGTAATGTGTTTTTTCAACGATAATTATTATACCATATAATTAATCGTTTGTCAATAACTTTTTTAAAAAAATTCAAGGAGGAATTGTTGTGAAAAAGGATACGATCACAGGGATCGTTGCAGCTGTAATAGTGGGAGGATACTCACTGCTCGGCTTCTGGACACAGCGATGGGTCGAACAGAAGCAGAATGCAGGTGACGCTGCAGAAGGCATGGAAGCTGCCGTATCGCTGACACAGCCGGTTACATCATGTGTAACGGAAGAGAGTATTTCATCTGTGATGACTACAGTATCATCAGGTGTATCATTGTCGGAGACTGTATCGCTTACAGCTGTTTCATCAGAGATATCGACCAGTGTTTCTGAAAGTGTAACCTCTGAAACAGTTACAGAAACGGAAGTTACGGAGACTGAACCTCCGGTGACGGAGGCGCCTCATGAAGAAACAGCAGCACCCGAACAGCCTAAACCGGATCCGGAGCCAGAGCCTGAGCCGGAACCACAGCCGCAGCCAGAACCCGAACCGGAACCTGAACCAGAGCCTGATCCGGCTCCGTCAATACCGGATTCAGCAAGCGAGTTTCAGCGTGAGCTCTTCAGACTCGTCAATGAGAGAAGAAGCCAGGTGGGTGTAAATCCGCTTCAGTGTACTGAACTCTATAATATAGGTGCCGACAGAAGAGCGTCTGAAATTGCAGATGTATTTGATCACACCCGTCCGGACGGACGCGAATGGTACACCATTTTTACTGACATAGGTATTCCGGCTGGATATATGGGTGAAAACATTGCTGCTGGCAGTTCAACGCCGCAGGGAGTATTTGAACAGTGGTGTAATTCACCTGATCATTATGCGAATATGATAAACGGTAATTACAAGTATATCGGCATAGGATATGCAGACAAACCAGGTACTGAATACCAGCACTACTGGGTACAGCTTTTCGGATAAATAATCCGCAAACTACATTTGCTTATACTATTTGATTTGCTTTGCAAATCGATTTCGCTTAAAGCGAAATCCCGTCTAAGTACAAAATCTACGCGCCGTAGGCGCTATTAAAATGATTTTCAATCATTTTAATCAGATTTAAGCATCCCTGCATATCAGCTAATAGTAATCAAAAAAATATCAGCATATCTTCGTGTAGTGAGGATATGCTGAATTTTTTATAGTATGTGAATATCTTTACGAGTTAATATTCTTATTGCACTACCCTGGTTGCAGAACCGTAAGCCTTCAGCGGCCTTCCTGTCTCGTCAAATTCCGTTGTGTATCTTATCATGAACGGTATACGCTGTTCAGTAAGCGGGATAATGCCTTCAATATGCTCCACGCCTTCTTCAAGCTGCTTCATCCAGTCGTAGTACATATCTGCGTAGTCTGAAGGGAAGAGTCCTGATTCGAATACCGGGGCAGGATAATTCTTTACTACCGGAGGAAGGCCGAGATTTTTCTGGCAGCGGAAGCACGGGAACATATCTTTTGTGATTATGTTGTACTCCCACATATAAATATCTATCTGTTCAAATGTACGTCTGAAGTTCTGGTCGTCTTTAAGAAACTCGCGGTATTTCAGCTCCTGAGAAGTGATATTTTTTATCCTTGAGTAGAACAGATGGTTGTTTCCGCTTTTGCCTAAGAGCTGTATCGTGCTTCTTATAAGCAGCTTTTCCTCACCGCAGCATTCAGATCTGACAGTACGCCATGTCACGCATTCTTCCTCTTTACCTGTTGCGATTATCTTTTCAAGCACATCGGTGTAGATCTGTCTTGCGTCATCGTCAAAGTATGTCCATGAGTCTACCGCTATAAGATCGTGTTCGGTCATATTCATGCCTATTTCCTGAAGGAATTTTTTATTGACACGAATGACGTCTGCTTTTCCGTTGCGGTATTCAAAAACAGCTGCTGCGCCTACAAAATTATTGAAAATAAGAGATTCGGCTGTGTCGTTGGTAAGGAAATCAAATGCAACTTCTGCGTTGGTCTCCTTGGATCGCATTTGTGTGAGAGCGACCCCAGTGGAACTGTTTTTCAGCAGACCGCGGAAATCCATTTCTGACAGCGGCTTTGAATAGTAGAAGCCCTGTATGTAGTAGCAGCCGATACTTTCAAGAAAGTCGGCCTGTTCGGCTGTTTCAACGCCTTCGGCGATTACCGGTAGGTTGAGCCAGTTTACCATGCGGACAACGGAGCTTAATATAGTCGCACCGCGCTTGTTGCTGCTCTTGTCCTCGTCAAGGAATTTCATATCGAGTTTTATCATATCAAAGTCGATGTCCTTGAGTATGTTTAAGGATGAATAGCCGCTTCCGAAGTCGTCCATTTCAACGATGTAGCCGTAGCTGTGGAGCTTGCGTACTGCCTCATTGATGAAGTCGCTGTTTCCGAGAGTAGCCGATTCAGTTATTTCGACACGGAGATATTTCGAAGGTACGTCATACTGCATGCGTATCTTTTCCAGATTGTCGATGAAGTCCGGACTGAAGATATCGTAACGTGTAAGGTTGATCGACACCGGCACGATGTGAATGCTTTCTTCAATGCATTTTTTAAGGAACTGGCAGACCTTTTCAAATACATACATATCAAGCTTGGTGATAAATCCGTTCTTTTCGTAGATAGGGATAAACACCCCCGGCGAGATAAGTCCGCGTTCCGGATGCTGCCAGCGGATAAGGGCTTCAGCACCTACGATAAGGCCGGTGGTATGGTTGTACTGCGGCTGATAGTAAACAACGAACTGTTCCTCCTTCAGGGCCGTCTTCATAAGTCCTGAGATCTCCTGCTCGGTCACCAGATCGTTTCTGAGGTTTTCCTTGTATATGGTGTACTTTCTTGTGTAACTGCCCTTGATGGACTTCTGGGCGATTATAGCACGGTCAACAGCGCCCTCGGCGTTTACGCATTTGTCCATAATATAGATTCCGGCGTTGCACATTACTTCAAGGGAGAGATCGAAGTCTGATACACGTTCGAGAAAATCAGTTATAAAGTCGTTTATTTTATTTTCAGGGCATTTCGTATAGAACATGAAACGGTCAGATTCTATACGGCATCCGAATCCTGAGTGCTTTAATGTATCATTTATTACTTCGGCTACATGCTTTAAAAGCTCGTCACCTTTCTTGGAACCGAAAATATCGTTTATCATCTTGAATCTGATAACATCAAGATAAACTACTATATGTTTGCCTGATTCATTTTCAGATCGTACTGTCATCAGGTCATTAAGTTCATTGATGAAAGCAGTTTTTGTAAGAAGACCTGTAAGCTCATCCTTGTCGCTCAGAGGATACCGGTTTACTATACTGAGTGAAATAGTTACGGTCTTTTTTGAGTCGTTCTTTAGGAATATTGTATTGACTTTTTTATAATCATCAGCTGCTTTCATGCTGAGCTCTTCGGCAGCTATGGTTTTGTCACTGCTGTCAATAAGTCCGGTTATTGTATCCTTTACGAGCTTTCCGGTCCCCGCTGAAGCCATACCGTCTTCGTCAAGTATCAGCCACAGCGGTCTGTCGTCAAAGTGATCTCCGAACAGATCTGTTACTTCAGGCGTATATATAAACTTGTCGTTATCATAATCATATGTTATAAAAGCATTGCGGTACAGACATTGTTTCTGCGGCCTTGGCATTATTATCCCCTCCCTTGCAAGATAATAGCTATTTTAGTTATTATACCATAAAATTAAGAATAATTCAACCAAAAAATGTTCTATTGATATAAAATAATGATTCGTATATTTGTAAAAAATCACCCTGCGGAAACTGATCCGCAGGGTGATGGTTATACAGTCTGGTAAATGCTAAATTTTTTTGTTCAGGTAAGCAAGTGAAAGTGCCATGTTTTCGTACTGTACCGGAAATCCGTCAGGCACTGTAAGAGTACACGGTGCAAAGCACCAGATGGCTCTGATACCGTTTTTAAGGAAACGGTCGCAGACTTCCTGGGCGCTGCGTGCAGGTACGGCTATAACGCCTATGCGTATATTGTTTTCCCTGCAGAAATCATCGAGCTTATCCATCGAATAGACAGGCTTTCCGAGGTTGCTTGTTTCAGGTTCAGTAACAGCTATGTCGAAGGCGGCCATTATGTCAAGACCGTAGTCCCTGAAACCGCCGTAGTCAAGCAGCGCACGTCCGAGCTTACCGGCTCCGACGATAACGACATTGCCGTTTTCGTTGTGGCCGAGAAAGTTTTCGAGGACTTCGATAAGCTCTGCTATCCTGTATCCTGTTTTAGGTCTGCCGGCGCCGCTTACGGCTCCGAGGTCCTTTCTGACCTGAACTTCACCCAGACCGAGTTCTTTTGCAAGGGCAGTAGCAGAAATGTTTTCAGTACTGGGATCTGTATTTTTCAGATACTTTAAATAGACCGGAAGACGGCCCATTGTAGCCCTTGATACCTCAATTTGTTTCATAATTACCACCCGCCGATCTGTTTTATCAGCTGAATTTTGTTATAATGAACTGTGATACGAGTACGATAGAGATAAGTGCGATCGGATAAGCAGCTGCATAAGCAGAAGCTACGTCATCTGTCTTGGCAACATTGATGAGTGTACCAAGAGCCGGTGTTGATGTCATACCGCCTGTGATACCGCCGAGGTTGTTGAAGAGCGGAAGCTTGATGATATACTTTGCAATGAAGAAGCCTACGATCATAGGAACGAGTGTCATGATCACACCGTAGAGGAATAATTCCGGCTTGAAGTACTTTACGAATGAAGCGCCGCCAGGGATACCGGCACCGATAAGGAATGCCATGAGACCGAATTCGCGGAAGAGTTCAAGCATTTTCTTTTCAGGCTTCATGCTGAGAGCACCGAAGTGTCCGAAGTGAGCAACAACGAGGGAAGCAAGGAGGCATCCGCCTGTTGTGCCGAGTGAGAATGATGACTTACCCATAGGGATCTTGATGCCGCCTACGAGCATACCGATAACAACTGCGATAGCGAATGCAGCAAGACCGAAGTTGTCGATGTTAAAGAACTTTCTGCCTTCATCCTTTGAAGCGCCTGTGTCAACTGAAGCGATCTTCTTGCGTTCTTCATCAAGGTTTGCTCTGAGGATCTTAGGAATTACCTGTACGAAGAGTACAACACCTACAACGCCGAAGAGATAAGCGATACCGTGACCAACTGTAACGATGTCTTCCATTTCTGAGATCTTGTCAGCGTTTCCTTCATATACTGAGCTGAGAGTATCCTTGGCTGCTGAGAATGCAGGAGTAGATGTAAGAGCACCGGAAAGGAGACCAACTGCCATTGCAGCGTCGCATCCGAATACCTTGATGCAGAAGATAGTTGTAAGTCCGCCGAGAATGATGATGAGAAGTGAGAGAAGGGCATAGGACTTGAAGTTTTTCTTAAGGCTTGAGAAGAAGTTAGGACCTGCAATGAATCCGACTGATGTAACGAAGAGGATGAGTCCGAGATTTTCAATTATCTTGAAATAGTTCTTTGCAAGTTCAGCTCTTGTACCGAAGTTTTCAGTAACAAGATTTGTTCCGTCTACAGTGAAAACCATAGCACCGATAAGAAGTGCCACGATAAATACACCGGCTGTGCCGAGGGATACGCCCTTGACTGTTACTCGTCCGAGAAGATATCCGAGTCCTGCTACAATGAAAACAACGAGCATCAGGAATCCGATACCGGTAATGGATATTATTCCATCAAAAAAGTTCATTATAAAACCTCCAAAAAAATAAAACGTGTAAATACTGCAGCATGAAACTGTACCCCTTGAATCTCATGCTGATACTGTTAGGAAAACACTGATCAGTTCCGTGATCCGGCTTAGTGCTGATCAGCAAAAATGACAATACGCAATTTATACTAAATAAACCCGCAGGTCCATTTTATATTGAGCAAAATGTCAATATGACATAACACACGGCAAACCCCTGCAGATGCAGGGGTTTGCTGGTTAAGTGTCTTTGTGAAATCACGGACTTTCATCTTTCTGCGTAAAGGCGGAGTGGATACCGTCAGCCCATGCAGAGAGCGTTATCAGTGATTCCTGTTTTTTAAAGGGAGATTACATTCCCTGCTTGTTTCCGCGGTAGTCAGGGAGTAACTTTGGTGATACAGCGTCTGTCTTAACGCCTGCTGCTTCACGTTCTGCGTCGAACTTAGCGATGTGGTCAAGTGTGAGCTTGCCTACGTTTACGTTCTTAGCCTTTGCTGCAGCGTGTACACCGGCATTACGGCCGAATACGATAACGTCGAGGAGTGAGTTACCCATAAGACGGTTTGTACCGTGGATACCGCCTACAGCTTCGCCGGCAACGAAGAGGTTTTCAACGTTTGTTGTCTGACCGTCAGGAGTGATGTCGAGACCGCCGTTCTGGTAGTGGAGTGTAGGGTAAACGAGGATAGGTTCCTTGCGGATATCGATTCCGTAGCTGCCGAACATACGCATCATAGCAGGAATACGCTTTTCGATAGTACCTTCACCGCCGATGAGTTCGATCATTGGTGTGTCGAGCCATACAGCCTTGCCGCTGCCTGTGCTTACGCCGTTGTTTCTGTCTGAGCATTCACGGATGATGGAAGCTGCAGAAACGTCACGTGTCTCGAGCGGGTGCATGAATACTTCACCGTTTACGTTTACGAGCTTAGCGCCGAGTGAACGTACCTTTTCAGTTACGAGAGCGCCGAAGATCTGCTGCGGGAAAGCAGCACCTGTCGGATGGTACTGAAGTGTGTGTGCATAGAGAAGCTTAGCGCCTGCTCTGTAGCCGAGTACGAGACCGTCAGCTGTTGCACCGTAGTGGTTTGATGTAGGGAAGCCCTGGTAGTGCATACGTCCTGCACCGCCTGTAGCGATGATAACTGTCTTTGCACGTGCAACCATGAGTTCCTTTGTTTCCATGTTCATAAGAACAGCACCTGCTGCATGACCGTTTTCATCGAGGATGAGTTCAATAGCAGATGTGAAGTCAACTACTTCGATACCGAGGTTGATAACTTCGTCACGGAGTGTACGCATGATCTCAGCACCTGAGTAGTCCTTGGCTGCGTGCATTCTCTTGCGTGATGTACCGCCGCCGTGAGTTGTGATCATACGGCCTGTTTCGTCCTTGTCGAATTCAACGCCGAGTTCGTTGAGCCACTTGATAGCGCCAGGAGCGTCACAAACGAGCTTTTCGAGAAGTTCACGCTTAGCCATGAAGTGACCGCCGCCGAAAGCGTCGATGAAGTGCTGTGCAGGTGAGTCGTTTTCCTTGTCAGCAGCCTGGATGCCGCCTTCTGCCATCATTGTGTTGGCATCGCCCATACGGAGCTTTGTAACGATCATTGTCTTTGCGCCTGCGTTGTGAGCTTCGATAGCAGCTGATGTACCTGCACCGCCGCCGCCGATGATGAGAACGTCAACATCATACTTTACATCTGAAAGATCGATGTCTGAAGCCTTGATACGGCTGTGAGCCTGGAGTATTTCAACGAGTTCGTGAGGAACTGATTCGCCCTTGTTAGGACCGAACTTGAGTTCTGCGAATTCGCTCTTCTTGTAGTCAGGATGGTAAGCTGCAAGGAGATCATCCTTTTCCTGAGCTGTCATACGTCTTGGTTCCATAGCTGTATTGGCAGCTCTGTTAGCTTCGACCTTCTTTAATGATTCCTGAAATTCTGCTGAATACATTAGTGGTAGCCTCCTTACTTTTCGATTTCTCTGTTGTTGTAGAGTTCCTTGAGTTCTTCTACAGGCTTGCCCATGAGGTTTTCAAGGAGTTCCTTGAAGTCGCCGTTTTCGATCTCTTTAACTCTGTTTTCAAGGTGTTCGCTCTTTGGTGCGAGGTACTTACCGTTGATTCTTCTTGCAAGCATAGCTACCTGTGGATGTGAGATACCTGCAGGACAGCGTGATGAACATACGCCGCACATTACGCAGTCAAATGATTCTTCAGCGCAGAGTTCGAATTCGCCTCTCTGAGCGTAAGCGATGTACTGCATAACGTTGAGTGACTGTGTACAGCTCTTTGTACATGCGTTACATCCTACACATGCATATATTTCAGGGTAAAGCTGCATCATTACCTGTTCAGTAGTCTTTACCTTTTCAATGTCGTAAACCTGCTTTACGAGCGGGAAAAAAGGAAGTGTAGCAACGTACATGCCTTCTTCAACCTTTGTCTGACATGCGAGACATGTTCTGAGCTGTGCATCACCCTTGATACGGTAGATTGTAGCACATGCACCGCAGAAACCGTTACGGCAGCCGCAGCCGCGAACGAGCTGGTAGCCGGCATATTCCATAGCACGCATGATTGTGAGATGATCCGGAACAGAATACTGTTTGCCGAACAGGTAAATGTTTACCATGTTTTCCATAATATTTAAACTCCTCTCGGTTACTTTTGATTATTAATATTCATCAGGAAGTTCGTCAACCTGATCGCATCTGAATACAGGACCGTCCTTGCAGACATACTTTGAACCAATGTTGCAGCGTCCGCACTTGCCGATACCGCACTTCATACGAAGTTCCATTGTTGTGTATACCTGAGTCTTGTCGAAGCCGATCTCCTGGAGACCTGCAAGTGTGAACTTGATCATGATCGGAGGTCCGCAGAGGATGGCTGTCTTGTTTGTGTCGAAGCCGAGTTCCTTAACGTAGTTAGGAACGAAACCTACGTGACCTGTCCATTCAGGCTGTTCGCGGTCGATTGTGAGATGTACGTCGATACCGTCATCCTTTACCCATTCATCGATGATTTCCTTGTAGTCAACAAGGTCTTCCATACTTCTTGAACCGTAAACGATGTCGATCTTGCCGTATTTGTCACGGTAGTGACGGCAGTAGTTGATAACCGAACGGAGAGGTGCAAGGCCGATACCGCCGGCGATGAAGAGCATATCCTTGCCAACGAATTCAGTGTCAACAGGGAATGCATTTCCGTAAGGTCCGCGGATAGTGATCTGCTGGCCTACTTCCATAGCGTGGAGCCACTGTGTGAGGCATCCGCACTTCTTGATTGAGAATTCCATGAATTCTGTGTTTGTAGGTGATGATGTGATAGAGAACATTGCTTCGCCTACGCCAGGAATTGAGAGCATTGCGCACTGGCCCGGCTTGTGGTCGAAAGCTTTCTTTCCGTCTGGTGTAACAACACGGAATGTCTTAACGTCAGGAGTATCTATTCTGATATCTGTTACAACACCGATTACAGGGATAAGTGAATCGTTGATAATAGACATTACTTGTTACCTCCTAACTTCTTCATTACCTTTACTATATTCATGTTGATCGGGCACTTTGCCATGCAGCGGCCGCAGCCAACGCATCCGAAAATGCCTTCGTTGTTTGTCGGATAGTAAACGAGTTTGTGCATGAATCTCTGGCGGAAACGTTCAACCTGTGTAAGACGCGGGTTGCCGTGAGCCATTCTTGTGAAGTCTGAGTACATGCATGAGTCCCAGCATCTGAAACGCTTTACTTCGTGACCTGTGTTGAAGTCCTTGATGTCGTAGCACTGGCATGTCGGACATACGAATGTACATGTACCGCATCCGAGACATGATTCTGAAAGAGTCTTCCACTCAGGAGCGTTGAAGAATTCGTTTGTCTTGCCGTCGCCGAATGCAGAAGCGTCGAGACCGGCGAGAGGAAGCTTCTTAAATACTTCCTTTGTCTGAGCTTTCTGAGCTTCAACTGCTGAAGCGTCAGCGTCTTCTGTGAGAGCGTTAAGGCTTTTGAGGAGCTTTGCGCCCTTGTCTGTCTTTGCTTCGAGGTAAACTGCATCAGTTGTCTTGTGGCATTCGATGTCGCCTGCAGGAGCAGTAGCATCGATTCCGAATGTCTGGCAGAAGCATGTTTCAGCAGGTCTTGTGCAGGCCATTGAAACGATGATGCCGTGGTCACGTCTGTTCTTGTAGAAGTTATCTACAGGATCTGCGAGGAATACTCTGTCGAGGATCTCGAAGCTCTTTACGTCACATGCGCGAACGCCGAATACTACGAAGTCTTCGTCTTCCTTTACAGTTTCCTTGATTTCGATGGTCTTTCCTTCAACCTTGAAGTCAACAAGGTTTTCAGTCTGAGGGAAGAAGAAGTCCTTTGCACTTCTTACTGTGTTGAGAGCGTCAGACATTTTCTTTGTGCCGTCATACTTCTCGAACTTAGCGCCTGCAGCTGTATCAACAGGGATGTAGAGAGCAGACTTTGAAGAGATCTCAGCGAAAAGCTGATCTAATTTATCGAGTGATATTTTACGCATTCTCTTCACCTCTTTCTACTGCTTCTGAAGGCTCAAGGTCTTCCTTTGTGTAGTCAACGATAGGAGCACGGCTGCCAACTTCAGCACCTGCCTGGTATTCACCGTAGAAACCGTTGATGTCCTTGATGAACTTACGGTTGAGGAGGTGGAGTGGGATGTTCTGAGGACATACTCTTGAACATTCGCCGCAGTCTGTACATCTGCCCACTACGTGGAATGCACGGATGATGTGGAACATCTTTTCTTCGAATGAATCTGAGATAGCCTTGTTTTCAACGCCTGAAGCAGGGTTGTCGAATACACACTTTTCACATGTACATGCAGGACAGATGTTACGGCATGCATTACATCTGATGCAGCGTGAAAGTTCGTTCTGCCAGAATGCAAAACGTTCATCCGGAGTCATCTTTTCGAGCTTTTCAACTTCATCGAAACGCTTGCTGTCGAGAACTTCGCCTTCTGTGCCGAGGAGTTCGTCGTATGCAGCGTGCTTCTTTGACTTGCAGTTTGCGCAGCGTTCAGCAAGTACGTCAGCTCTTTCGAGTGTGATCTTTCCGTCGTAGAGTGTATCTACAACAACCTTGCCGTTTTCTTCAGTTACTGAAGAAATACCGCTTGCGCTTTCCTTTATTTTGCTGTCATCGAGCATACCGTTACATGGAACGCCGACAACATAAACCTTTTCACGGTCAAATTTATATTCTGTAAGGAGCTGATTGAAGCTGTATGTGTCACAAGGCTTGAGGAATGCCATTACCTTGCTTTCGCTCTTTTCAGCTTCCTTTTTGATGTATTTTGAGAAGTTTGCACCGCAGAAATCATTCCATACGAATTCGTTTTCGAGTTCTTCCTTTGTTGTGAATACTGCAGGTGTTACGTCATAATCAAATTCACCCTTTTTCCAGCCGATAACACGGTCAACAGTACCGTCAGCAAGTAACTGGGCTGCCTTTGCTATGAGGTCTTCGCGTTTTATTTCTTGCATCGCAGATCCTCCAGTCTCTTGTTTTCGCCGAGTGAGATAACCTTCTCAACGAAATCATTCATTGTAGCAGCGAACTTTGCACCTTCAGCTGCTGATACCCATTCAACACGTGTACGTTCCTTTTCGATGCCGAGGTAATCGAGCATTGAGAAAAGGAGAGCCATACGACGGCGTGTATAATAGTTACCTGATGTATAGTGACAGTCTCCCGGATGACATCCGCAGAGGATTACACCGTCAGCGCCCTTCTGGAAAGCACGGAGAATGAACATAGGATTTACTCTGCATGAGCATGGAACACGTACGATCTTAACTTCTGCCGGATAGTTGAGTCTGTTGTTACCTGCAAGGTCAGCACCTGCGTATGAACACCAGTTGCAGCAGAATGCCACGATAAGCGGCTTAAATTCGTTTACTTGCATATTGCGTCTACCTCCGCCATGATCTGTTTATTCATGAAGCCCTTAAGATCCATAGCGCCTGACATACAAGCAACTGTACAGCAGCCGCAGCCCTGACAAACAGCTTCGTTGACAACAGCGATACGACGCATCTTTGTTGTTCTGTCCGGCATTCTGAATTCCTTGTCCTGATATGTGATAGCACCGTAAGGGCAAACGTTTGCACATGTTGAACAGCCGTTACACATGTTTTCATCTGAGTGAGCAACACATGGGTTACCGGTGAGCTTGTCCTTTGAAAGGAGACCGATTACCTTTGAAGCGGCTGCACCAGCCTGAGATACTGTTTCCGGAATGTCCTTAGGGCCCTGGCATGTACCTGAGAGGAATACGCCGGCTGTCGGGCTTTCTACAGGACGGAGCTTCGGATGAGCTTCTGTGAAGAAGTCGTTTGTATCCATACTTGCTGTGAGCATTGTAGCGAGAGGACGTGCAGACTTGTCAGGTTCGATCGCAGCAGCGAGAACTACGAGGTCTGCGTCTATGTGGAGCTGCTTGTTTGCGAGGAGGTCTGAAGCCTGAACCTTGAGTTTCTTGCCTTCAGGAACTACCTTGCCGACCATACCCTTGATGTAGTGAACACCGTAGTCTTCAACGGCACGACGATAGAACTCGTCGAACGCCTTACCAGGTGTACGAACGTCGATGTAGAATACATAAACGTCAGTATCAGGATACTTGTCGCGGGTAAGCATTGCGTGTTTAGCTGTGTACATACAGCAGATCTTTGAGCAGTATTCCTTGCCTTTTTCAGCACATGAAGAACATCTTGAACCTACGCACTGTACGAATACGATTGTGTGCGGATGTTCGTGGTCTGAAGGACGGAGGAGAGTACCGGCTGTAGGACCGGCTGCGTTCATAAGTCTTTCGAATTCGAGTGATGTTACTACGTCAGGTGACTGTGAGTAAGCAAATTCATCGAACTTATCCATTGAGATTGGGTTGAAGCCTGTAGCTGCTACGATAGCACCGTATTTTTCTTCAACAAATTCGTCCTTTGCCTGATAGTCGATAGCGCCTGCTGTACAAACCTTTGAACATACACCGCACTTGCCTGTCTTGAGCATTGTGCAGTAGTTCGGGTCGATAGTTGCTACCTTAGGAACTGCCTGAGCAAACGGAATGTAGATTGCGCGGCGGTTGTCCATTCCGAGGTTGAACTCGTTAGGAACCTTCTTCTGAGGACATTTTTCTGTACATGCGCCGCATCCTGTACATAGGTCTTCCTTAACGTAACGTGCACGTCTCTTGATAGTAACGTCGAAGTTACCAACGAAGCCCTTGATATCCGTTACTTCGCTGTATGAGAAGATTCTGATATTTTCGTTCTGGGCAACTTCAACCATCTTAGGAGTGAGGATACAAGCTGCACAGTCGAGTGTAGGGAATGTCTTGTCGAGCTGAGCCATCTTACCGCCGATTGTTGGCTTTGTTTCAACGATGTCAACAGGGAAGCCTGCATCTGCGATGTCGAGAGCAGTCTGGATACCTGCGATACCGCCGCCGATAACGAGGGCACGCTTTGTAACAGGGCTTTCGCCAGGTGTAAGAGGAGCGTTGAGGCTTACCTTTGCAACAGCTGCCTTACCGAGGATGATAGCCTTTTCTGTACCTGTAGGCATATCCTTGTGTACCCATGAACACTGTTCACGGATGTTTGCAATCTCGACCATGTATGAGTTAAGTCCTGCAGCAGCTGCTGTCTTACGGAATGTATTCTCATGCATACGAGGTGAACATGAACAAACTACTATACCTGTAAGCTTGTGTTCAGCGATGGCATTCTTGATGATATCCTGACCTGCCTGTGAACACATGTACTGATAGTCTGTGGAGAAAACAACACCCGGTTCGCTCTTCAGTGCTTCAGCTACTGCTTTAACGTCTACCGTTGCGGCAATGTTTGTACCGCAGTGACAGACAAATACTCCGATTCTCTGCATGGGATAATTGTTCTCCTTTCTTACTTAGAATATTTTCTCATAGCACTCATGAGAAGCTGCTGTGGAGTTTCATCATCGAGGAGTGCCGGAATGTCATTTGGAGTGAGGTGGTTGGCATCCTTCTGACGGATAGCCATGAGTCTTACTGCTTCAACAAGCTTTGCAGGTTCAACGCCTCTCGGACATCTGTCAACACATGCGAAACATGAAAGACACTTGTAAATTGAATCAGACTTCATGAGAGTTTCGATGTCGCCTGTTTCAACCATGTATACGAACTGATGCGGATGATATTCCATTTCATCGTATGAAGGACATGTACCTGAGCATTTGCCGCAGCGCATGCATTTGAGCGGATTAACACCGCTTGAACGAAGGATCTGTTCCTTCTGACGTTCTGTCTTATTCAGCATCTGTATCCTCCTTTACGCCGAGTGCAGTGGCAAGAAGTTCAGTAAAGTAAACAACAGGGATTGAGCTGCCGCTCTTTTCAAGGTTGTACTTACAGAGTGGACAGGCAGTAACGATCATTTCTGCGCCGTTGTCTGCAGCATTTTCTGAAACCTTGTTGCTCTTCTTCTTTGCAGCTTCTGCATCTTCGAGTACAGCGTAGCTTCCGCAGCATTCATTTCTGTATGAATAGATAACTGGTTCAGCACCGAGTGCTCTGATGAAGTTTTCGATAATTGTTGGGTTTTCCGGATCATCGAAGCCGAGTACCTTGCCAGGACGGAGAAGCATGCATCCGTAGTAAGCAGCGATCTTCTTACCTGTAAGAGGATTCTTTACTGCTTCCTTGAGCTTGTCGAAACCAACTACGTCACGGAGAAGTTCAAGATAGTGATAAACTGTTGTTTCACCGTTGTAAGCTTCTGTCGGTTCCTTGTCCTGTGACATGTAGAGATTTGCCTTGGCAGCAAACTCAGCATCTGTCTGCATTGCATGGTTAGTCTGCTTGATAACGTTGTGACATGCTGAACATACCGTAACAAGTGGCTGTTCTGCGTCTCTTGCAGCAGCAAGAGCGCGGACACTTGAGAGCTTTGAAGCTACTTCGTCCTTAGCGGAAACGAAAGCAGCACCGCAGCACTGCCAGTTCTCGATCTCACAGAGCTCAACGCCGAGGATCTCGGCGCATTTACGAGCATAGAAATCAAGATCTTTTGCCTTTGTACGGAGTGTACAGCCAGGGAAATAACTGACTTTCATTGTTTACCTCCAATACTTGTAAGGATCAGACCATCTGTTCAGGATGGAATACCTCATCAAATTTTTCCTCTGTAAGGAAGCCGAGTTCTATGCAGGCTTCTTTGAGAGAAATATTATCCTTGTAAGCTTTTTTAGCTGTCTTTGCAGCATTCTCGTATCCGATGTACGGGTTGAGAGCTGTAACGAGCATGAGTGAGTTGTGAAGATTGTAGTGCATCTTTTCCTTGTTTGCTGTGATGCCTACTGCGCAGTTCTTGTTGAATGAAAGAATAGCTTCAGCAAGAAGACGTGCAGACTGAAGGAAGTTGTATGCAGCTACAGGCATGAATACGTTGAGTTCGAAGTTACCCTGTGAAGCAGCAACTGTAACAGCTGTATCGTTGCCCATTACCTGAACTGCTACCATTGTAACAGCTTCGCACTGTGTAGGGTTTACCTTGCCCGGCATGATGGATGAACCAGGTTCGTTTTCAGGGATGTGGATCTCACCAAGACCGTCACGAGGACCTGAAGCGAGCCATCTTACGTCGTTTGCGATCTTCATCATGTCGCATGCTGCTGCCTTGATAGCACCGTGTGCGAATACGAATTCGTCCTTTGAAGTAAGTGAATGGAATTTGTTAGGCGCTGTTGAGAAAGACTTGCCTGTGAGTTCTGAAACCTTTGCTGCAACGAGTGTATCGAATCCCTTAGGAGCGTTAAGACCTGTACCAACTGCTGTGCCGCCGAGTGCAAGCTCTGAGAGAGGTTTTACTGACATTTTAAGAAGCTCGACATCTCTTTCGAGGCTTGAACGCCATCCGCTGATCTCCTGGCTGAACTTGATAGGTGTTGCGTCCTGGAGGTGTGTACGTCCTGACTTAACGATGCCTTCGTTTTCAGCTTCGAGCTTTTTGAATGTAGCTATGAGTGTTTCGATCGCTGGAATGAGCTTGTCTTCGATAGCGATAACTGCTGAGATGTGCATAGCTGTCGGGAATGTGTCGTTTGATGACTGGCTCATGTTGATGTCGTCGTTAGGATGAACGAGTTTCTTGCCTGCGATCTGGTTTGCGCGGTTGGCAATAACTTCGTTTGTATTCATGTTTGACTGTGTGCCTGAACCTGTCTGCCATACAACGAGCGGGAAGTGGTCATTGAGTGAACCTGAAATAACTTCGTCACATGCCTGTGTGATGGCAGCGAGCTTTTCGTCTGTCATCTTTTCGCTCTTTAATTCGTGGTTGGCAAGAGCTGCAGCCTTCTTGAGGATACCAAAAGCGTGTGTGATCTCTCTTGGCATTGTTTCGATGTCAACACCGATCTCAAAGTTCTCGTGGCTTCTCTGTGTCTGAGCTGCCCAGAGACGGTCTGCAGGAACTTTCATTTCACCCATAGAATCATGTTCTATACGATATTCCATATTTTTTACTCCTTAGTCGAAAATCAGATTTCGAGATTATTGATAACTTCCTTAAGAGCTGCTGCACTCTTCTGGAGTTTAGCCTGTTCTTCTTCTGTAAGAGGAACATTTACCTTGCGTACGCCTTCCTTGCCTACGAGGTTGAGTGTGCTTAAGCATACGTCGCTTACGCCGTATTCACCGTGCATCATTGTAGATACAGGAAGAACTGTGTCGATGCCGTGGAGGATTCTCTCACAGATGTGACATACTGAAACTGCGATAGCGTAGAATGTTGCACCCTTGCGCTTGATTACCTGAGCGCCTGATGTTCTTACAAATTCTTCGATTTCTTCGTTGTTGATGTCCTCTGCACCGAAGTATTCGTTGCAGTCATCACAAGGTACGCCTGCGATGTTTGCAAGTGACCACGGAACGAATGATGAGTCACCGTGTTCGCCGAATACATAAGCGTGGATGTTGTCCTGGCTTACGCCGTAGCATTCGCTGAGCTTTGCACGGAGACGAGCGCTGTCGATAGTTGTACCTGAACCGATGATGTGGTTTTCAGGGAGACCTGAAAGCTTGCAGAATGTGTAAGTAAGAACGTCGATAGGATTGCTTACGATGATGTAGAAAGCATTTGGAGCGCTCTTTGTGATTTCAGGAATGATAGACTTTGTGATGTTAACATTTGTCTGAGCAAGTTCAAGTCTTGACTGACCTGGTTTTCTTGCGATACCTGATGTAAGGATTACGATGTCAGAATCCTTTGCTTCTTCGTATCCACCCTGGTATACCTTGCATGGACTGCTAAGCGGTGTACCCTGCATGATGTCGAGAGCTTCACCTACAGCCTTGTCAGTGTTGATATCGATCAGAACGATTTCTGAAGCGATGCCCTGAATAGCCAGTGTGTACGCGATTGTGGAGCCGACAGAACCGGCGCCGATGATAGAAATTTTATTCATAGAAAACACCTCTCCTACTTTAACATATTTATTTTAATTATATCACCTTTGATTTGAATGTGCAATAGATTTTCAGCATATTGGTAATATATATATCGATAAAGGTTAAACTTAATCCTGTAATGTGCATAAACACTAATTTTACAGGGAATCAGAGCATATAAAAACAGACCACAGAGCGCATTCCGGATACTCTGTGGTCTGCCTTCCTGTTAACTGCCGCGTTAACGGTCGCGATCCCTGCGCTGACTCAGGAATGAATCAGCGTATCATTAGTAAAAATTATCTGAAAAATATAGATTTAATGAAAAAAATATAGTATAATAAATTCATTACAGAAAAAGGATCGCTGATATGGAAAAATCAGTATTTCCTTAGGATCTGAAAAGAACAAAAGAGAACGGCGGAAAAGCTGTTCAGACACAGAGAAAAACATTTTTGAGGGGGAGATAATTATGCCACATTCATCAGGACATCATCATCACAGTTCGCACAGGAGCAGCTCGCATCACCGCAGCAGCTCACACCATTACCATCACCGCAGTTCTTCACGCTATCACAGCGGAAGCTACTCCGGTTATGGTTATTCCGACAGAAGAAATTCAAACCGTATAAGTAGTGTATTCTTTCCGGGGGCTAAACGGTACAGCTATTTAAGTCACGGAAAGGTGAAGTACATTTACAGTCAGACCGACCCGGCTAAAAGATTTCATCCGGCGAGACTGCTTGTGCTTCTGTTCTATATTCCGTTCATTTTCGGCGGTATCGTTATGGCGAAGAATACTGTCCCTACGCTTGGCAAACCTGATTCTACTGAAATTATTATAAATGATGAAGCAAATGTCATGACCTCACAGAGCGAGTCCGAGCTTCGTTCCACACTTAAAGAGTTCTATAAGAAAAGCGGTATCGTTCCGGCGGTCATTACAGTCGAAGATACAAAATGGACGGAAAGTATCGAAAACTACGCTTATACACGCTATCTTGCCGAATTTACAGATGAGATGCACTGGCTTATAGTATGCTCATCGCCTTCAGGCACATCTGAGGCAATGCAGGGTAACGATACAGATGCTGTTCTTACGGATGACATAGGTGATACTTTTAAAAGCCGCCTGAAGATAGATCTTAAAGAGCAGGATATGGAGACCGGAGCCGCAGTAAACGATGCATTTAATTATATAATGCCTCAGATCAGAAAACCTAGTCTGGTCGATAAGATCAAGGGCCTTGGACCTGCACTGTTCCTTTTCCTGTTTGTAGGATTGCATGCGTTCTTCATGTCAGGGCTTTATGAACTGAAATATAAAAAGGCAGTTTATGATCCTGATCCGGATGAAGCAAATCAGCTTAATCAGGCTGAAATTAACAGAGCCGGAATAGCGGCAGCTATCGCTCAGAATTACGATATGAACAGAACGTTGCCTCGTGCAGATTACCAGAATTACGGTTCATCAGCTAACGGATATCAGAATGCATCATACGGTCAGAACTACGGATCTCAGAACGGATACATGGCAGATGCATATTCTGCCGGAGGCGTTCAGAATATGTCCGGAACGCAGAACTCGGGCGGCTATATGCAGGACGCTTATCCTTCCGGAGCGCAGAATAACCAGATGTATGGTCAGAGTAATTACGGTACACAGGGAAGCAGCAATGGCTATATGCAGGATGCTTACCCTTCAAATCAGAGTTACAGCACGCCGCAGTACGGTGTAAACAGCAGTTATGATAATAACGGAGAAATGCCGGAGATCGGACTTCCGCAGCCTGTTCCTCCGGGATGCACCACATGTTCTTCATGCGGTAACGTTTATCATGTATCTGAAGGCAGATGCCCT
The DNA here is from genome assembly GCA_017438745.1 of Oscillospiraceae bacterium. Classification (GTDB taxonomy): domain Bacteria; phylum Bacillota; class Clostridia; order Oscillospirales; family Ruminococcaceae; genus HUN007. The sequence continues at coordinate 48,477 of JAFRUS010000039.1, read as the reverse complement.
CTGTGCGGAGGAAAATAGTACACGGGCAGAATGCAGCAATACCGGCGCAGGTTTGGCTGTGCAGTAAAGCACGATAACAGTTATAATAAAAGAAAAGGAGCATTCCGCGTATGCGGTCTGCTCCTTTGCGGTTAACGGTCATTTTCCGGGAGGAAAAGTTCGTCGATGAGTTTTATCGCTTTTTCATATCTTTCGGTGTAGCTGCCGGAGATGTGTTCGCATTTAAATCCGAAGCGTTCATAGAGTTTTTCTATGCGTTCGCTGTATAGTTTGCGGTTGGCGGCAATCTCTTCACTGCGGTCGCCGTCCTGTACCCATTCAACGTCCGGTTCGGCGTGGAGGATGAGGTCGTAGTGGTTGAGTTTTGCAATTGCTTCGGCCAGATCTTCATTTGCCTTGTTGCCGTCTTCGAGGAAGTCCATGAAGAAGCGGGTGATGAGACAGTCGGTGTCTTCAATCAGAACTTTGTTGCTGTATTCGATGAGACGCATTTCCTTGGCCTTGTGTTCAAGGAGTATCCGCGTGAAGTCTTCGGTGAGCATCATGGTGTCGGTGCCGGAAAGTTCCGAGAGTTCACGGCCGACTTCTTCGAGATAGTTGGTGTGGTAGTGGTGGGCGAGGTTTACGGTGAGCACCGATTTGCCGCAGCTTTCCGAGCCGATTATCAGAACTTTCTTTACGTAGTGCGGTCTTACGAACATCGGCAGCCAGTCCCAGTGACCGTAGATATCCTTACGGATAGCAGTTGAATTGTACTGGTCGCGTTCGAATATGACGAGTTCGCTGTCCGGGTAACAGACATTCCAGAAGCTGTTTTCATCGTAATCGCTTCCGCAGAAGACAACGTCTATCTTTTCGCCTATTGCCTCACGGACTTTGCGGCAGTCATCCTCCCAGTATTCACGGGTGTATTCAGCCTTTGTCTTCAGCTTATCCTCAAGGAGGATGATCTTTACGTTTCCTATGTGGGATGTGAGTTTGTAGACCCAGCGGTATTTTACCTTTACATCAACATCGGAGTTATCATTTCGGTAGGAAATGACCACGAAAAGCTTTTCGCACATTGATGAAGCTTTCAGTATGCACTCCATGTGCCCGTTGTGCATAGGATTGAATGATCCGCCGTACATGCCCACATGATATTTCATTCCGGCTTTTAATTCTCTGCTCATATATTTGTCCTTTCAGTAATTATGGTTGTATAACGGATGCTGTAAGATCAGTGATACTATTCTGTCACTGCTGCAGCAGTATTTTCTGCTTTGCTCTCTGCAGAATCCTTATACCATTTTATGAACATGAAGATGGCATTGAGGAGATATACTGACCACATGAGTACCATTGCGATACCGCCGTCGCCTTTGAAAAATGCTGTTGCCCACATTATTACTGAAACTGCATCAACAAGGATCCATACTACCCACTGTTCGGTGAAACGCTTTATCATAAGTATCTGAGCAACGATCGATAAAACTGTGCTCATACTGTCTATAAGAGGAAGATTACCGCCGAGGAGTTTAAGAACGTAGCTGTATCCGAAAATACCTGCGGCGCTTACGAGAACTGTAATAATGTCTCCGGTTAATGACATTCTCTTTTTGACTACCTCACCGGTGTCGCTGTTCATGTTCTTTTTCCACATGAACCATCCGAGAATGTTGGTAGGAAAGTAGTAGAGCATGTTGAGCATTACTTCACCGTAGAACTTTGCTTTGAATGCGATGTAGGAGTAGAGCAGCACGTTGATCGTTCCGAATATGTAGTTTGAGATCTTGCCTTTTCCGCAGAAGATAACGCAGGTAACACCTGTGAGCGAGGCGGCTATTCCGAGGAATGTGTCCTTAAGGATAACCGAGATAATAAGGAGAGAAACATTTGCAAATGCCAGCCAGCAGAGTTCGCTTTCTGTCCATCCGCTTATCTCTCTTTTCCAGAATTCTTTTACGTTGTTCATAATGCACCATCCTTTTTGAAATTTTCTGAATGTTTGTTTCGTGTTTTTCTTTATAAAAAACACTCGTTTTGCTGTTCTCTTTAGTTAGTATCTTTTATGTACTAAGTATAGTATAAAAACGCTACTAAGTCAAGAGGGTAATATCAACTTTGTTATCATGCACAAAACAGAGCTTTGGTTTATGCTGAAATTTAATAGGAACGAAAAAGGCAGAACCGTGAAGTCCTGCCTTAAACTGATTATTTCTATATATTCTGAAATTCCATTAATGAGAATGATCAGGTTTTGTCTTCTGCACCAGCAAGTATTTTACGGGCTATGTAATATTCTTCTTTTTTTAATACTGTCCATTTATTTTTCCTCTTCTGAATTCTCACCTTCAGAGTAGCTGAAGTCGGTCTGTGTTTTTTCGGCTGCTTTGGAGAACTGTGTTTCGTAGAGCTGGGTGTAAACACCGCCGGCACCTACCAGTTCTTCATGTGTGCCGCGTTCGGCTATCTCGCCGTCCTTGATAACGAGTATCTCGTCAGCGGCAAGTATCGTTGACAAACGGTGTGCGATGAGAATGCTTGTACGTGATTCGATGAGCGGTTCTATTGCGTCCTGGATCTTCTGTTCCGAAATTGAATCCAGTGCAGATGTTGCTTCGTCGAATATCATGAGTGCCGGATCCTTGAGAAGGATTCGTGCAATTGAGATTCTCTGTTTTTCACCGCCGGAAAGTTTGAGACCGCGGTTTCCGACTATGGTATCGAGCCCTGTTTCCTGCTTTTCAATGAAGTCGTAAATGTTTGCACGTTTGCAGGCTTCGATGAGTTCCTCCTCGGTAGCATCCGGCTTTGCGTAAAGGAGATTGTCACGTATGGTTCCGTTGAAAAGATAGGTCTCCTGACTTACTATACCGATATTTTTTCTAAGGAATCCAAGGTCGAGAGTCTTTACGTCTCTGCCGTCAAACAGCACGCTTCCGTCGATAACGTCGTAGAGACGCGGTATCAGGTTTATAAGTGTACTCTTTCCTGAGCCGGAAGGTCCGACGATCGCGATACAGTTTCCCTTGTCGAGTCTGAAGCTTATGTCGTGAAGTATCTCGCGCTCCGGTTCGTAGTAAAAACGCACACCGCGGAATTCAACTTCGCCGTCAGCGTGGTCAGGGGTAACTGCATCCGGTGCGTTTTCGATCTCAGGCTTCATGTCGTAGTACTCGAAAATTCTTGTGAACATGGCCATGGAACGAATCCAGTCGACCTGAATGTTTAAAAGCTGGTTTACCGGCATGTACATCTTGCTGAGAAGAGCCACGAGCACGCTTATCTGACCGACGGTAACAGTCGGGTCGAAGCGCATCATTATTATGCCGCCTACAAGGTAGATGAGCATAGGACCAATGTTCGTAAAAGTTCCGAGAGCCATACGGAACCAGCGTCCGGCCATGCTTTCCTTTATGTTGAGACCGATCATTTTTCTGTTGGCGGCCTCGTAGCGGTCGTACTCCGTCTTTTCCATGCCGAAGAGTTTTACGAGAAGCTGACCGCTTACCGAAAGCGTTTCGTTGAGAATACCGTTTATCTCGTCACTGCATGCCTGGGACTCACGGGTGATCTCGAAACGGCGTTTTCCGGCGCTTCTTGTCGGAATGACAAACAGCGGTACCACTGCTATGCCGACCAGCGCAAGTTTCCAGTTTTCGCGGAACATGAGAACCAGTGCAACGGTCAGTGTGATACTGTTTGAAATAATGCTTGTGAGCGTGTTTGTGATTATCTGCTGTACTCCGGAAATGTCGCTTGTCATTCGTGTGATTATGTCGCCCTGATTATTGTTCGTAAAGAACCGCTGCGACATTTTCTGCAGATGTGAGTACATGGAATTTCGCATGTCGTAGGTAATGTGCTGTGCTATCCATGTGTTTAAGTAGCTTTCCAGAATGCCGATAAGATTGGCAAGCAGGGTAACGCCGAAGGAAAGAACTATGTAGAAAATGAGCCTGTTAAGATTTTTTGCGATAAGTCCGTCGTCGATTATGCGTCCGGTGAGCACCGACGGCATAAGGGTCAGCACGGCGGAGCAGAGTATTGCCGCAAGTACGAATAACATCTGAATTCTGTACGGCTTAAGGTACGAAAAGATCCTCTTTAAAAGTCCTCTGGTTACTTTGGGCTTGTTCTGCTTTTCTTCTTCTGTCAGAAATCCCGGTCCGAGCCTTCCTCCTCCTGGTGGCATAGACATTTCTCCTTTTTCATAACATTTGTCCGGCATGAGGCCGGTTAAATCAGTATATCCTTAGTAAATTATAAAACAATAAGGTGTTTTTGTCAATTAAATAGTGTATCACAAAATTTAGTAAGCATTAAGTATATTTACTTATACGATGATAAAGCCGTATTTACCGTAAAAGTACAGAAAATGTATTATTTTTGTCAGTGGGGACGCTTGTTTACGGATAAACTGGCTGTTGACTGTATGACAGATGCTGCGGTATAATAAATTATGTATATTTGTATCCGGAAAGGAGAAACGGAAAAACAATGAAGTTTTCAAGAGGAGATGTGCTGCTTGTTGACGGAGTCGAATATGTTGTTCTGGGGTCGGTGACTTACCGGAACACTGCCGACGGTAACTGCTGGGATGAATACAGAATGCAGAAGACCGGGGGTGCCTCAGAGGTATGGCTGAGTGTCGATGATGTGTTCCGGGAATATTCGATAACACATGTTGTCGGGGAACGCTGTCCGTCATTAAGAGGCTATCATATAGTCGATCACGGTCACGAGGTCGTTATTGCCGCAAGCGGATCAGTCGATGTCGTGCCGGGCGATCAGGCTGATTTTAACGAATACGAAGACGATACAGAGGAAAAGATCATATCGGAGGAACTCTGGTCAGATGGTGCCGAATATTCCACCGGTCATTATGTTGATGCCGAAGATATTTTCTTCAGCCGTCATGATAAAGCGGCACTCGAAAAAGCTGAGGCCGGAATACGCAGGCGTGCCTTAATTATCACAGCACTTGCGTTAATGGTATTCTTTCTTCCGCTGCTTGGCTTTTTATTTGACGTTTTAAGCGGATTATTTTACACTCCGCAGACCATATCGAACTATCTTAGCAAGCAAAGCAAAACTTCGGCTCCGCGCTATTCATATCTGACATCGGTAACAGGTGAGGCAAAGCAGAAGGCTGATGTTTACAAGGCAGGATCAGCCTACACCATCGATTTTATTGCTGAAGACATAATCACGGCGATCGAGGGCGAGACCGAGTATGTTCAGAAGGATGATGAAGCCGGAGAAGGTGAGGAAGGTTCAGTGGCTATCCTTACAAAAAAGGAGTACTGCCTTGTTTATCCTTCCGAGGATAACAATGAGGTGCTTGTTCAGGTTTCAAAACGAAAGTTTGTCTATACCACGGACGAATCACCGTACCGGAGCAACAGACATGCCGGAAGGTACTACAGACGTTTTTACTATTCAACGGGATACAGTTCTGACTCATCGTCTTACAGAAAATACTCGTCTCCGTACAGTTCGTTTGATGACACGTCCATCAGTTATTCTGATCACAATTCATTGAACACGTATTCGGGCACAGTACGTCAGGACAGTATAAATGCACGCCGGTCTGACGGCGGCGGCTTAAGCAACGGAAAGTAACAGGAGGGACATTATGAGTTTGGTTATTGATCTCGCAGAAGCAGCGCTTTATTCATGCATAGGAATAGTTCTTATGGCACTTGGCAATTTTCTTATCGACCTGATCATTCCGTGTTCGTTTCCGGAGGAAATAAAGAAAGGAAACAAGGCGGTCGGTTTTGTATCAGCCGGTACGAACATCAGTGTGGGAATAATCCTGCGGGCGGCAGTTGCGTCGCCGGAAGCGGAAGATGCTCTGGACGTGGCACTTGCCACAGGAATTGTAAGCAGTCTTCTTTACTTTGTGGCAGGAATTCTCTTCTTCATGCTCGGCTACATCGTTATCGATAAAATAAACAGGCAGTACAGACTAAGTGAGGAAATAGGGAAAGGCAATACTGCAGCCGGCATAATGGTGGCCGGTATCTTCATCGGACTTTCTGCTGTCATAAGCGGAGTGATCATCTGATGCAGGAAAACACACAGAAAGCGGACACGGCTGATATCAGGGCTACAGTGAAAAATGAATACCGTCTGCTCATGCTGACCACACTGCTCATTTCGGGCTGTTCCATGGTCTACGAGCTTATCATCAGTGCGGTGAGTTCCTATCTGGTGGGCGATTCAACTCTGCAGTACTCAGTTACCATCGGACTTTACATGTTCGCACTCGGAATAGGTTCATTTCTTTCAAAGTACATAAAAAAGGATCTGTGGGGAGCTTTTGCAAAGGTGGAGATACTGATAGGCGTTATCGGCGGTACCTGTTCGCTTATGCTCTTTCTTTCGAATCTGTACCTTGAATCGTATGTGCTTGTCATGTATGCGGAAATTCTGGCGATAGGTACTCTGGCGGGCCTTGAAATACCGCTGCTTACGAGACTTATCGAAGAGGACAGAAAAGAACTCAGACTTACACTTTCGTCTATTTTTTCATTTGACTACATCGGCGGACTTGTTGGATCAGTGGCATTTCCGATGATCCTGCTTCCGCATCTCGGTTACTTTGCGACCTGTTTTCTGTCGGGAGCACTTAACCTGACAGCAGCGGCGCTTATCATTTTCAAATATCAGAAAAAACTGAAACATTCTTCGGTATACAAGACCGCGGCGGCATTTCTGCTTGGATGTATGCTCTGCGGAATGTTCTGCTCGGAAAACATCGGTCAGATGATCGAAGGTGGACTTTACCGCGACAGAGTGATCCTTTCCGAACAGACAGCCTATCAGAAGATCGTTGTAACGAAACACAAGGATGACCTTCGGCTTTACATAGACGGCAACGTTCAGTTTTCGACATCCGACGAATACCGTTATCACGAGGCACTTGTTCATGTACCCATGAGCTGTGCGGAAAACTGCGACAGTGTTCTCGTTCTCGGCGGCGGCGACGGAATGGCGGCGAGAGAGCTTTTAAAATATCCGGAAACGCGTATAACTCTTGTTGACCTTGATCCTGGCATGACGGAACTGTGCAGTACCGATCCCATGATCACTAAGGTAAACGGCGGATCTCTTTCCGACGAAAGACTAACTGTGATAAATGATGATGCTTATAAATATCTCGAACAGTCTGATGAACGTTTCGACGTTATAATAGTCGATCTTCCGGATCCGAACAATGAGGCGCTCAACAAGCTGTATACCAATGTGTTCTACCGTCTGTGCGCAGCGCATCTGAACGAAGGCGGCGTGATGAACGTTCAGTCAACTTCGCCCTACTACGCGAAAAAAGCCTACTGGTGCATAGGGAAGACCATGGAAAGCGAAGGACTTTCAGTACGTTCCTATCATCTTGAAGTTCCCGCCTTCGGCGACTGGGGATTCCACATGGCATCGGCTTCGGAACTTAAGAAAAAGCATCCGTTCCCGGAAGATACACGGTATCTTTCCGAGGAAAATTTTGAATCGCTGTTCATTTTCGGCAAGGACGAACGGGTGGAAAGCATAGAAGTCAATCATCTTACCAAGCCGGTTCTCATACAGTATTACAATGAAGCGGTAAGGGACTGGGAATGATTCAGTGTGAACTTTTGATATTAGCGCTGGTTACGATTTGTAGCCTAACCAGCAATTAATATGGCAGCGGCCAAGCCGCTGCCTGTAAAAATGAAATAGGTGTGTCTTTCAGACTCACCTATTACTATTGAAAAAAGCTGTTCATTATGAACAGCTTTTTCCACGACGTCCGTGGGTAAAAGCTTTATTGCTCGTCACTGAAATAAGAGGTGATAATGACATCCGTTCTATTGACGCGGAAAGAAAAATGTGGTACAATATAATTGCAGGTAGAAATACGCTGTATACCTATGAAACCGAATTAACGTTTAAGCGACATGTAATGTCGTCGGCCATAGGGGAGCCACCTCAGGGTGGCTTTTCTTTTTGTATTGAGGTGAAACACTATTGGATCTTTTTGTTTACTCCGATGAATCAGGTGTTCTCGACTATGTTCACAATAATTATTATGTTTTTGGCGGTATTCTGTTTATCGGTAAAGAAGAAAAAGACATAGCGCAAAGAAAATACCTTACAGCTGAAAAAGCTATAAGGCTTTCAAAAAAATATAATAAAACCGATGAGTTAAAGGCATCAAGAGTAAGTAATAAGGAAAAATCAAAATTATATCGTTCATTGAATAATTATTATAAATTCGCTGTAGTTATCAGACAGAATCAGCTTAATATCAATATATTCAATCACAAGAAAAGTAAACAGCGCTTCCTTGACTATGCATATAAAATAGGACTTAAATCGCTTTTACAAAAGCTAATAAAAGAAAAAGTTATTGATCCGAAGCAGATAAATAACATTTGGGTATATCCGGATGAACATACCACAGCAACAGACGGCAGATATGAACTGACAGAAGGGTTGCTGCGTGAGTATAAATACGGAACATTCAACGATAACTGGCAGAATTTCTTTCCGCCTATTTTGCCGGATATGAAAGGCCTTGTAGTTACACTATGCAATTCTTCATCTACAACGCTTGTCAGAGCTGCTGATATCATAGCCAATCATGTGTATCATTGTGCTGAAAAAGAAGATATCGATTCTATAAAAAACAATGATTATCTTGTAATTACCGAATTACCATAAAATATCAAGCTTGTCAAAATGGCGTGAAAAACGGTGTGCAAATGAGCACACCGTTTTTTTGTTTAATTGTTTTTTGGGCAAGGGCGAAAAGCATAGAAGTTGATCATCTTACAACGCCAGTTCTTATACAGTATTACAACGAGGCAGTTTAGGAATATAAAACAGATACCCCTTAAGCAGATGTGCTGATGTAATCTGTTTAAGGGGTGTTTCTTAAATATGATAACTATTAGCTATTTCATATTGTAAGGACCATTTTTGTAATATGACATAATATACATGATTTCCGAAATCATATGTTCTCGCTCTTGTGGTTTCATTTTTGATAAGATTTTTAGAATATCTCCATATGTATAATTTTGAGTGAAGTTCTCGTTAAGTTTTTCGTATTCAAGTGAATGTGTTATCAACCCATATAGGTAATCTATTGGTACGTGAAAAAACTCTGATATACCAGCAACTACACTTGGAGAAGGAAAATTATCTCCTTGTTCATAGTGCGCTATAGAGCTTTTACTTAAATTGAAGTGCTTGGCAAGTTCGTTTTGATTTAATCCCTTATCGTTTCTTAGTTCAGACAGAATTCCACCGAAGTGCTGTCTGATTGATTCATCTGTGTAATTTTTGATTTTTCTCACCCCGGCATGTAATTGAATTCTTTCAGTAATTATATCAAATTTTAGTTGCTTAACATTGATAATAACAATATTTCGATACAAGGTTAATATATTTGCTTGTCTAGTACCGAAATGTGAAACTGAAATGTCGATATCTTGATTCCTATGACCTGTATTAGTTGATTAAATTATTGATAAACAATAAAATAGGTTCGTAATACTGTTCAAAAAGAAAATTCAGGCTTGAAATATATGTTTCATGCAGATTTTATTTACAAGGAATTATGTCGGGAATATAATAGTGACAGACAACCTAATCGGTTAATTTTGTTGTTGAAAAATCAGTAACAGCTGCAGATGGTTACATTATGATGTGAGGTGAACAGGATAATGAAAGCAAACGAAAAGGATAAACTGGCAGCCAAGGCTTTAAAAAAGCTAGCAGGTGCAATGGCTGATATCGCATTTGGTTCTGTATCAGTGTGCGGAATGCATCAGCCTAAAGAACCTGTACGCATTTGCAGAAAGTGAAAAGATACTGTATTGCTAGCATACAGTATCGACGAATGATATGGAGGATCACAATGAAAAAGGTAATTTCAAAATTATTAGCAGTATTAATGATGGGTTCAATAGCTACGGGAAGTGTATCTGCTGTATCAGCATCAACGCATGATTCGAATTTCAGTATGCCAATGCATGGCGGCAGTGAAACTTCTGATAATCTGGTAATAGTTAAAGCTAACAGCATTAATTATGAAACGATGTATTTTGTTGATAGGTATTCTCGATATAAAGAAAATACTTCTTCAATTTATCTTTATGTTTCATCAGTTACTAACTACTATTATACCCCTGTTGTTGGAATATACGGAGTAACCGATACTTACAGATCAGATTTTGCTTCGTATTGTGATGCCGGTAACTATTATTCAGCGGAACAGTCAGTTTATTGTACCAATCAGACGGGAACGAGTTCAGCTATAAAGAAAGTTTCTTTACCAAGCTATACTGGTACATACTTGATTACAAATTTAGTTAGAGAAAGCGGATATCATCATGCAGCGTTGGGTATGAAATCCGAAGGTACCGTTACAGGTGCATGGAGTCCTGATAGTTCAGGTTCATATACAACAATACCGTAATCTTTCTGAATTTTATAAATGTTTAAGCTAAGCGATTTGTTTTTATACATTTCGCTTAGTTGTGTTTTAGAGGAGACTAGCGATGAAGAAAATAATTATATTTATTGGCCTTGCTTTTGTTCTTTCCGGGTGCAGTAAAGATAAATCATATGATAAAAATGAACTTATTCAGTCTATGAAAGATTATACTGTATCTGAATCAGAATTATCTGAGTATTATGAAGTTTTGGAGAACTCATATTACGATAATAATAAATTACATGTGTTAGGAGCTGCACAAGGTTGTAAAGGTATAGTGAATGAAATCTCTGTTGAAAACAAGGAGATTATCAATTCCTGTTCTGTGTCAAAAGACTATGTATATGGCCCTTATAATTATGTCAACGGAGAATTTTATGCACGAGGCTGTAAATATACCGATTCGGCAGAATCGCCTGATAAGCAGCTTGAAACTTTGGGTAGAATACGTTATACATGTAGTTATGATGATAAGATTTATGGGTTGTCAGTTACCGATAATCAGAAAAATTTCATATTTGAAAGAGATACCGATAATGATGATGTAATAATAAAAAATCTGGATTCTGTATTAAACTACGATTATACAAAAATGTTTTTTTCGGCTGTAACAGCTGATAAATCGTATATATATATTGCTTCATTTGAAATTGCATCATCAGCTGGAGCAAAGCGTTATAAACCTTATCTATATATTCTGAATAAAGAATATGAATTAAAAAAAGTAATAACAGATATTGATGTTGATATGCCTGAATTTTTGACTGTGAACGATGATGGGTCTGTTATAATTGGAAAATACAGCTCTGAAAGTGATGAGACAATAGCTACAGTGGTAGACGTTGAAGCTGGAAGATCAGAATACTCCGTAAATTTGGACGGAGATTGTACGTTGTATTCTGGAAAAGACAAAAATCATATGTATTTATTTGATGGAATAAGTAAAGTTTTTAGGTTTAATACTGAAAATTCAGTTCAGGAACTTTTATATGATATTTCGGAAGAAGATCAGTTGGATACAGGAGAAGTTTATCATATAATCGAATGTAATGATCTCAGATTTTCATATATTAAAACTTTTGATGGATATATTGATCTTACTTTTTCTATTGATGATAACGGAACAATTACAGAGGAGGATAACAGGGAAAATTTCTATTATCCGATGTTTACTGATTATGGAATGGACTATATTTCGAATTACAATGGTGAAAGAGTTATAAATATCGACAATAGATTTGATGTGAATTCTGATGTGTTTTATGCAGGAGATAAAATCTGCATATTTGATACAGATGAATTATACATTACTGATGACGGTGATTTGAAATCAGTAGAAATGAATGGCAGAGAAGTGTGTAATGTTTTTAAAATCAAAGAAAGGATGATTATTGTTTATAATGAGAAAAACAAATATTATATCGCTGAAATAAGAGATAATAAAATAATTGATCCGATGAATATAAATGAAGTGATTTTTGATGGAATTACAAGTGAAGTACAGTTTGTGTGTGGAGATGCATTAAACGATATATATGCGATTTACAAAGGATTACTATATGGTATTAACTATGATAATAAGAGTGGAAATGCCATTTTAGATTTGTCAGTCGATGCTGTAAATGTAGATGCTGTTATAGGAAATCAGTCTGGTTTTGTTATAGTTGATGGAAATAAACTTTATATTTATAAAGAAAAAAAGGAAGATACATCTGAAAAAAGAATTATTACAATTGCGGTGTCTGAATCGGATGTAAGTAATAAATCTTTCAGACCATTTATTGAGGATTTTAAGAAACTGTATGATGATATTGAAATCAGAACAGAAGCTTATTCCATTGTTGAAGATGAAAATGGAAACTATATTTCTTTGGAAAAAGACTATATAAACAATACTTTACCAGATATAGTTCTTGTCAGCGATTGTAATTCAGAATTTTTTAATCTTGAAAGATCAGGTGCGTTTTGTGATTTAAATGATCTTATAAAAGAAGATTCAGATTTTGACGAAAACGATTATTTGATTAACGTTTTAGACGCTTCTTGTGTTAATAAATGTCTGTATGCTTTTCCTGTTAATTTTAAACTAAACACCATAATTACCAGATATGATATTGATCAAAACATTACCTATGGTTGGGATTATAACGAATTTATTAACTATATCGCATCTAATTCGGATATTCCTGCATTTGGCAATATGAAGAAGGATTCGTTAAGTAATGCCTTGAATTTATCTAACAATCCTGATTTTATTGATTTAAATGAAAACATGGTGAATTTCGACTCGCAGGAATTCATTGATCTTATAGAGAAAATAAATGAATATGGCGTTGATGTCGCCAATAACAATATGTCTGATTTTTATTCCGGAGAACGATATTTATTTGAAACTTTTTCAAATATAAATAGAAGTGTATACAAGTATAGAACATCAGATGAATTACTGCATTCTATAAAAGGTTATCCATCTGGAACTAATAATTACTCTTATGTCGAATCAGGATGTACAGTTAGTATTTCTGCATCATCGAAAAACAAAGATATTTGCTGGAATTTTCTGAAATTTATAACATCTTATCAGAATGATGGCTATTACGGAAAAGAAGGAAATAATTTTTCGGTCAATCGGGAACGGTTTGAAAATGAACTTGAAATGATAAAAGTTAAGACTGATGATGAATTTGTGGATACACTTCGTTCGTTAATAGAAGGTGTCCATTTTTCCAGCAGAAATAATGAACGTATAAATAATGTAATTTATGAAGAATTGATGTTGTATTATAATGGTGATAGTACAGCTGAAGATACAGCCAAAGTAATTCAAAACAAGATTAATCTGTATCTTTGTGAAACAAAGTAATGAAAATGTGGTGGTTGTTTTGATGAAAATGGAATTGAAAAAAATAGTATGTAGTAAAGTATATGTGATTTCTCTGGTGCTGCTTCAGGTGATTTCATTTTTATTAGTGAAGAGCAATATAGAAATCAGCAACGAGAAAATAATGGCGATACAATCTCCGGATATATGGGGAAATATGATTTATCCTCAGTCGTTATATAATTCTGTGCTTGGATTTAGTGAAAATATAATTTTTACAGAGATATTGTATTCTATAATGTTACTTGGTATGCTTTTAAACGGTAAACTTATGGTTTGTGATAGTAAGTGTGATCGCGTTAAATATGCTTTTTTTAACACCAAACAATTAGCGGTGTTTGTTTCAGGTTTTTTTCTTGCGTATATCACTTTTACTGTAAATTGTTTGGCAACATCTTTGTTTATCCCCGCTATAAATCCGGAAGTTATGAGTCTGGAATTTCCGACAGCTTATTATGGGAAAATATGTTCTGCAATTTATGTAAAGCATCCTTTGATTCTTTTGCTTTTGTATTATCTGGTAATGAGTGTAATACTTGGTCTGGTTTCAACAATTCCGTTTTTGTTATCACTGAAAATTCATAATATTGTTATTTGTAATGGAGTTCCGGTTGTAACTGCAGTTGGAATAGCATGGCTATCATATCAAAAGAATCATGCAGCATTTGGATTTCTGATACCAGTAAATTTGAGGTTAAGAACCTTTGTTATTGTTATTGCATGTATGATAATACTGATTTTAATAAACATTATTTTTGATTTGTTGATAAGGCGGCGTAATAGATGAGTATAAAAAAATATATTGTTATTATTTGCGCTCTGTTATTGGGAGCTTTGGTGTTTAGAGTCTCAAGTGTAAATTCTGGTTCTGATCAGCGGATAATTCATGATTACGATCCAGGAGAAAAGTTTTGTTATAACGGTATTACTATGAATACTGAAAAAATAATATTCAAAGAAGCTGATAATTCAGATGTATTCTGGAATACAGTAAGAAATCGTTCTGATAATACGTATGCAGTAATGGTAGAAATGAAAATGATGAATGAAAATAACGAGAAAACATATCTTGATTTTTCCTCTTTTTATTTATCTATGGGTTATTGGTTCTCTAATATGGATATAGAGGTATTTAAACTGATTAATCCAATTGTAAAAGACAATATACGCATTTGTATGGAGCCGGGAGCAGAAGCGGACGTTATGATACCTTTTTTTATTTACTTTTCTAACGATAAAGAAGATCCGGTCAATAAGGTTATTACAAGCGAATCAGAAGTAGTATTGTCAGTAGGATTATATCCGGTGAAGTATAACATATACCTTGGAATAAATTCGAATGGTGAAATAGTATGATTGAGCGTATAAGTAAGAAACTAACCGATTACCTTGTGGCCAAAAATGTAATTAATGATGATGATACAACAAGAGCATATTACAATTATGGCATAGAAATATCTGTTTCTTCGTTACTGAATGTTATTTTAATAATTGTTATTGGGATTATAAGTAAACATACAGTAGAGTCATTAGTGTTTCTTGGCGTTTTTATTCCGATAAGACAATTCTCCGGAGGATATCATGCAGCAACATATTTTAAATGCAATTTTTGGTTTTGCGTGCTTTTTATTATTTTAATAGGAATGTACGAATTAACCAGCAGTAGCATCACGATCGTTTTTGATATTTGGATTTTATTATTTATTGAAGTAGTTTTTGTAACAGTATGTCCTGTAGAGAATAAAAATAAGGTATTGACATCTGAAATAAAAAAGAAAGGAAGAATGATATGCGTAATTTTAGGCGGAATAATTGAAGTGTGTGGAATAATACTGCGTTTTTACGGATTAAGATGGGGACTAATTCTGGAATATACGTTGTTACTTGTTGCTGTTTTGGCGGTTATAGCGAAAAAAGATGATATTGAATTCATGGATTAAAAGTGCTATAATTGAATAAATGATTTTAAGTACTAATATTGTTACGGGTGTTGATTTATGATACGTATAGCCGTTTGTGACGATGATTCTAAGCAGTTGCATAAAATAAATGATATTATATTCAAGGCGTTTTCTGTATATACTGATGATTATAAAATCTATTCTTTCGAAAATGGAAAAACATTGCTCGAAAAAAATTATGAAGAACAGTTTGATGTTCTTTTTCTGGACATTGATATGCCTGAAGTATCAGGATTTGACATTGCTATGAAGTTAAGAGCAGATTTTTCATCCTCCTTTATAATATTTATTACCAGTTATTCAGAGTTGGTTTACCGAAGCTTTGATTTTCAGCCTTTCCATTTTGTTCAGAAAAATTCTTCTGTAATTATGGAAAATGATATTAATGATGTTGTTGCAAGATTAATGATGTATATGAAACAGAATCAAAAAATAGTAATTGATGATCCTGAAAACGGCAGACACGCATTTTATTATCGTAATATTATTTACATAAAAAGTGAAGGACATTATTTGCTATATCATCTTCAAAAAATGGAAAATCCGTTACGTACTCCGGGAAAACTTAATGACATTTCAGACGAGTATGAAAAATTTGATTTTACTCGTGTTCATAGAAGTATAATCATAAATCTCAGATATCTGGACAGTATAGATTTTAAAATTGGAAAATTATATGTTTCAAATAATTCTGAGAAAATACGAATTCCTGTTGGAAGCAAATATGCCAAAAATCTTGATCAAAAATTCACAGAGTATTTAAGGAGTACTATATGAAAAATGTGTTGTGGGAGGCGTATAATTTAGCAATTGATTTCTTTCAGGGCGTAGTGGCGACTTATTTTTCATGGTATTGTTTGGGGAGTAAAAAAGACAGTAGCTATTTTCATTCCTATGGTTTGATTTTCGCAGCGCTTTTTGCTTTGGTGGTAGAATTACTGAACACTGTGATGATATTTGAACACTTTTATGCGGCGTTTTATGTTGCAGTTATTTTTGCTTATGCGTTTATATTTTTGAAGGGAAAAATAATTCAGAAAATGTTCGCTTCGCTTTATCCTGTGCTTATAATGTTTATAACGAGTTCAGTTGTAGCAAATATGGCGGCGGTAATGTTTTCAAGTCCCATATCAGAGATATTTACAGAGGTTACTTTGAAAAAAGCGATACTTATGCTGATAACTCAAATAATGATCCTGTGTATAATGTCGGTTTCAACTAAATATATTCAAAAAGAAAATATACTTTCAAAATCAGAATGGCTGATGGTATCGTTAGTTTTGATGGTATGTATTGTGATGAACATTATTCTTGTTTTAATAGCTATGGAAGCGGAAACTATAAAACACAGAATTTATATATCATATTGTATACTTATAGTGTTTGTAATCAGTTTTATGGTTTTAAATTTTATAATAACAACAGCCAGAAAAAATGCTGAATTAGTTAAGTCGGAGGAAATGAAACTTCGCCTTGAGAGCTATAATCAGTATGTAGCCAATGCAGAGAAAGAGTATCAGATAATAAGAAAGTTCAGACATGATAGTATAGCACTTCATAACTCACTGATTGATCTTCTGAATGAAGGTGAATCCGATAAGGCTAAAGAAACACTGGTTCGAATGACAGACCTGTTAAATGAAAGACTGGTGTATATCCATACTCAAAATGCAATAGTTAATTCCGTGGTTAATGCCAAGCTTTCAATAGCTAAATCTTTGGGCATAAAAGTAACATGTATTTCAACTGATGAATTTTCCGGAATAGATGATGTTGATCTGTGTCGTTTACTTTCGAATATACTTGATAATGCTATAACTGCTTTGAGCATAAACCATATGAGTAATCCGGTGCTTCAATTGTGTATTACGAGGAGAAATAATTCTTTAGTGTTTTCCGTGAAAAATAGTATTGATGCTTCTGTGCTGGCTTCAAATCCGAATTTAAAGTCAACTAAAAACAATTCGGACAGTCATGGATTAGGGATAAGCATTATCAGAGATATAGCTGATAAATATCATGGGAAGTGTGATTTTTATGAGAAAGAAAAGTATTTTTACAGTGTAGTGATTTTAAGCGTATAATAGACATGAAAATAATCCCCTTAGTGTATACACGATTTTTGTTATTTCGTGTGCCTACTCTAAGGGGATTATATCAATGCAGGAAGGATATGCTAATTTTTTTCTTAAAGGCAGTTAGGTAAATTAGACTTCTTTTCTCCGGTATAGTTTGCTCGGTCTGTGGGCCATGCCGGTGAGCATGTTTCCGGTTTCTTCGACGAGCGGTGAGATCATTTTTCTGAAGTTTGCCTTGTAGAGATTTTCTCCGAGAAGGATCTCGTATACGCGCTGGAGCTGCGGCAGGGTGAATTCTTCCGGAACGAATTCGAAGGCAATATCGGAGTAGTTTACCTTTCCGCCGAGACGGTTTCTGCCGTATTCGATGATTCCACGGTGGTCGAAGGCGAGTTCCGGATCTCCCTTAAGTATTTCATCAACGGAGATAAGTGAAACGCCGTCATCTGCACCGGAGGCGTCGAGCTTTCCGGGATCGGTGAGTGCGTAGTAGGTCACCGAAACAGTTCTGCTTCTCGGATCGCGTTCAAGTTCGCCGAAGGTGTACAGCTGTTCAAGAAAAATGTTTTTGAGCCCTGTGCGTTCGCGGACAGAACGTTCAGCTGCTTCTTTAAGAGTTTCAGACTCGCGCAGGGCAACTCCGGGAAGAGCAAACGAACCTTTGAATGGTTTTTCCTTTCGCTTTACAAGGACTATTTTCAGTTTGTCGTCTTCAATGGTGAAAAGAAGAACGTCAACTGCTACTGAAATTTTCTGATGTGATGAATTATTCTTCATGTAAGCACCTCTCTTTTCTCAGGAAAACACTGATCATGCGGGATTTATAACAGCTCAGCGTTTCCTTAGTAGTTCCACTATACTTATCATAGTACAAAATTGCTACTAAGTCAAGGGGCAATATAAATAAAAAAACAGTGAACGCAAAAATTCTTACGTTCACTGTTATCTGATCATGATTTTAAAAGGTATGCCCTGCACGGCGCCCCGTCACATCCTCCCAGATTCAGCGGTGCGGCGCTGAGGAAGTAGCTGCCTTCCTTCACGTTTTCAAGTACAATGCCTTCCAGCAGTGCAACTTCGGCACTTAAAAGGATCATATGAACTTCCTTCGGTGCATCTTCCGGTCCGACTGTCTGGCTTTCGTTTCCCAGCAGTTTAATTCCGGCTCCGGCAAACACCTTTGCAGCTTCTGATGTTACAGTTGCCTTTCCGGCAATGAGTATTCGTTCGGCAGAGTCTTCGGCTTTCGCTTTTTCCATTATCGCTTCGGCATTTTCGGCAGTTACGTTACCGGTGTGCCGTGCAACATAACATTTTCCGACATACGGCTCCAGTCCAGTCTGGTCTATGGTCATGCCGTCGTTTATAAAATGAAAAGGTGCATCGACATGTGTGCCGTTGTGTGCGCACATTTTCAGTTCCGTCAGGTTACATACATCGCCGTTTGCAATGCTCATGATCCTTGTGCCAGTCGGCTGAGGATCTCCCGGAAATACATTGCAGTTAAACACTTCCTGTGAAATATCTTTTACAAGCATCGAATCAAAAACAGTTTTGTCTTCCTTGCGTCTGCTTTTTTCAGGATGGTTGCGGTAGTATTCTTCTTTGTCTATAAACTGTGCAAACGCATCTACGGTGGTCATCAGTTCGATCCTTGAAAACAGCTGGTGGTTCGAAATTACTGACGCTATAATGAATGAGGTAAGTTCAAGTATGTCTTTTACCTGCATTATCTTATCAGGATCAAAGCTTGCAGCCCATATGAAACCTGCGAGATTCTGATGAAAACGAAGAGGGTACAGTATTATGTTTGTAAGCCCTTCGCTCTGGAGAGATTTGCACCAGACGGGGTCAATTGCATTTACTTCTTCAAGATTTCTGAGAATGAGACAGTCGCGGTCTCCAAGATCATTCGCCCATGTTTCAGCCACTTCATACGGTGTGCGTTCCATTGACGAGGCAATCAGGTCAAGCACATCTTTCCTGACACCGTCGGCATTTATGAAGGAGCAGTGTCTTGTGCTTTTATCCACAGTGTAGATGGCGCATTTATCGGTGCCGCAGAGTTTTCCTATTTCGGCAGCGGCCGATGTCATGGCCATGTGAAAGTTCTTTGTTTTATGTAGTTTTACGGTTATATTCATAACAGCAGTTTTTACTGCTTCCGGATATTCTTCGGATAAGTTCTGCTCGTGTGAGCAGTTGATATTATACATGAAACCCCTCCTGTTCCAAAAAGAGATCAGGCTGTTTTAATCCGTGCGTTTAACGGCTTCGCGTCTGAGTTCAGGATGCTTTTCATAAAACAGCTTTTTATCGGCATACATCCGTTCATCAGCATTGTGAAGTGCGATTCTGACATTTACAGAGTCCGTTTCATATGCAGCGCCGATGGCAAATACCAGACGGTCGTATTTTTCAGATGCTTTGCGGAGCATTTCGACCTTGCTGTAAAGTTCATCCTCGGTCAGACCGGTAAGAATAACAACAAATTCGTCACCGCCTGCACGGAAAACATTCTTTTTATTGAATACTTCCTTTAATGCGGATGCAGCATTCTTGAGAAGTGTATCTCCGGCTATATGTCCTTCCGAGTCGTTTATTGTCTTAAGACCGTTGAGATCTGCGAACAGAACTCCGACAGTGCTTGTTTCTTCACTGTTTACAAGGCTTATAACGTAATTGTTCATTTCATTACGGTTCATTACTCCTGTGAGCATGTCGCGTGAACTGAGAATGTGCAGACGCTCCATTGTTCTGTTGCTGTATATTTCAGATGCGAGAATAAACGTTGTAAGTTCCAGTGTTTCCTTGATTTTGTCTGCCTTTTCCGCGCTGAAGTTTATAGCCCAGATATACCCCATCAGTTCGTTCTTGAATTTTAACGGGAAAAGAACGATGCTTTTGCCGCCTGCCTGTGTGATGGATTCACACCATACAGGATTTCGTTCCCTTACGATCTCCATCTCTTTTTCGTTCTTTATGATAAGGCAGTTGCTTCCGGCAAGAGTACCTTCCCATGATTCCGCGATATCATAGAAACTGTCATCGAGATATGTTCCCATAGGCAGAAGCTTTGTGGTTTCGGAAAATGCTTCACACAGGACGGAACATGAGCGCTTTGCCGTGTCCATCATGAGTATGCAGCAGTGCTCTGAGTCACAGAGTGCACGGATATCTTTACATATAGAATCCATTGCTTCCTGGAAATCGTCAATGCTTCTCAGCTTGATACATGTGTCAAGCACTGACTGGGCGATGTCGGCGGAAGTACTGGACATGTTTTCTGCTTCCGGTTTCAGTGAAAGATCCATTGAATATACACAGTATCCGAGGCCTTCATCTTCTGATACCAGCGGGATAAAGAGCATGTCGAACCAGAAATCAAATTTGTCAGTTCGTGCGTATGAGCTTACCTTCTTATGGCATATCGCTGCCTGAAAACAGGCCTGCTCAAAATTTATATCTTCCGGCACATAGTTTGTGTATTCAAGGTTCGGAATGAATTTTTTCGGGTTTTCATTAAGTCCCGGTACATGCTTTTCAATAGTGTCAATATATGCCTGATTTCCTGTAACTATGCGTATTTTTCTGTGGGGACCGTTTTCAGCCTTTTCTACTGACAGTACACAGGCAGGCACAGTTAAATTATCAACAAATGGCTGGTAATCTCTGCTCATATTTGCATCCTCCGTTTTTACAGGACGGACAGAGAGTATCTGACTGTCGCTGTAACCTTAGTTCTCAGCACACCTGCAAATTACGCTTGCGCTGTGCTTTTCTCATTCGATTTTACATATTCCTTGTTTAAATACAGCTTTTCGTCGGCTCGCTGCATGCATTTCCGTAAACTGTCTTCTCCTTCGAGAAGCTTGTCATATCCTATTCCGACGGACAGGATATATGGTTTATGGTCGCTTTCACATCTGAGACGGATACATTCCCGGATCTCGCTTTCAAGTTCAGGGATCTCGTCATCCGAGGCAGGATGTGCAATAAGAACAAATTCATCGCCGCCGTAACGGCCGAGAAATACGGGATAGGTATGCTCACGGACGGCCTTTACAAGTGACTGGGACAGAATGACCAGTGCACAGTCGCCTTCCGCATGACCGTAGGTGTCATTTATCATTTTAAAATCGTTTATGTCGATCATCATAACATAGGTGCAGCGTCCGTCCGTTTTGACGCTGGGATTCTGCGCTATATAGCGTTCAAGCTGTCCGCGGTTACTGAGCTTGGTGAGCGGATCTACCGAGATCTGACTGTCCATTGACTGTATGTAGAAGATAAGCATAAGAATAGTACAGCTTAAACAGAAGATTGGAAGTTCCGGCATGAGCACCATCTGCAGAAGACCGCCCATCACTACCATTATCGGAAAAAGGCCTATGTTTAAGTGTTGCTTTTTCTCGACAGGATTTTTTTCTGTTATTGCCTTGCGCATTGTGTAGATTATTACTGCGACTATGTAGACGTAAGGCAGGGTAACGAGATAAATGTCAAAAAGATTGGTGTTTTTCAGATCTGCATCGAGCAGAAGAGAAGGAGCTGCAAGGTATGTTACAATTGCTCCGATAAGCGAAAAAAGAGAGGGGAGAAAAAGTTTTGCTTTCGTTGAAAGCTTGTTTCTGTTCGGAATCTGTTCCACGGCCATTACATATCTGAGCCATGTGTATGTGATGGCTGTCATGATAATGTAATTGGAAAGATCAGTGAGCAGAACTGAGCATCTGGTTGCCGGAAACACTCCGGAGTCAACACCGGACCATATGGAATCAGATAAAAAATACAGCATGAAAGCGATAAGGGCATTATCATATTTCAGCTGTTTTTCCTGTTTATCGATGCTCATTCTGTCATGAGCGAGCATGATACCAAATATAATTACCCCGAATATATTAAAAGATGAGTAGTAGATAAAGTAATCCCACACGAGTCCCGTCACCCCCCTCTATCATTAGTATAGATAGATATATTTTATTTTACCATTTTTACGACGAATTTTCAATGATATTATGGTAAAAGTTCATAACGGGTATTGAAAAACAGCATATTGCACAACTTTTTAAAAGATATTTTGTGAGTGAATGGTTATTTCATTATCTACGATACGTGGATTGACGGAAATGCGTGTGTCGGATATAATGGAAACAGAAGAGGAACGAAATACAGTGAGGAGATTGAAAATGGATCAGAAGAAAACAGGCGAACTTATAAAACATTTCAGAACGGAAAAGGGACTTACCCAGAAACAGCTTGCAGATATGATAAATGTCAGCGACAAAGCGGTTTCAAAATGGGAGTGCGGCAACGGCTGTCCGGATGTATCTCTGCTAAGTTCTCTTGCAGAGGTGTTCGGTACAGATGTCCAGGTCCTGCTTTCCGGCGAGATAAATAAAAACGAAAGCGAGAAGGGTAAAATGAAAAAGCTTAAATTTTATGTATGTAAAAAATGCGGAAACATAATAACAGCCACATCTGAAGCGGCGATAACATGCTGCGGCAGCAAACTGGAGGTCATGGAACCGAAGAAAGCCGATGAAAGCGAGATGCTGAGTGTAGAGGATACCGGTGGTGAATGGTACATTTCATCGGAACATTCCATGACAAAGGAACATTACATTTCATTTGTTGCATTTCTGACTGACAGCAGCGTGCAGATATACAAACAGTATCCGGAGTGGAATTTACAGCTGAATATTCCGCTGTACCGTTACGGCAGACTGGTGTGGTACTGCACGGAGTGCGGATTGTTCTATCAGGACGTCAGACGGCAGATAAAGAAGGATAAGTGAGCTTCTGAAAAGATCAAAGCTCCGGAAGTGTTTTGACTACGCTTCCGGAGCTTTTTAAACACATACAGAAATATCTGTTGAAAACAGATAAAAATTTATACTTTGTTGATTTGGCACTAGAATAGTGGTATAATTTTATCATTCTATAGTAAACGTAAAATCTGCTTACGTTTACTGTAATAAACATGGAGGGTATGTGTGATGAAAAGAATTATTACAGGATTGCTGTCACTGTGTTTAGCGGCAGGTGCTTTTTCAGTTTATGGAGACGCTGATATTGAAACGGTGAGTGCGCTGGAAATAGAAGCAGGGTCATGGATTGATGATGATGGGAACAAATGTCTGACAGCTTCAGATGGAGGGAGGGTATTTTATATTTATTCCGATCATGCTGAAGTACGTGTCTCTGTATACGGAGAGGAAACGAACGTAGTAGATATTGTCATTCCGGAAGAATGTAATGGTGTAAAAGTTACTGTATTACAAAGCGTATATTCTAGTAATGGCGGTCTGTTTTCTGATGGCAGTCCGATCATTCTTTCTTTGCCGAAAACACTGACGACTATAAATGAATCTGGATTGAGTAATATAGCGAAGATAACCGTAGATAAGGATAATCCTGTTTTCTGTGATGATAATGGAGTTTTGTTTAATAAGGATAAAACAGAACTTATTTATTATCCGTCTGAAATGCAGGACAAACAGTATATTGTTCCGGACAGCGTGCAGGAAATATCTCCGGCAGCTTTTGCGGAAAATAAGTATATTGAAGAGTATATAGTTAATAGTGATAATGAATATTTTTCGGTTAAAGACGGCGTGCTGTATGACAGAGACCAGACAAAGCTTATTCGTTATCCGGGTGGTAAAAAAGACACAGAATATACTGTTCCTGACACCGTTTCTGAGATCGGTGATTACGGTTTTAGCTATAACTCCTGTCTTACAACAGTCGGCTTGCCGGATTCTGTAAAACATATTGGGCAATGTGCATTTTATGAGGCTCGTGCTCTTGAGTCAATATCTATTCCTGAGTCGGTAACAGAGTTAAGTCCGGGTGTTTTTGGCTTTTGTTTTTCCTTAACAGATGTATCTTTGCCGGATTCGCTGCTTAGAATAGATGATAATGCGTTTTATTTTTGCGTAAGTCTGGAATCTATAAATATACCTGATAGTGTAGAATATATCGGCAGAGCAGCGTTTGCTGCTTGTCCGATGCTTTCATCTGTAAAACTCCCGGATGGATTAAAGAAAATAGAAGAAGGTACTTTTTCATTTTGCACTGATCTGGAATCATTAGACATACCTTCTTCAGTTGAAAAAATAGAGGGAAGTGCGTTCATGTATTCCAGACTGAAGACCATTGTATTGCCCGAATCGGTTTCTGAATTTGATATCAGTGCGCTAAGTAGCTGCATTGGACTTGAATCCATTACAATTCTTAATCCGGATTGCATAATAGAAAACAAAAACGACCAGTGCCTTGAAATAAGAAAAAAAGTTGAAGATTCTGTTTCGGGCGAAATTAAAACGAAGACCTGCAAATTCGATGGTACTGTTTCGGGTTATACCGGTTCAACAGCTCAGGAATTTGCTGAGAAATGGAAATTTAAGTTCGTACCGCTTGATGCCGATAATGCAGAATACGACATTAACGAAGACGGTGTTGTCAATTCTGCCGATCTTATTGATATGATCAAAATGATGATCGGTCAGTCGGAAGTCAGTGCATCTGCTGATATAAACAATGATGGTAAGGTAAATGTATCTGATTTTTTAATGCTTAAGAAAATTTTTGAAAAGTAAAATCATTTTTACGTTCATAAAAAGGTAACAGCGGTTCCGGAATTGGAACCGCTGTTATTGATTTTGCCCCTCGGATGAGGGGCAACTCATTTTATGTATGCATTGCATTTTATTCTTATAGTACAATCATTGATACTCTATTGATTTATCTTTTGAATAATGATATAATTTTATCATTCGTATTGTAAAAATGATTGAATTGGAGAGTATGTGCGGATGAAAAAAATAATTACTGTCGTAATGTCACTGTGTATTGCAACGAATGCTTTTTCAGTTGTGGGATATACTGATTCTCGAAAAGTAAGTGCAGAAACTGTTTACACTGATGAAAGCGTTGAAGAACCTACTGCTAAAAATGATCACATGAACTTATTGTCATATTCCGATCATGCTGTACTGATTTCTTGTTGCCGAGATGTAAGCGGTGCAGTTGTTGTACCTGCCGCAGTAGGCGGCGTACCAGTAACAGAAATTAATATCGGTGCTTTTACTTTTTGCGAGGGACTAACAGGAGTTACTTTACCGGACTCTTTAACTGACATAGCAGCTTCTGCTTTTTACAGCTGCACGGGGTTAAAGTCGGTTGTTTTACCAGATTCGATGAAAAAAATAGAGAGCAGTGTGTTTTGGGGTTGTACGGGCTTGGAATCAGTTACTTTTCCGAAATCACTGGAAGAAATAAAAGTTTGGGCGTTTTATGGATGCAGCGGGTTAAAAGAGGTGAATTTTCCGAAATCACTTAAAAAAATAGGTCCGTCGGTGTTTTTTGGTTGTAACGATTTAGTTAGAGTAGTTATTCCTGATGCTGTTACTGTTATAGAGGAATTGACGTTTGCTGAGTGTAAAGGATTGAAAGAAGTGATGCTCCCGGAATCTGTAACAAGTATAGAATATATGGCTTTTTATGAATGCAGTAAACTTGAGACAATAAACATTCCGGATTCGGTAACAGAAATAGGAGATAAAGCATTTTATGGATGTGAAGATCTTACGATATATTGCAGTGAAAATTCATTTGCCCGTAGGTATGCTGAAGAAAATGGAATAAAGTATTCTGAAAAGCAGAGCGATTCCGGAAATGAAAAAATAGTAAACGGAGATGTCAATGCAGACGATGTTCTTAATACAGCTGATTTTATTGATATTATCAGAATGATAATAAGTCAGACCAAGAGCAGTACATTTGCTGATATAAACAAGGATGGAAATGTAGATGCATCTGATTTGATGCTTCTCAAAAAAATACTTGCAAAGTAAAATAGTTTTGCGTTCGTAAAAAAAGGTGACAGCGGTTCCGGAATCGGAACCGCTGTTATTGATTTTGCCCCTCGGATGAGGGGCAACTCATTTTCAGAATGCATCTTTTTTACCGGTTACAACACCTTCTGCGATTTTTCGTTTATCGTCGAAAAGATAAAATCCGATGCCGAAATCTTCAATATTGAATTTAACTTCAGATAAAGGCAGAAATGAAAAGGTGCATTCAAATTTATTTTCAGATATAACAGCTGCATTTTCGATATATATGCATATTGTGTGGGAAACCGGAATGTTTTCATCATTGACAAAACAGACCGGAATAATATTGCAGTTACTCAGATATAATTTCTTTTGTTTTTTTCTTAATTCTTCAGTGAACGTTATATCTGCTGAATATCTTTTGTACGTAAAAATATCAGTGTCATTATATCTCTTGTTGTTTATCTGACTGGGATTAATGAGATATTGCGCAATACTCAATGCAGCAACAGCTAAATACATGAATACCTGACTGTAAACAATGAAATACGTAAATACTACGGAAAGAATCAGCATAATTATCCGGATGTTTCTGATCTTATTTTCCTCTCCGAATTCACAGCCGCTGTAGATATATTCATGCTCACAGAGACGGCACTTTTTTACCGAAGTGATATTCATCCATGGATCTTTAATTTCGTGTCCGCACCACGGACATCTGCTTATGATTTGTTTTTTCATAAAAGTTCTTTCATGCGATCAGCAAGATAAAGAGGCACGTTTGTAAATGCACCGTCTTTTTTGTATCCAAGTTTCGAGAAACGAATTGCATGTTCAGGCGTTTTCTCTGAAATGAATTTTCTGAATGACGGAGCTGACCGGTCTTCGCCTGCTTTGACTTCTATCGGGATTATTTCCGTTCCGTTTTGTATTACAAAATCTATCTCGCTGTTTTTATCAGAATAGTAACGCGGACTTACTTCGAATTGCCTTTTCAGCTGCTGAAGAACATAGTTTTCCGTCAGGGCTCCTTTGAACTGGTAATCAGATTTTAATAGAATAGCACTGTTATCTATTCCAGCCATGTTTTTAAGAAGGCCTGTGTCGAACATGAACAGCTTAAACTGGTCCAGTTTGTCAAATGCCGCAAGCGGATGTTCGGCTTTGGCGACGTTGCACACCTTATTCAGCATTCCGGCGGAAACAAGCCATTCTATTGCTTCTTCAAAATCTCTTGCACGTGCACCTTCGCGAACTGCTCCGTACATGAATTTTTCGTTTGCTTTTGCGAGCTGTGATACTATACTTCGGAACACCATTAATATGCGACCGCTGTTCACTTTGCCATTATGCTTTGAAAAGTCGTTTTCGTATATTTCTGTTAGTTCACGCTGAATAACGGATATACGTGCAGGGTCTTTATATCTGATCCATGAATCTATGCATTCCGGCATACCGCCTATTATAAAATAGTTATTGCAGGCATCGGTAAGACGATTATGAAATATTTCTTCGATTTCCTGATTTTTCTCTATCGAATTGTAGTAAGAATACAGGGAATTATCAGTTGCGTTCAGATATTCTGAAAAAGTCATCGGGTATAGATCGAGCAGATTGACCTGACCGACAGGATATGATTTTGGCTGAGCCAGAAGTGTTCCGAGAAGACTTCCGGCGGCGATTATGTGATATTCATTGGATTTTTCTCTGAAATATTTCAAGGCACCAAGTGCTTCAGGGCATTCCTGCACTTCATCGAATATAATAAGTGTTTTTTCAGGAAGGATTTTTTCTCCGCTTAACATTGAGAGTAGTTCAATTATTCGATGAGGGTCTTTATTTTTTTCAAAAATTGATTTTAAGGATTCTTCTTCGTCAAAGTTCAGGTAAACATAGTTTTCATAGCATGTTTTTCCGAATTCTTTCATGAGCCATGTTTTTCCCACCTGTCTGGCGCCTTTTATTACAAGTGGTTTTCGTTCAGTGTCTGTTTTCCAGAGCATTAATTGTTCTATTGCTTTTCTATTCATAAAATCACCCATTTGCGTGGTTCGTAGTTGTCAAAACACATTTTTCTGAGCTTTTAAACTGATTTTCGCACATTTTTCTGAACTTTTCAGTGGTTGTTTAACACATTTTTCTGAAAATTTATACTCAGTTTAACACATTTTTCTGAAAAAATCAAGCTGCGTTGTACCTGTCAAGAAAAATAAATTGAAAAATAGTGTTGTTTATTAACTGACCTATCCATATTAAAATATCACCAAATAAAAAAGTTGACAAAAAATTAAAATCATAATATAATAAATAATATTGATAACAAACAATTTTACACGCAAATTAAATTTTAGGTTTGTGCAAATTGTTCATTTTAAGTGGAAGGGAGAAAAACTATGAAAAAAAGAATTTGTGCGGCAGTGATGTCTCTGCTGATAGCCGGAGGTATCGTTCCGTATATGAATATGTATTCGCCGGCAGAGACCGTCAGTGCTTATGAAGCGGCAGCGGAGAAAAAGGAGATCGACGGAATTGTTTACAATCTATACAGCGATTTTGCGGAGGTCACAGAATGTGATAATGATGTTTCCGGTGAAGTCGTTCTGCAGTCTGAAGTGAATGGCCTTCCTGTAAAATTTATAAACAGCCGTGCATTTTTTGACTGCAATAAAATTGAAAAGCTGACAGTTCCGGAGCCGGTAGTCAGTATTGGGTCATCAGCATTCGAGGGCTGTGACGGACTGACAGAACTGAATCTTTCAGATTCCATTAAGAGTCTCAGTGATTCTGCGTTTGAAAACTGCCGTAACCTTAAAACCATTAAATTTTCGAAATCGGTAGTGTATTACGGTGAATCTGTATTTGCCGGAACACAGTGGCTGAAGGACAGGCAGAAGGAAGATCCGCTGGTAATTGTGAACGAATGGGTTCTGGACGGAAATGAGTGTTACGGTAACGTCGTTATTCCGGATACAGTTGAGGCAATAGCTGACAGAGCTTTTGGTAACGCATATAGAGTAACTGACATAAGTATACCTGAATCGGTAAAAAATATAGGTGCAAATGCATTTTTCGGAACACAGTGGCTTAGTAAAATGCAGAGAGAGAACCCTCTGGTAACTGTAAACGGACATCTTATAGACGGAACATTCAGCTCCGGCGATGTGGTTATTCCTGATAATGTAACAACCATAGGCATTGGTGCTTTTGAACACTGCAGTGAGATAACATCAGTTGTTATTCCTGAATCGGTCACATGTATTGAAGGCGGTGCTTTTTCGGATTGTAAAAGTTTAACATATGTCAAAGTAGAAGGTGCGGTATCTGAATGGGGACCGGGTGTATTCAATCGCTGTGAAAAACTGGAGACTGCAGATATAACAGGAGAGATGACAACTCTTGGCGATTCTGCTTTCGATCATTGTATCAGTCTTAAGAAAGTAACTTTGCCTGAAACGCTGACAAATATAGAGCCGATGGCATTCTATACGTGTCAGTCACTGGAATCTGTCAATATACCTTCATCTGTTACAAGAATAGGATATGAAACATTTTATAGATGTGAAAACCTGAAAGAGATAACGATTCCTGAGTCACTTACCTGTATAGAGGAAGTCACATTTACCGGATGCAGTTCATTAAAGTCCGTAAAGATACCTGAAAATGTGACAAAACTTGAACCTTATGCGTTCTCACACTGTACCAGACTGAAAGATGTGACTTTGCCGTCTTCTTTAACTGAAATAGGAGAAAAGGCATTCTGGGACTGCGGAAGTATTACGGATCTGACGATACCGGACTCAGTAAAGACAATAGGCGAGGAGACTTTCATAGAATGCAGCGAAGAGCTGACATTACACGGTTCTGAAGGCTCGGAAGCTCAGAAATATGCCGCAGAAAACGAAATAAAGTTCACAGCAAAGCAGAGCGTTCCTGAAACTGGTGATATTCTCTACGGTGACGTAAATTCCGACGGAGTTGTAGATGTAACGGATATTTCAGAATTATCCATCGTACTTGTTGATGATATCGAACTCGATGAGAAAGCTTCTGAACGTGCCGATGTGAACAGAGACGGTATAGTTGCGATCAACGATCTTGCGGTTATCCGACAGTATCTGTCCAAAAAGATCGATAAACTCTGATAACAGAAAATACGATCACATTACTGAAAACAGCGGTTTCGTTTCGAAACCGCTGTTATAATTTTATCGTTCGAGGGGGACACATTATTCGGTTGAAATGCAGTTTCAATAACATTATTCGGTCGAAAAACGCAGTTACAATAACATTATTCGGTCGAAAAACGCAGTATACAGAACGTTATTCGGTCGAAAAATGCAGTTTGCATATAGACTTTACAATTAAAAAATGTTATTATAAATGCAAATAAAAATGTAAATGACAGAAGGAGATATACTGAAATGACAGAAATACAACTACTTCCGCTCGAAGAATCTGACCGCGAGCAGTTTATAAAAGATAATCAGGAAGCATTCAATTACGGTGCTCTCGAAGAATTCGGTGTACGTGACGATCACTTTGAAGAAGACGGCGAGATAATCTCACACGACACTATCTCAGATTCAATTGATGACGGCACGGCATACCGGATCGTTCAGAACGGAAAACCCGTCGGCGGTGTTGTCATCAAAACCGAATACGACCAGGGTGATCTTGAACTGTTGTTCGTATCGCCATCTGTACACAGCAAAGGTATCGGCTATGCCACATGGTGTGCGATAGAGGAAATGCATCCGGAGGTAACGGTATGGAGCACGGTAACTCCGTATTTTGAAAAGCGTAACATTCATTTCTACGTAAATCGCTGCGGATTCCACATAGTCGAATACTTTAACGAACATCACTGTGCTCCGGATGATGAGGACGGAGAAATGTTCGAAATGTTTTCCTTCGAGAAGATACTTCCGACTACTCCTGAAGCTGTAGCAGAACAGATAAAGCGCATCACTCATTACGAAAATATATTGGAACAGGCCGAAACCGGATCTGAAGAAATGCTGAAACAGCTTTCGGATTACTACGAAAGTCCCGCATGGAAAAGAGACTTTGTCGCTGACGAAAAAGGACTTCTTCCGAAAGATCTTAAACGAGGCGTGCTTTCCGAGGACGGGATCTATAACCTTCTTGAGCGGTTCGGATTGTAATTAACTAAATGAAATTGATATGAAAAAACAAATAATAAAAAGATGTCCGTGGTGTGGACATGATATTGAAAAATCAGGTGTGATAAACCAGATGATCAAAAAATGCAGTCATTGTGATCATCAATACACTGAAAGTGTTTGTGAATTTGGAAACCAAAGACCACTTACAATCATCTGGATATCATTAATGCTTCTTTCCATAATATTTTTGGTGCTTTCCTGCATTTTCAGCCTGAAATTTATAATCTTGGCTCATGCGGCATTAAGCGTTATACCTTTGATTGGCGGCAACCAAAAAAACTACATCAGAGATGATGAATATGACACAAGCAAATTTATGTATAAAAAATATACAGCGGATATATTCTTCAATGAAGAACTCAGTAAAAAGCAGAAGAAATCATATCTGATAGACGCCAGTATAATTCCGGTCTGTTTCGTTGATTTGAACGATTTTCCTGTTTCAAACACCATATGCATATTTATCGAAAATGCAGCCATCAAATCGGATAATAATTTTGAATGTACATTTTCGTTTCTGCCTTTGTCAGAAGTTAAATTCAATATCGAAGGCACTGGAATTCATTTCTTTCTTTTCGATGGTAAGTACAGAATCGGAGAAGGTGTTGTTACTGGTATAAAAGATGCGTTCTGAAAAACAAACCGGCATATCCTTGCATACGTAAAGTACGCAGCTGCGGATATGCCGGATTTTTAATAAGGGTGAAAATTGTTTTTATCAGGTGGCCGGTACAGCGTCGGAACCGTGTCTGAGGTTCTGACTCAGCTGTTCGAAGGTTATGCCGTATTTCTGGGCGATCTCACGGGCGTAGCTCTGGCCGTCAGGTTTTTTCTGAACCATTTTGTAGGAGCGCTTTCCGTTTTCGTTTTCCATTACAAGACTGTCAGCTCCGCAGACTGCTTCCGGTATCTTTCCGAAATCTTCAGCATGTTCGGCGAGTTCGTGCATGTGGGTGTTGAAGAAAGCACGTGTTCCGAGACAGCAGAGATATTTGATGACATCTTCAGCGATATACAGAGATTCGGTATGACTGGTCGTTGCAAATGATTCGTTGAAAAGGATCAGGCTGTTGCTGTCAGCAGTTTTGCATATCTCATTGAAACGTGCAGATTCTTCACCGAGACGTCCGAGAGAAACAGTTTTTTCTTCTTCAACAGGGAAGTGAGAGTAGATACCGCTGCACGGACGTAATTTTGCGGCTGAAGCCGGGGTGAAAACGCCTGCCTGATACATGATGAATGCAAGTCCGAGCGCCTGTGTGATAATGGTTTTGCCGCCGCGGTTCGGACCGGTGAGAATGTGGATGTTTCTTTCCTTTGTAAAGCTTAAGTCGTTGCAGACTATGTTTTCCTTTACCATGCCCTTAACGTGGCAGATGGCAAGCTTTATGTTGTAAAGATTCGTAAACTCAGAGTCGCCGGATGATGTTTCTGCGGTGCATACAGGGAGACCCGCATTTTTTATACGCTTTTCCAGTTCGATGAATCGTGTGTAGAAAAGGAATTCATCAGTAAGATCGATAAGCACCTTTCCGCTCAGATCAGCGTATTTGTCTATGATCTTCTTAACTTTTGAAGTAGTGGACGGAAGCATTCTGGTGATGATGTTGTTTAAATTGGTCATCAGCATATTGTTTCCGCCGGTAGTGGTGCCGGTCACTCCTAATTCGAGCGTTTCATATGCATTTCTGTGGGTAGTCATTTTAAACTGTAAAGTTTCATTGTCGTCATTAAACTTGTCGTTTCTGTGGAACTTTACGAAGTTTTTGAGCACGCTTTCTTCGGTGAAGTAGAAGCTGTTTATTGATACCAGACCGGATTCGATAACGTTGAAATTGGAATCAAGATTAACGCCCAGGGTAACGCTTCGTACATTGTCGATATCCCTGAGAGCGTATCCTATGTCCTTGCCAAGTTCTTCGAATCCGCTTCCTTCACATATGCCGGCAACATATTTTTTCAGTTTTTTCAGACCTTCCGAATGAAAATCGTGTCCGGAGATAAGTTCATTTATCTTCGTAAGAGCGAAAGCATATGACCGGAGTGCAGTGAGACGTGTTACCAGTACCATAAGATCATTGCTCTTCTTTATGTAATGATCAGGCATCCTGTCGCGCAGCCAGGAGAAAATATCATGGAGCTTGCTGCACAGTTCAGGTTCGCTGCTCAGTTCATGATAGATGTCATTACGGTATGCGATCGTTTTCGGATTTGTCGGAATGTGGGTAAGAACATCGGTGATGAGCTTTTTTTCCGAGGGGCTGTGACCGATATTTTCCGCAAGAAACTCTACCGACAGATCACAGCGGGTGTTCGGGCTGATCTCGAAAAAAGTTTCATCTGGATCAGGTACCAGCAGACTGAACTGCTGAAGTTCGGAAACATTTGTGTCTTTCATGATTTTTCCTCCTTAAGGGGCTTTAACTGTACAAATACAATCCCCGAACAATCCTTGTTTTTATTATACATCAACTAAAATAAAAAGTAAATGTATAATTTTTTTATTTATTGCGATAATTTTCCGAAACAATCAATAAGTGCGATTTTAATGTGGTATCTTTGCGTAAATAAATATTTTATATAAGGATATTCAACCGGATCAGCGGATGTTTTTCATCTGATATATGTCGTTTAGTGTAAAATCCATAACTATCTTTGTGTAAAATATGCATTGAAATCTTTCTCTGAAATATAGATAATAATATTATGGTATTTGTAAAAAGAGAAAACACATTTGACGCGGCGGAACTGTTTTGTACATTACGCATGTGTATAAGGAGGAAGAATTTTTATGAAGAAAATGATCGCAGTTATGAGCGGACTTGCTATGATAATGACTGTTTCATCTACAGTTTATGCAGATTTCGGTTTTGCAACTGAACCGGATGAAGTTGCGGCTGTTGTTCAGGCATATATCGACGAGAAGTTACCCGGCAAGGCTGTAATTGAGATATCAGAAGCAGGGGAAGTTATTGTAAAGATTAATAAAACCTCGTTTCTTAATCCGAATCAGCAGGTGAATATTCTTACGGAAAACTTAAGGAGCTATCTGCTTTCAAACGACGCAGACTATTCAATCGTCAGAGTTGTTTATGACGAGGAAGCAACGCAGCCGGCAGAACCGACTGAACCAGAAGAGCCGACGGAACCGGAAAAGCCGGCAGAACCAGAAGAACCGGAGAAACCAGTGGAGCCGACGGAACCAACAGAATCGGCTGAATCGGAGAAGCCTGCGGAACCAACTGAACCAGAGAAGCCAGCCGAGCCAACGGAATCAGCAGAACCAGACCAAACGATAAAGCTTGGTGATCTGGATTTCAGTGGAACGATTGATGTAACCGATCTTACTGAGGTTTCACTTGCACTTCTGGGAGACAGAAATCTTACCGATGATCAGCTGAAGGCAGCAGATGTTGACGGCGACGGGACTCTGAGCCTTGCTGACCTTGCAAAGCTAAGACAATATCTTTCCAAGAAGATAGATTCGCTTGATTGAATTGACTTTGATAATGTGCTTTGCTATAATGATATGAAGCGATATGCAAAAAATTCAGAATAGTGAGGCAGTAAAATGATCTGGTTTGTAAGACACGGCGAGACCGTATGGAATGTGGAAAATAAGATATGCGGGGCGACGGACAGTCCTCTTACTGAAAGGGGACATAAGCAGGCTGTCGAGACCGGTGAGATGATAAAGAAAATGGGTATAAAGGCGGATTCGATACTGTATTCTCCGCTTTCCCGTGCAAAGGATACGGCGGCACATATTTCTGAAATATGCGGCATTCCGATGCGTGAGGAAATACGTCTTATCGAGCAGCGGTTCGGAAAATATGAATCTACGCCCCGTGACGGAAAGGAATTTCACGAGGCAAAGAAACAGTTTCTGAACCGTTACGATGGCGGTGAGTCGATGTTTCAGATGGCACAGCGTATCTACAATCTTCTTGATGAACTGAAAAATGACGGCGGCGACTATATACTCGTTGCCCACAATGGCATTGCGAGGGTGGTTCATTCGTATTTCAACGAGATGACCAATGATGAATACGCATCATTCGGGGTCAAGAACTGCTCAGTCAGCGAGTACAGATTTGATTAATTTATCATTAATAAATGCAACAAGGCATGACCTGTGTAATTGCGAGGCCATGCCTTATTTTTATATATTTTCTCGATTTTATGTTTCCAGCGATTTATTATTGGAACGGATGTACCCTACTGTCAAATGAACCGTCTGGAGTTTTGAATTGTATTGCGCCGTTTTCGTAAATCAGTTCTCCGATTTTATCTTTGGCTGTTGTTTTGATGTTTGCAAATCCATTTGATTCAACAACAGATGCTTCGCAGACTTCGAGAGCGGTATTTGTTGAAGACAATTTTATTTCGTGATCAGGAAGATCGTAATTGACAGCAAAGTCTGTTAAGACTGCAGTGTCAAAATAGCCTATCTGTGAACGATGCATACCTGAACCCCATGAAAATGTATAATATAGTTCAGGATTACCATCGCTGTTCAGGTCAGCAACAGCAAATGAGGTGGATCCGGCTCCTCCCAATCCAGTTCCTATATGGTAAATACCACCGTTGTATTCGAGATAACTTTCACAGCACTGATCGTATTTGAATATACGGAATCCGTACTTATCGGTTATTTCCTGAGGCGTTATGTTGTAAAGTTCATCGTTACTGAAGTAGCCTTCCGGAAAATCATAAGATGAAAGTAATTCTGCAACATTGTTTTTTGAAGGAGTCAGATCAAATGTTTCGTATTCACCTGTATTGGTTTCTGTAACTGTAGTTACTTCTGTTTCAGTCGTAACTTCCGGAAGAGTTTCACGAGGTTTTGATTCTGTGGTTACGGTAGTTGTTATATATTTCTGGTCAGTAACTTTCTGTGTTTTCGGAGTTTCTTCTTTATTAGTTTCCGGTTCAGTCTGTGCCGGGTTTGGTTTTTCGGTTTCTTTTTTATCATCTTTTGGAGTATCTGTTACAGCGGCAGTGGTATCTGCAGAGCCATTTTTTCCTGACGAACTTATGACAGATACGGATGATGTATCTGATATATCTGTATCTGAATTTACCGGAACAGATGTAACTGAGAAAATCTCTGAAACGGATGTAACAGGGGAGTCAGTTTCATTTTTGCTTTCAGTTATCTCAGATATGACAGTACCGCTTGTTTCACCGGCTGAAATGTTTATTTCATCATTATTATCGCCTGCCGGCAGATGATCAGATGTGAACTTTACCACACTGAATATCAGTGCAATGCACGCTGCGGCTGGAAGTGCGGTAATGAGTATCTGCTTTGCGTTTTTTCCTTTGCTTACAGTGTATTCATTCGTAATGATCTCACTAACGTTATCTTCATCCGGATGATCTTCATATTCTGCATTATGATTTTTATCGAGTATCGCTTTAAGCATACGCTTTTCAGCAGATTCATCAGGTGCGATACTGTTCCATGAATCAATGATCTTTTTATTTTTCATAAAAATCATCGCCTAACCTTTCTTTCAGAATTGTACGTGCTTCATGAAGATGATTCCGGACAGTCGAATTCGGCTTCTGCAGGATCTCAGCAATCTCCGGACTGGTATATCCTTCGTAGTAGTAAAGATAAACCACGGTTTTGTATTTTTCAGGAAGATCGAGCACGATTTGCAGTATCTCATCAGTATTAGCTTTTTCAGGACTTTTCAGACCAGTGTGATCTTCGATGTTTTCATTGTTTCTCTGCCAGTGGTTCAGCATATTCAGGCAGATGTTCGTTGCCGTCCTTATAAGCCATGCCTTTTCGTGTTCTTCATTTTCAAACTGAGGACCTTTTCTTATCATCCGGTAAAATGTATCTTCAACAGCATCTTCAGTGTCGGACTTGTTTTTCATGTATGCAAAGCACACACGGTAAACGGTTTTAACGTGACGCATGTAAATATCGGTTATTTCTTTGTCCGTACGTAACAAAGCTTCTGACATACTGCATCGCCCCCTTTCACTTATAATACAATCGAACACGGTGAAGTGTCGGATGATTTTTTGATTTTTTCGATATCGGAACCGAATATGAGGATAACATTATATTACGGAGGTCAATTCAATCGTGTCTTTATCTCATAAAAAAACATAGATAAAGACAAGGTCAAAATCAGAAAGATTATCTAATCCACGTAAATACGCCGATTGAGTAGCTTGTTTCAATCGTGTCTTTATCTCATAAAAAATCATAGATAAAGACATAATCAAAATTTGAATATACTCAAAACGGCCGCCATAGCCGGCGACCGTTACAGATATATTTCATTTCCTGCTGTCAATCAGTCCGACAGCTTTATCAAAATCAGAATAGATATGCTGAGTGCGGTTGAAAATATCGTATTCAGCTTCGGCTTTTTCTTTCGCTTGTTTATGCGATACTTTGCCGTTATCCTTTAAGATATCATATTTTCTGAATTCAAGAAATTCATTTACACTCGCCGCGAATTCCTTCATGGTAAATGTATTTTCACGTTCAATAAGATCTTCGATGTAATCGAAATATCCGGATACAGCTCTTTCAAGCTGACGTATCTGCTTTTCATCCAGATAATTCTTAGCTACCGAAACATCTGACTTCAGTATTCTTCCGTCGGGTGCATTTCTCCATGTTGTAAGACCCATGTTTTCCTTTGAATGATCGGCTCTTTCATATATTATTTCTGCCGCAGTACTTCTGGTGATCGCATAATGAAATTTATTCTGAATCGTCGCATAGAACTTCTGGGTTATATCAGAAGTTTTGTCGTAGTCGATACTGCATTCTGCAAAAATATCTGTGATCTGCTGCCAGATACGTCTTTCGCTTGCACGGATGGAGCGTACTCTTTCGAGGAGTTCTCTGAAATAGTCTTTGCCGAAAATGTTTTCTCCCTGTTTCATGCGTTCATCATCAAGGACGAAACCTTTCAGCATGTATTCTTTCAGAACGGATGTCGCCCATATTCTGAACTTTGTCGCCTGTTTGGAATTGACTCTGTAACCGACGGAGATAATTGCATCGAGGTTGTAGAAGTTTGTCTCTTTTGTTTGTGTTTTTTTCGGTATTGCTCCGTGCTTAGTGGTTGTTGCAATTTTTGCAACAACCATATTTTCATCCAGTTCACCTTCATTGAAAATATTTTTAAGATGTCTGCTTATATTTGACTTATCTACGCTGAAAATTTCAGCCATAGCTTTTTGCGTTATCCAGATGCTGTCATTCTGTATAACTGCATTTACATCTATATCCGTATCATCGATGTGATACAGTACAACTCTCATTTCTTTGTTCATATCGGACATAACACGTCTTGCTCCTTAGTCAGAATGGAATTCGGTTGATTACGATTATAACACATAAAGTATGAATTAGCAACTGATTTTGTAAATGATGATGGTTTTATTTTGTGGCTAACACGTAAGTGATATTTATAAATAGCATGCCGAAGGCATACCTTTCCGGAAAAGGAGGCACCTACGGTGCAATTAAAAAAAGTTCCCGCAGCAGAAGCTGAGAGAATTTTTCGTCCGGGCTATTGCTTTTTCGTCCAATTCATGATATAATATGGACGAAAACTGAAAATGCCGGACGAAAGGAATATCATGAGAGTATTTGATTACAGCAGATTTGCAGAAGAATGCTGGGACAGCGAAATACTTCGCCTTGTTGCTAAAATTCATGAATGCAAAGGCCGTCAGGAGCTTTTTATAAGACAAAAACCAGCTGAACTGGACAGACTCGTTGAAATAGCGAGAATTCAGAGTACAGAAGCTTCAAATAAAATTGAGGGTATCGTAACGACCAGCACAAGAATGCATCAGCTTATAAATGAAAAAACTCAGCCGCGAAACAGGGATGAGCAGGAGATACTTGGTTATCGTAATGTTCTTAAAACAATACATGAGAATTATGAATACATTCCGGTAAGGTCGTCGTATATTCTTCAGCTCCACAGAGATCTGCTGGAACCAGCCGGACTTGAATTCGGAGGAAGATTTAAGAATGTTCAGAATTATATAGCTGAAACGCTGGCCGATGGTACAAGGAAAGTGAGATTCACTCCTGTTGAACCGTTTGAAACTCCGCAGTCAGTTGAAGATTTGTGTGAGAGTTTCAGCAGGGCTATGGCGCTGGAATATGTCGATCCTCTTATACTGATACCGGTTTTTATATGCGATTTTCTTTGTATCCATCCGTTTAATGACGGTAACGGAAGGATGAGCAGACTTATGACTCTTTTACTGCTTTACAAATCAGGATTTACAGTCGGAAAATATATCAGTATCGAAAAAGAAATCGAGAAAACGAAGGAAACATATTATGAAGTCCTTGAGCAGTCGAATTATGACTGGTATGAAAACCGCAATGATTACAGACCGTTTATAAAATATATGCTTAAAATCATACTTGTCTCATACAATGAATTTGAAAAGCGTGTAGGACTTATGAACGATATCGGAGTGAAAAGTTCAGCGTATGATGTTGTAAAAGTATATGTTGACAACAAAACAGGAAAATTCACCGGCAGTGATGTGATCAGTAACTGTCCGTTATATGGAAGATCATCTGTATTGTCGGCATTGAAAAAACTCACGGAAGAACAGGTTATTGTGAAATCCGGAGTTGGAAGAAGTACGTATTATATCCGGAATATTCTTCAGGATAAAGGAAAAGATATTGAAAAATAAGAAAGGATGTTGATCATGAGCAGAAAATTAGCAAGCGTACAAAGAATATGGAAAATAGAGCCGATAGAAGGCGCTGACAGAATAGAGCTGGCATATGTACTTGGCTGGCAGTGTGTCGTAAACAAGAATCAGTTTGAACCTATGGATCTTGCTGTGTATTTTGAAATCGACAGCTTTCTTCCTGTATGCAGCGAGTTTGAGTTTCTGAGAGCATCAAGCTACAGGAAGACCGATATTATGGGCGAAGGTTTCCGTCTGAAAACTCAGAAGTTCCGCGGTCAGGTATCACAGGGACTGCTGCTTCCGTTAAGTAAATTTCCTGAAATCCCAGCTGATATTGAAGTGGGTTCTGATGTTACTGAACTACTGAATGTCCGCAAGTGGGAAATGGAGGTGCGCGCAACTTCCGGTGGTACAATCACCGGAGATCTGCCGGGAAGTATTCCTCATACTGATGAAACAAGGGTACAGGCTGAACCGGAGCTTATAAAAGAGTTTGCAGGACTGAAATACTATATCAGTACTAAAATGGACGGCAGTTCTCATTCTGTCAGCATAGATGAGGATGGATTTCATGTTACTGGTCATAATTATGAGTACAAAGATGACGGCAAAAGCGATTTCTATAATCTCGTAAACGAGCGGGGATATAAGGAAAAGCTTGAAGCATTCAAGATAAAAGAGAATCTGGCTTCACTTACAGTTCAGGGAGAATTCTGTGCTCCGGGTATCCAGAAGAATCGTCTGAAACTCAAAAAGCCTGAGTGGTATGTCTTTACTGTAATGGAGAATGGCAAGCGTGTCGGACTTGACCGGATGCTTGAGATATGCAAAGAACTGGAGTTTGACGTTGTTCCGATAGAAGAGATCGATACTGATCTTCCTGCTAAATATCCTACAGTAGAGGCTTTGCTTGAACGTGCCGACGGTGATTATCCTAACGGCGGTAAAAAGGAAGGCATTGTTATTCGTCCGGTGGAACCAGTGTACAGTACTACAATTAGCGCTGCATTAAGTATGAAGGTAGTAAGTAATAAGTATCTGCTGAAAAACGATGATTAAATCTGAAAGACGATATTTATAAATAGCATGCCGAAGGCATACCTTTTCGGAAATGGTAGCGCCTACGACGCAAATTGAAAAAAGTTCCCGCAGCAGATGCTGCGAGAACTTTTGTTTTGTGACAGATAATATTCAGTGATTATTAAATTCCTTTTCCGGCTTCTGATTTGATCCTCAAAAATTTTAAAAATTATGTAACACTTTAATGTTATGATGTCAATATGAATAGTGAAGGATCTGATAAATGCATTTAATGATACCTGCAGGTGGTGAAGCAATGACACACGAAGAATTTCAGTGCGGAAAAAATAATTCTGACGATTATATTTACAGAAAAATATTTGATGAATACTGTGGCTATGTACATACTATCGTATTCAATATTCTCAGAAGCAGTGCTGAAAGGGAAGATATTGAAGAGTGCGTAGGAGATGTTTTTGCAGATGTATACAGATATTTTGA
Organism: Oscillospiraceae bacterium; assembly: GCA_017438745.1. GTDB lineage: Bacteria > Bacillota > Clostridia > Oscillospirales > Ruminococcaceae > HUN007. Next base: position 6,827 of record JAFRUS010000039.1, on the reverse strand, counting down.
TTCTGACAGTGAACGTGAAGGTGATATCAAAGGATTCATTGCAACGATTGCAAGAAGAAAAGCTCTGAGATATTTAAAGAAGCTTTCATCTGGAAAAAACATATTCAGTACTGATGATAATGAATTTGAACAGATAAGATCATCTGATGATGTCGAAAATGAAGTGTCTGATACTGAAATTCAGAAGCTTCTTATTGAAAAAATCAATGAACTTGGCGAACCGGACTGTTCAATACTTATTCACAAATATTACTATAATCGTACATCGACAGAGATATCAGAAATAATGAATATTTCTCCTCAGTCGGTCAGAGTTAGAAGTAGCCGTGCTTTAAAAAAACTCAGAAAGGCACTTGAAAAATCAGGAATATCGTTTCAGGAGCAGTGATATTTATGAAAATGAAAAAAACAGATTTCGGCATACTTGAAAATGCTGATAAAGAAATTACAGAAATTTTATCGGAACATGATAAACTAACTTCGGATGAAAAGGAGAGGATGTATAAGATCAGCCGAAAGAAATATGAAGTTGATGAAATTTGTGAAAATACGGAGAAATATGCATCTGATCAGGGTAAAGAAGAATATGAAGTTAAAATTGAAAATTACCGCAGAAAAAGATCAGCAGTTTTTGCAGTGCCGGCAGCAGTGATTCTGATTTTTGCAGGTGTTGCGGGTATAACGGCTAGATTAATTCCGAAAAGTGAAATAGTTATGAATGTTGAAGATAACACATCTGCTTCAGAAATGTCGAAAACTGAAGAAACATTGGGTTCATCATTCACAGAAACTTCCTCTTCTGTAACAACATTATCTGCTGATACTATAACAGAAGAAAGAAAAGAGGAGCAGATACATTTATCTAACATGTCGTCTTCAGTAGATTGGTATCATGACGAAGACTCGGAACTTGTATCAGGTGCTTTTGACGGTAAATCAGGAATGGCGGCCGTTGTTACAAGTACTGACGAGATGCTATCATATCTTTCTCAGATATACAAAGAAGATATTATAGAAAAATATCGTCAGAAATATGATGCTGCTTTTTTCGATGAAAATGTACTTATGTTGAATTCGATATTCAAGGAGACTGGCTGGGAATCTGGTGTGGAAATTGAACGTGCATATTTTAATTATGATACTATTGATATCGACATTAGAGAAACTGGACATGAAGTGGATGTTAAGAGGCGGTCAATTTGTCTTGTACAGGTTTCATGCAACAGGACAATCTGGAACAACTGTAGTGTCAAATGGAATATCTTCAGTTAATTTGTATGGCGAATAAGTTTCATTTATAGATAGTATGCCGACGGCATACCTTTTCGTGAGAAAACAAGCGAAGAAAGCAATAAATAAAGAAAAAGTTCCCGCAAAAATAGCGGGAACTTTCGCTTTTACGTGGGCTATAAATGATTCATGTCTAAAATTGCAGATTTTCCGAAAAAGTTCGTGTAAAAATACGCGAATTTTTCAGGTTTTTTCGTATTTATTTCAGTGAGAGCGTGACAGAAACATCACCCTCGCCGAGTATAGCCTTTAATTCTTCCTGTGTCATATTGTCGATATGTCCGAGCTTTGTGTAACTCCACGAATTGGAGTTATAGAATATCGTCATCTGATTGCCCTGATAGAGCATGATATCGCATGGCTCTGTATCGATTTTTTCGTCCGTTGTTGTTAGTGCCCAGGGAAGTTTTCCGACTTTTTCAAATCCGCCGTACTCATTCAGTGAGACGGTAACAGGTTCTGCTTTCAGCTTTTCGGCAAGTTCGGCAGCCGCGGTGCTGTCGGCAAAAGAAGCAGTAAGCTCATGACCGTTCACGGAGATCAGAAGTTCTGATTCAGATTTTTCACTGTTCAGCGGAAGCGTATCTGATACGGCACCTTTCATAAGGCACAGATCGATCACGTCCCAGCGGTCGTTTCCGGTCAGATCATATGGCTTTTCGGTCAGATCATCTTCCGTCTGTCCTGTCAGCAGAAAACTCTGTAAATTCATTACATCGTGTACCGTGTAAATATAATCGGAAACAGCAGATGCTTTTACCTGAGCAGACAGATTTGTTGATTCCGGAATATTATCTGTTGTCAGTACACTGCCGGCATCAGCGTATTTTCCGCAGCCTGCTGCTGTAAGTATAACTGTCGCTGCAGTCAGAATTGTTTTTATCATCTTTTTCATTTCAATCCCTCTTTCTTCACCATAAATACAAGGAAGTCAGGTATCTTTTGTTGTTTTCATTATAGCACGGTACTTTTAAGATAGCAAATGCCTATATTGAATATGCTGATATGCTTGACAGTTATAGTCTGATGTGTTATGATGTTGAAAAAGGGGGCTTAATGAATGGATATTCGTGTACTGAAATATTTCCTCGCTGTTGCAAGGGAACAGAGCTTTTCAACGGCAGCAGAGAGACTGTTTTTATCGCAGCCAACGCTTTCCCGCCAGTTAAAGGAACTTGAGGACGAACTCGGAAAAACTCTGCTTGTTCGCTCAAACAAAGGCGTTACACTGACAGAAGAGGGTATGATACTCCGCAAACGTGCCGAGGAGATCGTTGACCTTATGGACAAGACGGAGCAGGAAGTAAGACAAAGTAATGACAGCGTTTCCGGTACGGTATATATCGGTGCAGGAGAGACTTACGCAATAAAGCTGATTGCAGATACGGCACATCATCTGAAATCCGATTACCCTGATATTCACTACAGCTTTTTCAGCGGCAACGGCACCGATGTAATGGAAAAACTCGAGCGCGGACTTATGGACTTCGGATTGGTTTTCGGAAATATAGACAGAACCAAATACGAAGCCATTGAGATACCACTGCATGATACATGGGGCGTACTGATGCGTCAGGATGAACCGATCGCTCAGAAATCTTCTCTGACTATATCTGATGTATCAGGACTTGACCTCATAATCCCGCGGCAGCCCAATCACAGTACCATGCTGTCTGAAATGATAGCAGAGCAGGCGCCTGATGCAAATATAGTCGCAGAGTACAATCTTATCTACAACGCATCAGTCATGGTCAGTGAAGGCATAGGCTGTGCAATTTCTCTTGACCGGCTTATCAACGTCAGCGGTGACAGTATACTCTGCTTCCGGCCTTTTGATCCTCCTATGGAGGCAGTATGCTATTTTGTCTGGAAACGAAATCCCGTCTTCACGAAGGCCGCTGGTATATTCCTGGAGCAGTTTAAAAAGGATATCGAAGACATTTCAATAGGGCTGATTACTGCAAGGCATCACATAGGATAATTGTAAATATGATCGTTTCTTTTATTATATGCTTTCTCTTCACAGGGTTTAAAACTTATAAAATACAAAGTAACGCAAATGATATAAACAGCTTTGTCGAGTCACTCGATAAAATAATATCGAGTCATCGCTTTTCCAGATTCAGCAGAGCAGTCTTTTTATCCAGTCCGCCCGCGTAACCTGTCAGACTTCCGTCTGCTCCGACTACTCTGTGACACGGGATAATGATTGAAACAGGATTGTGTCCCACTGCACCGCCGACTGCCTGAGCTGACATACGCTCAGTTCCTTTCGCCTTTGCAATGATATTTGCTATTTCGCCATAGGTCATGGTATGACCGTAGGGTATTGTGAGCAGTATATCATAAACCTCCTTGCGAAATGGCGTTGTCTGCAGTCTGACAGGAGGAGTGAAGTCCGGAATTTTGCCGCCGAAATAAATATCGAGCCAGTTACATGTTTGATTGAATAACGGCAGCTTTGTTTCAACGCTTTCAGATATGAGCTTATGGGGAAAGTATTTCTGTCCGTCAAACCATAAGCCTGTGAGTGATTCTCCGTCACCGGCGAGAGTGATGCCGCCGAGCGGAGAAGTATAATGATATGTGTAAATCATATTCTTATGAAATCCTCAGTTAGAAGAGCCTCAGTTTTAGTCACGCATCAGAAATCTCATTTAACCATACAGTTCATGATAACGTTTATCATCATTTCCTTTTCAGCAGGCTGAGACTCTGCGATCATAATCGTAAGTGCAGCAAGCGTCTGATCGGCTATTGCTTTTTCAGTTTTCGCTTCATCAAGGAATAACGCATTGTTCTTGTCAAGAAAGTACAGGAACATAGCTGCGGCAATACGTTTGTTTCCATCTGAGAAAGAATGATTCTTTGTAACGAAATACAGAAGATTAGCTGCTTTTTCTTCAAGGGAAGGATATATCTCAACTCCACCAAACTCCTGATAGATGTTAGCGATACTGCCCTTGAACGAATCATCCTTTTCGTTGCCGAAAAGCTCACTGTCAGAAGCAAACTTCATTTCGCTGATCACTTGGCGGCATTCATCGTAACTGAGTACATAAACAGCCTTATTTCCTTCAGGCTTCTTCATTGTCTGATGATCGTAATCATCAAGGAGATCAAGAGCTGCATTAAATTTTTCAATTACGGAAAGAACCTGTTCTGCATCAAGCTGTTTTTCTGCACGTTTCATAATGCGTATTACCTCACCAATCTGATCTATACGCTTATTATTTACGGCATATCCCTTGAGAATGTAGTCCTTCAGGACTTTGTTTGCCCACTTACGGAATTCCACGCCACGCTGAGATTTTACACGGTATCCAACAGAAATAATAACATCAAGGTTATAGTATTCAATGTCACGTGTTACCTCACGATCACCTTCAGTTTGAACTGTCGCAAATTTTGCGACAGTTGAATTATCACTTGATAATTCTTCTTTCAAAGCATTGTTAATATGTTTACCAATGGTTTTAACGTCACGGTCAAACAATTCTGCAAGCTGCGCTCTGTTAAGCCAGACAGTTTCACCGTCAGTGTTTACATTAAGCTTAACCGCATGATCAGCGGTTTCGTATAAAATAATTTCATTCTTATCCATGATTATGGTTACTTCTCCTTTCACTAATTCATCCCCGCCAGCACTTCATTCAGCTGTAAATTTTATTATACGCAAGTTTAAAATGATTATACTATATGAAAGTAAATAAAGTCAAGCGTTAAGCAGAATGCTTTATGAAAAATCCGGCTATAAAAAACACCCCGTAATCCGAAGAATACGGGGTGTAATTTTTTATGAAGTAATAATTATTAAATACTAATAATTACTTTGATTCAGCAATAGCAGCCTGTGCAGCAGCAAGTCTTGCGATCGGTACTCTGAATGGTGAGCAAGATACGTAGTCGAGGCCGATCTTGTGGCAGAATTCAACTGATGTTGGGTCACCGCCGTGTTCGCCGCAGATACCGATGTGGAGGTTTTTGTTTGCAGGTCTGCCGAGTTCGATAGCCATCTTCATGAGCTTACCAACACCTGTCTGGTCGAGCTTAGCAAATGGATCGTTTTCGAAGATCTTTGTATCGTAGTAAGCATCGAGGAACTTACCAGCGTCGTCTCTTGAGAAGCCGTATGTCATCTGTGTGAGGTCGTTTGTACCGAAGCAGAAGAAGTCAGCGTTCTTAGCGATTTCGTCAGCTGTAAGAGCAGCTCTTGGAATTTCGATCATTGTACCAACTTCGTACTGGAGGTCTGACTTAGCAGCAGCGATTTCAGCGTCAGCTGTTTCAACTACTACCTTCTTAACGAACTGAAGTTCCTTAACGTCGCCAACGAGTGGGATCATGATTTCAGGCTTAACTGACCAGTCTGGGTGAGCCTTCTTAACGTTGATAGCAGCCTTGATAACAGCCTTTGTCTGCATCTTAGCAATTTCAGGATATGTTACTGCAAGACGGCATCCTCTGTGACCCATCATTGGGTTGAATTCGTGGAGACCTGAGATGATGTTCTTGATAGCTTCTACTGACTTGCCCTGAGCCTTAGCGAGAGCAGCGATGTCAGCTTCTTCAGTTGGAACGAATTCGTGGAGCGGAGGATCGAGGAAACGGATGCAAACCGGGCAGCCTTCAAGAGCTTCGTAGAGAGCTTCGAAGTCAGCCTGCTGCATTGGTTCGATCTTAGCGAGAGCAGCTTCTCTTTCTTCAACTGTATCTGAGCAGATCATTTCTCTGAATGCTGCGATTCTTGAAGCTTCGAAGAACATGTGTTCTGTACGGCAGAGGCCGATACCTTCAGCGCCGAGTTCTCTTGCCTTCTTAGCGTCAGCAGGTGTATCAGCGTTTGTTCTTACCTTGAGCTTTCTGTACTTGTCAGCCCAAGCCATAACTGTACCGAAGTTACCGTCGATCTTAGCGTCAACTGTCGGGATAACGCCTTCGTAGATGTTACCTGTTGAACCGTCGATTGAAATGAAGTCGCCTTCCTTGAATGTCTTGCCGCCGAGTTCAAACTTCTTGTTTTCTTCATCCATCTTGATGTCGCCGCAGCCTGATACGCAGCATGTACCCATACCACGAGCAACAACGGCAGCGTGTGATGTCATACCGCCACGAACTGTGAGGATACCCTGAGCAACCTTCATACCTGTGATATCTTCAGGAGATGTCTCAAGACGAACAAGAACTACCTTTTCGCCTCTTGCAGCCCAAGCTTCAGCGTCATCTGCTGTAAATACTACCTTACCGCAAGCAGCCCCCGGTGAAGCACCAAGGCCCTTACCCATAGGTGTTGCAGCATTAAGAGCAGCTGCATCGAACTGAGGATGAAGAAGTGTATCGAGGTTTCTTGGATCGATCATTGCAACAGCTTCCTGCTCTGTCTTCATGGCCTCATCAACGAGGTCACAAGCGATCTTAAGAGCAGCCTGTGCAGTTCTCTTACCGTTTCTTGTCTGGAGCATATAGAGCTTCTTGTTCTCAACAGTGAACTCCATATCCTGCATATCGTGATAGTGATTTTCGAGAGTCTGGCAAAC
>JAFRUS010000007.1 GCA_017438745.1 Oscillospiraceae bacterium | reverse complement strand
TTTGAAGGAAACATGTTTTACGGCAACGAATTCCTTTGGCTTGTACTGTCTTTTTATTTTCTGAATAACGACGTCCTTAAGGCCGATGGTGGAGAAGTCACCTGTTATGTATGAAACTGAAATATCATTGAGTTCTATTTTAGTCATTTTCAGTTCCTCCTTACATGTAGTACATGAACTTGTAGTTGTACTTCTTGTAGATGAGTGCACCTGCGAGAAGTGCGATAAGGGCATATCCGAAACAGAGGAGATGTGTTTTCCATCCCGGGATATAACCGTAGATAACAACGTCACGGAAGTAGGTTATATACACGTAAATAGGATTTGCGTGGAAAAGCACCTGTGTACGGTGTGAATATGTATCTGTATAGTAGAAGATAGCGGACATGTAGCTTAACATCATGGTGAAGATGTCGTAGAGATACTGGATGTCCTTGAAGAGAACGAACAGTGCTGAAAGGATGAGTCCGACGCCGATATTGAAGATGATAAGGCAGATTATCGGGTAGATGAGTGCGAAAAAACGGAAAGAGAAAGGTATGCCGTCGCAGGCCACAAAGAGGAAGAAGATGATGAGAGTAAGTCCGAAATTGATCAGTGAGGCAACGTTTTTGGAAAGAAGAAACATATATTTTGGAAGGTTGATCTTTGTGATTATGCTGGAGTTCTGCATGAGGGAGTTCATTCCGCCGTTGGTGGAGTCCTTGAAGAAGGAGAATGTCAGGTTTCCGGCGAAGAGGTAGATCATGTAGTGAGGTTTGTTCTGGCCGAAGAAATGGGTGAATACTACGCTCATGACAAGGAGCTGCATGAGGGGGGAGACGAGGCTCCAGAGCATTCCGAGGGCGGTTCGTTTATATTTTTTCTTAAAATCACGTTTGACGAGTTCCTCGAACAGGAACTGATGTTTTTTTATTTTCAGAAACTGTTCTTTTATTGTTTTAATCATTTTGGTTTTTTATCTTTCCTTTCATACCTTTGTTGCTTTTCTTAATAAAGCGGTCTCATTTTCTTTCTTTGGGGGCTTTGCGATCGCCCCCAATCCCCTTCGCGGCGATTTCAACAGGGATGGTTTTGGCTGTTGAAACGCCGCTCATGGTGTTGCGGATGGTTATGGTCATGGTGCAGGCGTCGGATTCGGTGTAGGTGCGTTTTTTGAGGGAGAAACTTATGTAGGTGTATTCTACTCTCGGGACTATTGTTCTGCGGGCGGTGGCTATGGTTTCACCGGAATCGGTTTTTACTTCTGCTGTGAGTTCGAGCTGCATTATGTTTTCGGCGCAGCGGGTGTCACGGGAGATGCCTATGTTTATCTCGTTTAAGTATTCTGAACTCAGTTTAAATGATTCAGGGACACCGAGGACCGGCGGGACTGATGCGTCGCCAAAGCAGTAGAGTCCGATGTGCGGCGGCATATGTTCTGCTTCTTCGTATTCGGAAGCAGCATCTTCGCGGAATTTTCGTCCTGCAAGGTGGTTGTCCTCTATCCTGCCTGCCATTTCCTTTTTCTCTTTGCTTTCGAGAGCAATATATTCCGGACAGGTAAATCCTTCGGCGTATTTTTTGAAAAGACCGCCGCCGTAGTAGTTTTCCTTGTAGAAATTCTCGAAAATGTAGTCAGACTGTCTGACACCTAGATCTTCACCGCCGATGTTCGGCCAGGAAAGGCAGACATACGGTACCGGCTCGTAGTTTTCAGAATGTCTTACTGCAATGTAATTGAAGTATGAGCTCCATTCGTCGTAGCCAAGTGTGGTTATCTGCGGGAATTCATCTATCATGTCGCAGTACCATCTGCGGTTGATTATCTGCATCTGATGGGATGAATACTGCAGTGTCGGGAACCCGTTGAGTTTCAGGAATTCAAGAGTTCTGAACATAGCATAGTCATATGAGAAAAGCTCTGCAATACGGTAGCGCCATGTGCTCAGATCTGAGAAATAGTAGCCAATGTATTTTCCGTCACGGAAAAAGCACGTCTCATCTACCGGTCCGAGAGGACGGTAATCGTCATCGGTCATGATGAACTCGTCGTCAAGTATGTCACGTCTCATGGCAAGGCAGCGTAAGAAGAAGTTTCTTGTCGCATGGTCTGCCGGAAGTGCTGCTCCGTCAAGGAGCTCGTCATCCGTAATGGTAGTGAGCCTAAGCCTTCCCTTGTAGTTTGTCTTCATGTAGTCCGCCATTTTATCAGGACAGAACACCACAAGTTCTGTTATAAACGGCATGAACTCCTCGACATACGGAAGTGTCGCAAGTAGCGGCGCCGGACGTGCGGAAAGAAAAACTATCTGCTTTACAGGCTTGTGAACGAAATCATTCCCGCTTACGGAGCCGGTTTCAACAAGCCCGATGATACTGTGCACAGTTTTATCCCAGACCGGCGGAATATATTCATTTTCAAGAAGAGCTTTCTTCTGTTCATATTTTTCCTCAGAAGAAACATATCCTTCAACGATATCTGCAAGAGCCGCCGGATCATCGGCAGTAAAATAGTCGCAGAATCTTCCTCCTACTTCACGCATTACAGGAAGATCGGAACAGATGACAGGCACGCCCTTTATCATGGCCTCGATAGTTGAAAGACCGTATCCTTCAGCGTAGGACGGGAACACGACCATGTATGCCATGCTGTAGAGCTTAGCAAGTGTTGCGTCATTTACGCCTTCAAGCACATAGATGCCCTTGTCAAAACGGCTGTCCGAACGCATGCGCTCCATAAGTTCTTCCGACTCCCAGCCTATGTGACCGACAAATACGATGTCCGTGTCAAGCGAAGCTATCTTATTCATGTAGGCATCGACTATTACCTTGTGATTCTTACGAGGTTCGATGGTGCTAACGGTAAGAAGGAATCTTCGTCCGGAAAGTTTGTTTATAATTTCTTCATCGACTGAACTTTCCTCTTTGCTTTCGCCGGAAGTAAAGTCGGCACCGAGCGGAATGACATGTACCGGTTTCTTTCGCATCTCAAGCTCGTCAAAAAGGCTCAGGAGATCGTTTTTTACTGCTTCTGTAGTCACCACGATATCGTCGGCATATGTCATTTCAGCGACGATAAACTCCATGAATTTCAGAAGTGTATGCGACGCCATGAACTGCGGGAAACGCACCGGTATGATATCATGGATAAGAGTGATGAGCCTTACGCTTCGGCTTTTGAGTTTCGGCAGAAGGTAACTTCTGTTCGGCAGTGTATGCCAGCTGCTGTTTAAGTCAAAAAATACCGAACCGTGCTCAAACTCATCCGGTGTGATGATATTTTCAGTATAGATCTCAGTTTCTGTCTCTGCGCCTTCAAGACGGGATACAAACGCTTTTGTATCGAGCAGGATGTATCCGTGCTTTTCGACAGAATATGAAACGGCTGAAACATCAGATCCGGCGTGAACAAGGCGTATAAGCACCTCGGTCACTACTCTCGAAACTCCGGTGAAATGTTCAAGTTCAGGTATGTTGGTAACATCTATGTAGATCTTTTTCATTTAACTTTCAACCCCGAAAGATCAGTATGGTGAATAGAGCATACGGGCACCGTTCATGATACGTGTATCAGCTGTACGGGCATATTCAAGCATTGTATGGAGAAAAGCCTCGCGGCCTCTTGTCTTCTCATCGTTTTCCCAGTACTCAAAATCAGTCTCTGACGGCAGCGTACCGAAAAAAGTCAGAAAAAATGCTTCAATGAATTCATGCGCGCTGCAGCCTGAATTTATAAGTGCTGTCACATCAACACTTTCAGCCTGTCTTGACGCCATTGTACGAAGTGCGAATTTTGAAAACTGCATCGTCTTGCCTGACTCTTCAAGATTTTTCTCGGTCAGGTCGTAGAGCTTATCATAGTTTTTTTTACTGTCATCGTTGTTGAGAGGCGGATATTTAGCCATGAAATCGCGGAGGAATTTCTGGAATGTATCCTTTATCTTTTCGTACTGGAAATCTTCGAGTCTCTTTCTCTGAGCTTCGATTATAGTCTTTCTCATTTCCTCGTTTTCAACAACTTCGTTTATAACTTTTGAAAGGAAGACCGGATCCTTGTCATCGACTACGACACTTGCTCCGCCCAGAGTTTCCGGAACTGCACAGGCATTGTATGCGATAACAGGAACATCGAAAGTCATAGCCTCAACCAGCGGAACACAGAATCCTTCGTGTTCACTCATGCAGAGGAATACATCTGCCTTGCTGTAGATTGCAAGTATTTCGGCAAAGCTGATATGGCCAGGGAAAACAACGTCCTCCACGCCAAGCTTTTTCACGTATGAAACGATGTCATTGTAATACATTCCGTTCGGGTCATGACTTCCGACAAGGATAAGCCTTGATTTTTCATTTACGTGCTTCTTGTAGTATGCGAAAGCACGGATGATATCCTCGTGCTTCTTGTTAGGTGCAACTCTTCCTACGAAAAGGATGTTTGTAACACCGTCGGAAAGCTTTCTCATCATAGCTTCGTCCGGCTGCTGCTTATAGTCATCAAACGGAACGATTATCGGGATAACGTCGATAAGATTCTCTTTGTATCCCATCTTAATAAGGTCATCCTTGCTGAACTGTGAAGCTGTGATATATGCGTCGAATTTGCCCTTCATGTGGGTATGCATATCTTCGATACCTCTGCGGCAGCCTTCAACGGAATTGATGTTGTCTATAGCGAAAAACTCGTAAGGAGTGATGTTATGATAGAACATTATGCGGCGGCAGTTGAGCTCGGTAACCATGTGATTTATCGGTGAGCCGTTGCCCATGTGATAGATCATGATATCGTCCTCGTTCACCTTCGGCATCTTGTCGAGGGTGAAAACGCCAGGTTCAGTGATCTTTGCCGCTACGCTTCCTGCGTAGATCTCGGTTTCTATACCCATGTCCTCGATGACATGCTTCTTGGCGATAACGTCATTTCCAATGGCATCGCCGAAATTGAGTGATGCAACTATCTGATAGATTTTCATCTGCCGTTACCTCCTGTAAGTGTATCAACTGCGTCACGGAGCTCGTTTACAGTTCTCTGAAGCTCCCTGATCTGAGCGCCCTGAAGGGCGATCCTGTCTTCGAGTTCCTTTTCTCTTTTCAGAAAGATGTTTCTTGTATTCTCCTCACGGTTTATGTAGTTACGCACATGGCCGGCGAATGATGATACTGAAAGATTGAAGGTGTTCTGCGCTGCAACAAGCGGGAGGAAAAGGAATGCATTGATTTTTCTTATGATCCTCTTGAAGAAAAACACCACCGGTGCGATACCTTTTTTGTATGAAGTGAGTTCCTGGTAGTAGGTTATCTGGTTTACAGACTGAATGGAGCCAACGTCGTTGAGGAATGCTCTTCTGTCGAAGCTCATTTCAGCTGCGCCGTATTTTTCGTCCCAGAATTCATTGAAAGTTATAAGGTCGCACTGCTTCCCTGACTTGTCTGTTTCTTCATGAGCCGCATCAAGGAACTGCTGTATGCCGGCATTGTTTTTTATCATAAATCAAAATCCTTCCATTAAAATGTAGTTATTATCCCCACCCCCAACCCCCTCCCGGAGGGAGGGGGCTAAAGTGGAGGGGGCTGCGCCCCCTCCACCCGCTACAGGATGAAATTAGTTGTGCTATTCCACCCGCCGCAGGATTGAAATGAGCTGTGCTGCTCACCTGCAGCATGAGTGAAATGAATTGTGTTGTTTAACCCGCAGTAAGCTGGATTTCTCCTGTCCACAGTCCGCTCTGAACGGGCAGTAGTTTCCAGCCACATTAGCTTTATATGAATTACAGAGTTTTATTTAATATGCAGATAACATGTACGGTATAACATCCTTATTAGCGTTCCAGATGCCCGGGTACTGGCCGATGTTTAGCGGGGAGTCGCCTGTGCCTATTTCTATTGTGCAGGCGAAGATGTGTTTTACGTCTGCTACCCAGTTGCTGCATCCGCCGCCGCTGTTTTCGCCGTAGATGAGGTTGTATCCTGTAATGTTGTGGAGTGCGTTGGCTGTTGTGCGGCACTGTTCAAGGAAATCGCCTGACTGGTGGTACTGCCAGTAGATCATCGAACCGGATGAGTGATAGCTTACTACCGCTCTGCATCCAGGCAGTGAATTTACAAGGTCTGTAACTGCCCTTGTTTCGATCTCGGAACCGGCTGAAGGTCCTGCGTATTTTCCGCAGCTCGGACGCTGGATCTCGCCCTGGTCTGCCCACTCAGGAACCGGGAAGTTACGGTTTATATCAACACCCTTTGCATTGGCCTTCCAGCTTCGTAAGTACGCCTCGAAGCCGAGTCCTGTTACGCCGCCTGAAAGATCTTTGCTGTAGATCTCACGAATTCCTGCTTTAAGTTCAGCGGAACGTATTCCGTCGATTCCCTTCTGGCTTATTGTGACACCATCAGGGTTGAGCATCGGTATAATGTGTATCTGCCAGCCATTCAGAAGATCTCTGTACGAACGTCCCGAATAGCTTCCGTCCCAGTAATGCTTAAGGAAATTCTCAGTCTGGTTCATAACGAGCTGAGTTCCCATGTATTCTCTTGCATGGCATCCGCCGTGTACTACCAGCTGCCTGCCTCCCTTGCCTATCACAATGTCATATATATCTCTGCCGTCAGCTGTTTTGCCGAGGCTTTTTACTTTTACGAGCGAAGCATAGGTAGATTCGAGACTGTTTATGTCAGAAACCATATCTTCGTAGGTGTACATTGCAGATGAAGTATCAACAAAGGTTTCATTGCTTTCCCAGCCCGTGCCCAGAACACCGTTTTCACCTAAGTAACAGTTTACACCGCCGATCACGGCATGTCCTGTGACCAGTTCGCCGTCACCGTCGAGAAAGATCGTGTTTCCGTCCTGATCCTTTGACCAGCCGGACTGCTTCGGAGCATTTTTGCGCTCCTCTTCCTTCTTTTTCTGTTCGGCTTTCTGTTTCTCTGCCTCTTCCAGTTTCCTGTCCTCTTCCTCGCTTATGCCGCAGATCATGAAATCCTTGGCCTGACTGAGAACTGTATCGAGTCTGTATTCCATTCTTCCGGTTGATGAGTTGTTCGGATCGTTTACAGTAACATATCCGTCTCTGGTGATACCGGTAAGAACGATGTAATGACCGCTGGATGTGAAATATCCTTCATGCATAAGAGCGATAAGCGGATGACCGTTTCTGAGTGCCCTTGAAACCCTGGCTGCATCAGGATCTATCCAGTAGCTCTTTATGCCGCCTTCATTTTCAAGGAACTTCGTAAGTGTGCTTTCGGCAAGTCCGTATCCGAAGTATTCACCGTTTTTGTACGCCCACTCGAAGAGATATTCAGGATCAAACTTCTCGTCATCCCTTCCTGTGAGATATCTCAGCACCATTGACGCACTTGCGGCACCGCAGCCTGACTCACGTACATGCTTGTCAACACCGCTAAACGTGCAGATAGTTCTTGTGTAGAGGAACTGGTAGTCAACAGGAACGTCCATCTTCTGAGCAGTGCCTGAATCGCTTCTGAGATTGCCGGCCGCAACTTCCTTTCTCCAGTTGATACCGTTGCGCGGCATGATGTATCCGTCCTTGACAAAGTATGTGGTCTGACCGAGATCAACGTTTCCTTCAGCGAGATAACCTTCCTTGTCAAACACATATGTAAATCCGTCAAGATTGCGGAGATCATTTCTTACTCTGAGGCCGTTTTCGATGTAGCATCTGCCTTCGGCGGTGTCGTTCCACCCCTCATTTCCGGGATCTGTTCCTGAAACGCCGTACTTCCGGCATACCTTATCGAATTCGCCGAGTTCTGTAACTCGTGCTGCAACGTAATTTCTTGAATAGCCGTTTCCGAGAAGATCCTTATAACGGTTTATCTCCTCTTCTGAAGGCTCTCTGTCGCAAATGGAATGGAAAAGAATTTTTACGTAATTCTCATCGGACCAGCCGTGCTTCTGGAGTTCACGGCTCTCGAGGAACACGTACAGTGTCTGGATCGGAGTTATTTTACCGGTGTCAAGGCTTTCAGTCCAGTATTCCCATCCTTCTTCGTCAGGATCTCTGCCAAGAACTGTTTTATAGAGATGTTCAGCATAAGCTGATTTTTTTACTACCTGTTCAGGAGCAGCCTGCTGAGCAGAGTTATCCTTTGTTTCTTCAGTCACAGTGTTCTCAGGTGCTTCAGCTTTTGTATTTTCAGCTTTCAGAGCGTCACCTGCTGACTTAACATCACTGATGCAGACCGCCAGCGCAGCATGATCTTCACCTGATTTCTTCTTAAAGTCATCAAAGGATACTGTAACTGCATTTTCATGAGATTTTCTGAATTCGTCAAATGCCCTCAGTTCTGTTTCAGGGTTCTTAACGTCGCCTGCATATCCTTCAGCACACGGCATGGTCTTCGTGCCGCTGCCTTTTCCGGCATTAAGCGAAAGATCAACACCGAGGCCATTTGCCTTCCAGCCCTTAAGGTAATCACTCAGTGAAATGTTACCGCCGCTTTTATTTATGTCGAGAACACTCATGGTTCTTACACGCTGTTTCAGTGATGGATTTCTTATTCCGTCGAGTCCGAACTGTGCAATGGAAATTCCGTCAGGATTTCGCATCGGGATTATGTGCACACAGGTATTTTCAAGGAGTTCCCTGTATGACTTGTCGTCATACTTCCATGTGCAGTAATTCTTAAGGAATTTTTCTGCGTCTGCAAGGAAGTATCTTGCCATTTCAGTCTCATCCGCATTCATGCCTGCGGTAAGTATCAGCTGGTTCTCAGCATTTTTGTCACCGATCATGAAGTCGTATATCTGTCTTCCGTCAAAGGTGCGGCCGATCGAACCGATGCTCACCAGTGAAGGATACTGCTGGGCAAGCTTTGTGATATCCTTTTCCATTGCAGAATAGGAATACGTCTGTGCGCTTTCCGGCACAACACTTACAAGATCACTCCAGTCCGTGCGGAGAGAACCGTCGTTGTCAAAGTAGCACGGAATGCCGTTTACCTGTACATATCCGCGTTCCATAAGACCTGTGTCAGGACTTATGTATATCTTGAAACCGTCATAGTTTGTTGACCATCCGCCTATGTTTATATCACCGCGGTTTATTTTTCTGTCCTCGCAGTATTTTGTGAACTCGTCAGAACGTACAAATTTCTTAAGCACAGCTTCCCTTGTGTGTCCCTTGGCAAGAGTAGCTTCCACAAAGCTTTTAAGTTCCTCCTCTTCCGGATCACGGTCACGGCACATACGGAACAGTATTGTGACATAGTCTTCGTTTGAGGTGTTCTTCTTTTTAAATTCATCGCTGTTAAGGAAACCTGCAAGCACATCTGCGGCAGTTTTTCCGTTATTGTTCATCTCGCCGGTCCAGCTGTTAAGACCGTCGGCATCAGCTCTTCTTCCGAGTACCTTGTTATAGATCCTCTGGATGTAACCGGTCACCTGCGGGTTTTTATCCCTGTTTTCAGTTATCGGTATGCTGCCGCGGTCAATACCCTCGGCAGAACAGAAATCTCTGAATATATCGGACTCAACAAAACGCATGAGGAAGTATTCCTTACTCATGCCGAATTCGAAGAACGGAGTCTTGGCCGGATATTCCCTGTCAAACTCACCGTCATTCATGTAAACATATTTACAGAGGTCGGCAATAAACTGCTTATGACCTTCCTCGCTGTCGTCGTAGTTTTTCTTTGAGAAGAAGTTTATTACCGCATCTGCGGCAGTCGTCTCATGCGCAAGGAGCCTGTTCATAAGCTCGTTTGCCTGTTCGTCGTTCTCAGTTACTCCCTTTACGAATTTCTTAAGATCAGCATGTTCTTCCTTAGGTTCCTCCTGCTTCGGTTCTTCGGAAGGTTCTGCTGTCGGTGCGGCAGAAGGAGTCTCCGCCGGTGCTGCCGTCGGTTCCGCTGATGATGTTACAGCAGGTGAAGCTGACGGTATTTCCGTCGGTGCAGAACTGTTTTCCTCCGGCTTTGTTTCAGTTTCCGCAGAAGCAGTCTGTTCTGCAGCAGGTTTATCTGACTGATTTGCAGTTTCCTCCGCCGAAACGGTCCATACGTTTCCCGCAAAGGAAGCCGTAAATAATAACGCTGCTAAAAATGCTGTCTTTTTTCTCATAATATTTTCCTCCAGTAATTCATTATATCATCTATCGTATCACCGATAGCGATAACGGGTTCCCAGCCCGTGTCCGCTTTAAGCTTTGTAATGTCGGCTGCAATGACCGGCACATCGCTCGGACGCATTCTTGCGATGTCCTGTTTAACATCTATGTGTACGGAAGTTTTCGAAAGTATCATTTCAAGAATGCTCTGAATGCTTCTCGCCTTTCCGCTTCCGACGTTGTAGGTCTCGCCTTTCCTTCCTGACTTCATAAGTGACGAATATGCCCTTACTATGTCACGGACATCGGTGAAGTCACGCTCCGCAGCAAGATTTCCGACACTCATGACCGGCTCCCTGAGACCTTTTTCTGTCATGACTGCCTGACGGCAGAAATCAGATACAACAAATATCTCGCTCTGGCCCGGACCGATATGATTGAATGCCCTGACCATCACGATATCCATTCCGTAGGCTCTGGCGTAGATCTCGCCGAGCATACCCTGACATGCCTTTGTTGCGGCATATATGTTGCCTGCGCGGAGAAGCGTGTCCTCACGGACAGGTATCTCATCCGGCTTCAGATAACCGTATTCCTCACCCGATCCCACAAGAAGGATCCGCGGAGTGCATCCGGAAGCACGAACAGCTTCAAGGACATTTATGGTCCCCTTTACGTTTATATCGGCTGTAAGCTGGGGCTTTTCCCAGGATACCTTAACCGAACTCTGTGCCGCCAGATGATAAATCTGATCCGGTTTTATTTCCTTTACAAGAGCGGAAACAGCACAGGTGTCAAGTATGTCAAGGTCATATATATCTGCTTGTTCAGTTTCAAGCTTTTCGTGTGGAAGCTTTGTAGCTGCGACTTCCGCACCGCAGTCGCACACTAGATGCCGGATAAGATGTCCGCCGACAAATCCTGCCGCGCCGATTATAAGTGCCTTCATGTGTTTTTCCGCCTTTCTCTCTGTAATTTCACTGATCAAGCCGCAGATCCGGCTTCGCCGGATCTGCGGGAGGGGGGAGAGTGCGGGGCTTCGCCCCGGTTCCCCGCTGGATAAACCAGTGTTTACTCTGCATCCATGCGCTGATCAGCTGACCAATCAGCAATTATTTCAGAAGATCTTCATAGATCCCGCTTATTCTTTCAAGTACCTTTTCTGATGCGTAGCGCTCGCGGACTATACGGTATGCGTTCCTGCCGTATTCTTCGCGGAGAGCGTCGTCGTGTACAAGTTTGTTTATGGCATCTGCCAGTGCTTTTTCGTCCCGCGGCGGTACGGTGATACCGCTTACTCCGTCGGGACTTACGTACGGAACGCCGGTCGGAAGTGAGGTGTTGATGACCGGATGTCCGTAGACCATGGCTTCCATCTGGACGATGCCGAAGGCTTCGCTGTTTTCCACTGACGGAAGAATGAAGATGTCGCAGTCGCGGAAAGCGGCCTTAAGATCGTCGTCTGACAGACGGCCGAGGAAATGGACGCGGTCTGTTAAACCGCCGTCACGTACTTCGGTTTCAAGGGACTCTTTAAGTACGCCTTCACCGGCAATAAAAAGTTCACAGTCTTCCGTATCTTTAAGGGCTCTTATAAGAACATCGATACCCTTGTAGTAAACAAGACGGCCTGTGAACATGAGCTTTTTACTGGTTTTATTATTAAGCTTTTCAGTCAGAAAAGGCTTTGCCTCCGCCTTTTCGTAACTTTCAGTATCTATACCATAGGGAACGATGACACACTTGTCACTGTACGGTCCAAGATATGCCGAGCCTTTTATATGTCCTTCCGTTGCAACGAAAATACGATCCGCTCTTTTAAGAAAAGAGTTCATTATCGGTTTGTAGAAAGTCATAAGCTTTTTCTGCTTTACTATATCGCTGTGCCAGCTTACGACCACTTTGCCCTTATAGCCTGAAAGAAGGCAGGCAAGGTCGCCGAGCGGAAACGGAAGATGAACGTGAACGATATCAGCGTCACGGGACATCTTTTTAAAGTCCGAAAGAAACGACAGTGAAACAGGCATGGAAAAATACGTTCCGAAGCTTCCGGAACGGTGTACCCTTACTCCGTTTATAACTTCATCTGTCGCCTTTCCCTTCGGCTGACATACCAGTACCCTTAGATCGTATTTATCATTCAGTCCCTCGGAAATATCCTGTATTACACGCTCGATACCGCCGATGTGCGGAGTGTAGAGCTTGTTTACCTGCAGTATCTTCATGCAAGTACCGCCTTGTAAATGTCGTGGAGCTTTTCCGAGAACTTATGCCAGGTGAAATCCGCAGCACGTTCCATGCCACGGCGGCTGAGATCAGCTGCAAGTTCTTTGTCGGCCCAGATCTTATACATACCTTCGGCAATGGACTGCGGCGAATATGCATCCACCATAACCGCACAGTCGCCCACAACTTCCGGAAGCGAAGCCTCACGGCTGGATACCACCGGAACGCCGCATGACATCGCCTCAAGAGGAGGCATGCCGAATCCCTCGTAGATGGACGGGAACACAAAGGCTGTGGCTCCGTTCATCAGCGGACAGATATTCTCATCCGGAATATATTTCGTAAAAATCACATCATCTTTAAGTCCGAGTGACTCAACCTTGCCGTAGATACCGCTGTTGAGCCATCCCTTGCCGCCTGCCATGACAAGCTTCGGAACATTTTTATGTCCGGTCTTCAGAATGCCGTAGGCTTCAATAAGGCGTTCAAGATTCTTACGCGGCTCTATCGTTCCGAGGTAGAGAAAATACTCGCCTTCGATACCGAGTGAGGTCTTCGTTTTTTCTATTCGTTCCTTATCATCTATGTGATAGAATTTTTCTGTATTAACGCCGCAGTAGACCACCTGAATCTTGTCTGCAAACTGCGGATAGTACTTGGTTATCTCGCTTTTGCTGAACTCAGAGTCAGTGATTATCACGTCGGCACGCTTCATGGACTTCTTCATTCCGGTAAGCAGAAGCTGCTTTGTACGGAAACGCACCGTCTCCGGATATGCCCTTATTACCATGTCGTGAATGGTAACCACCTTTTTGCCATGTACAAAAGGCGGAACTATGTAATTGAAAAAGTGGGTTATATCCGCTTTCTTTCCGAAAAACATTGTGTACGGAACCGGTATTATATTCATGACTGTCCTGTACAGAAATCCGGAAAAATGAGATTCGTTAAGGGAACAGTTCTCCTGCATATAAGCCTTCAGTCTGTTCCTTTTCACCTCATGATCCTTACGTGAAAAATAGTCGAGTGTAAAACTGTCCTCCGGGTGGGAACGTATCATATCTCCCACGAGTCCGGCTTCACAGTATCCTATTCCGGACATGTTTTCGCTTATAAGCGGAAGTACGTCAAATGAGATCTTCATATCAGTTTAACTTATTTATCTTGATCTCTTTTTCAACAAGAGCAAGATCGTTCCTTACCATTCTTTCAACGAGCTCGGCAAAAGAGATCTCTCTTGTCCAGCCCAGTGTCTTTTCAGCCTTTTCAGGGTTGCCGAGAAGGATGTCAACTTCAGCTGGTCTGAAGAACTTCTCTGATACCTTTACAACTGTTTTGCCTGTAGCTTTATCGATACCAACTTCGTTTACGCCTGTGCCCTTCCATTCAACATCGATACCGGCTGTTTTAAAGGCGATCTCAACGAATTCACGTACCGTTCTTGTTTCGTTTGTTGCAACAACATAGTCATCCGGCTTGTCCTGCTGGAGCATGAGCCACATGGCTCTTACGTAGTCCTTTGAGTGACCCCAGTCTCTCTTTGAATCGAGGTTGCCGAGTTCAACGTACTCCTGAAGACCGTTCTTTATTCTTGCCACTGCGTCAGTGATCTTTCTTGTAACGAATTCCTTGCCGCGGCGTTCTGATTCATGGTTGAAGAGAATACCTGAGCATGTGAAAAGGCCGTAGCTTTCACGGTAGTTCTTTGTGATCCAGTGACCGTAAAGCTTTGCAACGCCGTACGGACTTCTCGGATAGAACGGTGTTGTCTCGCACTGCGGGATAGCCTGTACAAGACCGAACATCTCGGAAGTTGAAGCCTGATAGAAACGGCATGAAGGCTTTACTGTTCTTATTGCCTCAAGCATATTAGTAACGCCCACAGCGTCGATCTCAGCAGTTGCAAGCGGCTGTTCCCAGCTTGTTGCAACGAAAGACTGTGCAGCGAGATTATAAACTTCATCAGCCTGTGATACTCTCATTGCATTAATGAGTGAGATAACATCAGTCATATCAGCGTAGATGAAGTTTATCTTATCCTTTATATGTTCCACGTTGCCGTAGTCAACAACGCTCTTTCTTCTCATTATTCCGTAAACTCTGTATCCCTTTTCAAGGAGCAGTTCCGCAAGATAGGAACCGTCCTGCCCGGTGATACCAGTGATCAGTGCATTTTTCATTATTAAAAAACTCCTTACCTGAAACTCAACAGCAACTCCGCCGCCGCAAAGTACTGCCTCAAAGGCGCTGCCGCGAAGGTGCAGGGCGACCGCAAAGCCCTGCTTAAAATATGCGAAGGTGCAGGCGACCGAAGGAAGTGCATCACTCGACCGCAAAGCCCTGCTTATAAAAATCCATCTACCTTAAATAAGATCTCTTCTGTTACAGGTTCTAAGCGTCTCAATGACCTTCTTCACCTGCTGTGTGTGATCCTTTGTACAGATAAGCATAGCATCATCTGTATCAACAACAATGAGATCCTCAACGCCAAGCGTTGCAATGAGCTTTTTGTTTCCGCAGATGATGCTCTTTGTTGTGTCGATGCTGATAACATCACC
This sequence comes from Oscillospiraceae bacterium, assembly GCA_017438745.1. Classification (GTDB taxonomy): domain Bacteria; phylum Bacillota; class Clostridia; order Oscillospirales; family Ruminococcaceae; genus HUN007. Next base: position 125,195 of record JAFRUS010000007.1, on the reverse strand, counting down.
TGTTACGTAGTTTCCGCACTCATCTGTCTGGTTTATTCTTTCAAGTGCAAGCCAGCTTCCGACATCATCCCAGCCGAAGCTTCCTGAAAGTGTGTATATGTTTTCAGCCTTTTCCATGATACCGAAATCGACTGATTCAGACTTGAAATTTTCAAAGCACTCTGCAAGTGTCTCACGGAAAGTTGCCGTAAATGCCGCTTCCTTCATTTTCAGATAGCCTTCGTACATGTCAGGAAGGTACTTCTGGAAATTGTCCATTATAGTTGATACCTTCCATACGAACATACCGCTGTTCCAGAGATAGCGTCCGCTGTTTAAGTATTCCTTTGCCTTTTCAAGACACGGCTTTTCAACGAATTTATCTACCTTATACGCACCGGCCAGTTCGTCGTCATCAGCGCTCATAAACTTGATGTAGCCGTATCCTGTTTCAGGATATGTCGGTGTGATGCCGATGGTAACAAGGTTCTCGCCCTTCTGTGCCACCTTTGCCGCACGTTTGAGCGTATCAACGTAGAATTCCTCGTATCTGATGAGGTGGTCTGACGGAAGCACCATCATTACTGCATCATCATATTTCTTGCTGATAACAGATGCTGCAAGCGCAATACACGGAGCAGTGTTTCTGGCTACCGGCTCAGCGAGGATGTTTTCCTGCGGAATGTCAGGAAGCTGTTCGTTTATAAGGGACACATAGTTCTCGTTTGTAACTATGAATATGTCCTCCATGCTTACTATAGGAAGAAGTCTCTTTACCGTCTTCTGTATCATGGTTTCGCCGTCAGATGTGAGCGAAAGGAACTGCTTAGGGTATGAAGTACGGCTCTTAGGCCAGAAACGTTCGCCCTTGCCGCCTGCCATTATTACTGCTGTTATTTTCATTAAAAAACCTCTTTTTCTGTTATTTCTTTTCGGATTTCGTCTGAAATGCACGGAAACAGTGCGGGATCCCGCAGTCGTTTCTCTATTTGTCATCTGATTTGGGTTTAAGGATATTTTCCGACTCGTTGGTGTCGCCCGGAAAGAGCATCGTCTTTATAGTCATGAGCATGATCTTGAAATCGAGCATTATGCTGTACTTTTCGATGTACATAAGATCCATTCTCAGCTTGTCATAAGGTGTTGTGTCGTACTTGCCCATTATCTGCGCATAGCCCGTAAGTCCTGCCTTTACGATGAGACGGAAGCTGAATTCCGGCATCTCCTTTTCGTACTCGGCTGCGATCTCCGGACGTTCCGGACGCGGACCAACGAAGGACATGTCGCCCTTTATTATATTGAATATCTGCGGAAGCTCGTCGAGACGGCATTTTCTTATGAAGGCACCGACTTTGGTGATGCGATCGTCATGGTCCTTCGCAAGAACAGCAACGCCGTCTTTTTCGGCATCCACCTTCATGCTGCGGAACTTCAGAACGTTGAAACGCTTGCCGCGGGTCGTAAGCCTTTCCTGCTTATAGATCACCGGACCGCCGTCCTCTATCTTGATCGCAAGAGCAACCGCCGCCATAGGGACAAGCAGGAACGGAAGTATGATAAGAGCCAGAACAAAGTCGATGATCCTCTTGGTAGCCCTTACTTCAAAGGAAAGGCCGCTGTTGCGGCACAGAAGAAGCGGTGAGTCGAAAAGATTGATCTCGTGGGCGCCTCTTACTATTATATCGGATATTTTCGGAGCCATGTACACGCGGAGCGAATGATCGAAGCAGAACTTCAGAAGAACGTTTCGCATATGGTCCGGAACGTCGTACATTATGACCGCACCGTATCCGAGCATCTTTTCCTTGATAAGCTCAATATCCTCATCCGCCTTTATGGATTCGGCGATGATGTATTTATCCGTTCTCCGGCTCATCTTGAGAACGAGACTGCCGGCTTTCTGACTTCCGTATACTATTATCATTCTACGCGGCGGGAAAAACGTTTTATAAAGCGCCGCACTGACGATCGTCCAGACAAGTACTATTATAAGATCTGCGATGGTAAGTAAAACCATCGGCATGACATTCATAAAATCACGCCCTATAACGCTGATCTGACAGTAGGTTATAAGGTTGATCACAAACACTGAAATGATCTGGGAATAAAAAGCCTCCGATTTACGAAGATATCCTACCTTGTAGCTTCCGTAGACCTGATTGAAGATCACGGCGATGACCAGATAGATACCGATAACCATCCAGTTGCCCTTCCGGTAAAACGGAAGAACGAGCTCGGTGTAGTAACAGTTGTACCACACATAAGCAAACGATGCAGTAAGAAGTATGGTTATGAAAAGGGAGGAAAGCCAGTTCAGTGTCCTTTTAAAAGGTTCTAAATTCGGTATATGTTTTTGCATATATTATGTCTACCTCTTGCAAAAGGTCGTGGCATTCTTTGTTTCACTAATCGTTTATACTGCCCTCTGCAGATCCGCAAACTGCGGTTACTCTCTGCAGACCGGCTGACAGCGTACGTATCTGCGCGTGTTACACAGATGTTCGCACTGATAAAAGAGCCTCAAAAACGTTGGTAAAAAACAGTACCGTTTTCGGGCACATATATATTTAATTATATCTATAAATTCGGAAAAGTCAATAGAAATTCATGTGGTCTTTTGTGAAACTTTACTTTACCAGTGCGTTTTTATCGCATTATGAGAAATTTTTTAAAAAAACCACTTGCAAAGCACCATGATATATGCTATAATTTTAAAGATGCTTAAAGCATCGTATGCGGATATGGCGAAACTGGCAGACGCGTTAGCTTCAGGTGCTAATCGGGGTAACTCGGTGCAGGTTCAAGTCCTGTTATCCGCATTTTTTATTTTTAAGAACCAGGCAGTACAGATTGTGCTGCCTGGTTCGTTTTTATTCACAAATAACAACCGGTCCTAACATGGTGACCATATTTCTATTGCAAATACACTGAAATTACGTTATAATAAGAACAGTTAGTCAGGAAAGCGCTGATTCAACCGCAGTACTGGCTTCGCCGGATACTGCGGAGTGAGGAGTTTGCAGGGGCTTCGCCCCCGCCCCCCCTCACTGATTGACGAATTGATCAGTGCTGCCTTACATGGTGCAGCGGGCACCAATTGATCAGGAGGATTGTGTAATGAAAGTTAATGTTAAAAGAGCTCTGGCTCTTGTTTCAGGTATGGCAATGGCCGTTTCGGGAGTTTCAGGTTTTCAGACGGGAAGCAATGAAGTAAATGCCGCAGATAAGATACCGGCATTTCCGGGGGCTGTCGGAGGCGGAAAATATACCACCGGCGGGCGCGGCGGCGAAGTCGTGCATGTAACGAATCTCAACGACAGCGGTGAAGGATCATTCCGAGAGGCGGTAAGTAAATCGAACCGTATCGTCGTATTTGATGTAAGCGGTACAATAGAACTTAAGGGAAATATAATAGTTGCTGACAGTGTGACCATTGCAGGACAGACAGCTCCGGGCGGTTCTGGCATCACGCTTAAGAACTACAAACTCGGCATGGGCGGTGACAATATCATCTGCCGTTTCATAAGCTCACGTCCGGGTCCGTATGCAGCTACAAGCAAGGGAAACGACGCATGGGGCGGTGCAAAGGGCGCACATTCGATAATCGACCACTGCTCGATGGGCTGGACGACTGACGAACAGTGGGGACTGTACTCAAACAACGAATACTACACTGTTCAGTATTCCGTTATCGGTCCTGCTGATTCATGGGGCGGCCACGACAAGGGGCTGCACGGATTCGGCATCATGATGGGCAACGGGAATCTCACATTTGACCACAATCTCATTGTTCACAATGTTTCAAGAAATTTCAGAGGTAAAGTGCCGGGAACCAAGACCGCTGATTTTACCAACAACGTAATATATGACTGGGCTTACGAAACAGCCTACGGAACGATAGGGCATCTCAACTACGTCGGCAATACACTTAAGATGGGAAACGGCACAACCGGCGGCAAGCGCTATGTCAACGTAGACAGCTCTACAAATCCGCAGAATTTCAAGATCTATCTCGCAGGAAACAGGATGCTCAATAAGGACGGATCTGTTTACGGGGATGTCACCTACGATAACTGGAACGGGATCACCGTAAAGGACGGACTTGGCATATCCAAGGACAGCGTTAAGAGCGGTTCCGCATTTACTATCGATTCCGACGGTGAAAATATTTCAACGGCAGATAAAACTGAAAGCGCGGAAGCTTCATATGACCATGTAATTAATTTTGCAGGAAACGGCATCGCACCTGATCTGCGTACAGATATCGACAAACAGTGCGCAAATGAAACGAAAACCGGTACGGGCTATCTCACCGGAACAGCTTCATATGGCACGGCAGATTCATCACAGCAGCAGAAGCTCAACCAGTATCAGATAAAGTGCGACACGAAGTACAACTACCCTGCTCCGGTGCTCACGAAGACCATAACCGATACGGACAACGACGGAATGCCGGATGAATGGGAGCTTGCACGTGGTCTCGATCCGAACGACGCAGGCGATACAAACGGCGACTACTGCGGTGAAGGCTACACAAATATCGAATACTATATCAACGATCTTACGGTAAATGCATTCCCTGAAGGCACAGTCAAACTTTCACCGGAAAAGCCCAAGGAGCCGGAAATCACGGAATCTGCAGTCACAGAACCAGTCGTAACAGAACCGGAGATCACAGAGCCTCCTGTAACCGAACCAGCCATTACCGAACCGGTAATAACAGAACCAGCGGTAACCGAGCCAGTCGTAACCGAACCGGCAGAGCCACAGATTACTCCTGGTGATGTAAACCTTGATTTTTCGATCACTGCTGCGGATCTTGTTGCACTTCAGTACACTCTTCTTGGTGCTATGACTATCAACGAAAAGGGATCTATGGCGGCCGATGTCAACAGCGACGGAAAGATCAATATCATCGACTTTATCCTTCTGAAAGAAATGGTCAGCAAATAATCCGGATGAACAGCATTTAATCTATTTTTGTATTGAACTCATCATGAATTTGTGCTAAAATTATAGTAAGCGTAAAAATACTTTGATTTCACGGAGGTTATTATGGAAAACATGAAAAAGTACATAGCCGAATTTATCGGAACTATGGTTCTGGTGCTTCTCGGCTGCGGAACAGCGATGCTGGTCGGATGTGATGCGGAAAACGGCGGAGGATACATTCTCACCGCTCTTGCATTTGGTCTCGTTATTGTAGGTATGGCATACTGCATCGGAAATATTTCAGGATGCCACATAAACCCGGCTGTTTCACTCGGCGTTCTTCTTACAGGCGGAATCACACCTTCAGAATTTTTCGGATATATATGCGCACAGTGCCTCGGTGCTTTCGCAGGATCAGGACTTCTCGCACTTATTTTCTCACTTGGTGCAGTAAACGACAAGACCGGAGCATTCGGTTCAAACGGACTCGCTGGCGTAAACGGAAGTGCTGCTGCAGGATGTGTTGTTGAGATCGTTCTTACATTCATCTTCGTTCTCACAATTCTCGGCGTTACATCAAAGAAAGCAAATCACGGCTCATTCGGCGGCCTTATCATCGGCCTCACACTTACACTTGTACACATCTTCGGAATCGGCCTTACAGGTACATCAGTAAACCCTGCACGAAGCATTGCTCCTGCAGTTATCACAGGTCTCGAAGGAAATACAGATCCGCTCGCATGCCTATGGGTATTCATCCTCGCTCCGCTCGTTGGATCTGCACTTGCTGCTTGCACATACAAGTTCCTTGAAAGCAGTGGCAAAAAAACAAGTAAAAAATAATGATCAAACCCGAAATCCGGCGTAGCCGGATTTCGGTGACTGGGAGAAAGCAGGGCTTCGCCCCGCACCCCACGCTGATATTGATCAGCGTTCCCATAATAAACGAAACGGCAGTCCGTAATGGGCTGCCGTTATTTTTATGTCATCATCTGTCTCTGCAAATCTCAAATGCCTTCTGAAGTACATCATCCCACTGGATGCGATTTTTGAGAGTGTCTGCCGGTTTGTTTTCAGAAAACATAATGCTGCGGTCGCGGTATCCGTCAAGGCTCTGACGGCAACGAATCTCAGGCTCTGTACCGTACAGAGAATTGTCCGTTCCGTCCGGATTCTGACACACGGATGCGCTGTAATAGTAAACAAGTTTGCTTTTCGGAAGCATGGCCATGAACTGACCTCCGGTCTTCTCTCCTGCAGTGTTTTCGCCTATGATCACTGCATTATCGTACGGCTTCACAGCCGACACGAAGTAATCAGCAGAGGATGCCGTCCGGTCAGATACGAGCACGCAGACAAAAGGCATCTGACCGGTGCCGCCTTTCATATCTGCACTGACGTCATAAGAATATACAGTCCTGCCTTCAAGAAATGGAGATATGCCGGCAATCTCACCGGATGACAACTTATCCATACCAAACACCTTTATATTCATCAGTCGGTAGATACCTCTGAAAAAGTCCCGGTTACCGGAAGATTTAAGGATATACTCCGACTCATGCACCGTATTATCATCAGAAAAAAGCGAAGAATAAAGGTATTCGCCGGTATATTCAAGCGTACCTCCGCCATTGCGGCGAAGATCGAGTATCACTGAAACGTCATCAGAAGTACAGTACTTTTTTATCTCAGATGCCACTTTGCTTCCCTTGTCGTTATCAAGGTCATCCAGCCTGAAATATACGATATTTCTTTCCTCGTCAAGATACTCTATATCATATATTTCATCCGGCGGTTCGTAAACACCGTGCAGATACGGCTGGTTTACAAACATGTATTCATCGCACAGATCGTAAAAAACTTCCGTTTCAGATTCCGATCCGTCTTCATTTTCAAGTACAAGTTCAAGTTTCTCGCCGTTCCGGTCGTTAAATACAAGACTTCTGCGATAAAGCTTGCCTGTCTCATCATCAAAGTTCATTTTTGCGGATGAAAGATGATCTAATATAAATTCATCAGGAGACATGCCATTTACAGACTTTATCACCGGAGCATCTTCGTCAGATATCTTCACTTCCGAATCCGGTGAAAAGCAGTACTTACCCTCAACGTAGTCAAACTGATAAGCACGGCTTTCACGGTAATAATGCTTCATGGACTTGTTCCACAGCTCCGTCATATCACGAAGATATGGATCCGTCTTGACGATCTCAGACGCCATGCAGTTGTATTCGGTTATAAGCTTGTAGTCTGGGAAAAAGAACCCCGTATGGGCGCTCGGAACATCGTTCAGCACTGACTGCATAACGCAGAAATATTCCGTATCATCCACAGCGTTACGCACAGCCTCACGGTACCGCTCCCCGGATTTCCTTATATCGTACCCAAAAGCATCCGGATAGGCGTAAACAGCCGGAATGCCCTCTGAAACCACTTTCCAGAGGGTATCGAAATCTTTTATTCTGTCCTTTTCGGCCATATCGATTGACTGCACTTCCTTATGACGGATCTCGTCGGGATCCTTAAGATAGCGCATGCAGCGGATATCTTCGCTTACGAAATATGCGATCACAGGTGCAGCGATGGCTACTATGAGGGCGGAAATTATTTTTTTATGACGCATCATTATCTCCTTGTATTTTTTATGCGCTGGTTTGCTTTTAGCAACATTATACTGCAGCATTCTTGTTTTGTCAAACTTAAAAAGCGCTGTTTTTTCGGGAAATTTAAAAAATCTGTCGCCATGTATCTTGTAAATTCACATCAAAAATGATATAATCATTATTACAAACGATTAATCATTATCATTGCGATTTTAAATTTAATGCATTTTGCTTAGGCTTGTCGACGATTTTTTCGTTTATGAATTTGATTTTGAAATTTGATATAAGGAGTGACTACTAATGACCATATCACAAAAGCTATTTATGATACTTGAGAAAAAGCACATTTCTCAGAAAAATCTCGCAGACAGCATCGGTGTTCCTGCATCTACTGTTTCCGCATGGAAAAACAACAATTCATCCCCGCCGATTGAAAAGCTAATTGAGATTTCAAAAGTTCTTGATGTTCCGGTTGACTGTATACTCGATGAATCCGAGGATTTCTCGACAGACATTTCAGTTCTTGGGCACCAAGTCGAATCCCAGAATATCTTTGGAAACGATCAGATTCTGGAGGCATATCAGAATTTGTCGTTAAAACAAAAACTCAGAGTCCAGGTGTATATCATGGAACTGGCTGAAGAAGAAAAATGAATAATAAACTGCGAAACGGCAAACGGTTTCATATCCGTTTGCCGCTCGGTTTATATTCTGCCTGATTCCTGTTTATAACTTTTGAATTATACGTTCGCTATAACTGTAAAATCGTTCAAAATTTATATATACCAGAAAGGCAGTGCTACAAGATTTTCACGAAGGTAGAGTTTTCTTTCATGCATGCATATAATCGCACCCATTCCTCTTTTTTTATCCGGGATACCGTCAAGGATGTCGAATTCTGACGCCATAATGGCTTTAGGCATTGCTGACATCTTGATTTCAACAGGATGGAGTGTATCACCTTCCTGAATTATAAGGTCTATCTCACCATCTATAGCTTCTGTGCTGCCGTCTGTCTTTCTTTTTTTCTTGTCTTTTCCATTGTAATAAAACACATCAAAATCATATTCAAGTCCTTCATTGGAGTATGATTTAAGAATCTCGCTTATTACAAAAGTTTCAAACATCGCACCGGACATGGCACCATTTTTCAGAGTTTCAGGAGTAAGCCATCTGGTCAGATAACTGCACAGTCCGGTATCCCTGAAATATAGTTTAGGCGTTTTTATAGCCCTGTTCAGAACACTTGATGTATATGGCTTAAGTAAGTATACTATACCGCTCTTTTCGAGAATCGAGATCCATTCTTTAATAGTCACCTCTGACACCCCGACCTGATCGGCAATGGTGGCATAATTGAGTATCTGTCCTGTTCTGGCTGCGATCGCTGTCATGAACTTTACAAAGGTAAGATGATTACGAGCCTTTATAAGTTCGTTTACATCTCGTTCCAGATAAGTCGAAAGACCATCAAGTTCTACTATCGATACTCTGCCCGCAAGAGATTCACTGATTTCCTCCATAAGCTGAAGTTTCTGCGAATCAGTCAGAAAGAAATTGGCGCATTTATCCGTATTATCAAGATAAATTTTTAACCGGTTAAATACAGCCGGACATTTCTGCACCTCATCTATCATAAGCGGAGGCGGATTATTAAGCATAAACATTTCAGGATCTTCCGTAACCTGAAGTAAAAGCAGATCATCATCAAACGTAACCTGAACCTGATTAACACCATTGAACAGATGTTTAAACAATGTAGATTTTCCTACCTGACGTGGTCCTGTCAAAAGTATTGCTTTACTGTTTTTCGCCCTGCGTTCTATTACAGGCTCTATATTTCTTTTAATTGAATACATTTTTATCACCCTTATGTTCAGAGTAATACTTCGGCTATTCCAAAGTACTACTTTAGTTTAGCCGAAAATGATGATTTGTCAATATCGCATGAAAATAAAAACATCGATGGCTACTATGAGGGCGGAGATTAATATTTTGTTCATGAGTCGATTATCACCCATTTACCGCTTCGTCCATATCCTTCAAATCGAATTATCCCTGAAGCTTTCAACTGTTCCAGTACTGTTCTTACTTGCCGATCAGTTATCCCCAGTTCTTGGGCTATAGAAGTCGTGGTTGCATTTGGATATGTTTTAAGCATATCAATAACCATTTGTCTTCTCATTTTCATGTCTTCCGGTTTATTTACTTGTTTTTCAGAATTATTTTCCGTGACTTCGTGACTTTTTTTCGTGACTTCGTGACTTTTTTTCGTGACTTCGTGACTTTTTTCAGAAACATCAGATTCTTTCTTTATCAGCGGCAAAATCAATGTAGTCCTGTCCGGACAGTCTATTCCAAACCTTTCTTCAATCTGCGGTTCGATCAGTCCTTCCACTCTCCATACATCAAAAATATCAGGAACCCCTGAACCAGCATGATCTCCGATACCAATAAGATTAAACATTTTGAAGAGATTCTTGTTTCTAGGCTCAGAAATACCGCCTTTCATCATCTGTTTCTTACCTGGTATAATCGTTCCTGGATTCGACATTACGATTCTGTCAGGATAACGTTCAATAACAACACTCCATGACTGAAAATAATCTGTATTCACAAGGCAATTAGCTAAAGCTTCTCGAACAGCAAGATGTTTCGGTGTTTCTTCTACCCTGTATGCTCCCTCAGTCATAAACGGCTTCTTAAAATCTGCTGTAATTTTTGAATATACAATTCTAAAAAAGTCAAATACGTTTCCGGAAAAATCCCCGGATTGTGTCTGCACACGATCTGTCCATCTTATATCCGGATCAAGTTTTTCCCTGTAATCAAGAAAATATTCAGGGAACTGAGGAGTTATACGATATTCCTGACCAAACATCAAAAGTCCTGCTGCTGTAGGACGAATGCTTCCGTCACTTGTTTTATCACTTGCAGCACCAATCTGAATAAGAAACTTGTCATCCGGAAGCTTACTCCATGCACTGTCGGTATGTCTGGCAGTATACAGCATTCGATAAGTTTTTAAACTATCACTATCAAAATCCGAAATACTTTCATCTTCAAGCACTTTCATATCAGGACTCATTGTTGCCTGATCACGAAGCATTGCCTTGACTTCTCTCGGCGTACAATGATAATCACCTTCATTTGTACGTTTAAAAGTACCGCGAAACATATCACCGTTAATATAAACCGGCCTGGTTTCCCTGTCTGCAATCGGAACATTTATAACAAGAATAACATCTTCTCCAACTTCATAGGCTTTTACATCTGATTCGCTAAGCAAATTTATGCTGACTTTCTTCTGGTCATTAGCCTGATTCCAGAAGTTTTTCTTCAATTTTGAAACATCCTTCATTCCTGTGGTGAACCATGTACCGTCGTTTCGTTCCTTCACGCCACATATTATTACGCCTCCATATGTATTGGCCATTGAAGAATACGTATCCCACAGAGTTTGCGGCAGCCCGCCTTCTGCCGATTTTACCTCACGTCGATTATCCTCTCTGTATTCATCGAATTTCGAGAGATCAAACATTTCATTCATTTATTTTAATATCTCCTTTTTTGCGCACCGGTTTGCTTTTAGCAACATTATACTGCAATATCCTTGTTTTGTCAAACTTCGAAAGTGCTTTTTCGTAATATTGAAAGAGGAAAATCTCATATCGTTTCATATAAGTAATCACCACACCGAAGACAATTACGGTATGGTGATCTTTTCATTTACCAGATAAATTCTTCATTACGCACTTTCATTTCATGTGTATCGTAAGCAATACGCAATTCTCCAATTTTTGCTGTCGTAAACGGATCATACCTAATTCTGTCCAGAAAAAACGGATGTGTCGGAAATACTTCAACCAGTTTCCTCGCTATCACATGAAGATCATCATCTGTTAGGTGCGGATCTTTGTAAAGTGAATATAAATCGATCATTACAAGTGGTACAATATTCGCTCCCGGCACTGCTTCTACAACAGTTTTCAAAAGCTTTTTTTCATCATCTTCATTCGGCATATGTATATCGAGATAAAAATGTATACAGTTCCGCCGATATTGATACGCCTCTTCACATGACTCTCTTATTAAAGCTTCTGAATCATGACAATAAAACGTCATCATATCAACAAGCTCATCGAATCTAGCTCCGTCAAGCACCTCCTGCGTTGAAAGCGAAGCAACAAAGCCTTCTGCGAAATCCTCTATCCAGTTTTTCATTCTTTCAGTAAGCTGATTATTCTGTTCCATAATTATAGCGCTCACAATGCCAGTACTTTTCTGAATACAGGCTCAGCTATATTCAGGATATCACTGATTTTCAGTATTGTGTCTACAGACAGTTCCGAACCGAGGAAATCTTCGCTGTACCACTCATAATCACGTCTGTCACCGTAAGATTCCAAAATCTTAGAAATATCACATTCACTCAGAATATCTTCCTCTATCAGAGATTGCATCTGAGCCTGGTTAATAAAATCACTGTTAAGGCTATGTATCAGAATACTGCATAATAATTCTGTCGCATGTATTTCTTCTTTTTCTTTCTGCTTATTCTCAAAATAGCCGCGTTCTTTTTTTGATTTCTGTATCCAGAGCAATCTCTGAACTTTATCCCAAATATTTTCGCAACCGTACGGACATTCTTCTAAAAGCGCTGCCACAAACTGCTTCCTTTTATTTTCATCTTCACGTTTTCTGCATAGTTCATTAAATTCTTGTAGTGATCTTTCAGCCTCATCATCCAGCGATTTAGAAAGATCGAGTTTTAACTCTTTTTCAAACTGTCCGTACAGATCATAAATAGCTTCCGGATAATTCAGATTCGAAGGAATTTCATAACCACGCTTTTTCAGATAATCAAAAGTTCCTTCATATATTTTATCATCACCATAAACGTAATCTTCAACGTAACTCTGCAACGGCCGGATCATACTTAAAAATTTATCATAAACAAATCGCGGAATATTACAGCGTTCCCATTCCAGCATAGAAATAAACCTGTTCCATAAAAGTTTTCTTCCTTTTATTTCGATCCATTCACGATCTTCTAGCGGATGTTTTAGTTTTTCTGACTGCATAAAGCCTCTCCTTTTCATTTTCCGGATATTATTTTATCAAAATTCCGTCGCCATGTATCTTGTAAATTCACATCAAAAATGATATAATCATTATTACAAACGATTAATCATTATCATTGCAATTTTATTATAATATATACGCTTGAATTTGTCAACGATTTTTTGTTTATGAATTAAAATATCATTTTGCAAAATTCGATATAAAGAGTGACTATCAATGACTATATCGCAAAAGCTGTTCATGATACTGGACAAAAAGCATATTTCCCAGAAAAGTCTCGCTGACAGCATCGGTGTTCCCGCATCTACCGTTTCCGCATGGAAAAACAACAATTCATCCCCGCCGATTGAAAAGCTGATCGACATTTCAAAAGTTCTTGATGTTCCTGTTGAGGTAATGCTTGATGAATCCGAGGATTTTTCAGCAGATATTTCGGTTCTCGGGCAGCCGCTTGAATCTTAGAATATTTTTGGAAACGATGAGATAATGGATGCGTATCAGAATTTGTCGGTAAAACAAAAACTCAGAGTTCAGGTGTATATCATGGAACTGGCTGAAGAAGAAAAATGAATAATAAACTGCAAATCGGCAAACGGGTCATATTCGTTTGCCGATTTTTATCAGGACACAACAACTATCTTTTCAGAATTTTTACTCTGGCTGTTTTTCCGAAGAAAGCGACTCCATAAACGATTTGTTTTTCATAACCCTCAGGGATCAGCCTGTCATAACCATTTTTCAGAATCTGACCGATGGCCTCATCACAGTCCGAATCCAGATCTTCTTTCTTTTTCGATCGTTTGAATTCCAGAAGCAGTAAAATACGTTCCGGACGATTTTTTACACGAAGATCAAGTCTTCCAAGTCCTGCTTCATCATTTGAATCAGGTGAAAAACCACGTGCAGTAAAAATACCATTGAGCATTCCGTGATAGTAATCTTCACCGTAATCAAAATAACTTATGGAATTCCATAAAATATCAGAAAGCATTTCAGAAGCAGTAACGGTATCCTCATTCCACATGGCCGTTACAAAAGCGTCCACTTTTGAATCATCAAGTGTTTTTTCAAATTTTCTTACGACTGCATCCCGGAAAAGTTCAGCTATTTCTGCATTCGGAATTCGAAGCTTTACAGCTTTCCTGGTGCATTTTTCTGCACTTGAAACATATCCCGTCATTAAAAGAACGCTCCAGAGATTACGTTCAGAATCAGCAAGACTGTCATAGGTCAGTTCATTGGTTATTTCTTCAGTAATAGTTCCTCCGTTAAGAAGGACTTCAAACTTTGCTGAGGCATCTATTTCTGAATGATTAATAAAATCGTTCAGAAGTGTATTGGAACTTGTATCAGCCCAGAAATTTTCAGGTTCAGGTATTTCATCACCGTCGAACTCCATGGCAGAATCAATGTAACTGACCACATCCCACGGACAGAAAACCTCAGTGTTTCCGAAAATATATCCATCATACCACTTTTTCAGTACTTCGTATTTATCGGACATTTCAAATGCTTCAAGAAGTCTCTGGACTTCTGATGCAGTAAATCCAAAATACTGACTGTATTTCATACTTGTAACGGAATAACACGCAAAATTATTGACTCCTGTAAAAATACTTTCTTTTGAGATCCTCAGGCATCCTGTGATCACCGAAAATTTCAGAAAATCATTGGTTTTTACTGAAATACTCATAAGTCCGCGGATCACGTCAAGCATTTGTGCGTAAAATTCCTTATTTCTGGATGCAGCAGCTTTGGCAAGCGGAACGTCGTACTCATCTATCAGAAGAATAACTGGTTTCCTGTAAACTGCATGCATCATCCGCATGAGTGTTTTAAGTGAATTCTGAACTTCTTCTATATCGCCGTTCTTGAACATTAACCTCTGAAATATTTCAGCATCAGCAGCATTGACTTCCGGCGCCTTTGCAAGATACTCATGCTTCTTGCAAAGATCAGCTATTACAGCTTTGAGTTTTTTCAGCGCTGTTTCAAAGGTAAGCCCCTCAATATCTTTAAAAGAAATAAATAAAGTCGGGTACTGATTCATCCATTCAGCGCAGAATTCCGGATGATTCAGAAAAATATTTCTTTCCCTGAAAACTTCAGAACTGTTCTTTCCAATATCAAAAAAGCTTTCCATCATGCTCATGGTAAGTGTTTTTCCAAAACGACGCGGACGTGTAAAAAGAGAAACTTTTTTCTTTGAACCAGTCAGTAAATCATAAAGCAGCTCGGTTTTATCCACGTAATATCCGTTTTCATTTATAAGGTCATCATAATTATCTATTCCAACTACAATATCTTTTCTGCTGGTCATTAAATTTCTCTCCTTTCTGAGATTCCGGCGCTCCTTTGAATATATATCACTATAAGTATACCATTTTTACAGTGTTTAGGCAATAGCAAAAGCGGCAAACGGGAGCGTTATCCGTTTGCCGTTCATTCTTTAATATTTTGCTGTGCCGTATTGCCATTTATTTCTTGGTTGTTTTCTTGGTTGCTTTCTTGGTTGTTAAATCTGTATGTTTATACTGGGCACCCGGAATATCCATCTTTCTTCAATCTCAACTGTTTTAGATGTTTCAGGCTGTTTTTCAGGCTGTTTTTCATAAACAGCCTGGTTAATCTCTTCCCCGTTATATCCTGCGACTGACCAACAGTTATATTGACATAAAACTCATTATCATAAATAAGAGCCACCTTAGTATTGAAATCTGCCAGATCATTATTGATATCAATGTCACTTCCAACATTAAATCTGGTCAGATTACTGAACACCTCAACTATTGATTTTTCTTCCTGTTTTTCAGATATTACCAATAAACAAATAATACTGACCGGAAGAAATCGTATAAATGTTTTCCAGTCAGTATTATTATACCACAATTAACTTGCTGCCGCAATATGTATAAAAATTCGAAAACCGTAGAACGGAACGATGAACTCTGTTCTACGCCTGCCTTCTTATCAGTAATTCTCAGCTTGTACTTCGAAATAGCTCTGCGGATGTGCGCATACAGGACATACTTCCGGAGCCTTTGTGCCTACGATTATATGTCCGCAGTTGCGGCATTCCCACACCTTGACTTCACTCTTTTCGAACACCTGCTGCATTTCAACGTTCTTAAGGAGTGCACGGTAACGTTCCTCGTGATGCTTTTCAATCGCTGCAACCATTCTGAACTTTGCAGCAAGTTCAGGGAAACCTTCCTTTTCAGCTGTAACGGCAAATCCTTCGTACATGTCGGTCCATTCGTAGTTTTCACCGTCGGCCGCATCTGCAAGGTTTTCAGCAGTTGAGCCGAGACCATTGAGTTCCTTGAACCACATCTTTGCGTGTTCCTTTTCGTTGTCGGCTGTCTTTAAGAAAAGGGCTGCTATCTGTTCGAAGCCTTCCTTCTTTGCCTTGGACGCGAAGTATGTGTACTTGTTGCGAGCCTGTGATTCACCGGCAAATGCTGCTTCAAGGTTCTTTTCGGTCTGGGTACCTGCGTACGGATTGTTTTTGTTTGACATAGTGTTTTCCTCCCTGGTTAAATTTTATGTATATTGCTTTCAGATATGCAAGCTGCGTTTTTGTATCTGCATATCAGCTAATGGTAGGCAAAAATAAAGTTTGTCACTTAACATCGCAGACTATTATCACCCAATAATCCTTGTACTGTGATTTTTCAACATACGCATGTCCTATTGCTATTGTATTAAAATACGAACTGTCAAATGTACTAACTTTAGTTTTATCTATTATAGACTTAATTTCTGATGCTGAAGTAGTCAATGCAGTATAAACATCAGATTCTCCTCCGACACTAACACCATACTCACTGAAAAGATCATATATTGTTCCACCATTCGGGCGTTTAGTATCCCATTTCTGAGCCAGTTCTGCTGCGCGTTTATCAGCAGCAGCACAAAGTCTCTTATTAAATGTGAGCACCTGCTTTCCGGCAGCTGTGCGTTCTGCGTTAATAAGATCCGCTATTTCTACCTTAGTAGGTTCAATTTCATACTGGAAGTCATCAGGCACAGGAGCCGCTGTTGTAACTACAGGCGGATCAGTTACCTTTACAGCAGTAGTTACAGGAGGCTCTGTTACTGTCGTAACCGTTGTAGTCACAGGCAGTTCTGTAAATGTAGTTGTAACAGCAGTTGTAATATCAGGTACAGTAGTCGTTACAACCGCGCTGCCGTCAAACTTGTAAGTATAAACTTCTGAATTCTTACGACATTTATCAATATTCTTCTGATTCCAGTTTTCAGACTTTGCTGCCTTTATTTCGCTAAGTTCAAAACTATAGCTGTTCTGGTCTGTGCCTCCCTTTACTTCAAAGGTCAGATATGCAATAACACCGCTCTGTGATGTAATATTAACATTGTTATTGGTATTAAAAACTGCATTGTCGCCGTTTCCGGTAACATATCCGTATCCTTCATATTCACCGCGTTCAACACCTGTAAGTGAGAACTTGTTCCTGTCAAATTTAACCACAGCGTTAAAGTTACAGATTCCATCTTTATTACCGTTCATGTAAACAGGCACTTTAAGCTGTTTACCATCACCGCTGAGTACAGCATTATCTATAGAGAAACTTAACTCATCATTCTTCGGAGGCTCAGGCTTTGTTTCAGCCTTTGTAACTGTTGTCACAGGCATAGTTGTAACAGTAGTAGTCACTGGTGCAGTAACTACCGGTTCCGTTATTGTTGTCGTAATTTCCGATTCCCGTGAAAAATCAAAAACAAGTCTGTCATCTATGTTACATTCTTCTTTTGATATTTCTTTTACCTTACCATTACCCGTATTCATCGCTGCCTGTATGTCATCAAGTTCGATATCATACTGTCCCTTCGGAACTTCCGAAGCAACATCAAAAACAAGATAAACAAAATACCCTTCACTTGAAAGATTTCTTCCTCCCGGTGCAGTATACTGTACCAGATCTGAGTCCTTTGAGAAAGATACCTTAGCATTTGTCGATGAATATGCCTCTGTCATGGTGAAGAACAAGCTGTTATATGCCACTCTGAATGAAACAGCAGACACACCAAGAACATTACCACTGATATGTACCGGCACGGTGATCTGTGACTTGTCATCACTTATCCACGGACCTGAACATTTAATGTAGATATTTTGCTTTTCAGGCTGATCTTTAGTGAACGCACCTGCCTTCACACGGCAAAGGTCAAGAACATTTACAACATTATCATCATTGGTATTGTAGTCAGCAATATGATAATTACCGTTATCCTTTTCCTTAAGCAACAGTCCGCTTTTCAGCTGTCCGCCGTTCACAAAACTACCGGCAGAAGCGGTCATGCTGTAAGTGCATGACATAATACCGGCAAGAACACAAAAAAATAAACTTTTACGATTATTCAAATCCAATCCACCTCAACAAATTCAGAGAACAGTGAACATCCTGCATGTTCTTACTCCTGAAATTTCACTAACAGGAGTCTGTTTCTGAAGACAATAAACGTTTTACTTATACATTAAATTATACAGGTTTTCTCTGATTCTGTCAATCGTAAATGTGCAAAAAGCTGATTATGTTTTAATGCCGGAAGATGTATATTTTACACCATGTGAAATATAAAGTAATGCTATTATCTGATTAAACTTCCTCTGAAGCGGATTTTCGCTTCTCCTCCTCCGGTTCTGTCAGATGGTTATAGATTGCTATAAGCGGGATGTAGATGTAGCAGAGTCCCTGAAAGATGTCTTCAAAAGTAAAGCTAAGAATGGTATCGGCTATATTCGGAATCCATTCAACGACGAGATTGATGGCAGTGACTTTGAAAAAGCTTTCCGGCATGAGCACGCTGTTAGCGTTAGACATATGATATGTACCTGCATCTTCATCAGTATAATTATCAACTTGATCATATTTTTCACTATAATAATCTTCAAAATACTGTTTTACATCATCGTAATTTTTATTATCGTTTGTAAGAACTGCCAAAAAGATAAATACAACAAGAGATGCTACAAGCATTAAAACAGAGATCTCTTTAAAAGATTTTTCTGTCCTGTACTTCTTTACAAGCATAATTGCTGGTATAATTACACATAAATACACTGTTCTGACATCTGCAGCTACTGCCAAAAGAGCAAATGCAAGAGTCAAATACCTTATTTTTCCTTCTGCTAAAACTAAATAGTATACAGCAAAGAGCGAACACGAAAATGCAAACATTAATGCAAGTGAAAGAACAGCACGATCCGAACTCTTAAAAAACATAGCTGAGGAAAGAGTTAAACAAAACATTAAACACATTTTCTTACCAGGATCGGACAAGCGTCTTATCAATAAATGAACAGCAAATGAAAGCAAAAGCAGTTCTATAAAATACATGATCTTAAAGACTGTCATAAACAAATATTTATCAGGATAAAGACCACAAAAGAGGCCGAAGAACCTGTTTGGTCTATTACCAAAAGCACTAGTTTCCGCTGTATAATACATATACATTCCTGTTGTCACAGAAATAGCAGATAAGACTGGCTTGGTAACTATCGCCATGTTTATCAGTAAAGTCAAAAGCAGGTATTTTCCGCAAAAAAGATCTAAAACCGTCAGAAAAACATCTGACAGTTTTTTTGATACTCCACTCTTTTCCATTGCTTTAGAATTATTCATATTTCAAATATTCTCCCAATTGTAAAGATAAAACGTTCGACGATCCGTTAATTCAATCAGATAAACACCGGTAATACATACATAACTATTAGTACAGCTACAGCCGTAATATTGAATACAACTGACGCCGTTTTCGCGATCAAAGGTATCTCCGCAATATCTTTTCCACGTCTTTTCATTATGAACAATACTGCCGCTACTGCAAATCCGATCAGTGAAATAACTGCGCCCTTAATAATCGTCGGCGGCATAAATGTCATATTGATCTCACAGTGACCATCCGGAAGTTTCACAGCCATAAAAGCACTATTCATAACTGGTAATATCTCTGCTTCATTACCATTTACTTTTGCGTGCCAACCATCAAGATATTCTAGCGGCAAAAAAAGATAATTGTTTCCGTCAACATCAGCGGTCATGTCTAATTTGTTATCTCCAACTTTATAAGAAGAAACTGATGAAGTTTCATATTTATCCGAAAGTTTCTCCATAGCATCAAGATCAAGCATAACAAGTTGAACTTCATCAATTTTATCAGAAGATAATGTTATATCTATATTTGCAACTTCGTTCTTGTCAAATTCAGTAATTAATCTAAGATTATTGCAAGTATTTTTTTTGAATTGCGTATTTATCAGATCATCAAAAAAAGGAAAAAACGCCTTTTGCTCATTAACTGACACATGATAAGCCCTTTTAGTACAGATGTAAAGAAGAGATGGTGAATCAACACTAATCTTATAACGATATTTATATTCTTTATCTTCTGGATTAGAACTTAATAGTTCAGCTTTCGAAGAATCAATAAGATTAAATATCTTAATATCATCTGCCAAAGCTTCAGCTACTTGAATTTGATGCTCTGCCTTTGTGATCTTATCACAATTAGTAGCCATTATTCTCTCATCAACAAGCATACCAAACGGCAATGTATAATTCATATCATATATGGTATAATCTTCTACTACAGCATCCTTAGAATAAGCTCTTTTCGGAACATAAACATCACCATAAACTATAATCTTTTTGTCGTTAAGAACAGCATCACTAAAATATGTGCCTCCCGAATCAAGGTTAGTAGTATAGTTAACGTCGTATCCCAAGGCATTAAGTTCATCTAAAAATTCTGCCACTGGTTCGGACATAAACTGTGTTATGGATGGTATCCCAAGCATCAATGCATAATTTCTTGATAAACACGGATAAAGTGTTTTTATTCGTGAAACATAATCATTTTCCAATTCTGCATTATTTCTAATTTCTATAGAATCGTGTATAAATTTATCCCTCATTACATAATAAGAGAAATCATCTTGCTTGTAATAATCAGTTGGTGCTATAAAACAAACAGAGGCAATAGTCAAATGTGTAATTGTGACAATGCAAAACACTCGTTCTCTGATTTTCTTATTAAAGAAAAATATAACAAGCAAATATAAAATCACATTTAGAACAAGCATTTCTGAAAGTCCGTAATATGATACTGCACGCCCTTGTATTCCATATTCAATAAAAGTAACATAAAGATTTATTCCGATAACCATACTTGCAAACGCTATCATTGTAGCAATTACCCCTATAACAATTTGCTTATCTTTAGAGTGGATACGAAAAATCGGATCATTACCGTATTCATTCCATACATATGCTATAAGGTCAATTCCAGTAAATGTAAGCATAAATGCACATCTGAAAGGGAAATGCATATACGAACCCATATGCCATAAAATATTAGTTCCTTCATTCAAAACTGGCATCAACATGATAAAAAAAGTATAAAGTTTGAATACAGTTTCTCGCGGAAATTTTCTTTTCTTTAAAATAACACTTATAATTAGCACTCCAAATAACGCCACTGCAAATTCAGTGTTAAAAAGCATAAACAATTTCTGATGTTGAAAATCCGAAATTGGAAAGCCAAATATTGTAAGAAGGCCGACATGTGAACCCGATGTTCTACTAATTTTAGTCCATTTCACTAAAGCTGGAAGTAAAAGAACAGCTGAAATTGATAAAGAAATTAATGTTGTAACTCCAAGCTTTGTTACAAATTTCCTCCTTTTCACCTTATCCTCTTCAACAAAAGATAAGCCAAATGAGTAGAAAAGTACAAACATCAAAACCATAAAAGACATATACTGACATGTCGCTAGTTCGAATGTTAAAAGCCCCAAAAAGAACACGTATTTTCCATCTTGCATCATACTTCTTAAAGAAAGAACTATCCAAGGGAAAATCGCTACCGTTTCAAGCCACCAAATATTTGTATAATACTGAAGAATATACCCCGAAAAAGTATACATCATACTCAGCACTATATGAATCATAAGCGACATATTATACGTTTTTTTGATGTAAAACGATATACTCAAAGAAATCAAGACAAGCTTTATTATCAAAAGCCAAGCCATGAAATCAAGCACATAATCAGGCTTTAGGAATATAAAAAACCAGTTTAATGGCTGTAGCACTACAAACTGAAAAGTGCTTGTCATATCCATCCCTGCACCCTCTAGCCAATCAAATATCATAGAATCTTTGCCGTGGAATATTTCGTAAATTCGGCTAAACCCAGGCACATACCCCTGATTCATATCATAATATGCAATATTAGATGTTCCAAAGGGATAAACCCCTTTTATTATATAGACAATCAATAACAATAGCACTGTTAAAACAGCCGGTATAATTAAATAGTTATTTTTTTTTAAATAGTTTTTCATAGCCTATAAATTTCCTTATATAATTATTTCGCCTTGTTAACTTCTAGCGTTTCAGATGAGTCGCTGATTTCAAAATTGATGCGCTCTTTTTCGATTACTAAAGGACGTTTTGTCACTCTTTTTATCGCACTGGATAGGTACTCGCCTATTATGCCTATAAATAAAAGCTGCAATCCGCCGATAAAAAACAAACCTATCATTATAGGAGCAAGACCAAAATCAAAGGTATACCAGTGCATGAATTTCTGTATCATATAATATAAAGCAACAAGCAAACTTCCCAGTAACATTATAAATCCTACTGTACTGGCAAGATGCAGCGGTGCATGGGAGGTCAAAACCAATGTTTCAATTGCATAATTATAATATTTCAGGAGAGAATAAGATGACTTTCCTGTTTTTCTTGCAGGTTTATTAAACGGAATATATTTAACATCATACCCTAGTTCCAGACATATATATCTGAAAACAACTATATAATCTCCAAGTTTCCGAATCGTGTCAATAACAGATTTATCGTAAATTCCAAATCCAGTAACATTATTTTCTGTCTTCAAATCAGAAAATGCTGCAATTATCTTATAGTATATTTTTCTGAAAAATTTTAAAATCAGATTTTCATTTCTGGACGTATACTGCCCCCAGGCCACTTTATATCCTTCTTCCCAGGCCGTTACAAATTCCGGTATCAGTTCAGGAGGATCTTCAAGATCAGAAGCCATGGCTATTACTGCATCAGCATCTGAAGAAAAAATAACATTCATAACAGATCTGTCCGGTCCATAATTAGCCTGATTAAGAATTACTTTAACGCGTTTGTCCTTTGAAGCAATACTCCTAAGTATTTCGACCGTATTATCAGTTGAGCAATTATCTTCAAAAAGTATTTCCCATTTATAATTATTGTTTTTTTCAATTTGTTTTAGTATTTCATTATAAAGAGTCATAATATTGGCTGACTCATTATAACATGATGCTGCAATACAAATTTTCTTCACGGTGCTTTCTCCTTGTCTTTAAATGTCCATAATTTATTTATGATAAAATTCAACGGAACAGTAATAATAAGATTTATTATAGGAGCTAATTTTTCATCAATTTCCCAGAACTTAACTTCAACCCATAAAATCAATAGTCCAAGAAGGGAAGTCACGCCATAGCTTACATAGGTTTTACCAAGTCGCTTTATCTTGCTTTTCAAATCTTTTTTCTCACATTTGAACACAAAGTGCTCATTCCAAAAAAAAGCATTGGCAATGCTTATTATTCCGCCCACAGTTCCCCCAATTAAATACAAAGCTGAATTCACTAAAATAAAAATGTAATAACACAGCCAGGACACCAGTGTATTGGAAATGCCGACAAGTCCGAATTTTATAAATTGTATTATAATAGTTCTTGTTTCAGTATCTTCACTCAAGTTAAATTTTCTATTCAAAAATCTTCTAATGTTTTTCATTCTTACTGCTTATGAGCTTTCGGATATGTCTAGAGCTCATATATACCTTTCTCAAGCTACGATGTACTTCATCAGTTTCTGCCTTTGTGTGCTCTTTCTCTATCTTACATTACCACTAACGATAGATTTATTAGTGATTCAGAACTATCTCCTTTATCTCAAACGGAGAATTTGCAACACCGATGACGTTTCCATTGATATCATCTTCTGTCCGATACCCATATCCATATGTAACTGCAATAAAACCAACACATGCTTTTTCAGCGCCTTTCGCATCATTTTCAGTATCACCTACCATTACAGTATCAGCACATTCTACCTCGAGTTTCGACATGCAAAGCCGTATCAGCTCTGATTTTGTCAGCTTTCCTTCCTCATCTGCCCCCAATATCGCATCAAACTTATCTAAGCCGAATTTCTTCATCAAAGCATCAGCAAATCGCTGAGGTTTATTAGTCGCTACGCCCATTTTTACACCAGATAGCGCCAATTCATCACATAATTCTTTTATTCCTATATAAGGTTTGGCATCAAAAACAGCACCATGCTGGTAATATTCACGAAATACTTTTACCGCCTGTAACGCCTGATCCTCTGTGCATCCACAAGCATTAATAAAAGAGTTAAGTAACGGCGGTCCAATAAATGTTAAGAGTTTCTGCTGTGAAAGAGACCTTAATCCTAATTTCTTAATTGTATACTGTACGCTTTCAATAATTCCAGGTCTCGTATCAATCAAGGTTCCATCAAGATCAAAAATTACACAATTAAACATACGCAAGTATTTCCTTTATTCCAGTTTTAAAATCATATTGCGGCATCCAGCCAACATCATCATTAATCTCTGTTATATCAGAGCAGAGATACATTATCTGTTTCCCAGAAAACGGAACAGCACCATAATTTATTGAAATCTCCGGAGCAATTTCTTTCCTTATTATCTCGGAATACTCCTTCAGCGGACGTGCTTCACCACTTCCGAGTACATAAACTTTTCCGTCTCGTCCCTTATCTCCCAGTAAAACAAACGCCCTTGCGGCATCACGGCTGTATAAATAATCCCATAGCTGAGTCCCTGCTGTCAACTTAGGTGATTCTCCTTTTTTTAGCGTTCTTATTATCATTGAAATCAAGCTGTTCTCACCGTCGTGCGGTCCGTAAACACTTAATACACGAACCCAGACATGCTTTACCCCTTCCTGTTCCGCCAGTTCACGGGTCATCATTCCTGCGCATAACTTAGCATAACCGTATCCCATTTCAGGAAACGTAGGTGTTTCTGGAGTCAGTTTAGCATTTGTTCGTCCATATTCCGCCTGTGATCCTGCTCCTATAAATGTGTGGCAGCCAAACCTTTTGGCCATTTTAACAGCATCAAGTGAATAGCGTACATTGTCATTTTGCAGATACATATCATTTCTGCCAGCTCCGGATGCTCCCGCCCATGCAAAATGATAGAAAACATCAAACTGGCTTCCTGTATCATTTTCCAAAGAATTTAATTCCGAAAGATCTGCATACTTTATCATAATACGTGGATCCACAGGTATTACTGAATTTCGTTTTGACGATTTACGAGTAATAACCAGTACCTCAATATCATTTGATAACAACTCTTCTATAAGTGCAGTACCTATTGCACCAGTCGCTCCGGTAATAATCGCTCTTTTCATATCCATAAATCTTATTATCCCATGTACAGTCTATCGGCATAAAACATTATATCAGTATGCATACAGCACTGTCTCTGCCAGTGTATAACTATGATGTCTGACTGAAAGAGAGTAGTCCTTATTAAATTCATGTATCAGTAACGGTATACTGTACATATCTACAATACTATGATAAATACAAACAGCCAGACGAGGATAATTATTCTGTATTGTATTTTTAGCACCAAGGAGCATATTATATTCATAACTCTCGATATCTGCTTTAATATATGTCGCTTTGACTTCGATTTTTTTCATTAAATCATCTAATGCCCAAAATGTCAGTTCTTCACCATGATTGTCATTGTTAATATCACTCTTTATAGAACCTAAGCCATTTACACGCATATCAAGGAAAGAAAAATTTGTTACCTTATCTAAACCAGCATATATCGTCGTTATTCTTTCATCTGATAAATTCCACTCTTTTTTCAGTCTATCAACACGAATATTCATAGCTTTAAAATTACTATCATCAGGTTCAACCGCTATTATTTTGTTGAATTGTTCCATTCTCCAGAGAAATCGTTCCAAACTATCTCCAACATATGCTCCACAATCAATCATAACATCATCCGATCTGCACCTACAAAATTCCGGAATACCAAAATAGCTTTCTCCGGCAAACAAATCTTCATCAATCGGATCAAGAGTTACTCTTTTGGTTATTAAACGCTTGTATATCTCCTTTGACTTATGATCAAGTAATGAAATGACTTCATCAAAACTTTTTTTCTTTATCTTTAACACTACAGCATCCAGCAAGGAAAATCCAACTTTTTTCTGAGTAAGAACGTTCTCTATTTCCTTATACATCCACAAATTAGCTGTACATATCAAAATATAAATATTACTGTTTTTCAGTATCTCATCAGGACTGTAAACAGGAAAACCGTTAACTGTAGTTCCAGACAGTTTTCCATCAATATACCCTTTAACTCTCAAAGTATCATATAAACCTTCGCGCACCATCCCCTGATGAGCAAGCACTGCAGTATTTCCGGCACCCCATATATATACATCATCGTCTGGCTCCGGCAGTTTTATTTCATCAAGCAGTTCTTCCCATTTTTCCATATCTGAACCTCGTTTCATGCCAATCAGCATTTCAAATTAATTTTGTTATTTTATAAACAGACACTGTATAATTTTATCCGTGTATTCAGCCTTTAGCAATCTGATGTTTTGCCTTTCAGCCAGCTTTTCAAATGTTCTGACTGTAAAGAAATTAATATGCTCTGTTATTCTCACATTATTATTATTTTCAATTCCTCTGCCGTCAGGCACTTCAATGTATAGAAAAGTATTGTCACTCATCAGAGACGACAGTTCAGAAAAAACACCTGCTATATCTGATACATGCTCCAAAACCTGATTGCACATAATCACATCCCATTTATAATTTCTGAGCAGGGTTACATTCTCAATAAGTTTTACCCCTTCAATGGTATCTGTTCCGGACACTTCATAAACAAATTTCTCAGCATCACAAAAGCAATCCGGTATAAACTGACCTTTGTCACCACCGTAATCAAGAACACTATGAATTTTAGAAAAATTAATACTGTTATTCAGAAACTGTTCTATTGTATTCTTACGATATGTTCCTTTATCTTCAGGTGAATATAAACTTCTGTTGTATTCGGCTGTATATCCTGAATCATATTTGAATCTTTGCGACTGATAAATCTCATCCCTGTAACCATGATACAGTTTATTCATTTCTTCATCTGTAAATCTTGCTGATGAAAAAGCAAATCCGCATTTTTCACAATAAACTAAACATGTATCCTGTTCTTTTCCGCCATAAACTCTTTCAATAACGAACGGATTAAAAACTG
The DNA here is from genome assembly GCA_017438745.1 of Oscillospiraceae bacterium. GTDB lineage: Bacteria > Bacillota > Clostridia > Oscillospirales > Ruminococcaceae > HUN007. The sequence goes on along the minus strand of JAFRUS010000007.1, from coordinate 98,214 downwards.
CATTTTTAGTTTTACCCTCTTGACCACAAATTAAACATCTGTCATTCATTTCTCATAATCCTCACTCATATTTTATTTATCTGATCATTTCCAATTCATACACTGCTCAAGTTCATCACGATCAAGCAATGGCACCATATCATGAAGAGGTCTGCTTTCCATTTGTCCGTATTTGTTCATAAAATTACTCTGCTTTGGAAGTATCTTTTGCCCTATATCGGTATTTACACGACATATTACAGGTCCATCGTGTTCGAGAACCATAGCAACTTTTTCTTTTAGCTGACTTTCATCTGTTATTTCAACGGCATATATCCCAAAAGCTTTTGCAATTTCTGTCATATTCGGAAGTGTCAGTCCGGATTCTTCTGTGCATCCAGTTAAAGCACCTTTAAAATTACCGTTCTGAGACTGATAAATCATGCTATAGCCGTTATTATCTGCAACAAATATTTTTACAGGAAGATTATATCTTTTTATAACTTCAAGTTCCTGCATATTCATTGCTATGCTCCCGTCACCAGTAACACAAATTGTTCTTTTCTTTCCTGAACCCAGACAGCTTCCTACTGATGCCGGAACATCATATCCCATAGCTGCCATACTTTTATTCAAAAAAGAACGCTGATTTTTCTTCAAGCGCAAGATTTTCATTCCTATATCAACACTGGTTCCGGAACTTGTAAACTGATAAATATCATCTGAAGTCATTGCATCTGACAATTCTTCAAACAAACGATATAAACTTACAAAGTCTTTTCCGGGTTCCTGTTCCGGTATCGCTGACGGGTACTTATTTCTTATCTCATTACAATGAGCAATCCATGAAGCAGTATCTGAATGAACAATCTGATCTTTATTTTTCAAAATCATATCAATAAATGCACCTGCATCAGATACAATTTTAATCTGCGGATGCAAACTCTTCTTTTCCATTTCATTCGGATCAATATCCACCATAATATGAACCGCATTTTTTAAATAATCAGCATAGTTATATCCGGAATTCAGCAGGCTCAGCCTTGTACCGATAGTTAAAACAAAATCTGCACTTTGTAATATAAGATTTGCAGCACGATCTCCTACTATATTAGGTCTGCCAAAGAAAAAAGGATTATTATTGTCAATAATATCAACACCGTTCCACGATACAAAAGCCGGAACTTTTAAAATCTCAAGTAATTCATGAGACTTTTCCACTGCATGAGCCAGTCTCACTCCGTTTCCAAGCATGACTGCCGGTCTTTTAGCTTTATTGAATTCTTCGATTACTTTCATAACTTCATTATCTGAAGGATATTTTATCTCATGCTTTTCATCAAAGCCATCAAGAGAATCAACATCAATATCCGCAGCCTGTATATCTAACGGGATATCGATCCACACTGCTCCTGGACGACCTTCAGCTGCCATATAAGCTGCTTTTTCAAGTTCATATTTTATGAATTTCTCATCCGATATCTGAACAGCATACTTAGTATAAGGTCTGACCATAGATATTATATCGACTTCCTGAATACCAAACTGTCTGATATTCTGATTACCAACCAAATCTGCACGTTTAGCCTGACCTGAAATAAAAATAACCGGTATAGAATCCATGTATGCTCCACACAGACCTGTAATTGCATTGGTTCCACCAGGACCGCTAGTAACAAGACAAACTCCATAACCTTCTCTTATCCTTGCATATGCTTCGGCTGCAATAGAAGCACCCTGCTCATGCAGCATGAACACTCCCTCAACTTCTCTGCTGGAGCCAAGAGAATTGTTTAAATGCATTGCGCCCCCGCCAGTAACACAAAAAACTTTATCCACGCCTAAACTTTTTATAAACTGGATAACATAATCAGATACTTTCATTTTTACCCTCGGTTCACATCATACTTATATGTTATAAATACTATCTGTTAAAAACGACACTTTTCTTTTGTCTTTAAAGCTATCCATAAGCTCCTTAAACATATCTGTTATTTCTTCATTCAACTCATCCCATTTATTTCCCGGATTGAGCGTAGGAAGATTATCATCTGCATAGCTCTCATTATATTTATGCTTAAAACCATCAAACCCTGACAAAATAATATCACCAGCATCCAGTTTATTCAAAAGCCTAAGTGTTACGATAACTGAGTTGTCAAAGTGCTCCCATCCACGTTTTATTACCGTATTATAATTTATTATTATTTCGTCATTTTCTGCCTCAGTTTTTATATTTGACATAAGTATCTTTCTTGTGTTTTTTATTATATCAGGATGTGCACTCTTAGCGTATTCATAACGAGCCGAATTAATAAATATAACATAATCATATTCATAATTCTTGTTAAGTGCATTAACCGCAATAATCAGTGGATTGTTTTCTTTTATGAATTTCTGTATTTTTTCTTTTTCAGTATCTACAGATTTTCCAGGAGCAATAAGCAGTACTTTTCTTCCGTCAACAGCATGTCTCAGTTCATTGATTGCTTCTTTATCATCTACTATTCTGCTTTGATGTTCCATGTATTTATTTTCGAGCAGATCATAATCGTATTTTCTTCTTTCTTCTACTGAAAGCGATTCGATTATCGATCTCATATCATGAGCATTAGTTCTGTGATTTTTTAATAAATACGCAATATTATTCACGTGACACTGATACATTCCAGCAATAAAATACGGAGTAGAATAACCCCATGTGTACTTTTCATGATATCCAGTCATATAAATATCTATCGCATCCATTACAGCATTTAAATCAAAATTTCCATGCTGCTTACGATTAAGATAACTTGTCATCAGTTCCGTTGTTGTATTGCCGGCTCCACGACCCATACCACATAAGCTGGAATCTATCATAATAACACGCTCAGTACTTTTCATTATATCAACAAAATGAATACCAAGTGCAAAAGCTAACTGCTGATTATTATGTGCATGAAATCCTATACTTATATTTATTTTAAGTTTATCATTTAAAATTTCTGCTATATGCTCCAGATCATCAAAAAACATTGCCCCAAAAGTGTCAACAATGGAAACTGACACCGGTTCAAACTCATTCATACACTCTGCAAGGTCCAAAAGCTCATCATCACTATACGCAAGTGTATTGGCTGCCTGAAATAAAACTTTATATCCTTTCTCACGGATTTTCTTTCCTACTTCAATGCCTTCCCTGTGCTTTCCATGCGGGAAAACCACTCTGACAGCATCTATTGATTTACCATTATACTCAGGAAGTTTATCAGTATCATATCTGTCCCAGTCAATCATGGCAGTATATAATACAGAAGTCTTTTTATCTATGATATATGGTTCTATATCGTCAGGAGTTTCAAAATAGGAAGAGCCTTCTTTATGAGAAGAGTTTTTTAGCCAGCCTACTTCAATAACATCTACCCGTGCTTCCTGCATTTTCTTTATTATACCTCTGATTGCTGCTTCGCCAAAATCAGAATTAGTAATGTACGCCCCATCACGTAAAGTACAATCAAGTAATTTAATATTTTTACTCATATACTATACTCTCCTTTTATTTTCCTATATCTGTTTTAATGCATCGGCTATCACCTTAGCCATATGATCAATCATCTCATCACTCATTCCCGGATAAACACCGACCCAGAATGTATTGTTCATTACAAAATCAGTATTTGTAAGTTCACCGGAAACTCTGTACCTGTCAATACCTCTTATCTGGTCAAAGCATGGGTGCTTTATAAGATTACCAGAGAAAAGAAGTCTGGTCTGAACATTATGGTCTTCAATATATCTGGTTACCTTATTACGGACAAGTCCGCTTTCAGGTCTGACAGAAATAAGGAATCCAAACCATGAAGGTTCACTGTTTTCAGCCGGTTCCGGAAGTATAAGCTTATCTTCCAGCGGCTTAAGTGCTTTCTTTAATCTGTCCCAGTTATGTCTTCTTCTTTCAATAAAAGAAGGAAATTTCTTAAGCTGTTCGCAGCCGACAGCAGCCTGCATATCAGTAACCTTTAGATTATATCCGAAATGACTGTAAACATATTTATGATCATATCCAGCAGGAAGTTCACCGTACTGCTTGTCAAAACGATGGCCGCAGAAATTATCATGTCCGCTCGGACAGATACAGTCACGTCCCCAGTCACGGAAAGAAAGTATCAGTCTGTGCAGAAGCGAATCATTGGTGTAAACACAGCCGCCCTCACCCATGGTCATATGATGAGGAGGATAGAACGACGAAGCGCCTATATCGCCCCAGGTGCCTGTATATCTTGTTTCGCCGTCAATAGTATACTTTGTGCCGAGCGCGTCACAGTTGTCTTCTATAAGCCATAATTCATGCTTATCGCAAAACTCTTTTACTGCCTTTAAATCAAAAGGATTTCCCAGAGTATGTGCTATCATTACAGCCTTTGTTTTTTCGCTGAGTGCACCCTCAAGCTTCGTAACATCAATATTATACTGTGGTACCGTTACATCCACAAAAACAGGAACAGCTCCATAGTTGAGGACAGGTGTTACAGTAGTCGGGAAACCACACGCAACGGTAATGACCTCGTCACCCGGACGGATCTGCCTGTCTCCCAGTTCAGGAGCAGTAAGTGCCATAAAGGCTATAAGATTTGCTGATGAACCGCTGTTTACAAGATGTGCATACTTAACACCGATCCATGAAGCAAATTCTTTTTCAAATTCATCGGCAAAACGCCCTGTTGTAAGCCAGAAATCCAGTGTCGCATCCGTAAGCGCCTGCATTTCCTTTTCATCAAAAACTCTTGATGCGTAGCTTATACGGTCACCAGGCTTAAACGGTTCCTTTTTTTCTTTAAAATCATGATAATAATCGGCAACAAGAGCTTTTATCTGTTTTCTTGCTTCCTTCTCGTTTTTCCAGTTTGCCATTATTAATTTGCCTTTCTCTATAAATCCAGAAATTCTGCTACCTGTCTGTCCATAACATTACGGACATTTTCACCAGCTACCCACGCCTTGCTCCATTCAACGACTTTTTCTACAGCCGTTTCGAGATTCCAGTGAGGTTTCCATCCAAAAACGGTCTTCAGTTTTGAACAGTCAAGCTTAAGAAAATTCGCTTCATGCGGACCACCGTCATATTTGTTTATCCACTTAAGGTCTCCGCCCCAGCACTTAACAAAAATATCGACAAGAGCGCCGGTCTGATAACAGTCCTGATCATCCGGTCCTACATTGTACCAGCCTGCATATTTCATATTTTCATACTGCTTTTCCGCTATCATCAGATATGCATACACCGGTTCAAGAACATGCTGATAAGGACGAGTCGAAAACGGATTGCGTACAACTATATCATCGCCATTAACCGCAGCTCTTACACAGTCAGGAATAATGCGGTCATTTGCAAAATCACCGCCGCCAATCACATTACCTGCACGGGTTGTCGAAACAGCAACTCTGTCTGCAAGGAATGAATTTTTATAACTGTGCGTAACAAGCTCAGAACAGGATTTAGAATTGCTGTAAGGATCATAGCCATCCAGAGGCTCATTTTCACGATAACCCCATTCCCACTCTTTATTCTCATAGACCTTGTCAGTGGTCACATTCAGAAACGACTTTACTGATGGTGTCTGTCTTACCGCTTCACACACATTTACAGTACCCATAACATTGGTACTGTATGTTCCGACCGGGTCTTTGTAACTGTCGCGTACTATAGGCTGTGCAGCCATGTGAATGACTATTTCCGGCTGGTAAGTGCTGAACACTTCAAGTAAATGCTCAAGATCCCGGACATCACCTTTTATGTGAGTAATCTGGTCTTTTATACCACATATATCAAAAAGACGTGTTTCAGTTTTTGAACAGCTTGAATATCCTATAACTTCTGCTCCGGCATTTGCAAGCATAACGCTCATCCAGGAACCTTTAAAGCCTGTATGGCCTGTAAGCAGTACTTTTTTATCTTTCCAAAACGAAAGATCTGTTTTGCTTATTTCCATATCTTCCACGGCGCCTTTCCGCTTTCCCACATCTCCTCCAGGAAGCCCTTGTCTCTCATGGTGTCCATACACTGCCAGTATCCATGATGCTTATACGCATTTAGTTTACCGTCCTTAGCCAGAGCTTCAAGCGGTTTACGTTCAAAAACGAGCAGCTCATCATCGTTAAGATAATCAAAAATCTCCGGTTCAAGGACCATAAATCCGCCGTTTATCCAGCCACCGTCTTCCTTGGCTTTTTCACTGAATTTTGATATCATTCCGCTTTCTTCTATCTCAAGAACACCAAAACGACCGCCAGGCTGAATTGCAGTCATGGTTGCTACTGCACCTGATTCACGGTGACTTTTAAGCAGTGCATTTAAATCGACATTTGATACACCGTCACCATATGTCATCATAAAGGTTTCATTCCCGATATATTTCTGAATTTTCTTTATTCGCCCGCCTGTCTGCGTCCACATTCCTGTTTCAGCAAGTGTAACCTTCCACGGCTCGACAACCGTATTGTGTATGGTCATAGAATTTTCACTTGTAAAATCAAATGTTACATCAGAGTTGTACATATAATATGCTGAAAAATACTCTTTGATAACATAACTCTTGTATCCGCAGCAGATAACAAAATCGTTGAATCCGAATTCGGAATAGTATTTCATTATATGCCAGATAATCGGGTGTTCTCCTATACCGATCATCGGCTTTGGTTTAAGGTGACTTTCTTCGCTTATTCTTGTTCCGAGTCCACCGGCTAAAATTACGACTTTCATTTTAATTCCCCTCTATCATATAAATGGTATACTAATTATTATACCATTTATATGATTAAGTATCAAGTCAATATACTATTCACGTATAAAATTACGAATTACGAATTACACTCACATCATTTTACCCTGTAAATTAAAAACTCTCTATTAAAAACATTATCGAAACCGACCCGATCGCACATTGAATATTTTTCATAAAGTTTGCTTTCAAACTGATTTTGGGTTAGCTTCTTAGACTGATCCTTTCCCATTCCACGTTCCGGCCACTTCATTGATTCAGTTTCGTATTCAATATAAAGTGAATTAGTATCAACAAAATAATAGAGTTTTCTGTCGTCAAACGGAGGATCTGAAATATCAGCTATATCTTTTTCCAACTCCTCACCTGTCAATGCATACAGACAATCAGCCTCCATTGACAGCCGCGTAAAACATGTCAAAAGCCAGAAATCGTCACTTATGAAAACGCAATCTGAATCTTTTATTATTTCCTGAACCGAAGTTGCTCCTTCATCCTTGGTAAAAATGTAATTATCAGGACCATACAGATTTGACATAACACACAAAATTGCGCAAACTGAGGCAAGTATGACATTAGCAATCACCTGTATTTTTATGTATTTTAAGAGGTAATTAAGTATAACAACAAAAGCGGCAACCGCACCGGGAAATACAATAAAAATATAACGGTCCGTCTGTTTTTCCATATAAATATAGGAAACTGTTATTGCTGTCAGAAGTATCATTCCAAATACAGAAACAAGCATGGAAACCACCATAAGATCAAAATGCTTTATTTTATTAAGAGCTTTTAAAACGACCTCTTTCAGAAAAGATAGACCTTTTTGAAACCACATTTCTTTTCTGAAAAGAAAAAGCAAGGGAATAATCAATACCGATATACATACTGCCACTATCAAATCAACTGTATAGGAATGCGTATTCATAACCGAAACAGAAAATCCAAACAGTTCTTTAAGCATACAATTCAGTGTTAATCTAAATTGCCAAATAAACGGAAATTTAGCATCCTGTATCTGGTCGGAAAAAACATGAGAAATTGTAGCAGGAAATAATAAAACCGATGCAACTACAGAACCGATCATGGTAAATGAGTATGTCAAACACTTCTTATATTTTCCCTTCAAAAGATAATAAATGCAAAAACATACTGATATACATCCAGCAAACGGAACAAAGAAATGATGAGTCAGACATCCAATCAACGAAACAATAAAAATAATAAGCATTTCTTTTTTTATTTTATCGGAATGATATAGCTTCGCATGATAATATAAATACATAGTAGATATCATTGTAGCCAATGCATAAATACGAACAAATTCAAATGTATTAAAAGCGCCCATTGAAAAACCGTAAAAAGCACAGCCTGCCAAAGCGATTTTTTCTGATCCTGATATTTCATAAATAAGCATATACAAAAAGAATGCTGTACCAATAAATGAAAAAATATTTATTGCAAAACTAAACCATGGTGAAAACTTTCCTGGAAAGAAAGAACAAATGGTATGCAAAATAAAATAATAAAAAGGCGGGTGATAATCATGGACCTGATTATAATAAACCGAATCGTAAGAAAAGCGATGCGTTTTATCAACTGTCAGATAATCCCGCATTTTTTCCGAGAAAAACCATGTCTTGTAATTAATATATTCCGTATGATCAGCATTTTGATAAATAAATGGTTCGTAATAACTGTTTGAAAGACCGAAGCTCCACATCTCATCAGAATGAAAATCTTCCTTAAGGAATACAAATCCATAAATTATTCTTCCAAGCTGAAGAATAATTATTAGAAAAAGAGTCACAGAATATATAGCTTTGTTATTGCTTCTTTCGTTACTTTTATCACCCATCAACTTTTTCTCCTGATTTTCTAACAACTCTACGTCTTCTGCGTTGAATAATGACTAATACCGAGTAGATAATTAGCACTGTCGCCGATACAAAAGTGATCATTTTTCCTTCTGCAATCCCCGGTGTTTCATAGGCAAACTCTATCTTGTTTTCTCCGGGTTCAACTGCTACAGCTGACAATCCGTAATGCGCTTTGATTATTTCGGTTTCTATGCCATTTACTTTCACAGTCCATCCGTCTGAGCACGGAACACTGAAAAACACAATTCCTTTTCTGGCAGCAGTTATTTGAGCGCAATATCCTTTTGAATCGTACTCAAATGAAGAACAGGATTTAGCTCTTCTATTTTCACAGTCCGAATAATAAGATTCTTCGTCAAGATTTTCAAGCATTGAAGGCGGCAACAGCTTAATGTAATCCTTATATTGTTCTATGTCATCATCGTAAAGTACAAGAGCTCGAAGCATAGCAAACTTCTTGTACTGATACTTATTTTCGGTAACATTCTCATCAAGATATTCTTCAAGTGTTTTATCGTCAATGCAGTAATCATACATGAAACCAAAAGGAATGTAACAATCGTTCTTATAAATATAATAACACTGCTGTTTATCATACAGCGAACAACCAGCCATCTTTACCGGATTTATTTCTACATTCAAGTCATCTCCAGTACTAAGATTAAAAATATACTTGACAGAAAGCAAACTATAAGCAGGATAGTCCTCGCTCTCATACCTGCTCATCATATTACGTTTTTCTCCCTTTATATTGTAATAAAAGTCATTAATTTCATTTGCCTCGACACTGTTAAAGCAGCCTGCATTCATATAGCCCCAGATCATTCCATAATTAACATTGCTATTAGATGAAGCATGAGCAATTCTGTAAACACTATTATCATTGAGCTGCGGTTCATAAGCAATAAAAGAATCATAAACCTTTTCTGAATCAAATATTGTTTCTGCTATAGTACTGTTTATGAAAATAATAAAATTAATAATATTTATAACGACAAGCACAATTGATATTTTCTTTAGTATTCCCGACTTCTTTCGTTCATGATCATAAACAAAAACGATAAGCATAAAAACAATTGAAAAAGCAATGCATTGCCAGAACAATACGGGAACATCAGAAAACTTAAACCACTTTATCTCAGTTTCAATATTTTCTTTTTTTCCCAAAGCAACACTAAGCCTTTCAGATTCCTTAATAACTTTATTAGGCAGACAGAAGATACCAGTAAGTATAAAAAGGGCTACAATTTCTATTTTTATACCAAATTTCAAATCATAGTCTAACTCCAGAGCTTTGGACGTCGCCAGACACATAATAAGAATCGGCATATAGTACCATCTGGCGTAATAAGATGAATTAAACAATGAAAACATACTGTTAAGTCCAGGAACCAAAGCTATTATTAAGCACACTTTTAAAAAATATGTTACCCAGCTTTTTGGGTTTTTTTTCAGAAATACGACAACGCCTGTTATTGTAAACAATGGCAGATACAATGAAATTGAAGCCCAGTTATGCGTATTATCCTGAGATGTAAAAAGCATTCCTCCTGAAGAAGGATCAGGAATAAGGAATAAGCTTTGAAAAATCTTTGGAATTATAGTATTGTCATTATAAGAAACAAGATCAACACCATATAATATTTCGTCTACTCTTTCTGATGAATGAAGTATAAAAAAAGTAGGTACAAGTATTATTGCAGCACAACTGACACCGATTATAGCTTCCAGAACAACACTAAAAAATCTTTTTACGTCAAATCTGAAACTTTTTACAGCACATCTGACAACATAATAAATAATGACAAAACGACCATTCCAAAAAAGAAGAAATAATTAGTCAATGCTGTGATAGCAACCATTACTGCAAAGAATACTTTTTTATTTTCTGTAACAAGAAGATCAAAAGATAATAGTAAAAAAGGAAACAATGCAGTTACGTCATGAAAATGATTAAATATAAGACTTGTCATCTGAAATCCGGAAAAAGCATACATGTATGCACCGATAAAAACAGCTTCTTCTTTTTTTACATATCTGGCTATATACAAATAAGCACCTAACGCACCGACAGCCGTTTTAAATGCAATCATAACCGGCATTGCATAAACCACAGCCATTCCTGAAAGTCTTGACAGAATCCAGAAAAATAAGCTTCCAAACAAGTAAAAGCTATATGAGGTAAGAAAGTCAGAACCAAGATCCGTTTGCCAGTCCCATCCTATAACATTATTTTTAACGTAATCGGAGGCGTGATAATAAAATGGAATTTCCTGAAAAGCGTAATCGCCAGCATACAGAAATAGCCCATGATTCGATAATACATTCGGCAGAAGAATGATGATCATCGACACGAAACTTACGAAAAACACTTTAAAAAAAGAACTTAAAGAATGTGTTGTTTTAATAATTACTCGCCTCTCCTCTCACAAAAAAATTGCAGTCGATAATATAAAACGTATATAAATACAAAGAGGACAGAACTTATATTCTGTCCTCTGATTGTAACTATTCAGAATTGTCTTAAATCAATCAAACTAATTAATTACTTACCCCAATCATCAGCTGTCTTGCCGCTTGCAGCATTCTTTAAAGCTGATGTAAGATCCTGCTTTGTTGTTACTGTATTTGGGCATGGATTTGGGTAGCCACCCTGCCAGCCGTTTGTGATTGTAGCAGCTGCAGTAACAACATTACTTGAAACTGTAACATCCCACTGATAACCAGCAGTAGCACCATTTAATGAAGCTTCAACTTCTGACGAAATATCAGCTTTCTTAGTAACAGTAGCACAACCTCTTGTTTCATGTTCCTGACAAACTGTCTGAGCAGCTGTGAAAACTGACTTAGCGTTAGCGTTAGCTGAGTTGATAGCAGCCTTTCTTACCCAACCCATCATAGCTGGTACGAGGATTGCTGCGAGAACACCGATGATAGCGATAACAACGATAAGTTCGATAAGTGTAAAACCTTTGTAATTCTTTTTCATTTTAAATTCCTCCTAAAATATAATAAGCCGTTTTTTATTAAACGATTCGTTATTGTACGGGAACCACGCTTCCATGACGTCCTGGTGTTGGGTGGTTTTCTCTGTACCTTATGTTCATATTATAGCACCATGTTTTTTGTTTGTCAACGAATTTGAAGGCTGCAAAAGGAAGATTGTAGGTATATTCAAATTAGCCAAATCTCAATCGTTTAAGTTTCGTCCCTTTCATGCAAACTATATAGTTTGTGCATTATTATTCACTCCTATAAGCATAAAAAATCGGACAGAAAAAGGATAGTTTTTACTATCTTTTCCTGTCCGACAAAGGTGATTGCGCCGTTAACAGTGCCTTAATCATGCTGTTTTAGAATAATCCATGATAAAAATCTTGCTGGCAATATTCTGAACCTTCTCCAAAATTTTTTCAATTTTCTCCATAATCGAAGCAGAATAAACCACTTCACCGCATTGAGCGCATTTATAGCACGGAACGTTTTCGAGAATAACGTAGCAATTATCGAGTTGGGCGAAATATGTATTCTGGGATTTTACTAAAGAATCAGATTTACAAAGTAAACATCTCATTGTTTATCACTATAAGTATGCCATATAACAATTGAATATACAACACTAACAGTAGCACAGATAAAAAATTACCACCGTGGAGTTAAGCACGGTGGTAAAATAGTATCTTTGATTGTTCACGGTCAGATATCAGGTCCAGCCAGAAGTTGCACAGTCAAGATAATCTGAAACAGTCTTACCGAACGTTATATAGTCCTTGTTACACTGAATCGGAAAACCGCCTACGTTTTTGTAGTCATTTTCTGTGTAGACAACCGCTTTTACAGTACCATTCTGAATGGAAGCTGCCCACTTAGCATGAGAAATATCCATCAGATTTGCTGCACATTCTTCAAACGCTTTTTTTACATCTGCACTAAGAACAGACGGATTTGAGCATGTTGAACCAACAAACTCTACAGTAACAGGACCAACTACGCTGATACCGTTACGATCAAGGTCTGTCATTGTTATCTGTAGCTGCGTACAAATTTCACTTGCGTTATTGTTATAAGTAGTTACTCTTGACTTCATTACCCATCCCATCATTGCCGGAATAAGTATTGCTGCAAGAACTCCTATGATAGCAATAACCACGATAAGTTCGATGAGTGTAAAACCTTTTGTCTTTTTCATTTTGTATACCCCTTTCTTATTTTGACATTTCTTATACTACAATACTACATACTACTGATCGTCCCTGATCACGATCTAAACCCTAAACATAACTCCCCATGTTTTCTTAAATTATAACACTGCCTGTTTTCACTGTCAATAAAATTACAGACTAATTCAATACACTTTGTAGTCAGTAACAATTGAAACGTTTTCCTTATGTCACCTTACCGTCAAAGTGCATTAATTATACCATGATTATTTGTATTATAAAACTCTAAATTTCAAAAGTGTACAAATTCATTTATTAAATTTGTATGTTTTCAAGTTTAACTGTACGTTACTTATAACAACAAAAACACCGGAACCATTAAACGAAGTGTTCAATGGTTCCGGCGTTCTGGTTTATGACAAACTATAAATTAATCTCCTGAGTTGAGGAAACGATAGAATTCTATCTTGTCCTGGCACTTATCAAGCGCATCGCCTTCGTGGATGATGCCCATTCTTACCATACGAGCGAGCTCCTGGTCGAGACACATCATGCCGAACTGCTTACCTGTCTGGATAGCAGACTGGATGAGATGAACCTTGTTGTCACGGATCATTGCAGATACAGCGTCAGTAACGTTGAGTATTTCCATTGCAGCTATACGTCCCTTACCGTCAGCCTTAGGGATAAGTGTCTGAGCCATGATACCAACGAGAACGTTGGCAAGCTGTGTTCTGATCTGAGACTGCTGGTATTCAGGATAAACGTCGATGATACGGTTGATTGTATCAGCGGCAGATGTTGTATGAAGTGTTGAAAGAACCAGGTGACCGGTTTCGGCCGCTGTTACGGCAGCTGTAACTGTCTCCAGGTCACGCATTTCACCTACGAGGATGATATCAGGGTCTTCACGGAGAGCTGAACGGAGCGCGCCTGCGAAGTCAGGAACGTCAGGACCGATCTCACGCTGGTTTACCATACATCTCTTGTGTTCGTGAACGTATTCGATAGGGTCTTCGATAGTGATGATGTGAGCGCTCTTGTTGAGGTTAGCGTAGTCAAGCATAGCTGCAAGAGATGTTGACTTACCTGAACCTGTAGGACCTGTGATGAGCACAAGGCCTCTTGGTCTCATAGCGAAGTCTGCAAGGATCGGAGGAAGTCCGAGGTCCTCGAGAGTAGGAATATCGTTTCTGAGAAGACGGAGAGCTATCGCTGTATGATATCTCTGACGGAATACGTTAACTCTGTGACGGTAACCTCTCTTTGTTACGTATGAGAAGTCGCAGTCAAGGTGCTTGTTAAGTCTGTCGCGAAGTTCTTCAGGACAGATCCTGTGAGCGATATCAGAAATAGCTTCCTCGTCCATAAGATCATATGAACTGAGCTTTCTGAGATTACCGTTAAGTCTTACGACCGGCGCCATGCCGAATGTGAAATGTAAGTCAGAGCAGCCAAGTACTCTGGCTTCATCAAGTATCTTATCAATATCTATTAGCATTTTCTACAAACCTCCGTTTGATATTATACAGAATAAGTAACACGAACAAGTTCGTCGATAGTAGTTCTACCCTGCTGTACGAGTTCTGCAACGTTATCACGGAGAAGTTTTGTACCGTTTCGCTTGGCAGCTTCTTCGAGCTGTTCCTTGCCGGCACTTTCAGCGATAAGTGTTGAAATACCTGATGTACAGTGAATAATTTCATGAATAGCAGTTCTTCCCTTATAACCTGTGTTGTTACACTCAGGGCAGCCAACTGCATCATAGATCTGAACAGACTGATTAATGTGCATGAGCTGGTTTTCTTCGTCTGTTGACATTCTCGGACGACGGCACTTAGGACAAATGCACTTAACAAGTCGCTGAGCAACAACGCCGATGAGTGATGTAGCAACCATGTACGGTGCAACACCCATATCGATAAGACGAACGATTGTAGAAGCAGCGTCGTTAGTATGAAGTGTTGAAAGAACTAAGTGACCAGTAATAGCAGCTCTGATCGCGATATCCGCAGTCTCAGAGTCACGCATTTCACCGATCATTACGATATCAGGGTCCTGACGGAGGATAGAACGGAGGGCTGCTGAGAATGTCATACCAGCCTTCGCATTAACCTGACACTGGTTGATACCTTCGATGTTCTTTTCGACCGGGTCTTCAACAGTTACAACGTTTACGTGCGGCTTAGCAATCTCACCGAGGGCAGCGTAAAGAGTTGTTGTTTTACCTGAACCGGTAGGTCCTGTAACGAGCATAACGCCGTGAGGGCACTTGAGCATGCTTTCGAACATCTTGTAGTTATAATCGTTCATACCGAGGTCTGTGATCTTACGAAGTGCGATCTGACCGGTTGAAAGAATTCGGATAACTATCTTTTCACCGTTTACTGTAGGAAGTGAAGATACACGGACATCAAGTTCAGTACCGTCAACTACCTGTGAGAAACGACCGTCCTGAGGAACACGCTTTTCAGCGATGTTCATACCGGAAATGAGCTTGATACGTGTTGCAAGAGCACTCTGTACTGCACTTGAAACGCTCATGAGTTCGATAAGGTCACCGTTTACACGGATACGGATTCTTGTAAATGTCTTGAATGGTTCGATATGAATATCGGTAGCTTCTGCTCGGAATGAGTTTTCTACGATTGTAGTAGCGAGCTTAACGATAGGAGCACTTTCAACTCTTTCCTTCGACTCTTCGTCATTGAGCTGCTCAGTACCGAACTGGCTGAGGCTCTCATTAACGCTGTCGATGTTTGCCATTGTGTACTTTTCACCAATAGCCTTGTTGATGGAAGAACGTGTAGCAAGAACAGGGATAGTATCCATACCTGTGATCACCTTAATATCTTCGAGGATATTAAAGTTGATAGGATCGTCTGTTGCTACTGTAAGTCTCTTACCTACGATGTCAATAGCGATAACAGTATGCTTCTTCGCAAGTGATTCAGGAATCTTGCTTACTGCCTCATCATCGATCTTGAATGTTGCAAGGTCAACGTAAGGTACCTTAAGTTTTCCTGCAAGTGCCTGTGCAAATTTGATTTCGGACATATAGCCCATGTCAACGATAACTTCACCGAAACGCTTTGATCCCTGTGATTCACGCTGTGCGAAAAGAACTCTTTCAAGCTGCTCGTTTGAAATCATGTTCTGTTCAACAAGATACTGACCTATTGGTATGTTTCTCATAACCGGCCTTCAACTCCTTAAAAAAATTTCTTGAATAATGTAGTCTTTTATGTTAGAATGATGATATAAAATTATATAATATAGGAGGATAGATCATGATCTATTTTCGATTTCTTGATATACCCGCTTACTTTATAGCGTATATCATCATTTCATTTTTTGGACTGTGTATTGGCAGTTTCCTAAACGTCTGTATTTACCGTCTCCCACTTGAGGATCCGGCTGAACGTTCTCTTGTAAAGAGGAGTTCCCACTGTCCTAAATGCGGTGCTAAGATCCGCTTTTATGATAACGTTCCGGTCTTCAGCTGGCTTATTCTTAAAGGTAAATGCAGAAACTGCAAAGAACCGATCTCGAAGCGTTATCCGCTTGTCGAAAGTCTGAACTGGTTTCTTTATATGTTAGCTCTGACATTTATTGATGTCATGAACTACCCGGTTCACGCAATTCTTATAGCACTTTTCTTTTCCGTTCTTATCGTTATCGGTTTTATCGACTACGATACAATGGAGATCTACCCGAGTCAGCTTGGACTCATCGTTATCCTGGCTGTTCTAGATGTGATTTTCGGTCACACTATCACCATTCCCCAGAGAATTATCGGTGCACTTGCAATAAGCGTTCCGTTCTTTATTATCGGTGAAGTTTCACGTATTTTCATAAAGAAAAAATACGGAGAAGACTTCAGAGGAATAGAACTTGGTGATACGTTTCTGATGCTCGTTTCGGGACTTCTTATAGGTCCTAAATGCATTTGTGCCTCAGCTTTAATTGGTATCTTTACTGCAGCTGTTGTCGGTATTATCGCCAAAGCTAAAGGCAAAGAATCCAAACTTGCTTTCGGTCCGTATTTAGCAATAGGGCTTGTATTCGGTTCCCTGTTCGGCAATCAGATGATTGACTGGTACTTAAACATGTTAAAAGCACCTGAGGTTTACTCAATGCTTTTAAGATAAATAAGCATTAAAAATTAAGGCAGTCTTTGCAGTGCAAAGACTGCCTTGTTTTTTATCAGCTTATTTTTTCGATATATGGAACTTTAGTATAGATAAAATAAATATCTTTTGATGCTGATGCACCTGAAACAGACTCAGCATTCGGTGCCTTAGTATTATCAAACCATCTGAATCTTCTTACATTCTCATTACTGAATTTATCATTCTGGAATTCAATGATCTCATCAGATAAAGCATTGGTTTTAGATATCAGATTCTTCAGCTTAAATGTGATAGTTCTGTTTACATATGAGTCCTCAACGCTGGCATTTGAATAATTGCCTTTGATAGGAGTTTTTCTGTACATTTTGATTCCCATTGCAAGGTTGTTAGGGTTGATTTTGCTTGTCATAGGATCGGCTGTACCGTCAATATCAACAAACTTATATTCATCTGTTCCACCTGCACTAACCTTCACAGCAGACTGCAGAGTAATATCAAAGGCATAGTCTTCATAATAGTCAGTAACTTCAGACCAAACAAACGTATCTGGCTGCTTAACACCGCCTTTGTATGTTGATACAGATATTTTACCAAGCATACTGCCGGATACAGGAAGCGTTACTGTACCACTTGAAAAATCAATCGACGGATCAGGATTTTCTATATGCAGTACATAGATCTCATCATTGCCTTTAAACGCTGAGTATGGATAAACACGTTCCTTAGTTACAGCAGTTGTTTCTCCAGTAGGAACTCCAGTACCTGCAACAAAATAAAATTTATTTCGAAAATCATTTACCTGATCCTGTATCACAGTATCGTCCATTGTCATGTTTGTATAGGCATACAATCTGTCAGCATACTGAATTTGATCTCCGACATACCGGCGCATGTTTTCACTGATAGACTGTGCATCGGATTCAACATATGTTCTTGTATACACCTTTCTGACAGGATCAAGCAAACTAAGAACAGCCGCCATAATCATACCAAAAATTGCCACAACAATAATCATTTCTATAAGAGTGAAACCTTTAAGTCTTTTTTTATTCATTATAAAGTTTCCCCCTTGTTACGGTCCAGAAGTCGGACTTGGAGTAGCTGTTGGCTGATTTACAAAATATCTGTAATTTCCAACTCTGTCTCCAGCCGTTTCTGCCTGTTTTACTTCATAAGTATCAACTACGATCTTTCCGTCACCTGCAGATGCAGAATGAAGATCAATAGTCATTTCTCCAGTTTTTTGAGCATTCAGCTTAGCTGAAGCAAAAGGAGACTGACCGGCATTTTTTTCAGAAACATTATGCGCTATTCTTAAATTATGAACAGCACTAACACCTGCCACTACAACGATCATAGCAATCAGAGCCATAACGGCAATTGCGATAATGCACTCCATAAGCGTCATACCCTTAAGG
The DNA here is from genome assembly GCA_017438745.1 of Oscillospiraceae bacterium. Taxonomy (GTDB): domain Bacteria; phylum Bacillota; class Clostridia; order Oscillospirales; family Ruminococcaceae; genus HUN007. The sequence goes on along the minus strand of JAFRUS010000007.1, from coordinate 79,883 downwards.
GATAATTTTTTCTTTTCTTTCATATTAATCCCTCCGTTTAGTATGTAGAATATCCATCGATCTGAGTCCAGCTAAATCCTGTAGCTAATGATGGAGGTGTTGATCCAGTCGGCGGGTCATCAACATACAGATAACCAAACTGGTTATTAACGTTAATTGTTCCCACTTCAAGTGAACCAATATAACAAAGATCCATTTTTCTGTCTATAGTAACCGGGTTAGCCATTTCACCTGGATCAACAGTACCGTTACCATCCATATCAACATAGTTAAACTTTGTATACTTTACATTAGGCTTAACTCCATTGGTGGACTGAGCGTCAAATGTTGCCTTAGGTGCAATGATATCACCCGTAAACATATAGCCACCGTTCTGCATCTTAATTGTTACGTTATTGTCACTTGCTGCGTACATATAGATTTGAGGAACATACTTTGCTTCTGGATAAGTACTGAGAGTTACATTAAACGAAGAGCCTTCATCCTTAGCTTCCTTATCATTCTTGTAAAGCATATCTCTGTATGTTTTAGTTATTATCTTAGTCTGGGTAAGCTCAAGTGTACGGCTTCCGCTTCCTTTTTCAATAAAGAATCGTACTGAACCGCCGGCTGAATCATCAACAATTATAGTCTTCTGATTAATGCAGTTTAATGAAGGAGCTATATTAATCCAGAGTTCATTTGCACCAGGATTAATTAATATTGTTCCATCAACACCGTCGCTGAGTTTCTTATTTGTATCACCATTCAGGCATGTAGTATTATCCCAAATGCATGATGTTGTAATAGGTCCTACTCCGTTCCATTTATCAGTACCAGTATACTTTGATGTTTCAACAACATTCATATACTTTGTCGGGTCTGCAGTATCCTTAAACTGTTTTTTTACATTATCCAAAGTCTGAACATAATCAGTTGTACCATCTTTTAACTTATATGCAGTTTCAAACCTTGATGCTGCAACAGTCGCATTCGGATAAGTCTTTGTTACTCCGTCTGCTTCTTTTGCATTATCAAGATTTTTTAGGTTCTGAAGATATGTTGCTGTCGATGTTCCAAGACCATCTTTGATCTTTCTTCCAGCATCTACTTCCACTGTTCCGGATACTGATCCGCCTACATATACATCACCATTATGAACTGTTATTTTTCCTGAACTTACATTCAGATTACCAACAACACACAAATCACCGTCAATTTCATAATCGTTGCCGGATTTATTGAAGTTTCCTTTACAATAGAAATTACCGCTTTCAAAGTTACCTTTATTTGTCACACCACTTACTGTTGCTGATGCCCAGTCTGTAAGTTTAGATGACTCCAGTTTAAGAGTATTGTCCACACCTTCACCCATTGTCATAATATTCATATTGCCTGACAGTTTAATATTATTGCCAAAATTGAAATTATTGCAGTAAAGGTTAAGAAGACCAGGTCTTCCGTTGTAATCAACACAACTTATCTCATCAGATGATGCACTGAACTCACCGTCAATATAAAGATAAGGAATATTGTAAAAATTTTCGGACGACATATCTGTAATGTATGACGGAGGATACTGTGACTGAATAAGAAGACCGTTCTGTAAAGTCATATTACCTGTCACTCTCATGCCACCATAATAACCATTTACAGGATCGTTACGTCCTAAAATAATACCTGCAGGGTCATTCTTTTTCGCGTTAAAGTGATATTCATCAGTATTGATAAATATATCACCAGCATTGATAGTTTGGTTACCGCCAGCTGTCTTGTCAATCTTATCATCAATACCAGCATAAAATCTACCTATAGTAAGCGGTGCATCGTTTGATCCGGATCCGCCTTTAAGATCAGCAAGTGCTATGTATCCGCCGCCATTTCCGTCTGCTCTGTTATTCAGTGCCTGACCAACAACATATGTGGAATAAGTCGAAATTTCGCCGCCCATAGAAACCTGAGCTGAAACCTTGATAATTGCTTCATTATCATGACCCGTTAGTCCTGAAATTGTAAAATTGCCTTTATTTGTTCCGGCATTTTCAAACGTCAACTTCTGTACTTCACCATAACCCGGTATAGTACTGTTTCCTCCGACTTTGACTTCCAAATCAACTTTATCACCTTTATGCTGCAGTTTGCCTACTATCTGACCACCGAGAGCCTTGTTAGAACCAGAAGGACCTAATGTTTCAATTACATTATCGACCAAATCCTGAGCCGTGTATTTTGTCTGATTATCATACCAAGTGGAATATGCACGCTTACTTGCCATGCCTGCCAGACCGATGGCCGACAGCATTATAAGGAGTATGAGAATCATGACAACAAGTGTTGTAAACAACACAGAACCTTTTAATCGCATGATTTTACGACGTTTTTTTTCTGTGCTCATAAATAGCCTCCACCTTTCTTCTAAATTTACATTTATAGGGAGACTGTTATCTGACAATCTCCCTGAGGTTTATTATTTGCTGAAATCAGGCTTCTGAATCTGCTGCATTGTATAGAATTCAAATGTAACTGTTCCTGTCGAATAACCCTTGTCTTCAGGAATTTCTGTTATATAATTGAATGTATAGTCATCAATTTCAACTGATGAAATTCTTATACCTGTTTCATTCTTTGCAAGCTCGTCTTCAAGCGCAAGAAGAGCATCCTTCTTAAACTTCATTGGAACTGTTACTGTTCTTGTTTCAACAGTCTGCTGCTCGAACTCGCTATAGGCAAGAGCGTCTTTTGTCTTTTCATAAAGAGCCTTGTCTGTTGTTTCAAGAAGATTGCCGTTTGTGTCAGCAGCTTCGAGAATAGGGTATGTAATTACATCCGGTGTGTAGTAATAAAACGGAATTACACCTGTTCCGGCATTTGATACAGTAAGACCATCAATAATTTCAAGGTCATTCTTACCAGATTTCTTGTATGGTTCTTTGTTAAGAAGTGTTTCAAAGTAATGAGCCACTTCAATGTTATCCATATGTTCAACAAACTTTTCTGATAGACCCTTTGAACTCTCATAGAGTGCATTGATGTTTCCTTCGATAACTGGTATCTCAGCTATCTTTCTCTGAGTCTCATCATACTCAGCCTTAACAGTTGTCTGTTCTTCCTTGTGAGCTTTTATATTTGCCTTGATTGTCTTGATAGGCCATGCAACGAATACTATAATAACTGCAAGTACTACTACTATTAAAAGACCTACTTTTTCTCTGTAACTAAGCTTCATTAGTTTGTACCCTCCGTTTCCTCAGATGCTTCAGTTTCCGGTACATAAGAACCGAGATTCTTGAGTGTTGCCGGACTCTTGAGTTTCATTGTCATAGATGCTGAAACACCCTTCTGATCCTTGGTAAGTGCTGAAGGATCTATCTGACCTCCTTCAGCTACCTGCTGATCTGCACCTTCAACTATATTGAAGCCACTATACTGAACATCTTCGAAATAATCTTTCTTTTCAAGATTTTCTGCAAGAAGGGTAGCAAAAGTCATAACTGGATCGGACTTATCTGCAAGAGCTGTAAAGTCAAATGAGATCGTACCGTTTGTGTAATTAAGTCCTTCAATCTTAAACTTGTCCTTACCGTTATCCTTAGGGCTAAATGAAAGACCTGAAACCTTAGCCTGAGAAACAGTTTCCTCAATTGTCTTTTCAATAGTATCGTAAACTTCCTTAGTAACAAAAGGCTGCGTAGAAAGAGCATCAGAAGCAAGAGTTGCTGTTCTCTTGTATTCCTTTACCTGATCCTGAAGAACGAGTCTGTTTTCACGCTTTAAAAGATCAGCAGCTGTCTGAGGATCATTAAGGTAATCGTTCATCTTCTTGATATCATGCTTGATGGATGCATCCTTTATTGCAAGAATACCTGTAATACCGCCCATGAGAACAATGGACGCAAGGAATGCACCTGCAAAAATAAGGTTGAATGTACTGTCTGACTTAACCTTATCCATAACCATTGCTGAAGATCCGCCAAATTCAAGAAGGTTGATCTTTTCTGTTGCACGGTTACGAGGGAACATTGCACCGATAGCGTTTGCATAGAGTGCAAAGTCGAGGTTCTGATAACCCTTAACGTTCTTAGGAACAGATATTACTGTTGTGTTGATGTCCATCTGTTCGAGATCCTTGGAAATACGCATGTATTCCTTGGTATCACCGTAGAGTACAACGTTTCTGATAGGATCTCCTGCGTTTCTGCTTCTGTGGAACTGAAGCATACGGAAGATGTTTTCATTAACTGCTTCGTAAACGTAGTCAGCTGAGTTATCGTAGTCAGCTGCATCAATCGATGCGAAACGTGAGAATGAAAGCTGATTGTTTTCATAAATGTTAAGTGAAATGAAGCTTCCGTCTATCTGTACTGCAAGAAGCGGCATCTTGGAACGATTCTTTTCGTCGGAAAGAAGTACTTTTGTAATACAGTTACAACCGATTATAACTGATCGAAGTGTGATGCCAAGCATCGAGAATACTCTCTTATAGGAATCGATAACTTCTGTAGGGCAGGCAGTAGCAAGTACTGTTACTTCATCGCCTACTTCACCGTTTCCTACTATTGAATAGGAAATTGCATAGGAATCATCGATACCAACCTTGGCCTGCATTTCTGCCTTTACCATCTTGGTGAATTCCGCTTCCTTCTGTGCTCTTCTTAATGTGAGTTCCTTGAAGATCGTCATGTTGGAAGAAATGCTGACGATTGCTTCCTTATCCATCATTCTGTTCTGCTTGATCTTCTGGTTCATTATAGTAGCAAGTCTCGGAACGTCCTTTACGTGACCGTTTACTATGATGTCCTCATCAATATTGAGGGTTGCTGCAGAACTGATGCTTATCTTGTTCTTGTTTTCAGCGCCTCTGATAATACGTATGTTTCTATCTGTTATATCAAACGATAGCATTAAATTTCCACCTCTCTGTGTTTAATACTTTTGCTAATTTTAAAACCATTTTAATGTTTTTAACCTGCTGTTTCGAGACCGCTGAGTGATTCGTAGATAGCAGGATAAACACCTGCAAGAAGAAGACCAACAACAACGCCGAGAAAAATGATCATGACAGGTTCAAGGAGTGAAACAAGTCTCTGAACTGCTGAGTCAGCTTCTTCATCATAGTAGTCAGCTGACTTTTCAAGAATGTCATCAAGAGCACCGGCTTCTTCACCGACGAAGATGATCGAACAAAACATTGATTCGAAGATCTCGGTTCTTGTGATAGCTGCTGAAAGCGGTTCGCCCTGTTTAACTTCATCAATAACCTGTCTGAATTTATCGGTTATATATACGTTATTAAGTACATCTGAAGAACGCTGCAGACATTCAACCATCGGAATACCGCTGGAGTAAAGTGATGAAAGTGTTCTTGCAAAACGTGCTGTGTAGATCTTAACCATGAGAGGTCCGATCTTAGGTGCTGTGATCTTGTACATGTCAATTTTGTACCTGATCGACGGGATCTTGAGTGCATATATGATACCTGCAACTATTATAACTACTATAGTAATGATAAGATACCAGTACTTAAGAAATATCTCATTTCCCTTGAGAAGGAACTGAGCAATGATATTAAGGTTTTTAGGATCATCACCGAACAATGGCCTGAGAACAGGGATGATTACTGTAAAGATAAGAATACAAACTGCTATACAGAGTACAAGAAGAATTATAGGGTAGATAAGTGCGCCTCTGATAGTATTGTTCATCTTATTTTCCTTATCATAATGAGCCTCAAGTCTCTTCATGATAACATCCATCTGACCGGAGCTTTCACCGGCGTTGACCATGCTCTTCATAAACTGAGGAAAAGCATCTCCCTGAGCTTCAAGCGAACTCGAAAACGATTCACCTTTCTGAACGTTTTCGTAGATCTCCTGCCAGATCTTTCTGGCCTTATCTGTTTCCTGCTCTTTGCTGAGGATGTCAAGCGCTTTTACAAGTGTCAGACCTGAAGAAAGCATCGCACTGAGCTGACGACAGTTAAACGAGATTTCTTTGGTACTAAACTTGTGAATCGACCTGTTTTCCTCTGAAGTATTCATTCCGCCTGACTTAGATGTGTTTAAGCCTGCGTTTGAAATCATACTCATTAAACCACCTCCGAATTAATTTATAGTTTATAGTTTTTTCAAACTAAAGAGCACAAATAGACACACTACTCTAATAATATTATTATATCATTATGAGGTCTCAATTTCAATTGTGTATTTCATATAAATACATGGTACAGATTTATAAAAATGCACCAATACAAATTATATAGGCACAGGTACGACAAAATGACTGTGACATTTCTGTTTTATTAATGCAGAATATGTTTTTATATTACTTATATGGAACTTTACTTTAGCACATTTTAGGACATAACTGACGAACTTGCTATATAGTTTTAAAACATTTCATGCACCTTGACTGTTTTTGTTCATAATCTAAAAGTGTACAAAAACGACGAACGGGACTGTGATGGTACAGTCCCGGACTAATATTCGTTTTATACTATATTATTATGTTTTTGCCTCTGTTCAAGAGCAATCATCATATTTTTCTGAGAAGCGAAATCATCTCAAGTGCGGACATTGCGCAGTCGTAGCCCTTGTTGCCAGCTTTTGTTCCTGCACGTTCAATGGCCTGCTCGATGTTTTCTGTTGTAAGAACGCCAAAAAGCACAGGTACACCGCTGTTAAGTGATACCTGAGCAATACCCTTGGATACTTCGCTGCATACGTAGTCATAATGTGTAGTCGAACCTCTGATAACTGCACCAACGCAAATAACTGCGTCATAACGGCGGCTGTCTGCAAGTTTCTTGGCTACCAGCGGAATTTCGAATGCACCTGGTACCCAGGCAAGATCGATCTTTTCAGGATCGATGTCATGTCTTAAAAGTGCGTCCTCGGCACCGCCGATAAGCTTGGACGTGATGAATTCATTGAAACGTGAAGCTACAATGGCTATTCTCACGTCTTCTGTTACAAAACTTCCTTCAATAACGTTCATTTTTACTTGTCCTCCTGTTGGATATATAGAGTATTATTTAATTAGTACGTAAACATATGTCCCATTCGCTTTTCCTTGGTTTTCAGATAGAATTCGTCCTGCGGATTGGATTTCATCTGAAGCGGAACACGTTCGGTTATTTCTATGCCGTAATCTGAAAGATCGGCGATTTTAAGCGGATTGTTTGTCATAAGCTTCAATTTTGAAGCTCCGAAATATTTCAGCATCTGGGCACCGCAGCTGTAATCACGCATATCTGCAGGGAAACCGAGGCGAATGTTTGCGTCTACCGTGTCGAGTCCCTGTTCCTGAAGAGCGTATGCTTTAATCTTGTTGATAAGTCCTATACCACGGCCTTCCTGACGAGGGTAGAGAATAATTCCACGGCCTTCTTCCGTTACCATCTTCATGGCCGCTTCAAGCTGTTCACCACAGTCGCAGCGCTTTGAACCGAAAACGTCGCCGGTAAGACACTCGGAATGAACGCGGCAGAGAACCGGTTCACCATCAGAAAAATCTCCCATAACAAGAGCTATGTGATGCTCACCTGTAATGCTGTTCATGAAGCCGTGAATATTAAAATCGCCGTACTTTGTTGGGAGTTTTGCTTCTGAAATATGCTCCATGAAAATATCATATCTTTTTCTGTACGCCTGAAGATCGGCTATTGTAATGAACTTGATTCCGTACTGAACCGCAAGTTTCTGAAGGCCTTCCTGGCGTAGCATGGTTCCGTCTTCAGCCATGATCTCGCAGCAGAGGCCTACCTGTTTGAGTCCGGCAAGTCTGAGAAGATCGACTGTTGCTTCGGTGTGTCCGTTTCTTTCGAGAACACCGCCCGGTCTCGCTTCAAGCGGGAACATGTGGCCCGGTCTTCTGAAGTCCTGTGGTCTGGCATCATCGTCGGTACACTTCATTGCTGTAATGGAGCGTTCTGCGGCCGATATACCTGTTGTTGTATCTTTATGGTCGATGGAGACTGTGAAAGCTGTGCAGTGATTGTCGGTATTGTTCTTTACCATCTGGGAAAGGCCGAGCTTTGCAGTGTACTCGCTGCTCATTGGCATGCAGATGAGGCCTTTGCCGTGGGTGGCCATGAAGTTTACGTTTGCCTGTGTGGCGAACTGGGCTGCACAGATAAAGTCGCCTTCGTTTTCTCTGTCGTCGTCGTCGGTAACGAGGATTATTCTTCCGGCACGGAGTTCGTCGAGGGCTTCGTCGATAGTGTTGTAGTTGAACATTTATTATTTATTTTCCTTTCGTTAATAAATTATCTTAGGTTATTCCTCTTTTTTCTTTGCCCTACCCCCCTCCCCAGCGGGGAGGGGGCTAATCTGTCATCATCTCAATGGAAGGGGCTACCGAGCTTACGTCTCAAATGTGAGGTGATTAAAACATCTTCCTCAAAAAGCAAAGTTGCAAGAGGTTGAATTTATGTGGTTGTAAACCGGATTTTTGATTCTGAAAAAGCGGTTTACAACCATCACATGAAACCGTTTCGAGCTAGCAATTCCGCAGTTATGGCGGATTTGTTGTCAACTCTGTTTTTGGTTTCATTATGGTTTAGTCCTAAAAGTTTTTCTACATATTTTCCTATCATATCGCACTCGATATTTATCCGGTCACCCGGCTTTTTTGAGAGCAGTGTGGTCTCGGATCCGGTGTGCGGGATTATGGAGACGCTGAAATTTTTATCTGTTACTTTAGCCACTGTAAGACTGATGCCGTCAAGTGCTACTGATCCTTTTTCCACTATGTAACGGAGAAGTGAATTATCAGCAGCTATTTTTACCCAGACTGCATTTTCTTCTCGTTTCATGGATTCGACAGTTCCGGTACCGTCTATGTGTCCGGAAACAATATGACCGCCGAACCGTCCACCGCAGAGCATCGCACGCTCCATGTTGACGTGGTCACCTGTTTTAAGCGAACCGAGAGAGCTCCTTCTCATGGTCTCGGCCATGACGTCGGCTGTAAAAGTGTCAGAGGTAATATCAGTAGCTGTAAGACACACACCGTTTACAGCTATGCTGTCGCCCTCGTGAATATCTTCAAGAACAACGGAGGCACTGAAGGTGATCCTTGAGGAAACAGTCCCTTTCTTTACAGAAGCTACCGTACCCTTTTCTTCGATTATTCCGGTAAACAAACTATTCACCCCCGACCTTGTATTCTATCAGAATGTCATCGCCTATTGTGCTGATGACAGGGTCAGAAAGCATGTAAGCCTTGTCAGGGTAATCAACACCGATTCCGCCGACAGCTGATTTTGCACTGGCACCGCCGAATATCTTCGGGGCAATGTACACCTGGAGCTTATTTACGATACCAGCTTCAAGAGCACTGCATGCAAGTTCTGCTCCGCCTTCGAGAAGAATGCTGTCGATATTGTATTCAGAAGCAAGATGCTTCATAAGCCAGACAAGATCCACTCTTCCGTCTGCGGATGGAGTTTTTATTATAGTCGCCCCCAGTTTTTCGAGGACTTCCTTCTTTTCGGGATCGTCGCTTACTGTGACAATATAAGTAGGGACTGAAGATGCTGTTTTCATTATCTGACAGTCTGCCGGTATGCGAAGTCCGCTGTCACAGATGATCCTTGAATGTACGCCCGGATCTTCAAGTCTGCAGGTCAGAAGAGGATCATCGGCAAGCACTGTTCCTATCCCAGCCATAACTGCAGAAACACGTTTTCTTGTCTCCTGAACATGTGCACGGGATTCTTCAGATGTTATCCACTTCGACGCACCTGTATGGGTAGCAGTTTTTCCGTCCGCAGTCATTGCGTACTTGAGTATCACATATGGTGTACCGTTTGTAATGTAGTGGAAGAAGATATTGTTGAGTGCGTCACATTCTTCGCGGAGCACACCTTCACAAACTTCGATGCCATGCTTGCGGAGTATAGCCGCACCTTTACCGGCTACCTTCGGATTAGGATCGCTTGATCCAATGAAAACACGCTTTATACCGTTTTCGATCACTGCATCGGTACACGGTGGTGTTTTTCCGTAGTGGCAGCATGGTTCAAGTGTAACGTAAAGGTCAGCACCTTCCGCACTTTCAGTACAGGATGCAAAGGCATTTCTTTCAGCATGCAGCTCGCCGTATTTACGGTGATATCCGCAGCCGATGACACGGCCGTTCTTTACTATGACAGCGCCCACAAGAGGATTCGGCGAAACGAAACCGATACCGCCCTTAGCCAGTTCCACCGCCATTCTCATATATTTTTCATGATTAGACAACGCAAACACTCTTTTCCCAAAAAATAAAAGTACCCTGAGTATTCAGGGTACTTTGAAAAACTATGCAAATCTGTGACCTTACGTCACACGACAACTGCCGCTTCTTTCATCCGGACTTTACCGTCGGTTCCGGAATTGCACCGGATCGGCCTCTTAATGAGGTTAGCGGACTTTACCGCCGGTCATGAATTACACACTACCCTGAAGCTCATACTGTAGTCAAGTTTATCACATTTATCTCCCACTGTCAAGTGCAGGAGAAATATAATCTTTTATCAGATCTCTGTATCTTCCTTAGCCTCTTCAACTGCATCTTCAACAACAACTTCGAGGTCTTCCGGTTCTACGTCTACAAAGCTTTCCATCTTAGCTCCGCATGACTGGCAGAACTGCTGATCCTTCTTAATTGAAGCGCCGCACTTAGGACATGTTGTTTCAACGTCGAGAGCTGCGAGCTGCTGCTGGAGTTCAGCGATGTGAGCGTTAGCGTCATTGATCTTTCCTACTATTTCAGCAAAATCTTCAGCAGGATCCTGTCCGAAAACTTCGAAATACTTCTTTCCGAGTTCTGTGTACGCCTTGCTGATGTTTGAATTTTCTGTGCTGATGTGGCTCTTGAGCTTTGCCTTTTCTGCAAGGAGCTTTGACTTGTCAGCTGCACCTGAAGCTGCCTTTGTGATCTTTTCTCCTGCTTTGCCGGCAAATCCGCCTACTTTTTCTAAAAATCCCATATTTTCATCCTCCTGTAGTTATATTTGATTACCAGACGGGAATCTGGTTAATTACAAAATCCTTAAATATAATTTTAAACTTTTTTTAAGTCAATGTCAATATATTTTGCGTAAAATTATGCCGTCAATCCTGCTTCGCAGGATTGACGGAGAGAGAGGACGGGGCTTCGCCCCGTGCCCCTTAACTCTGATTTAACCGGAAATATGGCGAAGCCATATTTCCGATTGGAGAGAACGCAGAGGGCGCCCGTGGCCCACGCTGATTTATGACTAAACCAGCATTTACTTAGGCTGTTTAACACGACTCTGTCAGCCCACTATCTTAATTACGGTGTCTCTGTGCGGCGGCTGAACTGATGAGAATGTCACTGCAGCTGCGGCTTTATCAGCTATAGCTTTCAGGTCACACTTACCGGATGTGTACAGTGTGAAGAGTTTATCACCTTTTTTAACGAAATCGCCGTATTCCTTTTCGAGTATTACACCGGCGGTGTAGTCGATGGCACTTTCCTTGGTTCTACGTCCGGCTCCGAGTTCAAGGGAAACAAGACCTATTTCTTCACTGTTGATACCTGCTATATAGCCGTCGGAAGGGCTGAGAACTTCGTATTCCGTCGTGGCTTTTCCAAGAAGGTCGTAGTTATCGATAAAGGATACGTCGCCGCCCTGGCCGGCTATCGACTTTTCAAACACTTCAAGCGCCCTTCCGGATGAAACTGCTTCTTCAGCGAGTTTTACGCACTCTTCCTTCGTGCCCTTTCCGGCCATCATGATCATGTCGGCTGCAAGTTCGATGCACAGGTCGTAAAGTCTTTCCTTAGCATTACCCTTAAGTACTTCGGCCGCTTCAATTACTTCAAGGGTGTTGCCGACAGCTTTTCCGAGAGGGATATCCATGTCGGTTATTACAGCCATGCACTTCTTTCCGGCATTCACGCCTGTACGTACCATGAGTGATGCAAGTTTTTCAGCGTCCTCCGGTGTTTTCATGAAAGCACCGCTGCCGGTCTTGACGTCGAGCAGGATGCAGTCTGCACCCATTGCAAGTTTCTTGCTCATGATACTCGAGCAGATAAGCGGAATGCTGTCTACGGTTGCTGTAGCGTCTCTGAGGGCATAGAGTTTCTTGTCGGCAGGTACAAGGTCACCGCTCTGTGAAACTATTGAAAAACCAGTGCTGTTTACAAGAGCGATAAAGTCATCAAATTCAAGATGCGTGCTGCATCCCGGAATGCTTTCAAGTTTGTCAATGGTTCCGCCTGTATGTCCCAGACCCTTGCCGGACATCTTAGGAACTCTTACTCCGCAGGCTGCAGCTATAGGTCCGATTATAAGGCTTGTTTTATCTCCGACGCCTCCTGTGCTGTGCTTGTCCACTGTGACGCCGTCTATTCCTGAAAGGTCAACAGTTCCCCCTGAATCCTTCATCGCCATGGTAAGGCAGAGTGTTTCCTCGTCTGACATTGAATTTAAGTTTACTGCCATAAGCCAGGCTGATACCTGATAATCCGGTATAGTTCCGTCCACGTAGTCCTTTACAAGCCACTTTATCTCCTCGTCGGATAGTTTTTCTCCGTGCTTTGACTTTAAGATGATCTCGTACATATTCATAGTTATACCCCCTGAGTTTTCACCACCGGCTGCGCCGGTGGTGAAATATTATTATTTTTGATCAACCCGGAAATCCGGCTTCGCCGGATTTCCGGAGAAGGGGAACCAGGGGCTTCGCCCCGGTCCCCGTTTATTTTCATCGCAGGCTGCGCCGGAGATGAAAAAGGAGAAGCAAAGTTTCACCCCGCACCCCGGCACTTTTATTCTATTATACCATACAAACACAAATAGAAAAAGCCTTTCTGAAAACTGAAATTCAGTTTCAGAAAAGCTGATCTTCTGTATTTCCTTTACTATCAGTTACAGTAAACTGAGAACTTAGGTGTTCTGAGTCCTATAACTCTTGCGAAATCGTATCCGTTTACGGTCTTCTGTCCGTCGATGCATACCTTTGAAACGTATCCGCCGTCACCTATTACCGGCTGTATCCACTGGCCATATGCTGATGAAAGATAAATTCCGTAAGCATTCTGGATCCTGTAACGGAGTGTGTCAACGCTCATGGATGACATTTCGCCGTAGTGCGGATCGTACTGTTCATCATATTCGGAAACGACTGATCTTAAATAAGGAAGGTCGTCGATTATAATGTCCTTGTTCGAAGCTGTTGCACCGCCGCTTGATGCACAGAACATTGTAAGTGCATAGTCGCCGTTGTAGTAAACCGCCTGTCCGAGCACTGAACGTACTGCATCGACTATCTTCTGGTCAGGACCAGCCTTGATAGCCATGCCGCTTGTGCTGCCGCCTGCGTGCTTAACGAAGGTGTAGGCAGCTACTGCCTGTGCCTTGATGGCTTCTGTTTCAAACGAAGAACCTATTTCGGCGTTGCACACCATTGAGATGATGTCAACAACACTTCCTGAAATTCCTCGTACAGTGATCGTTTCATTTTCCACGCCCGGATTATACTGAACCGATGTTCCCGGATAGTAGTGACCGAGTATCTGAAGATAATCCCAGCCGCCGTACTTTGCATAGTAGTTGGCACCGTTCTGGCTCATTCCTATGCCGTGTCCGTATCCGTAGCTTGTAAAATATACTGTGTTCGGTGAAAGCTCTGACGGAAGTCTTATTTCCGCTGCGCCTACTGAAACACCTGACTGTGAGCAGTCTGAAGCTTCCCTGATGACTGTAGGATCAGATGAGTGCTGCTCTGTGATCTGTTCGTCCCCTTCATCATAGCTTTCGTCTGCTTCGTTATCTGTCGTTTCTGACTCTGTTACTTCTACTGCTGTTGTAGTAGGAACAAGGTCTTCCTTCTCGAGATTTTCATTGTAGTCGGTAAGATCGGCTTTCCACCATTCTTCCGCTTCGTATTCTCCCTGTGACTCCTCTGCAGCTGTCGCTTCTGTTACCGCTGGTAAATCGGCTTCTTCCGCTTCTGCTTTGAATGCACTCGATGAAACTGTAGTAAGATCTGTTAGCTTTGTTATGCTGTTGTTAGTTTCTTCATGATTGAGCGCTACAACTGAGGCTTCGGCACTGTATGTGTTGTCTTCTGCAGCTTCGCTCTTTACAATGTAAGGAACTGAAGCCTTTTCAGGACGAACCAGTACCGAGTTATCTACCGCACCTGCCGCTGTCACAGCAACACCTGCTGTCACACTTGCCACAAGCCCGATAAATATTCGCTTTAGTGGTAATTGTTCTTTCATAAAAACTCCATTTCGAACCTTTTTAAGGTTTATAAATTTCACTTACCATAATGGAAACATGATTCAGCCGGAAATCCGGCTTCGCCGGATTTCCGGAGGTGGGGGATCTGCGGGGCTTCGCCCCGGGTCCCCCACGCTGATTTATTCATAAATCAGCGTTTCCTGAGGTATCAGTAACGTCTTACGCTTCCTGTTGTACCTTCGTACGGATCTTCACCAGGTCTGACCATTCTTGCCAGAACGACAAAACGGGTCGGATCAGATGTATCTCCGCCGTAACATGTTGACAGCGCAAGATATTTGTCATCTTCGCGAAGATCAACATTGGTCGTGATAAGTGATTTAGCGTCTATCTTGGAAAGATATTCTCTTAAAGTCCAGTCCGGTTCCTTTTCTCTTGAGAAGAAAATGTAGTTCCAGAACTCGAAGTCTGAACCATGAACACCGTTACAAGGCATAAACGCAAAGATTTTATACTGATAATCTGTCGTCAGTGAACTTACTTCCACAATAGGATTTCGTTCATAGAAGTCAGCATATCTTTCATAGTTCTTGAGGTCGCTGAACATTACGCCTGAGGCCATGTTGTGACCGTAAAGAAGAGTGTTGTCCGTAAAATAATCGGAACGGATACCGCAGCGGTAATCCATGAACACCCAGCCGGCAGGATCAGGATTTCCGTAGAAGTCCTTGTCGATGTAGTAGTCGTTGTCGCCTGTCTGTGTTATCGGGTAGTCAATGACTGTGCCGCTTATTCTTATCCAGCCCACTGTATCGGAGTTGTATCCGTGATATTCCTGAGCTTGCAGACAAAGTCCGTTTGAAAACGGCTCATATGTTGTTACAGGCTCGGTCTCTGCTTCAGTGACCGGCTGTGTTACCGGAGCACTTGTAGTAGCTTCTGTGACATCAGGAGTTACCTCAATCTCCGGTTTTTTGTTATTGTTCAGAAAAATTACTCCTGCTGTGACTGCAAAGGCAACTGCTGCCGCACTTACAGCAATAATAGTTTTCTTTTTTTTATCCATAAATAGAAGTCTGCCTTTCTTATCCGTAAGGCACAAAATCTGTGTCGTCGAAATGAGGTTCCTCGCCCTTGGCCTTATACCATTCACGAGGCATGAGAGGATTGTCGCGTGTTGTGCTTGACTCGGTGCCGGCATATTTGTCCTCGCCCGGTCTTACCTTTCTGGCTGCAACAACGAATCGTGCATCCTTGTACGCATCTGTCGCACAGGTCGAAAGTGTCAGGAGCTCGTCGCCGTATTTTACATCGACGCCGTTGGTTGCCCATGCACGCATTTTGATCTGGTTGACATATTCGTAAAATTCATCTGCTGACCCGAAGTCAGTCTTGTCAGTGTAGTAGAAGTCACATTCTCCGGCACCGCCGTCTGCGTAGTAATAGCCGAAGATCTTGTAGGTTGATACTTCATATCTTGATGAAAGAAGCACAAGCGGATGGCTCTCGTAGAAGTATGAGTCAACCACATAGTTCTTGAGCTTTCCGAACATACTTCCGTCTATCATCTCGTGTCCGTAAATGATAAGATTACCGGAACGTTCCCTTGATGAAAGAACATTTCTGTAGTCAAGATAAAGAGTACCCGCATTTGCAGGTTCACCGCGGAAATTATGGTCAAGGTAGAAGTCCTTTTCCCATTCATCGCGTTTCTGCACTATAGGATAATCAACACCGCTGTCTTTGCAGCTTCCGTTTTTGTCCGGTATCTGGATGTATCCGACAACATCCGGATTCATGGCAACGAGTGTTTCCATGTAAGGAAGCATCTGCTCGTCAACTAGTGTCGGTTCTTCTGTTTCATCAGCGAGATCCTCGAGCATAGGTACTTCTTTTGCTATCTCGTTATAAAGATGCCTGCTCTTGAAGTTCTCATAGTAAAAATTAAATATCAGAAAGGCGCATACGCCGAAAACGATTATCGCTATCAGGAATACTATCTTTCTGATCACTTCCCTGACAGAATCACCTTTCCACGGGAAAATATTTCTTAAGACATCACCATAGGAAAATTTCTTCTGCTGATTAGTCTGAACAGCTGATCTGCTCATTGTGTATCTCTCCTGTAAGCCAATCGCTCTGAATCCTGTGACAAATCCCGTTTCCTTATGATCATCACCTTACGTAAAACGCTGATCTGACCGCAGTACCGGCTTCGCCGGTACTGCGGCGGGTGGGAGTTTGCGGGGCTTCGCCCCGAACCCCTGTACTGATTAACAAACTAATCAGTACTTTCCTTGTGTTTTCGTTCAGTGATACTCATTTTATCATTCCGGTAAGTCCTTTGTCAAGTTTTCGAGCTGAATCTTTAGCATTTTCACAAACTTTTATAAACATTCGTTCCGATTTATATTTAACGTGCGTAATATAGATGAACGAAATCAGTATATTTTATTAACTGAATATGAACAAAACTCAGTGCCTGATAATCTTGATCTCAGTTTCTGCTACAGCCTTTTCTACCATTTTGGAGAAATCAAACGAATTCTGCGCTTTTTCGATCTCTTCGACTGTTGGTTTTGTCTTAGGGTGCTTTGGAGTGAATACTGTGCAGCAGTCCTCGTATGGCTGTATTGAAATGTCAAAGGTGTCTATTTTTCTCGAAATTTCAATAATTTCAGTCTTGTCCATACCGATAAGCGGTCTGAACACCGGCATACGGCATACGGCATCGGTGCACGCAATGGCGCTGAGTGTCTGGCTTGCTACCTGACCAACGCTTTCACCTGTGATAAGAGCCTGGCACTTTTCACGTTCGCAGAGGCGCTGTGCTATCTCCATCATGAGGCGGCGCATTATAATAGTAAAGTACTCTTCAGGGCAGTTGTCCTTGATAGCTTCCTGTATCTCAGTAAACGGAACACAGAAGAACGCCATGTCGCCGCAATAGGCTGTGATCTTCTCGCAGAGCTGTTCTACCTTTATACGGGCGCGCTCGGATGTGTACGGCGGGCTGATAAAGTGAACTGAACTTACATGAATGCCGCGCTTAGCCATCATGTATCCGGCAACAGGACTGTCGATACCGCCTGAGATGAGAAGCATCGCATTTCCTGAGCTTCCTACCGGAAGGCCGCCTGCACCAGGAATTCTTACTGCATGAACATATGCGTTTGTATCACGGATTTCAACAGTAACAGTTACGTCAGGATTCTTTACATCAACTGTAAGGTGCGGGAACTTTTCAAGTATTCTTCCGCCGAGTTCCATACAGATCTCAGGGGATTTCATCGGGAAGTGCTTGTCGGCACGCTTGGCTTCTACCTTGAATGTACGTGCATAAGTAAGAACATCTTCGAGATATTCAAATGTGCCTTCTACGATCTTTTCAAAGTCCTTTTCCATTACTCCGGCCTTGCAGAGTGCTGCGATACCGAAAACTGTTTTCAGCTTTTCAAGTATTGTATCCGCATCCACGCTTCCGTCTTCAGATTCCACATAGATAGTGGACTGCATCTTGGTAACGTGAAACTTTCCAAGCGGATCAAGTCTTCTTTTCATATTCTTGATAAGAAGATTTTCAAATGAGTTCTTGTTGAGCCCCTTGAGGGCGATTTCGCCGTATTTGGCGAGAATGAGTTCTTTCATCCGGAATACTCCTTTATAATGTATATACTTCTCTTAAACGACTTCGTCCTGTCATCGCCGGTCTTTACAGTGGCTTTAAATGACTTTTCAAAACTCTGGTATTTTATCTTTTCAGACGTTTCTGCGCTTCTTCAAGTGCGTTTATGAATTCATCTATCTCTTCAGTTGTATTTTCATGGCTGAAACTGATTCGGAGTGCGCTGTCTTCGAGTTCCGGACGGATGCCGAATTCACCGAGTACTCCGCTCTTTGCTCCCTTCGAGCAGGCAGATCCACTGGAAATGTAGATTTCCTTTTCCTCCATGAAATGAAGGATTATCTCGGAACGGATGCCTTTCACCGAAATGTTTACTATATATGGTACAGCATCTTCACGGGAGTTGAGTACTACGCCGTCCATCGCACGGATCTTTTCAGTAAAATATTTTCTGAGAGTCTCAAGCTTTTCTGTTCGCTCGGCAAAATTATCCTTGAGCTGAATGACTGCCTCACCGAAACCTGCGATAAGCGGAACTGCTTCCGTACCGCCGCGCATATTGTTCTCCTGCTTGCCGCCGAGGTTCTGTTTTAAAAGTCTGACGCCTTTCTTTACATAGAGAGCACCGACACCCTTCGGGCCGTAGATCTTGTGGGCACTCATTGAAATGAGATCTGCCTTAAGATCATTAGCTTTTACCGGTATCTTCATAAATGCCTGAACTGCGTCACAGTGAGTGATGATATCAGGGAATCTGCGCTTTATTTCTGTGAAGACTTTCTTTACAGGAAGTATCGTACCGGTCTCGTTATTCACAAGCATCATGCTTATAAGGCAGGTGTTTTCGTCTGCAGCTCTGATAAAGTCTGCAGGATCAAACGCTCCGTCACGCGGGCTTATCCTTACTACCTCGAAGCCTTCATCTTCAAGGCGGTTAAATGCTTCCTTTACAGAAGAGTGTTCCACCGTTGTGGTTATGACTTTCTTCTTTCTCCTGCCGTATGTTCCGGCAGCACCACGAACTGCCAGATTGCTGCTTTCAGTCGCGCCGGATGTGAAATATACCATTTCAGCCGGAACTCCGAGAGCATCTGCAACAGCTTTTCGTGAAGCGGACATAGCCTGTTCTGCCTTCAGTCCCAGCGCATGCAGCGATGACGGATTTCCAAAGTTATCCTCAAGGCACTTATAAACCGTTTCAGCAACGCTCTTTGCCGGCTTTGTGGTTGCAGCGTTATCAAAATATATCATGGATCAAAATTCACCCTTTTAATGTATTCATATCGAGGAAACACTGATCTGGTCGGCAATCCGGCTTCGCCGGATTGCCGGGTGGAGAGACAGCGTGGCTCCGCCCCGCTCCCCACGCTGATTTATTCATAAATCAGCGCCTCCTTTGCGGATTTTTCCGCAGATATAGTTATTATACCACATTTCCGGCGCAAATACTATATATACATTTACGAATAAATAGCTGTAATCAGATTTTTTTTGCACGTACTTGCAAAAAGGTCATCTCCGCGGAGATGACCTTTGAATTTTTATATGATATTGTTCTTTACCGCATACACGGCTATCTGTGTGCGGTCTTTGAGGCCGAGTTTGTCGAGCATGCGTGAAATGTTGTTTCTTACTGTGCCTTCGGCTAAGAACAGCTTTGCGGCGATGTTTTTGTTGTCGAGGCCTTCGGCGATGAGGACCATTATCTCGCGTTCGCGCGGTGAAAGTTCAGCAAGTGCTTCGTTTTCGGTGTTCTGTTCCGGCTTTGGACTTTCCGTTATCTTCTTCTGGATACCGGTGTAGACATTCGGGCCGAAAACATTGATACCGCTGCTTACTGCCTTTACGGCCTGGATTATCTTCTCACTTTCCATTTCCTTAAGGATGTATCCGTCTGCGCCGCAGCTCATTGCTTCGGCAACTGTCTCGTCGTCGTCAAATGTTGTAAGCACGAGCACCTTTGTGGACGGATATGTTTCCTTGATAAGACGTGTGCCGTATGCGCCGTCAAATTCCGGCATACGCATATCCATGAGAACGACATCCGGATTGTGTTCCTTACAGAGTTCAAATGCTTCCTTGCCGTTGGATGCAAGGCCGCAGACTTTTATCTCGCTGTCGGTTTCCAGAACTACCTGGATACCCTGTCTGAGCATGCTGAGGTCATCAGCAATTATAATTTTTATCACATTTTCTCCCCCAGTGGAATCTTTATGGCAGTGGTAAATCCATTGCCCTCACTGGACTTGAACGAAACTACCCCGCCGATTTCCTTTATTCGGTTGACGATACCCGAAAGTCCGTTTCCTTCGTGTATCTCGCTGCAGCCGCAGCCGTCGTCAAAGATATATACCTCAAGTGAACTCTCAAGGAATTTGACAACGATGTCTATTCTGTCAGCACCGGAATATCTGAGACTGTTCGTGATGGATTCACGGCACGAGTCGCAGACTGCCACTGCACAGAAAAGATAGTCTTCTGTTTCTTCGCCCTGTACACATAATTCACATTCAACGCCCTTGACGCTGTCAGCCAGTGTTTTTATCCCGTCAGTAATACTTGTGTACGACTGATGCTTCATGTTGTTTATAGCCATTCGAAGCGTGGATATGCCGGCTGTTGCCTCACGGGAGATGTCGTTTATATATTCCTTCGCCTCCTCAGGAAGTTCCGGATATTTTATTTTAAGTATATTTGCCGCCGAGTTGATCAGAGTCATGGTGTGACCAGCTGTATCATGCACTTCCTGTGCGATACGGTTGCGTTCCTTTTCAACTGCGATCTCTTCGTTGGCCGCGTTGAGCTTTCTCGTTTTCTCTATAAGCTCGTGATATTTTGAAATATCAGTTATGATATAGGCTGCCGCCATAACTGCTTTGCCGTCAAAATGGTTGTATCTTCTTACATTGAGCCTTCTTGTGCCGATATTCACTTCAGTCTCGCTGAAAGCCTCATTTCTTTTTTCGGAAAAATCGGCGTCAGATACCGCTGCATAGATGTCTCCGGCAGTATTTATCTCGCCAAGATACTCCCTTGCAGTATCGTTGATGTAGGTTATGCTGTTGAGCGCGTCAGCAACGATGATACCACCCGGAACATTTCTGAAGATCTTCGGAAATGTCATGTAGTTTACGTCAAGGAAGTCGTACTTGTACACCGCAAGCAGTATGCAGATGCTCGTGATGCCGAAGCCGAACGGAGTCGGATCGAAACGATCCGGAAACGCGCCTGCAATGTACGAAATATTCAGACATGTAGGGACGATAACGGAAAGAGCCACAAGAATAGCCTGCCTGCGCGAAAATCTCTTTTCTATGAAAGATCTGCGGTAGATTATTATCATACCTGCGAGGATACAGAAGTATGTATAGAATACGTTACTGTAGAAAAGGAAGTCATGCGTAACTGACTTCATCGTAAAGACAGGATAGTAGTGGTGGTGTATCGGATTGGTCGCCGCCGCTGTAAAATGGATCACACCTATAAGGTAAAGCGGCCACACAGGCATACGCATTTTCTCGAGACGGTAAAGCGACGCAAAATGAAGCCACGCTGCACCGATAAAGTTTACACCTATGTTTCCTATCATGTAGCCTATAAACAGCTGCTCAGCATTTTCCGCAACAAGATCGCACAGCTGTGAGGCTGTCCAGATCATGATGAGCGTCTGACACAGCATGAAAACATATTTGCCTTTTTCTTTTTTTGCACGCAGTGCAAGCCATACGATACTCGTAGTCATTCCAACCAGTGCAATGACATGAAGCAGTACATAGACAAAGTTGATCATTACGGGTGCCTCCATTCACTATTATACACGTTATTGATGCGAAAGTCAAAACCTAACCCATCTTTCGCAGATGCCAGTCAACAGTATTTCTTTCACTGTTGACTATTGTCTTTCAAGAAAAAAACGGAGAACATAAAGTTCTCCGCCCTTTATAATATTTTTGTTCTGCATATATTTATTTTCAATATGTCTTTTATCTTTTTGTTCTCTTTTCTTTTGTTCTTATTTATTTTACATATCTCTCTAAGCCTCTGATAGTATTATATCACAGAAGTCCGATTTTACGTAAGTGTCAAATGTCATGATGTAGGAGTGACATTTGTCACTGTTTCCGGCTGCGCCGGAGATGGAGAGGAAAGCTGCTGATCATTTCCAGACTTTGTCGTTTATCGCCTTGAATCCGGATTTCAGCGGGTTTTCCTGGCCTTTCTGTCTGCAGTATTCATTTACGCCTGCGTAGACGATGAAGATAAGGCCTACTGCAAGGAGGAAGATCCACCATGATGAGAATCTCCAGATCTTTTCAGTGAGAAACGCCACTGTGACCAGTGAAGCTATGACTGAAAGAATAAACCATCTCTTTGATCTGAAGATGAATGACATTATCGCCATAAGCGTGCATGTTCCGATAAGGATAACAGCGTTGATAACTGCGTTCTCACGATTCATGTCAAGAGTACAGAACATATAGGCTGCAAGTACCAGTATAGTCTGGATATATGCTATCACGCCTGCTGCTGATTTGTGCTTTTTCCAGATGAAGATTATCGGTAAAACAGCAAGTTCAGCCAGTGCGCAGTAATATAAGCTTTCGATGAGTTCCGGTGGTTCAGCAAGTGCCAGTGCGAACGCTGTTGTCACGCATCCGAGAGTAAGTACAAAGCTGCGGTCAGCCTCTCTTCCGTTTACGTGGAACTGATATGCTTTGAGTACAAGGAAAACCACTGCTCCCGCTCCTGCAAGGAAAGCGCCTGTCTTTTCATATGAATCAACATTATCAGCGAAAACATTGAGGAAAACAAGGCAGATGTACGGAGATATCACGCGTTCGATCCATTTGAATTTTACGAGGTCGAGACGTGAAAGCATTGTTTCTCTGTTATCGGAATCAGGAAGGCTCTTCTTAAGTGCCGGAATTGTAACGATAAATGAAACAGCTGCAAGCAGAGCCATTGTTATCGCCGCCTCTGCGATGTAAATATGATAGTCGCGTTCATCAACTATGCCATCTGTAAGCACACGGACAAAATTTCCGGTCGCAAACGGGAACAGAAAAATAGCTGTTCCGCTGTATAATTTACGGTTTATAACTATCGAGAGAACAGTGCAGAACAGCGCACATCCCGCTGCCGCCAGCGCTCCTTCTGATGCGTCAAAGGATATCATGCCCATGGTGACGATAAATCCCATCTGAGCAGGTAATGTTCTGAAAGACGGCAGTATTGTGAACACCAGATATCCGCAGGTAAGCATTATTACTGCAAGAAGGAAATTGTCGCATCTTTCGCCGTAGATCAGAGCTGTGATCGAAAACGTAAGGGCGATGTATTCGGCAGCTGTTATCGTGGCGAATATATAGCGGACAAGAACTGAATCTTTGTATCTGCGTCCTGCAAAAGCCATAATTACAAGAGTTACAGCGATCATTACAAGGAATACCCTGTAGCACGCATTCTCGTCAAACGAAAATCCTGGCCCGAGAAGTTTGAAGAATGCGATACCGAGGATGGATACCGGAAGGAATATTCCGCCGAGAAGGAAAAATGCAAAACCGGTCTTTTCGAGTTTCAGCTTTTTCTCGGAAACTGCACATGCAGTGAAAAAGACTGCACTCATGGACATGAGCATAACGGTCTTGGCGATACCGCTCATATAACGCCATCCGGATGTGGCGAAAACCACACCTGCCACGATGACGAAAATAACACCCACAATCAGTATGATACTGAAGCTAAGCGGCTTGCGTTCCTTTTTCGGAACATTTCCTGTATCAGGAGATATGCCGGAACCTTCAAGCATTTTCTTCAGTTTTGAATTCTTCGTCGCAAGAATTATAACCGCCGGTACAAGCACAAGAGGAAGTGCCGCCCAGACGATAATCAGGATTATCAGTAAATCGTCAAACATATGATCACCTCATTCACATGGGAAATTACGAAAACACCGGATCCGGCGTATTAATCATCCGGATCTTTATCTTGTCTATATTATAACCCTTAAAAATGCAGAATAACAGATGTCATCTGTCATAATCTTCGGTGACAAATGTAATCATAATAAACGCAGAACAGGCGCCTCATAATCTCCTGATCATGAGACGCCTGTATATGTTATTTACTCATCGTATTTTATAATTACCTTTTCCGGCTTACAGATAATGCTTTATCAGTTCTGCATCTGTCAGCGCACTTTCAAGTATCCGGCTAAGCACAGACGTATATCCTTTGCCGAGAGATTTTGCGGTTTTCAGCGCCTGAGGAGAAAGTCTGAGAGTAACTGTCTGCTTCCTGCGCTCCTCACGCCTCTGTTCAGATACCCTTGCAAACTGACTGATCTGTTCCTCAGTAAGCTCCGGGCAGTCTTCATCAGGACACACAGGTCTTGTTTTCAAAGCTTCAAGCATCTGTTTCTGTTCTTCACTCAGTGGTTCATTCAGATCAATTTCCCTTCGAATAATCATAATACATTCTCCTTTCCTGCTTAGTCGCTTTTCTTGCCGAAATCAGTCTGACAGCTTCTCCGCGCTCTGTATATACAACCATAACGACACACGTTACATCACCAATAACACCTATTGTGATGTATCTGTCTTCGTGATCAGAATGTGCTTCATCGTACAGTTCCAGACGATTTTCATCCCTGAATACAAGCGCCGCTGCTGCAAAGTCAATACCGTGCTTGACGATATTGATTTTTTCTTTTTCATCGTCCCATTCAAATAGCATTATTCTTTTCCTGTCAATTCTATAATATCATATTGTCTTACAAATTACAATACTTTTTTGAACACAATTTGTGTTACATTTCATCATATAAAATATCCGGCTGCAGTTGCAGCCGGACTCCTTTTACCTGTAAATATCGAGTGTAATGACCTTCCATGCGTCATCTTCCTTTACAAGTGCGCAGCCATCAGGGGAAAACGGGGTTGTTTTTTCAAAATATGCGTCTATAACAATATCTCCTTTTTCGTTTTCGTAACCCTCGCCGGAACCGGCTGATACAGGAGCGAGACCGCATGAAAAATTATTCTTTTCAGATACTTCGCTGCCGTTTTTGTCCAGGAAAACTTTTTTTCCGGCCTTCACAACTTCTATAATACCTCCGTGTACGCAGAATCCGTATTCGTCAAGGATGATCTCATCATATTTTTCATCCGTTACAGGAACAAGATCGCTGTTTACAAGATACCAGCTGCCGTCCTTCTTGACTGCAGCGACTCCGTCAGAAAATGATCCGGCATACTCAAAGCTTTCACTGCTCTCGCTGTAATCGAGATCGGTGTAGCCGTACTTTCCGTCACGGCAGAAGGGAGCAAGTCCGTCGCCGAAGGGACCAAGCCAGGTGTATTCCTTTGAAAGCGCAAATCTGGTCTGACCGTATTCGTTGACGAATTTCCAGATACCTTCGCTGCAGACGGGTACAAGATCCGCCTCTGGATCGTAGGTACCGACTGCGTCGTACTCCGGTGCGAGGAAGAACTGCCCCTCGGCATCTGCAAGTCCCCAGAGCTTTCCGTCACATGCCGCAAAATATTCACCGTGAAACGGTTTGGCATCATTAAAGCTCCTGTAGCATGTGTGAAAACGTCCGGACGCCTCTGTCATAAGGTCTTCCGTCTCATCGTTCCTGCACGACTCAGGCATTTCAGAAAGGAGCTTTGCCGCCTCAGCCGCCTTGTTATTGTCAAGATAATAACGGCCTGCAAGCACCCACGGCTTTGCGGTACATCCCTCACATTCCGCCGCTCTGCGGCAGCAGCGTAGAAACATATCGTTTTCGTCGCACTTTCTGAAATTTTCAGCTGCAAGAAGAAGAGTATCCTCATCCGGCTTTATCTCAGCGGCCTTCACATACCATTCAGCCGCCGTGATATATGCCTGCTTTTCTTCGTTCATCTGTGCATTTGAAAAGTATTCATCAAACAGTTTTTCGTCCTCTCCGCCAGAGGTACATACATTCATCCACGCAAGTGACATGAGCATTACGAGCGCAAGCGGATAAACCATGTTTCCGATCTTTTTCACAGTGTCATCCTCACATTCCTGCAATTATGTAGAGCATTGTACCCGCATAGGCAAAAGGCGCCATAGGTATATGATCTTTTTTACTGCATTTTTTTGTAACGAGGAGCACTATTCCACATATACAGCAGAAAAGTGTTGAATAAACGAGAATATCGATCACGGCAACTCCGCCTGCAAAATATCCGATGACTGCAAACATCTTGACGTCACCTGAACCTATACCCTTTCGTGATATCACATAGGCAAGACCCGTTATAAGTCCGCCGGCTGCAAGGCCAAAAAGTGAGCGAAGGAAAATGCCGGCAAGATCGTATTCAGCAATGCCCTGTACGACAATGAAAACAGTTCTGAAGATCATAGCCGCTCCCACGTAAAGATTAGGTATTCTTCTGTGTTTAAGATCAATAACTCCCAGAAGGAAGATAAAGTTTGCCGTCAGTATAAGGCTGACCGTTTCAGACAGGCTCACATATGCGCCTTTGGCAATGAATGCCGAAATGATATCTGTAATGATATAGACAGGCAGTGCGAGTAAAAATCTCTTTACACCGTCCTTATTCTGTTTTTCCTTTTCTGTAACGGGACTGAACACTGCGAACAGCACCGCTGAAACGAGGGCAAGAGCTCCTCCTGTAATGATCTCCTTCATATTTCTTCCTTTCCGGTCGGGGATACTGCGGGGCCAAAGCCCCGTGCTCCCGCGCTGATCAGTGAACGATCAGCGTTTCCTTAACTAATGATTTAATGTGTGAACACAGATCTACGGATTCTGCGTTTCCGTGTAGAATGCACTTTCACGGAATTCGTAGTGAACTTCAACGTCGTTTTTCTTCATCTTCGCTGCAGTTTTGTCAAGCACATCCTTTGCAGAGGCCGAAGCCGCTCCCTCAGCCGGGACGACTATTATGATCGCAAGCTTCGCGTTTTTACCCAGATCAGGTACTGCCGTGCCGTCTTCAAACTGAAGTTCTCCCCTTTTTTCCTTTACCGATTTCTTAAGCTGCGATGCGTAACCGCTGACCGCCTTCGAAAAAGCAGCTTCCTTTATGCTGTAGTCAGCCGGATCAGATGAACCCTCCTTGGCGCAGTCAGAATAGGACTGCATGAAGATGTTCACCGAGCCTATCATGGTGTACGTTCCGTTTTCACAGATATCGATACCCTTTCCGCCCTTTACAGCCGCCTTGCTGTGTTCTGATTTTATCTCAGATACCCAGGCCTGTCCGCGCTTAAATGCGCTGAGGCTCCATTTGGACGGAGCAGAAGATGCGTTCTGACCCTGTTGCTGCTGTGATTTTTTATTTCCCGCCAGCCAGGCACCGGCACAGGCCGTATTTTTCATGGTCAAAGAAAGGCCGTTTTTTCCGAAAAGTCCGTAGGTCTTTAGCTTTACATTGTAGACCGCCACTATTTCAACGGTCTTTCCGTCGCGAAGCACAGATGAATAGTGAAAATCGATGTCGTCAGTAGTTATGCCGGCCAGATTTTTAAAGTACTGATCGGCTTCCGCCTTGCTTCCTGCCACACATCCTGCAAATACCGACCGGAACAGAGGATCTCCCGCGAAACCGCTTATGCTGGCGTTTCCGGTCAGCTGATTTGCCATTTCCGCAAGATTGCTGCCTGCATTGTCACCCGTAGTAGTTCCTCCGGAAAGATTCGAAAATCCTCCTATGCTGTCGATGGCCTCGCCTGCTGTCATTCCCGCCTGTGTCACATACTGCGTAAGCGACAGCCGCTCAGCTGTGTATGAATAACGGGCTATTTCAGATGCAGTACGATTGATCCCGTACTGCACCATGCTTTCCGTCCTGACCACATAAACAAGTGACAAAACGGCAAGATAGCCGAAAATAAAGAATACAAGTGCAAGTGAAGCCTCGATAGTTACCGATCCTGCAAGATGTTTTTTCCTTCTCATTTACTGCCCGCCTTTAACTTTCCAAGTGTTTCTGAAATCCTGTTACGCACGCCGGAAAGCTTTCCGTTTATACCGGTTTTGTTTCCGATGACTGTCGCAGCCTCCATAACAAGATCAGTATTTCTCACAAATTCCGCCGGATCTGACGTGACCGCTGAAGCCGTGGCTGTCATCTTTCTGCCGGTCTTTACACCGGACAGTCTCAGAATGCCCGGAAGAGTCACATTCTTTTCAACAGTTACAACCACTTCCCTGTCGAAAAGTTTACGCCTTACATCCACCGTACAGGTCACCCCTGATCCGCGGAACATTCCGCCTGACGCATAATCGCACACCTTTGCGGCAAATTTGTCATCAGCTTTTCCGTTTACAAAATAACGATACGGACTTGATTCGGAATAGTATTTGTCCACATGTGCTCTGTCCGGAGCAGGAGCTTTCGGATCCAGTTCCAGTGAAGAATAGACATCACCAAGCTCATCGTAGCCCGTGAATGTTACCGTCTTCGCTGCGGTGACCGCCGCCGTCCTTGCTCTGTCATTAAGAAGCGACACGTCGTATATGTACATTCCCATGTAGATGAGTGTCACGACCGTGAATATCACCACCGGATACACAAGTGCCGCTTCGATGACTGAGACTGCTCCTTTTTCGCTCCGGAAAAAGCGATCAGATACCCTTAGCACCCTTTTCAAGCTTATCAAAAAGCGTATTTACAAGTGCAGTAATTCTTGTCTTGAATATCGCAACCAACGCTACAGTTACAATGATTATAAGCAGGATGGCAACGAGATTGGTCTCACCGTCCTCTTCCTTAAGGAAGCTGTTTACGCCTCTTCTTGTCGCAAGAACCGCAGCTGCCGCTCTGTTTGCCATTACGTCTGTCATTCTGTCCATCTTGTTTTCAAATAAGTTTTTCATAATTAATTACTCCTTGTTAATAAAAATTGTTTTTAAATTTCTGGTCGCAGATCCGGCTTCACCGGATCTGCGGAAGGGGGATACCCCTGCTGGAAGTAAACCAGCGTTTTTTTATTCCCGTCACATCATATTTGTGAACACAGGAACGATTATCATAAGAATGATCGCCACGAAGATCATTAACATCGGGAACAGAAGAGTCTGTTCCGACGCGGCGGCCTTCTTTTTTACGTAGTTTTTCTTTTCCTCCCACTGTTCATCAGCGAGTTCCTCAAGGCAGGCAGAAAGACCTGCACTGCCTTTCTTCAGGTTCTGTACCAGCGAACCTGAAAATTTTCTTATCTCACGGGTGCGGCATCTGTCGGCAAAAGCTTCAAATGCATCTGCTTCGGACATTCCGTTTCGTATGTCCGAACCCGTCTGTCTCATCTCCTTTCCGAGCGCCGTGTCTGACGATTCCGCGATCATATTCCAGGCATCACGCAGGACCATTCCTGCGTTGAGAAGAAGCGTCAGCCTCATGATTATGTCCGGAAGCTCGCACATTACTGCGTCATGTTTTTCACTTACCTTCTTCTTCACATCGGAATCAAGGATGAAAAGCATGATTACTGACGCTGCGGCTCCGGCAAGACCTAACACCGGGCTTCCGGCGGCCGCTCCTGAAAGAAGGGAGACCGGAAGGCAAAGTGCCGCGTAGCTTATCTGCGCTCCCGTGAAAAGGTAGGTGTAAAATCCTGCATAGCGTTCGCCGTATATCTCGACAGCGTTTCTGCGCTTTTCAGCGAATTTTCCGCTGCCTGTATTGATTCTTAAAAGCTTCATTATCTCGAAGCCCGTATGAAAAATACCGTTAAGCTTAAGCTCCCTTGCGGCCTTTACCGACGTTATTTCATCATATTTCCTGTATCCCTTTGCGAAGATCATTATCCAGGCGGCGGAAAGAACTGTCCCTGCAGCCGCCATTATAAACGATGGATCTGTTTTCATCAGCATCTCCTACATTTTAATATCTGTTATACGTTTCCCTGCAAGAACTGCCCCTGCAATAATGACCGCACCGGCGATCCTTATCAGCACCGTTGCGAGATTGTTTCCTGACACAGCGTCTTCGCCGAGAGTCTTGAGCATCGGAATTATTACGAACGGCATCACCGTCATCATAATTAGTTCGTTTCTTCCCTTCGAGGCTATGACGCCTATCTCCTTTTCAGTCTGCATTTTCTCGCCTAATATCCTTGTGGTTCTGATAATTACTTCTCTCATATTTCCGCCGCTCCTGTTGCACACACGGAAGGTGTCGGCAAAGGTGCGGATGTCCTTCTGGCCGCTTCGTGAAGCGAAGTCACCGAAAAGCTCCTCAGGACTTAAATTATTTCTCATGCCGTCTGCAATTGCGGACGTCTCCTTTACGATGAGTGATTTCTCCCCGTAGATCTGCTTAAGATCGGTAAGTGCTGAACAGATGGCCCCGGGAATATTCTGACCTGCTGAAAGCGATGATGCCAGCGATTCGAGCAGATCCCTGAACTGCATGGTGAGCTCAGCATCCCTTCTGTTCTTGAAGAACTTCGTGCCGTATTTCATCCCGGCTGCAGCTCCTGCGGCGGCTGCCACCGCTGTAAACATTCCTGCACCGAAGAAGATGCTGAATGCCAGCGCACCGCCTGCGCCTCCTGCTGCGGCTGAGAGAGCAGTTTCTCCCGGAGTCATCCTGTATACTGAATAGTCAGTACCCCTTACCGTAAGGCCTTTGTTCGCTTCGTATTTTCTGCTTTTCATTTATACCTCCATGTTTATTCCGCTTCTGCGGAGCTTTGCGTACGATTCAAAGGTGTTTTCCGTTCGTTTGAGCGAACCGTGTACCTGTGATTCCGTGCTTTTCTCATTCTCTTCAAACACATAGATCGGATTTACCACTATCTCGCCGTTTTTTACGCCGGTAAGCTCCGATATCTCGGTAACTTTTCGTGTGTGATCCCTCATTCTCGAAAGATGCACCACAATGTCGATGGCTGAGGCTATCTGGCTGCGTATGGCCGGAAGCGGGAGCTCCGTTCCGGAGAGAACCATGGTCTCGAGGCGGGTGAGCATATCTGCCGCCGAGTTGGCGTGTCCTGTTGAGAGAGATCCGTCGTGGCCTGTGTTCATTGCTGTAAGCATATCGAGAGCTTCTGCTCCTCGTACCT
The DNA here is from genome assembly GCA_017438745.1 of Oscillospiraceae bacterium. Taxonomy (GTDB): domain Bacteria; phylum Bacillota; class Clostridia; order Oscillospirales; family Ruminococcaceae; genus HUN007. The sequence continues at coordinate 49,008 of JAFRUS010000007.1, read as the reverse complement.
CACCAACAATTATCCTCTCAGGCCTCATTCTGAGTGACGATTTTATCAGGTCGCGTATCTGTATTTCGCCGGAACCTGATGTATTTGCGTTTCTTGTTTCAAGTCTTACAAGATTTTCGACTCCGGTGATCTGCAGTTCCGCCGAATCCTCAATGGTTATCACACGTTCACCGGCCGGGATGTAATCGGAAAGAGCGTTTAGAAAAGTGGTTTTTCCTGAACCCGTACCGCCGCTTATGAAGATGTTGTAGCCGGCACGAACAAACTGTTTAAGAACTTCGGCGACCTCTTCAGTAAGTGACCCAAGTCCGATCAGAGTATCCATGGTCATGTGGCTTACCGAGAATTTTCGGATGGTTACCACCGGACCGTCAACTGACACCGGCGGAAGAACGACGTTTACTCGCGAGCCGTCCGGAAGCCTTGTGTCCACTATAGGATTCGCCTGATTGACCTCACGGCCTGCCAGCGAAACTATACGCTGTATGGTGTCCTCCAGGACCGCAGAACTTTCAAAGCTCTGTTCAAGCTTCTGAAGACGGCCCTTCTTTTCGATCCAGATGCTGTCGCATCCGTTTATCATGACTTCCGTTACCTGATCGTCCTTCATTATCATGTCTAAGATTCCGAAGCCTCTGATGGAGCTGTACACGCTTTCCGTGACGGTGACCATCCCGCTGACCGGAAGTGCCATGTCGGCGGTCCGTTTCATCACCAGTTCCTTCACCTTTTCAAAAAGCTCCTCATCGGAAAGTTCCGAAAGGCTGAAGTTTTCTCTTACGTATGTCTTTATCTCCTTTTCAATGGCTGTAAGATCCGTTCGTACCGCCGTCATACCGGAGCCTCCTCTCTGCACAAGCAGCGGAACACGCCGGTATCAGTCATGCGCTTGATTATGTCCTTCGCTCTTCCGCATCCTGTATCAGGGATCACTCCCATGACCGGTATGCCGAGCTGAAGCGTTCCGGCTGATTTGTTGAACAGTATCTTCAGCTTTTCCTTAAGGCCTGTCATCTCGCGTTTTTCAAGTCCGTCAATGACTGCCTGTTTCTGAAGGATGCGCTGCTGCGACAGAGGCGAATCTCCTGAAACGATTATCACATCGTCCGCCTTTCCGAGCAGTACCGAAAGCTTTTCCGAGATGAAGAAGTCGCTTACGATCACTATTCTTTCGTATCCGCAGCTTCCTGAAAGCTCATCGATCAGTGTCGCAAGTTCTTCACTGTCAAGTTCGGTACTGTCAAGAGGATTTCTGCAGTTTCCGAAGAAGCATACACCCTCGGGGCTCTTCCGGACTATGCTTTCGAGCTTGAGCGTTAAGTTTGCTTTCCTGCTCTTTAATGCGAAGATAACATCGGTAAAAGTCGCATCTCCCGGTGCTGTAAACAGCTCCTCGGTACCGCCGAACTGTCTGAGGTTTAGGAACAGCGTTTTCTTTCCGCTTAAAGCACTGTACTCTGCCATTGCCGCTGCCGCCGTTGAAGCTCCTGCACCCTCGCGCTCAGGAACGAAGAGACTTATTCTCGTTTTTCCCTCGCCGGTACGGTAGCTTACGCTGTCCTTTACCTTTTCGGAATAAAGACCGATAAGCGCTCTGTAGAGGCTGTCAGCGCTCTGATATCTGAAGATCGTCTTTCTGCCGTTGAGTGTATCTATTTCAGAAGAGTCTGTAAAATAAGCAAACTCGCAGCGGCCTGAAAACCCGTCCGCATCCGGTGTACTGTCTCCGGATGCAATAACAATATTTATTCCGTTTTTCTCTACAGACCCGAACGCTTTTTCCGGATCAGTAAATGAGAAGATCTCGATCTGACTTCCGTGCCTCTCGCTCATCAGCTTTGTGAAGCGCTTAGAATAAATCTTGTCACTGTCTATTAGTCCTACTTTGATTTTGATCATACCTTTCACATCCTGTCCGTAATTTTTCTTTTTCAGGAAGTAAGAGAAAAGTGATTTACCTCGGGATTATTTCCTAGGTTTTCATATTTCGTCCGTAAATCACATTACTTTTTGTAATTCTGTGATGTATTTGTTTACTTCCTGATCACATGTATCAGTATAAAGCATCGGCAATCAAATTTCAATAGTTTCGCCCTAAGAGGTAATCGTTTCGCCCTAAGAGGTATTTTTTCTCCTAATCTCATCCAGTTTTCTGTTATATATTTACATTTATTTTCCTTATATTGTCATCCCAAAAAGACAAAAAAATTTCCCGGAACAGTTCGAAACCATTCCGGGAAATCTTTTTATATTTAAATTAAAAACCAACCGATTTTCAAATATCCCCTCGCAGCAACCGCTCACTCAGGAAATGGTCAAACCAATTTCCAAAGGGTTATGGCTGTAAACAACGCTGTCGAATACTCTCCCCCCCTCCCTCCGGGAGGGGGGCAGGGGGGTGGGGATCAGTTAATCCTTAACCCATTACAACTTCAACGTTGTGAACGCCGCCGTCGAATACTGGGAGAATGTTGCCGTCGATAGCCTTGCCGTCTACTGTAACGCTCTTAACGCCCTTGCAAACGTGTGAAGGATTCTTGATTGTTACAGCGTATTCAGCGCCACGGTACTTTCTTGTTACTGTGAAGCCGTCCCATGCAGCTGGGATTGAAGGATCAATCCTGAGGCCGTCGAAGTCAGGCTGTACACCGAGGATGTACTGTGAGATAGCAACCATGTTCCATGCAGCTGTACCTGTGAGCCATGAGTTCTTGCCCTGGCCGAAGTTCTTGCCTGGTCTGCCGATGTCAGCACCTGCGTCCTTACCGCCGACCATCTGTCCGTAAACGTATGGTTCAGTCTTGTGGATGTCTGAAGTTTCTTCAGTGAATGCAGGAGCGATTTCTGAATAGTACTTGAATGCCTGGTCACCTTCGCCTGCGTATGCAGCAGCACAGATGATCCATGCGTTGTTATGTGTAAAGATACCAGCGTTTTCCTTGTATCCGCCCGGATATGTTGAAATTTCGCCGTATTCGATGTAGTACTTTGTGAATGCAGGGTTGTTGAGTACGAGACCGAACTTTGTGTTGAGTCTTTCGTCGATAGCTGCAAGAGTCTTCTTGTCAGCGCCCTGATCCTTACCGATCTCAGACATAATTGCGAAGCCCTGTGGTTCGATGAAGATCTGGCCTTCTTCACATTCCTTTGAACCCATCTTCTTGCCGTTTGCATCATATGCTCTGAGGAACCAGTTGCCGTCCCATGCAGATTCCATGATGTTCTTCTTCATCTTGTCGATCTCTGCCTGAGCTGCAGCAGCTTCGTCGTCCTTGCCGAGGTGCTTGAGGATAGCTACGTAGTTAGGGCCTGTGTATGTGAAGAGTGTTGCAACCATTACTGATTCAGCTACCTTTGAGTAGCCGCCTTCAGCTGCAAACTTAGGGTTTGTGTATGTCTGGAAGCTTTCGCCCGGTGTGTCTGAGTAGCATGAGAGGTTGATACAGTCGTTCCAGTCAGCACGCATTGCGAGCGGGAGTCCGTGAGGTCCGAGGTTTTCAACAATGTGGTAGAATGAAACCTTGAGGTGATCGAGCATTGGCTTAGCCTTTGACTCGTCGTTGTCGTAAGGAACCATTTCATCGAGGATGCTCCAGTCGCCTGTTTCCTTGATGTATGCTGATACTGAAAGGATCATCCAGAGCGGATCGTCTGAGAAGTCGCCGCCGATGTCTGAGTTGCCCTTCTTTGTAAGAGGCTGATACTGGTGATAGCATCCGCCGTCAGGAAGCTGTGTTGAAGCGATATCGATGATTCTTTCTCTTGCACGGTCCGGAATCTGGTGAACGAAACCGAGGATATCCTGGTTTGAATCTCTGAAGCCCATACCACGGCCGATACCTGATTCGAAGTATGATGCAGAACGTGAAAGGTTGAATGTAACCATACACTGATACTGGTTCCAGATGTTTACCATACGGTCAACCTTGTCGTCAGGAGTATTTACGTTGAGGATTCCGAGAAGCGCATCCCATGTGGCCTTAAGCTCAGCAAGACCTGCAGCAACCTTTTCAGGTGTGTTGAACTTTTCGATCATTGCCTTTGCCTTGACCTTGTTGATTGTCTTGCCGTCAGCTTCGAACTTCTGATCAACAGGCATTTCAACGTAGCCGAGTACGAAGATGAGAGTCTTGCTTTCGCCAGGAGCGAGTGTGATCTCCTTATAGTGTGAAGCGATCGGTGACCAGCCGTCAGCGAATGAATCTGTAGCCTTGCCTGCAAGAACTGCTTCAGGGTTGTTAAATCCGTTATAGAGACCGATGAATGAATCACGGTCTGTATCGTAACCGTCAATGCTGTCGTTTACTGAGTAGAAAGCATAGTGATCGCGTCTGTCTCTGTATTCTGTCTTGTGGTAGATAACTGAGCCGTCTACTTCAACACGGCCTGTTGAGAAGTTTCTCTGGAAGTTTGTGCAGTCATCCTGAGCATCCCATAAGCACCATTCAGCGAATGAGAAGAACTTGAATGTCTTTGCTGCAGAGCCTTCGTTTGTGAGAACTACCTGCTGAACTTCACCGTCGTAGTTCTGCGGTACGAAGAAAGTAGCTTCAGCCTTGAGATCGTTCTTCTTACCCTTGATAACTGTGTAGCCCATACCGTGACGGCATTCATATGAATCGAGTTCTGTCTTTACAGGTGACCAGCCAGGATTCCATACTGTACCGTTGTCGTTGATATAGAAATAACGTCCGCCCATATCGATCGGTACATTGTTGTAACGGTATCTTGTTATTCTTCTGAGACGAGCGTCCTTGTAGAAGCTGTAACCGCCTGCAGTATTTGAGATCAGTGAGAAGAATCCCTGTGTTCCAAGGTAGTTGATCCAAGGATAAGGTGTTCTTGGAGAATTGATAACGTATTCTCTTTTTGCGTCATCGAAAAATCCGAATTTCATAAGAAAACTCCTTTTTTATTATATTTTATTTCATTTTGTGTTTTGTGAAACTTATCAAAACGGTTAAAGTGATTATATCATATTTTCTATTGTTTTTCAAGTGATTTAATAAAATATAGTGCAAGTCGGATATTTTAAGACCTGCACTATATGAATCATTTACAGTTTACGGTAAAACCTTATCAGAGAGCTACAAAGAAATGCTGTGAGCACTCGAAAGTCTGGCCCTTGATTATCTCTCTGTATCCGCTTACAGATGGTGAGAGTGAAAGGTTCGGAGCGTTGATCATTGCAGTCATCGGTTCCGGACAGAAATAGCCGTTGAAGCCCTGGTCATTCCAGATGATCCAGAAGCGGTATTCATCGGAAACTTCGTAGCAGATCTTTATTCCGCTTGCACGGTCCTCGGCGATGATGCCGCTGAACGGCTTTCCGTCAAGCTTAAGTCTGCCGGCAGCGTACATATCGTTATCGAGGTTCTGGAGTACCGGTACCTTTGTGCCGTCAACATATTCCTTGTCCCAGTCGGAAAGATCGAGAAGATCTTCTGTCGGAAGGCATCTTTCGTTGAGTTCGCATCTCATCATGGCTGGTACCTGAAGACGAATGTCAGCAAGCTTAGCCTCATCTACAAAAGGAGCCTGCATTGCTGTGTGTGAACCGATAGAAATCGGAAGAACCTTTTCAGAGTTGTTTGTGAATTTGATATCCTGCTTAAGGCCGTCTGCTGAAAGAGTGAATGTGTATTCAACTGTGAAATCAACCGGGAAGTACTGGTAGAATTCATCGTTGCTGTCGAAAACGAACTTTGTCTTTACCCATGCACTGTCTTCATCGTGGTTGTACTCCTCAACGGAATGTACTCTCTTGTGAAGGAAACCGTGGATGTGGTTGTTGTAGTGGTTCTTTTCATTCACCGGCCAGTGGTACTCAGCGTCAGATGTCTTAAGAATACCGTCGGCAAGTCTGTTAGGGAAATAAAGTGTAGGCATTCCCCAGACTTCAGGTGAGTTTATAATTGTCTCAGCCGGATTGTCGGCCTTGAATCTGAAAAATTCAACTGAATGTTCAGTGTTTCTGAGACGGATAACATTACAGCCGATCTCATAAGCGATGAGTGCTGTATAACCGCCGGCTGTAAGTTCAACACACGGAGTGCCGTTGAAGTTTATAAGTCTTGCTTCGTTCATTTTGAACTCCTTACATAATGATTTTTTTTGCGGTCACCGAACATATTTCGCCGCACACGCAGCATTCCGGCAGACAGCTTTATGACATCAAAACAGGCGGCCTTAAGCTGACCGCCTGTTAATTTTTGATTTAATTAGATGATCTTAAATCACTTGAATGCGCTGATCTCGAAACCGAATGGCATTTTTCTCATCTTGCCGTTTACAGCATCAACGATCTTAAGAATCTGAAGTACAAACAGCGCAAGAGAAACTAAGCCTAATACCAAGCCTAATATTTTACCAAGCACAGGAATACCGCCAAGAATCATTCTCAGTACCCAGATCACGATTTCAGCTGCGCATATTGTGAGTGACTGGTTTCCAACTGCCTTAGCATAAAGTGAGTCCTTATTTGATGTGATAGGAATGAAGAAAAGGAATGGAAGAAGGAATGCTACAATAGCTAAGCCTTTCTGCTGTTCCATCTCTGCCGGATCATACTGATCTGTGATCTCTTCCATCTGAAGTGAGTTATAAATACCGTCCATACTACGTACCTCCTATTTTTTGTTTTACCCAATTATTATTTTTTATGAAATCACCTTTTTATTCGGTGTTTCTATATAATAATTTATAGAAATATAATAGCATAAATTTCACAGAAAATCCATAGAAATTTGAATTAATTTTAAATTCATCAAAAAATACAGATTATCAATGATTTCGATGAAACAAACTGTGAAACATTACCTTTTTGCACCGTGTATTCGACCAAATCAAATTAAAAGAGACCACTTTTGCGGCAGTCTTTTCTGTGTTTAAAAATTACTGCACAGCAAAAAAAACAGTACCACATAATTTCAGTGGTACTGCTGTCTTGCGATAAAGTATAGTTATTTTCAGCTTTTCAGGAGTTCCGATTTGATCCTTTTAAGTTCTTCACTGGAAATTCCACTGCATTCGATGATAACATCATCTGAAAAATTCTTGTAAAGCATAGTTCTGACAAAATTCATCCTTGCCTTTGTCTCGCCTCTTGTTTCGCCAAGAGTTATGCCACGTGCTTCACCGAGCGCTATTCCTTCGTTCAGTATTCTTCTCGCTTCCGTTTCTATCACTGGTCCGCGCATGATGTCATCAACTCCTTTTTTTACTTTGCCGTACTTCTTTGCAAACGCATCTGTTACTGTTCTCATCAGCTCCGCTATCGTTTTCGCTTCAAACGGATCAAGCTCTCCTGATGCTGCAAGCTTTTTCAGATTATCTGCCACATACTGTATCTCATCCAGAAGCTTCTTCAGTTCTTCCGGATCTTTATTGCATTTGTCAAACTTGTTTCTGTAATTGAAAAGATAAAACGGCAGCATCAGATACAGCTTCTTTTCAAACAGTTCCTTCGCATTATAGTCACGCATTCTGATAACCGGAACCGTATAGCTTACCTTCCGGCCGTCAGGCACTCCGATCGTTACTTTCATTTCACGTGGGATAGTTCCTCTGTTTTTCAGATACAGAACCGCTGTATGCGGAAATGTTACTATGATCTCTGTTTTGCCGAGTTTTCTCTGATCAAGAGCTATCTGTGCGTCATATTCGAACAGCCGTATCAGCATACTGCTGCTGTACTCTCCGCTTTCACATTCCAGATGATACTTCTTTTCGGTACTATCTCCGCTTATAACCGTAAAGCAGGTATCGGTGATCCTCTTGTCGCTGTTTTCATCCGATCTGGTGATTATGTGCTCATTCGGGTGAAATACTATCTTTTCATTACCGGTGTAATGTTCTCCGCACGCTTCATTGATAAACGGCAGTACAAAGCGGCTGCAGTCATTGATTATCGAACGAAGCGTGTTGTCATAAATATCGGACATTCTTCCTCCTTAAGTATAGCACATCCGGATGTGCTATACAATAGTTTTATTTACCATGGCATCTACATGGTATCATATAAATATCCGATTGTAAATACTTTCGCCCTAAGAGGTCACCGAAATGCCCTAAGAGGTATTTTTTCTACTAAGATATGGAATATTATTGAGAAATTATGCTAAATTCGGAGGGAAATATTTTTGGGCACGTACTCATAAATGGTATCCGCTGCATAGCAGCGGATATATAATTATTGCCGCCCATAGGGCGGCAATCACCTTTTCACTTTGTATCAAGTTCTGAAATTATCTTTATGAAGCTTTCCTTGTCGGTAAACTCCTTGTAAACCGATGCAAACCTGATGTAGGCTATTGCGTCGAGGTCTTTCATCTTTTCGAGGACGATGTCGCCTATTTCGGTCGTGGTGATCTGATTCTTCATGTCGTTGGCGAACGATGTTTCTATGTCGCTTACGATCTTTGTGACATCCTCAACGCTTACCGGACGTTTTTTGATGGCGCTGTAGATTCCCTTGATAAGCTTGTTCTTGTCAAACGGCTCGAATGATCCGTCCTTTTTCTTAACCATAAGAAGCGGCACATCAAGGACTTCGTAGGTTGTAAACCTTTTTAAACAGCTCGGGCACTCACGTCTTCTTCTCTTTTTCTTTTCAAGCGAACGGGAGTCAAGGACTTTTGTGTCCGCAAATCCGCAGTATGGGCATTTCATAGTTTTATTTTCTCACTTTCTATCCTTTTGATAATGTTTTCTATATAACGGCAGCTGTTGATAAGGTCGGAAACGCTGCCGAAATTGTTTCTGTAAAGTTCTGTTATGACCGCTCCGTCAAATCCTCTGAGGTACAGCTCCTTCAGAAGTCCGTAGATGTCAAAGGTACCTGTTCCTGGAGCAAGGCAGTCGGAATATGCGCTGTTGTCGCTCATGTGGACGTGGATGATCCTGTTGCCGAGAGTTCTTGCGATTTCAAGCGGATCTTCATGAGCACGGACTGCCTGTTTTATATCGAGAACGAACTTCGCACGGTCGCCGAGGGCATCGGACATATGCTTCATGAAATCAAGACTGTGGCTCTGGCATCTTGCCACGTTTTCCTGGGCAACGGTTATACCGTACTGAGCCGCCGCATCGGCGAGTTCGGAAAATATCTCAAAGTAGAAGTCCTCATTTACCGCCACCACGTTCATATTTCCGTGCAGGACGAAGATACGCGCTCCGAGGCGGTTCATGGCTTCGAAGTAATATTTATGGTAATCAAGCATATCCTTCACCCTGCGGTCATATCCGGAAAAGAACATCATCGGTTCTATCGGGCAGGTATAAGGGTGATAGGCTACACATTTCGCTCCGTTCTGCGAAATGATATCTGCAAGTATTTCTGTAAATTCCGGCATTACTTCACAATGGGTGTTGACAAATATCTCAGCAGTTTTAATGCCGTTTTCCATGAGTTCGGCCAGTGCTTTCTCAAGTAATTCCGGATAAAGGCAGGCTGTCGATGTCCCTGCTTTCATTGGTGGTTAAAACTCCTTCCGATGATCGATATGTATTATTATATCACAAAACCGCCTGTTATTACAAGGCGGTTTTTTCGTGTATTTACGTTCAATCCGCCTAAACAGTAATGTGATCATATAAAAATAACGAAATAATGCGGCAGCGTGACCTTGGTTTCCGCTTTACCGTTTTTGCCTCCGATAAGCTTATAAGCCACAGACGGTGCAAAATCGTTTATAAAATTATTGAGTGATACTGTAGCATTATTGGTCGCTTTAACCTCGACCGGAACAACTTCACCGTTCTTTTCAATAAGAAATTCTATTTCATGATCATTATCCGGCTTGTAATAATAGAGCTTATAGCCCCGTTTTAATAAAGATTCTGCGATTATATTCTCGTAAATACCTCCGCAGGCATTGCCTCTGAGATTTCCGTTAAGCAGTGCAAGCTTGGTTTCAAACCCGTACATGCAGCAAAGCAGTCCTGTATCATTGATGTACAGCTTGAACTGATCCTCATTTGAATTTGCCATAAGCGGAAGATACGGTTCGTGTATATTAAAGCATGCATTGACTATTTCAGAATCTCTGAGCCACTGAACGCTTCCGCCGTATTTCCGGCGTGTCTGTCCTTTTTCAACCGTAGAATACTGAAATTTTTTAAGTTCCTTCGCCAGCTGTTTCGGAACTGCATCATAACACATACGAACAAGCTGTTTTTCACGTCCTCTGGCATGCTTTGAAATATCTTCACGATACTCCGAGATTATATCGTTCTGTATTCTGTCAACGCGGTTAAAATCCTTATGCTCTGTAAAATCGGCCACGACTTCAGGCATCCCTCCGACCACCATAAATTCACGGAAAAGTTCGGTATATTTATTATGTATACTGTCAGGGACTGTTTCCCCGGACTGATAATAAGAACGAAGTACATCCACAGCGTTCTCACCGTATCCGTTTGCCCACAGAAATTCCTCAAAATCAAGAGAATACATAGTAAGCTGAGTTTCATATCCTACCGGAAGAGACTCAGGCACTTCAACACCATCATCGTCATCCTCTCCGTATGTAAGTCCCATAAGTGAACCGGAGAGTATAACATCAAAACGCATATCTTCCGCAAGGAATTTTACAGCAGTACGCGCATTGCCGCAGCGCTGGATCTCATCAAGGAATATAAGCGTGCTTCCCGGAATAAGACGAAAATCCTGAAGATTTGCCGTAAGTCTTTTCAGTATTTCTTCTGACGTAAGATCACCGTCAAACACTGCTCTTAACTCCGGTCTGCGAAAGAAATCTATATGAACGAATGAATCATATTCATTTTTTCCGAATTCTTTAACAATAAATGATTTACCAACCTGACGTGCGCCTCTGATAAGAAGACATTTTCTGATCTTATCATTTCTTCTTGCACTCTTCCATTCAAGAAGATCTGAATATATCTTTCGTTTAAGCATTTACGCACCTCCGGGATAATTTTTGATTTAATTATACATAAAAAAAGAACCTATGTCAAGCTGTTTTTGCATAAAAAAAGAACCTCTGAGAAGCTAAAACCGCATAAAAAAAGAGCCTCGGAAGGCTCGAAAATGCATAAAAAAAGAATTGTCAACCATTCAAGTACCGGTCAATAAAACAGCTTATTCAAAAGGCACCCCACGGGTGTCTTTTCTGGTAATAGTACGCCGAAGGCGTTCATTTAAAATGGTGGTGCCTTCGGCACAATAATAATAAAGGCAGGTCGAACGACCTGACTTTACCTTTATCTGGTGATTTCTTTGCAAATTCCTTATTTCTCATCCCTCAGGCTGAGTACAGACAAGCTGACTGCCACGGATATGATGATGTACACCGCGCTCATGGCGAGCGCTCTGGCGGTGTTAAGTTCATACGAAATGTTCTTCATCATGTATGAAACAAGATAGGTATAGACAACTGCCTCACGGTTCGGATTGGTTATTCCGAATATTACGGTTTCTCCTATACAAACAGGCAGCATGGTAAAGCCGGTCATTGATGATATTGCAAATATGACAGCCATGACCATGCCTCTTGTGAATATCGTCATAGTGTTGAGAAGCATGAGAAAAGCCAGAGTCATTATATATACCAGAATGAACATCTTGATATATAATGCTTCCAGACCGACAGGTTTACCCTGAATTATGCCGTAGTACAGAATTGAAAACGTACATACAAGCAGGTATGCGACTGTAGCAAACAGTACAGTCACCGTCGTACGTGCCGTAAAGACCGTGCTCTTGTGCTTTATCGCCGGGATTATATTTTTAATAAACCCGTTTGCATGGTCAGCTGAGAAAACTGCGGAGAGATATATTGCGCAAACTGCACACGGCACGCCGGCTGTAAGCACATGCAGTGCCGCTGTCGATACAGTGGATGTGTTATCACCGATAAAAAACCTCAGTATGCTTATCTTATGCTCGAGTGCAGGAATGAACACGCACAGGCAGCAAATGGCCAGCGATATTACGAGACCTACTGACCGTGACATCCTGTAAAGATACATTTTAATCAGCCCTGTCATCACTCTTCACCCCGTTCTCATCCATGATATCAATATAAACCGATTCAAGATCGGAACCTTTTCGTCCGGACTGTATGAGTCCCGCGCTTTCGGCCACGCATTTGTTTATAGCTATGATCTCATCATCACTGTCAGCGCCGTAGACCTGTATGATCCTGTCGCCGATCATCCTTATTTCGTTATTAAAAGCTTTTTTCAGAGCCTCTGCCGCCTTATCCGCATCCGGCGTGGTTATTTCGAGACAGGCGCCGAGTCTGAGGATCTCCTCGTCCACCTCTCTGATGAGCCTTCCGTTATTGATTATACCGACCGTATCGGCCACCTTGTCAAGCTCGCTTAAGATGTGGCTCGAAATCATGATGGTCACTTTTTTCTCGTCGCGGAGCTTTGTAAAAAGATTACGCATCTGCAGTATTCCCTGCGGATCGAGACCGTTTATCGGTTCGTCGAGTATGAGAAACTCAGGGTCTCCGGCCAGAGCCATCGCTATCCCGAGGCGCTGTTTCATGCCCAGTGAAAACTGCCCGGCTTTCTTTTTGCCGACGTTTTCAAGGTCAACGAATTTAAGCAGTGAATCAGCGTAATCCTTACTGTAACTGCCTTCGAGAAGGCACTTGCACTTAAGGTTTTCATACGCTGTCATATCGTAGTAAAGCCCCGGATTTTCAATAAGGCATCCGGTTTTAAGCGCTCCGTTTTTACCCGGATGCTTTATTATCTCCCCGCCGTCAGGACGCACCAGCCCCGCAAGCATCTTCATGCAGGTAGTTTTTCCGGCACCGTTTTTCCCGATAAGGCCGTATATTTCGCCCTTTTTCACATGAAGCGAAACTTTATCCACAGCGGCTTTTCCCCTGTAGTTCTTTGTAAGTTCGTTTGTTTCTATAAGATGATCCATAGTAATCTCCGTATTCCCGTTTTTATCCCTGACCGATAAAATTTGTCTGCAGGGATTTATAACTATATTGTACACAAACTGATATTAAATGTCAAATATCTTTCCCGTTAAAAACGTAAAATATAAGTTTCCCGCAGGTCCGCATTCGGATAATACCGGATCCGTCTTGCAGAGAAGACCATATCGTGATATAATCATATTATAAATTAAAGTAAAGGAATGAATCAGAATGAAACTTGCAGTACTGTTTCCGGGAATAGGATACCACTCGGACAAACCGCTTTTTTACTACACTAAAAAGGTACTTAAGACGGCAGGATATGAGATAAAGGAAGTTAAATACGAAAACCTTCCGCACGTAACACGAGGCGACAGGGATTCCATGAGCCGTGCATACGGAATGGCACACGATCAGGTGTGGGCTGAACTTGAAGGGACTGATTTTTCACAGTATGAAAAAGTCGTTTTCGCCGGCAAAAGCCTTGGTTCCGTTCTCGCTGCAGAATATACATCCGCTCATAAACTTAATGATGTTTACCACATATCCATGACACCGGTTGAAGACACTCTGAAACTTCTCGGAGGATGCAAAGGCGCCATATTCCACGGCCTTGCAGATCCATGGCTCGATTCTTCAGTGACATACGAATACATGAAAACTCTCGGAAAAGACTATACACTCTACACCTACGAGAATGCAAACCATTCGCTTGAAACAGGTGATGCATTAACTGATCTCTCTATCATGCAGAGCTTCGTAAAAACGCTTACAGAGCTTATATGAACCAAATGTGCGCCGGCGGCGCATTATAAGAAAAGGCAGGCCGAACGGCCTGCCTTTTTGTGTTATACTTAATAAAAATCTTATGCACTCTTCTTTGCCTTCTGCATTGAAACCCAGAGGCTTGGTGCGAGGCAGAGTGATGAATAGGTACCAACGATCATACCAACGCTTATCGGGATTGAGAAGCTGAGGATAGATGTTACACCGCGCATATATGCAACGATCGAAATGATGATCATTGTAGCAACAGTTGTGATCGTTGTTCTGAATGAACGTGTCATTGACTGTGTTGTGCTTATATTAACAAGGTCGTGGATCTCGGCTGTAGGAAGGAGCTTTCTGTTTTCTCTGATTCTGTCGTAAACAACGATTGTATCGTTGATGGAGCTGCCGAGGATGGTAAGAACAACGGCGATGAAGTTTGAGTTGATCTGGAATCCCATGAGAACGAAAGCAGCGTATGTAGCGACAATATCGTGAAGAAGCGCAAGAACTGCACATATACCTGATGACCATCCGCTCATTCTCTTGAATCGGAGTGAGATGTAGAGGATGAGAACAACAGCTGAGAAGATAACGGCTACGATGCACTTGATGAAGAAGTTGCGTCCTGATGAAGCTGCAACGTCTGTTGAGTCAAGGATCTGGAGGTCGTTGTCCTTGTATGCTTCCTGAAGGGAAGAAGTAAGTGCTGTCTGCTTTTCAGCAGTAAAACCTTCATTTGAAACGAATGAGATCGAAAGCTTCTTTCTGTCGCTCTGGAACATATCACCCTGCTGAACTGTTACGTTCGCACCGGTGAGTTCCTCGACCTTCTTTTCTGCATCTGCATCATTAATTTCGCCTGCAAATGAGTATGTGATCATTGTACCGCCCTTGAACTCGATGGCAACGTCAACGCCGAGGAATGTAACCACTACGGCTATCGCGATGAGCACGAGTGAAATAGCGTAGAATATCTTTCTGTGTCCGGTAAAATCAAGGCGTTTGATATCTGCGCCTGTTCCGGAATTAGCTGATTTTTGTGTCTTACTCATTTTTCAGGACCTCCGTAAAGCTTTCTGTTTTTGAAGATGCTGAACTTTGAAAGTGAGCCGAGCATGAGTCTTGAAGCCCATACACCCATAACGAAGTTAAGGATAGCACCGACAGTAAGAGTGAAACCGAATGAATAGATGGTACCTTCAGTTGTTGTACCGAACCATCTGAAGATGAAGCTGAGCATTTTTGCAAAGAGGCTGTCCGGAACACCGAAAGCACCCATGAGGATGATAGCGATGAGGATGAGTGTGAGGTTTCCGTCGAAGATAGCTGAGAACGCTCTCTTGTAACCTGCTTCAAGAGCAGTGTTGAGCTTCTTGCCTGAACGGAGTTCTTCCTTGATACGCTCTGCTGTGATGATGTTTGCGTCAACGCCCATACCAACTGAAAGAATGATACCTGCAATACCAGGGATAGTAAGTGTTGAGCTGTTCATGAAGCTGAAGTAGCCTGAAACAGCTGCAAGTGTGAAAGTTACCTGACCGATAAGACCGATAACTGCAACGAAACCAGGAAGTCTGTAAAGAATGATCATATAAAGAGCGATAAATGCAAAAGCGATAAGACCGCCGAAGATCATTGCCTTAAGAGCGCCTGAACCAAGTGTAGGTGAAATGGTTGAGAAGCTTGATGTTGTAAGTGAGAACGGAAGAGCACCTGAGTTGATCTTGTCTGCAAGAGCCTTGGCGTCTTCATATGTTTCAAAGCTTCCTGAAATGATAGCCTTGCCTGTTGTGATGTGAGCCTGTACCGTAGGAGCAGAAATAAGAGTGTTATCCATCCAGATGGAGATCTGTCCCTTGCTCTCTGAAAGTCTGCCTGTAGCTTCAGAGAACTTTTCTGTACCTTCCGGCTTGAGTTCGAGTGAAACAACGTATTCGTAGCTGCCGTCATCTGCAGGCTGGTAACCTGCTCTGGCATTGTCAACGTCATCACCGTTGAGAACGAGTGTACCTGTAGGAACTGTTTCGCCGTTTTCATCTGTTGATGAATCGGTGCCCTCACGGAATGTGAGCATCGCTGTACCGCCGAGTTCCTTAACGGCTGCTTCAGGATCGAAGTCAGATTCTGATGACTGCCATGGGAAACGAACGATGATACGGTCATTGTTGTTGTCAACGTAAACGTTGCTGTCAGTAATACCGAGTGATGCGAGACGTACCTTCATTACTTCCTTTACGGAATCGAGCTGCTCATCTGAGGCATCAAATCCATCAGCAGGTGTGAAAGTTACGTCAACACCGCCCTGGATGTCTATACCGAGTCTTATGTCCGATACATCTTTAATGTGTGTTGTTGAAATATCACCGTACTGGTATTTCACACCGAATATCGCGGTGTAGGAAAAAGCGATGATAAGCAGGAACACAATAAAGAATACGGGCTTTTTAATATTCTTCACTTTTTTTCCTCCGTTTGTTTGTATTTATGGATGCTGTGACAAAACAGCATTGAATGCAGGATCAGACATTGATCTCTGCAGTTTCTCCTGTTTCGTCTGAATGTGCGTCAAGCACTGGCTTTACACATGTTTCGATAAACTCTGTAACCTGTTCAGAGCTGCGGCCTGTGAAGTTTTCAGGCTTAAGTATAGCGTCGAGCTCTTCCTTTGTGATCATGAACATTTCGTCCTTAAGGATCATGTCACAGAGATCGTTTTCGAGACCTTCTTCCTTGACATGCTTACCAGCGATCATTGAATATTCACGGATTCTTTCGTGGAGAGCCTGTCTGTCGCCGCCCTTCTTAACTGCGTTCATCATGATGTTTTCAGTAGCCATGAAAGGAAGTTCAGCCATGATTCTGCGGCGGATCATCTTAGGGTAAACAACCAGTGAGCTTGTTACGTTGATGAGGATGTTGAGAATAGCGTCTGCTGCAAGGAAACCTTCAGCTACTGAGATTCTCTTGTTTGCACTGTCATCAAGTGTTCTTTCGAACCACTGTGTACCTGCTGTGAATGCAGGGTTTAAGCTGTCTATCATAAGGTAACGTGCAAGAGAAGTGATTCTTTCGCAGCGCATAGGATTTCTCTTGTAAGCCATTGCTGAAGAGCCGATCTGTCCCTTTTCGAATGGTTCTTCCATTTCCTTAAAGCTCTGGAGGATACGCATGTCATTTGAGAACTTGCTTGCTGACTGAGCGAGTCCGCTGAGTGTTGCGATGATCTGTGAATCGACCTTTCTTGAATAAGTCTGACCTGAAACAGGAACAACACCATCGAATCCCATTTCTTCAGCGATCATTGCCTCAAGCTTCTTGATCTTTGAAGAATCGCCTTCAAAAAGCTCAACGAATGAAGCCTGTGTACCTGTTGTACCCTTTGACCCTAAAAGCTTTAAGTTCTTTATTCTGTACTCGATCTCTTCGAGATCCATGAGGAATTCATTGATCCAGAGAGTTGCACGCTTGCCTACTGTTGTAAGCTGTGCAGGCTGAAGATGTGTATATGCAAGCGCAGGCATATCCTTGTATTCATCAGCGAACTTTGAAAGCTGTGAAATAACGGTCACGAGCTTCTTGTGAACTATTTTAAGCGCATCGCGCATAATGATCACGTCTGTGTTGTCGCCTACATAGCATGAAGTTGCTCCAAGATGGATGATACCCTTAGCTTCCGGACATACAAGACCGTAAGCGTAAACGTGTGACATTACATCGTGACGGCATACCTTTTCACGTTCCTTTGCTGCCGCATAGTCGATGTTGTCGATGTTTGCCTCGAGTTCCGCAACCTGTTCCTCAGTAACAGGGAGACCAAGCTTCATTTCAGCTCTTGCAAGAGCAACCCAGAGTTTTCTCCAGGTAGTGAATTTCTTGTCTGCGGAAAAAACGAACTGCATTTCCTTACTTGCATAACGAGTGCAGAACGGACTTTCATAACTGTTAGTCATCAGAAAAACTCCTTTATTTTTAAAAGTTTTATTTTTTACATTAGTATTTTAATTGTATCATATCCGCAATGATTAATCAAGGTTTTCACGTCATAATTTTTCACATGGCAGGCAAACTTCCGTTTTTCACATTTGTCCACACGCCGTATTGTTGAAAAGTTAAAAAAGATGTTGAAAACTAAGATCAGCGATTTCCTGCCATAATGCGTTTGAGTTTAAGAAGATCCGCGGAATTAACAGCTCCGTCATTGCTTAAATCGCAGCTCTTTTTCACCTCATCGCTTATCGCTCCTGAAGCTAAAAGCATTGACACAAGATAGCTGATATCGGCAGTGTTTACTGTTCCGTTTCTGTCCGTATCTCCGTAAATGCTCCCGTCGGTAAGATCTTCGGCAAGCTCCGGTATTTTGTCCGTTATGAAATCTTCATCGAGTACATTGTCAAATCCGCAGGATTCAAGTGCATTTGCAAAACCGGTACCGTCATAGATCGAAACATGCGATAAATCCGTGTACATCTCAACTGCCCTGTCAAAATCCCTGTACATTACACTCCACAGATCGATGGCCGCAAGTGCGGAAACTGCGTAGCTTATGTAGTATCCCGGCATCTGGAAGAAGTGAGCTATCTGGTAGAAAGGCACATCATAGAGCTTGTACTTTTTTGCCAGCTCATGATATTTGTCCACTACATCCTGAGGAGTCATACTGTCTGCATGATCAAAAACATAGTTTTCAAACTCGTTGCCCTGAAATCCTCCGGCGACTGCAACAAGAAGCGAACCTGCTTCACCCAGACTAAGGAATTCATCGTTCACGCCGTAGATCGAGTCATAAAAATCGGTGTAGAGCACCTCAAGTCCCTGAGAATGCACCTCCGCCAGGTCAAGATTGCTTCCGTGTATGTATAGATAAGGTGTAGTATCCTGACGTAACGCATTGAAATGGCCGAATTCATGTGCAGCTGTGGAAAGATCCTTGCTTTCATTCCAGATGTACTGATAAATGATGGCTGCCTCGATATAGTTGAGCTTGGTTGTGTACGAAGTGGTGTCGCTGCCCCCGCTGCCAGTCCTGTAAAGGCCATTTTCGAGAACCATTTCGGCAGACTCTCGGAGATCATCCGAGACCCTGTAGGCAAACTGGGACACTACATCAAAGTTATTGTCAAACTTTTTTTCCCCGGCTTCCTTTACATATACCTTCACTCTGCGTTCATTTATTTTCTTATATGCATCGCTAAGCTTTTCTGCCGCAGAATCATTAAGTTTCGCAATATCATCCGGAGAATAGTCCCTGCAGTAAAGCTGGTAGGCGTAATCTATATAATTGCTGTCTTCTGTAAGTATAAGACTGTTGTAGTACTTCACCAGTTCAAGATATATTTCAGCACAGGAGAGCTCTTTTTCCTCTTCTGAAGCAGATGATCCGAGAACATTGATATACTCCTTAAGAAGTTCGTTTTTCTGTGCGATCATCTCTTCGGTTTCTTCAGCTTTCTTAACGGTATACTGATTATTTAGCTGGATATATCCTTCCTTCATAAGCGAAAAGACATATTCGCTGTTCTTCGTATTGACCGCTTTTGACAGTGTTTCGTTTATCCTTGTGATAACATAGCGGCTGGATGCGGACATAACAGTATATGTCTCGCGGTTCTCATCGGTCATGTTCTGAGAATACTGCACCTTGGCGAGAACGAGCTGATAGTACGCGTAATCGACTTCTTTTATCACCTGCTCATACATTGATTTTATAAAACTCTGGTCATCTGATGCAACAGCAAGTTCAAAATCCGCAAGCACACTGTCGATACGTGTCGTGTCGTATCCGGTAAATTCCTCCTCAGCAGAAACCACAGGCATATATGCCGGAACAGTAAGTGACAGACCAAGTGCCGCCGATATCAGAAACGATAAGATCCTTTTAACTTTTTTCATCCTGAACTCCCCTTTTTTCAGTAAAATACAAAAAAGGCACAGTCGTTAAAATGGCTGTGCTGAAATCATACTATTTGTGATAGCTTTTGCCCGCAGATATCATAAAAGCCCTGTAGATCTGCTCAAGGAGCATGATCCTTGCGAGCTGGTGCGGAAATGTCATTTCGGACATGGAAAGTCTGAGCCCGCCGGAATTCTTGACTGAATCAGCCAGACCGTATGAGCTCCCGATGACAAATGATATCTCGCTGCATCCCGAAAGTGCAGTTTCTTCGATTTTTTCCGAAAGCGCCTCGCTTTTCATCTGTTTTCCCTCGATGCACATCGGAATAATGAGACCTTTCGCATATTTCATAATGCTCTTTGCTTCAGTCTCAAGTGCATTTTTTATCTCAGCTTCGGACGGGCGGTCCGAAAGTCTGCATTCATCGACTTCGGTGATCTTAAGGGTACAGAAAGCCTGCAGCCTCTTTGCATATTCAGCAGAAGCCGCACGAAGATAGTCTTCCTTGAGTTTTCCCACCGCTATAAGATTAATGCTCATCATGTCAGATCACCACCATGTCTCCGGTCGTCTCCGGCTTTGCGACCATGAGAAAATAATCACGGTCTCTTACAAATTCTGAAAGTCTTTCTACAGCTGTTTTCTCGGCAAGTTCAGGAGTATTGTTTTCCTCACTGAGATGTCCGAGAATGAGGTTTCTTGTTCCGTTCTTTATAAGCCTGAAGGCCTGGTCAGAACTTGCATCATTGGAAAGATGTCCGCGTTCAGAACATATCCTCTGCCTGAGTACACGCGGATAGCTGCTGAACATCATCATTTCCTCGTCGTAATTGGATTCGAGAAGCACCGTTCCCGCTCCGAGAACAGCAGAATCCACCGCTTCGGTAACGCATCCGAGATCCGTACACACGGCACAGGAGGAACCGTCAGCAAAATCCACACGGTAACCGCAGCTCTGCTCCGCGTCATGCGGTGTATCGAAGGCTGTCACCTTTATATCAAAAAGCTCTGCCGATATATTTATCTCCAGAGCCTGCGAATTTTCATGTATCATATTATCCCCGACAAGTCTTCTTAAAGTCACCGCCTGAGCGTAGACCTTAAGAGAATGTCTTTTTGTGAGCACCGACAGACCC
The DNA here is from genome assembly GCA_017438745.1 of Oscillospiraceae bacterium. Taxonomy (GTDB): domain Bacteria; phylum Bacillota; class Clostridia; order Oscillospirales; family Ruminococcaceae; genus HUN007. The sequence continues at coordinate 28,300 of JAFRUS010000007.1, read as the reverse complement.
TTTACGTGATCTCCGTGCTCATGCGTAATAAAAACAGCCTTAACTGCGGAAATATCAAGACCGCACCGTTTCATAGCCCCGTCAAGACGTTTGTATGAAACACCGCAGTCAACAAGTATTCCCCTCTGGCTGTTTCCTATAAATATTGCGTTTCCCTTGCTTGAACTGAACAAAGGATAAATAGCATTCATAAATTACCTCATCTTAACCGGGATCATGAACTCTTTACCGCTGCGTTTTCATCTGGGAAATATCTCTTCTCGATGTCAGCACCGATTCCTCTGAGTTTTCCGTCCATATCCTCGTATCCGCGTTCAATATGGTGAATGTCTTCTATCTCGGTAACGCCTTCAGCAGCAAGACCTGCTATGATAAGTGCAGCACCTGCTCTTAAGTCACATGCCTTTACCGGAGCGCCCTTGAGGCTTCCTGTACCTTCGATGATGGCAACCTTGCCGTCGATGGTGATGTTGGCGCCCATTCTTCTGAGCTCCTCAACATATGCGAAACGGCTGTCCCAGATAGTCTCGGTAACGAGGCTCGGTCCGTCAACAAGTGTGAGAAGAGTTGCGATCTGAGGCTGCATATCTGTCGGGAATCCCGGATGAGGACTTGTCTTGATGTTGGTCTTTACGAGAGGACGTGATGTCCATACACGTACAGCATCGTCAAATTCCTCTACGTTCACGCCTATCTTGATAAGCTTTGCAGTGATGGATTCAAGATGCTTAGGGATAACGTTGCGGATCATAACGTCGCCGTGTGTTGCCGCAGCAGCTATCATGTATGTTCCTGCTTCGATCTGGTCAGGAACTATCGAGTAGGTAGTTCCTCTGAGATACTGGACGCCTCTGATCTTGATAACGTCAGTACCGGCACCCATAATGTCAGCGCCCATCGAGTTGAGGAAGTTTGCAAGGTCAACTATGTGAGGTTCCCTTGCGGCATTTTCGATAATTGTGAGACCGTCAGCCCTTGCTGCTGCAAGGATGGCGTTCATGGTTGCACCTACAGAAACCTTGTCAAAATAGATGTGACCGCCGTAAAGGTGATCGGTTTCAACGTTGACAACTCCGTTTACAATTCCGACCTTGGCTCCGAGTGTTTCGAAAGCCTTGAGGTGCATGTCGATCGGTCTGTCACCGAGAGGACATCCGCCCGGCATTGAGACCATTGCTTTATTGAACTTTCCGAGGCAGGCACCTAAGAAGTAGTAGGATGCTCTCATCTTTCGTGCCATGTCATACGGAACTTCTGAATTCATAAGATGTGTGGCGTCGATGGTGAATGTGGTTCTGTCAACCATATCAACCTTTGCGCCCATTTCTCTGAGTATTTTAAGACCTATGGAAACGTCGCTGATGTCAGGAACATTTTCAAGAGTACAAGGCTCGTCAGAAAGGATGACTGCAGGAATTATTGCTACGGCTGCATTCTTGGCGCCGCTGACATAAATGTCGCCTTCCAGTCTGTTTCCGCCTCTTACAACAAACTTATCCAAAATTTTCTCCCCTTAAACTTAAAACTTACTGGGTTCTGTGATCAGTATTCAGCTATTTCAACTTTTTCGATAATTACATCATCAAGTGGTTTGTCATTTGAATCAACAACTGTTGTACTGCAGATGTCTTCGACGATATCCATGCCTTCGATGACCTGGCCGAAAACAGTGTAACCGCCGTCAAGCCACGGTGCACCGCCGTCTGTAAAATACGCACTGCGAGCCTTTTCACTATAATTGAAATCCTTGCCTTTGTACTTTTCAAATACAGTTTCGTCAGTGAATTTCTGTCCTACAACGATGTAGAACTGGCTTCCGTCAGTACTTGTCGAACCGCTGTTCGCATAAGCAAGAGCCCCTTTAACATTGCAGAGATAACCGCTTGTACCGCCGTCAAATCTGCCTCCCCATATACTTTCTCCGCCCTGTCCGTTTCCGAGAGGGTCACCGCCCTGGATCATGAAATCGGAAATGACACGGTGGAACGTAAGACCATCATAAGTGCCGTTCACAACATGGCCGACAAAGTTGGCACATGCGCGCGGAAGAAGATCAGGGAAAAGCTTGAACTTTACTGTTCCCTTATCCTTTATTGTCATTACTACTATTTCTTCGCCCTTTACCGGCTCAGTGTAGTTGGCGATGTCAGTATATTCAGCATCGCTTCCGTTAATATCATAGGTTTCTGCTTTTGAACTGCCGCTGTACATTGTATAGCCTGGTGATTTTTTCCCGCACCCTCCGAGAGATGCCGCAAATAATGCTGTCGCAAGTATCACGGCAGCAGCTTTTACAGGAAACTTTTTCATTATCATTTTCTAACTCCTAAATCTAAGGAAGACGAAGGTTTTTCGCCTGCCTGTTTATACAACTGAAAGACAATGTGATGACACATCATCTATTAACTCAGTGTGCAACTTTTATTATACTACAATACTGAAAATTTGTAAAGTTAATTTTTGAAGAGTTGTATTTTTCGTAAAGGTGAATAACTTTACACCTTTTTAGGAGGCTGGATTTTATGTGTTTATCACTTTTTAAATATCAAAAAAATATCAGCACCGGATCTGCGGTACTGATATTTGTATTTATATTCAGTTAAAAGCCGGCTGGTTTATTAAGATCAGCCTGACTGCACCGGAACGAAGTCCGGTCAGCATTATTCTGATGCCTTGTTATATTCGGCATAAGTCATAACTTTTACGCCTGTTATTTCAATCTCCGCTACTGGGATCAGGGTATTCTCATCTGACGGTTCGCTCAGAATGCTGTCCAGAACATCCCAGCCGTCAAAAGTCTGGCCAAAAACTGTTATCTGCTGTGAAACGTTTGGAGTACCACCGTATTTACAAAACATGTTTATGAGTTCTTTCGATTTTTCAAACGACGCAAGATCTTCTGCGCTCACAGTATTATCTTGGGGTTCTGCTTTAAGGATGGCCTCAAGTTCTTTCTTCGTATCCTCATCTTCGAAGTCAATGGAACCAGGAATAATGAAACGGCTTCCGCTGTAAGTCTCCTGACCGCTCCAAAGCGTACCGTGTGTCAGGCCTGCTGAAAGCAGTGCTCCCTTTAGCGGCCAGAGATCCTTGGTTATTTCAGGGTCGACTGTTTCCACGCTCTTATCATATCCATCAGGAAGTGAACCGTCATTGAATTTGCTGCCGAAACCAGCAGTGATACCTTTCTGTACAGAATAAACGAAAGTATCGTTGTAATATCCTGAATCAGCAAGTTCTCTGAAGTTTGCAACTGCTTCAGGTGCATACTGCGGATAGAGCTCAGCTGCTATATCGCCGTGATCAGTCGAAATAACTGCTATAAGTGCATCATCAGCAATGTTTCCTTCAAGAGTCTCGTTCTGATAAAAACACTCATCCCCGGTCAGCATCATTTCCTTTTTATGTTTCTGGATGTTTATAACTGTCGTTACTATCATTGAAACAGTAAACACTGCCATAGCCGCGAACACGGCACCCATAAATCTCTTAGCGCTCTGATTCATTTTGTCCTCCTTTACGGAATCACTTTTTCCTGATCTTCGTACCCTGTCTTGTTTCCTCGATGATGTAACCCATTGAAGCTATCTTGTCACGAAGCTCATCAGCAAGGGCAAAATTCTTTTCCTTTCTTGCATTCTTTCTCTGTTCAGCAAGTTCAAGGATCTCTGCCGGGATCTCTTCCTCCTTGTTTCTGTTGTAGAGAAGTCCGAGAACACCAGTAAGCTCGTCAAATACAGCCGCTCCGGCTTCGAGCTGTTCCTTTGATGTGCTGCTGTCAGCTGACATTGTGTTAAGGTCACGTACAAGTTCAAAAACTGCTGTGATGGCATCTGCTGTGTTGAGGTCGTCGTCCATTGCTGTAATAAACTGCTGTCTTCTTCTTTCAAACAGATCAGCAGATTCACTGCTTACAGGACCGCTCTTTGCAACAGCGATGGCATTGTCAAGAGTATTACGGCAGTTGTAGAGTCTTTCAAGTGACGCCTTGCATGATTCGAGAAGTTCAACGCAGTAGTTGATAGGGCTTCTGTAGTGAGCCTGTACCATCATGTAACGTACAACTTCGTAGCCGTACTTTTCAGCCACTTCACGTGCTGTGAAGAAGTTGCCGAGAGACTTGGACATCTTCTGGTTGTCAACGTTGATATAGCCGTTGTGCATCCAGTAATTTGCGAGAGGGCTTCCTGTTGCAGCCTCGCTCTGTGCTATTTCATTTTCATGATGCGGGAAGATAAGATCCTGTCCGCCGCAGTGGATGTCAAGAGTATTTCCGATGTGGAAACGTGACATAGCTGAGCATTCGATGTGCCAGCCAGGTCTGCCTTTGCCCCACGGTGAATCCCAGTATGGTTCACCCGGCTTTGCAGCCTTCCAAACTGCAAAGTCAAGAGGATCTTCCTTGTGTTCGCTCACGTCGATACGCGCACCGGCCTTGAGTTCATCGATAGGCATCTTGGAAAGCTTGCCGTACTCAGGGAATTTTGATGTTCTGAAGTAAACGTCGCCGTTTGACTCATAGGCAAAGCCCTTGTCAACGAGAGTCTTTACAATGTCGATGATGATATCCATGCTCTCTGTAACCTTAGGATGAACGTCTGCATCCATAACGTTGAGGCCGTGGGCATCCTTCTTGTACTCGGCAATGTACTTTTCCGAGATCTCGATGGATTCAACACCTTCCTCGTTTGCCTTCTTTATGATCTTATCGTCAACGTCAGTGAAGTTCTGAACATACTTTACCTGATATCCGCGGTACTTGAGATATCTTCTGAGAACGTCGAAAGAACAGATAGGTCTTGCGTTTCCTATGTGGATGTAGTTGTAAACCGTTGGTCCGCAGGCGTAGATATTAACAACACCGTCTGTAAGCGGTTTGAATTCTTCTTTTTTTCTTGTCATCGTGTTGTAGAGCAACATGATAGGTATTCCTCCTTGGAAAATTTGAAGTGGGTAAGGATCGTGTGATCCGTTTATCATTTATCTGTGTCGATATATTTCCAATAGCCCTTAAGGTAAACTCCTCCGGAAATGATAGTAAGTATCGTTGATATCCAGATAAGAATATCTGAAATGAGGGCAAACTTTTCAGTAACGCCTGCACAGCAGAAAAGAAGGATCGCAACGATCGCAACCATTGTAAATGCTGTCTTGAGCTTACCCCAGATGCCGGCAGCAACCACAACACCTTCGTTCGCAGTTACAAGTCTGAGCCCTGAGACCATGAATTCCCTTGCAACTATGATTATAAGCGGTATCGCTGACATAAGGCCCTTTTCCGTAAAGCAGCAGAGTGCTGAAACAACGAGGACCTTGTCGGCAAGAGGATCAAGGAATTTACCAAATGTAGTTACAAGTCCCTGCTTTCTCGCAATATGTCCGTCAAGGAAATCGGTTATTGACGCAACCCCGAATATCACAAATGCTATAATATAATTTCCCGGTACCTGTTCAAGATAGAAAAACAGAATGAAAAAAGGTACGAGTATCGCTCTTAAAAGCGTAAGTTTATTCGGCAGGTTCATCTGTCACCTCTCCCATCAGATCGTAGTCAAGTGATTCATTTACGTGTACCCATACAAACTGGCCAACTTCCAGCTTGTGGTCACAGTCAAAGAATATCTTTCCGTCAATGTCAGGTGCGTCGCCTGCAGTTCTTCCGAAGTAGCATTCAGCCCACTGGTCAAAGCCTTCAACCACCGCTTCAACTGTTTTTCCTATCATGCGGAGATTTTTCTGCTCGCTTATGAGCTGCTGCTGTTCCATGATGATCTCGGCACGGTGCTGTCTTACTTCCTCATCTACCTGATCAGGCATTGTGGCTGCCTTTGTACCTTCCTCCTCGGAGTAAGGGAAACAGCCAAGCTTGTCGAATTCCATATCCTTGATGAACTCAGCCATGGAATTGAACTGTTCCTCAGTTTCACCAGGGAAACCAGTGATAAGTGTAGTTCTTATCACGAGTCCGTCTATCTTTTCACGAAGCTTCCTGAAGAGCGCACGGAGTTCGGCTTCCGAACCGCCGCGTCCCATAGCTTTCAGTATCTTTTCGTCGCTGTGCTGGATCGGGATATCCATGTATTTAACGATCTTCGGTTCAGACGCGATAACGTCGATAAGTTCGTCTGTGATACGTTCAGGATAACAGTAAAGAACTCTTATCCACTTAAGTCCGTCTATTTTACAAAGCTCACGCAGAAGCTCAGGAAGTCTTGATTTTCCGTAGAGATCCTCGCCGTAGCGGGTCGAATCCTGTGCAACAACGATAAGCTCGGTGATACCGTTTTCCGCAAGCCACTTTGCTTCCTCAAGAACATCTTCCATCGGAACGCTGCGGTATTTTCCTCTTATCATCGGGATAGCACAGTAACTGCAGCAGTTGCTGCATCCTTCAGCAATCTTTAAGTATGTAAAGAACGGAAGAGTTGTGATTATTCTCTTTCCTGTACATTCAAGAAGAAGCTTGTCCTTGAATTCCACCACGTGCTCGTTGGCAAGGACCTTGTCGATAAGGCCGAGAATATCGTCCTCGGAACCGATACCTGCAACGGCATCGACTTCGTTTGCAAACTCTGCCTCAAATTCTTCCCTGTATCGCTGAACGAGACATCCTGTCGCGATAATTTTCTTTACTGTACCTTCTTCCTTGAGCTTTGCAAGTTCAAGGATAGTTTCGATCGCCTCTTCCTTGGCTTCCTTTATGAAACCGCAGGTGTTGACGATGACCACATTTGCTTTTGCCGGGTCTGTAACTATCTCATATCCGCGTTCACGAACCTTATAGAGCATCCTTTCACTGTCAACAAGGTTTTTTGAACAGCCGAGGGATACCATACCGATTTTTACAGGCATGCTGGAATACCACCTTTATATTTTTTATATGATCAGGACGCATAACCGGCGAAGCCGGTTATGCGGAACGGGAAGAAGGCGGGGCTCCGCCCCGTTCCCTGCGCTGATTTATAATCAGCGTTTCCTTAATATTCATCATCGCATTCACAGTCCATCATCTTTACAGCCGCGTTGATATCATCGAAGCTGTAACCCTGACGGACAAGCGCATTTTTCATCTTTCTGACCTTGTCACGGTCATCAAGACAACCGGAATATTTTTTTCTGATTATTTCACAGATACGTTCTCTGGTACCGTCTTCATAGGCACTAAGGACCTCATCCACCAGTTCACGGTCAAGGCCCTTCTGGTACATCTCGCGGGATGCACGGTATGCACCGTATTTCTTCACTTCAATGTACTTACGTGCCAAATTTTCCGCATAGCGGCGGTCATTTATCATTCCAAGGGACGCGAGCTTGTCTGCTGCGTAATAGCAGATGTCCTCATCGTAGTTTTCGCGAAGCTTTTTAAAAAGCTCGACATATGAGTAGTCACGGTAGTCAAGGAGGTAAAGTGCACGCTCCGTGGCTCTGCACCTGTCCGAAGCCAGAAGCATCTCGCCGTACTTTTCTGTGCTTATCTCCGTCATCGGTCTTAAGCCGAAGTCTGCAACTATGTCACGGTGAAGATATATCTTCTCTCCGTCTATGACCACTTCATAGGTCGTACCCTTGTACTTGGCAACCGAGTTTATTATCACTCGTCAGCACCGGCAGGAGCGAATTCCTCGAAGTCGTCGTCTGCACTTACTGAAACGTCATCCTTGGCAGCTGCAGCCTGTGATGCTGCCTTTGCAGCTTCCGCAAGCTTTGCCTCAGCCTTTGACTTAACTGATGCAGCAGCGAGTTTCTGAGCGTTTTCCTTTATCTTTTCCTCGATTTCGAGTCTTAAAGCTGTGTCGTTCTTGAGAACTTCCTTGGCGTTGTCACGTCCCTGGCCGAGCTTTGTTTCATTGTAGCTGAACCATGCGCCGCCCTTCTTTACGATGTCGAGTTCAACAGCAAGGTCGAGAACTTCGCCTACTCTTGAAATACCCTGACCGTACATGATGTCGAATTCACATTCCTTGAACGGAGGAGCTACCTTATTCTTAACGACCTTACACTTTGTACGTGCACCGATAACTTCAGTTCCGTTCTTGAGTGTTTCGCCCTTTCTTACTTCGATTCGTACTGATGAATAGAACTTGAGAGCACGTCCGCCCGGTGTTGTTTCAGGATTTCCGTACATTACACCGATCTTTTCACGTACCTGGTTGATGAAGATAGCCACACAGTTTGACTTTGAAATAACTGAAGTGAGCTTTCTCATAGCCTGTGACATGAGTCTTGCAAGCTGACCTACGTGAAGATCACCCATTTCACCATCGATCTCAGCCTTTGTTGTCATAGCTGCAACTGAGTCGAGAACGAGAATGTCGATAGCGCCTGAACGAACGAGGGCTTCGGCAATTTCGAGAGCCTGTTCACCGCTGTCCGGCTGTGAAACGAGAAGATTGTCTATGTCTACGCCGAGAGCACTTGCATAAACCGGATCAAGTGCGTGCTCAACGTCGATAAATGCTGCATTTCCGCCCATTTTCTGTGCTTCAGCAACAACGTGAAGGGCAACAGTTGTCTTACCTGAACTTTCAGGTCCGTATATTTCAACGATTCGTCCTCTCGGAACACCGCCAATACCGAGCGCCATGTCGAGAGTCATCGAACCGGTAGGAATAGCTTCAACATCAAGAGCCTTTGTCTGGCCGAGACGCATTACCGCACCTGCGCCGTATGTCTTTTCAATCTGGGCGATAGCCATTTCAAGAGCCTTCTGCTTTTCATCATTGCCAACAGGTACCCCAAGTGTCTTTTTCTTTATTTCTTTTGCCATTTTTTCCTCCGTAATACTAATAATTATTTCCAAAATTTAAGACAGGACAAAGATCATGCCCTGTCTTGTAGTTAAAGCAAGTTACCCGCGATCACTTGCTGTCGTTCTTCTTTTCCTCTGAAGCCTTTGCTGCTTCATCTGCTGCATCTGCTGCGTCTTCCTCATCGAGAAGTTCGTCAAGATCCTTGCCGTCTTCGAAATCGTCAATATCGCACTCATCTTCGCATGAGAAATCTTCGTCGAAATCATATTCATCGAATTCGCATTCGTCGTAGTCACATCCGCAGTCATCGTCATAATCGTAATCATCATCGAAATCATCGTCTTCAAGAGCTTTCTTTCTGTCGGAATAGTTCTTGATAGCTACTACTGCGATAATAGCCGCAGTCACTGATACTGCTGCTGCAATAATTCCAAGTAAAGTGTGTTTCATAATCTTTCTCCATTCTCTGCAGATATAGTGTTATCCGGCGGAGCTCTGCAGTCCACCGCCTTTATCGTTTACAGGTTGCCTGTAAGAAACATTGTAAGGGAAACAGCTACAAGCGGAGCTGTTTCACAGCGTAAAATACGGTCGCCAAGCCAGATGCGCTTTATTCCGGCTTCATCTGCCTTGAGCACCTCTGATTCATCGAATCCGCCTTCGCTTCCGATAAGTATCGAAACCGATCCGGTATTTGTAAGTCCAGCCTCGGAAAAGCGGACACCACCCTGCTCGTAAAGCATCAGCGGAACATCGGTCTGTTTCATCTGTTCAAGTGCCTCGCTGAAACTGATCATCGGGGCAACTTCAGGAATAATACCTCTTCCTGACTGCTTGGCCGCTTCAAGCGCTATTTTCTGATAGCGGACGAGCTTTTTCGCAAAATCCTTTTCGGTCGGCCTTGAAACACATCGCCTTGTCAGCACCGGAACTATCCGGTTCACGCCCAGTTCAACTGACTTCTGGATTATGAACTCCAGCTTGTCGAGCTTTGGAACAGCCTGAAAAAGTGTAAGGTTTATGCCCGGTTCAGACTTGCATTTATTGAAAAACAGGACCTCAAGTGAGACCATATCGTCGGATATATCTTTTATAACACAGGAGTAATCAATACCGCCGCAGGTAACAGTGAGTGCATCTTCCTTCTTCATGCGAAGGGAACGGCTTATATGACGGGCATCTTCACCCGTGATACAGGCATATTTTTCATCTGTTATACTGTCTACAAAAAATCGTGGCATGGTATGTTTCTCCGTATCATGATTGCCGGAAACGCCGATATTTCCGAAAGTTAAACAAAAAACCGCGCAAACTTCCGGTCTGAAGTGTATCCGTAATTCAATTATAACTCATAACGGCATTTTTTGCAATATTTTTTTATGCTCCCGGTTCGTTCTTTAAATGGCTTATATCAACTTCATTGCCCTTTGAATCAGTTCCCTTTGCCGTGATTCGGTTTACAGTATATGACTCGCAGAACATGTTCTCGATCTTCTCAGTCTCCTTGTTAGTAAAAAGACGTGTCAGGGTGATCCGGAGCTCTGAACCCGGAAGTTCCTTTAATTCCGCATCAAGAACGTATGCCATGTTCGGTCTGTCTATGCTCTTAGCGTAAAACTGCTTTGCAAAGTCAGTAAGTTCGCCGTTTGTGTAGAAGGCAAACTGATTGTAGCTTAAATCAGCATAGTATTCAAGATGCTCGCTGTATGTTCTGTTCACCTCGAAGTCGATGTGATCACGGTCAATGATCTGAGCTTCGATGGTGGTATCTTTATATGCATCGCCGATGTTGAAGATGTATACTACATCCGGCTTGTAGTTTTTACCGTACTTGTATTCCTCTTCTTCATCATTGTCGTCATCTTCTTCGTCGGAAGTATCTTCATCAGCTGAATCTTCTTCGCCGTCAGTGTCATCTTCTTCATCAGAAGTATCTTCGTCAGACTCGTCATCAGAAACTTCGTCATCCGGAGTATCTTCCTCATCTTCAGTGTCTTCTTCCGGCTCGTCTTCGTAATATTCTTCATCATAACCGTCAGTTTCTTCATCTGTCTGGTCGTCGTCATCGCCGGCTTCCGAGTAGATATAGAATTTGAAAGGTGTGATGATACCGTCCTCAAGACTTATTACACAGCCTGAATCCTTATATTTGCCGCCGTAAAAACAATAGTAGCAGGATCCGTGTTCGCTGTAGGAATACCAAATTCCCCTTCTGAGAAGCGGTTCGTCCTTATCAGGCATCGGAGCCTGTGTAGTCGCCTGAGTTTCGACAGTAGCCGGAGCTGTTACTGCCGGAGGGGCTTTGGTTTCAGCACCCACCGGAGGCGGAAGCTCTGGAAGCTCGTCATCAATGTTTACTGTTCTTCTTCCGCAGGAAGTAAGGCTTAAAGCAGATACAAGAAATAATGAAAGTATTAAATTCAGTTTTGAAGTGCGTTTCAATTTTTTCACCGACTTATAAAAATTTCGTTAAGATATAAAAAATGCAGGACAACGGTGCCCTGCAAAGATAAGAAGAGATAAATAAATATGTGTAGAACAAAAGAAAGGAGACAACAAAACGAGTGTTAACTTTAACAACGAATATTAACTTAACACTGTTATTATTATAACGGATAATTTTCGATAAGTCAAGTCATAATAGCATATTTGTATGATTCGTCAACTGAGTCAAATATTAATTGTCTGATGTACATAAATTTGTATAAACCGCATCAGAATTTACACGTCATTTACACTGATTACATCTTGAATATATAGATATATATCTTTCCGAAGGTAAATGAAAGCGGGATTATGAGCTTGTCCTTCTCGGTGCCGATAAGCTCATCCTGCGAATAACCGATCTTTCCGAGGGAAAGCTTTGAGCTATCCGAGGCGAAAACGTTGGCTGCGTAAAGTCCGTTCTGGAGATTAAGGAAGTTGGCTACGTCCCTGTTGGAGCAGTCGAAAGTGTCCTTTCCGGCACATCTTGCCGCAAACGCATTGAAAGCCTTCTGACTTCCGCAGATAGCCGTGCGGAGCGAATCAGAGCCCTTGATATCCTGCATGATCATGCATTCCTGTTCCGTATCCTTTACCGGATTGAAACTCGTGAACGCAAAATCATCGCCGACGAAACGAACGGAGTTACGCACAAAAAGCGATGCGTAATCGGCATAAGTATCCGAATGTTTCATCTCATCAAGATTGTAGATCGAAATTATATCACGTTTCAGGTCGTTACGGGAATCGACCTCGCTCGTAAGTCCCAGTTCCTGTCTGTACGCCTTTAAAAGATTGTCGTATTCAGTCTTTGTAATGTACCCCTTGTTAAGAAGCGCATCTGCAAGGGCAATGTCCCCGTTGTTCTGCTTTCCGAGCAGTTCCTCCATCTGCGCCCTTGAAAGAAATCCGAGAAAGACCGCAAGGTCGCCCATGTTCTTGTCGAATCTTTTCTGCTCGCTGTGAATGTACTCGACCTGCTCGTTTGTCATATATCCCGACTCAACAAACAGCGAACCCAGACGTTCCTTGTATATGTTCTTGTTTATCAGTGCCTCGTTGAGCTGATCGGGCGAAATAATGTTCTTGTCGAGTAAATAGTAGCCGAATAGCTGTGCAAACATATCATTCACTTCCCTATAAAATAAAAAATTTTCTTATTCTATTATATATTAATTCATGGAAAATAGCAATACAATTCACTGCGGAAGTGTCAATAATTGTGCACCCTGTAAAACTGTCCGAAACAAAAGGATTATATAGTATAAATATTTTGACAAACACACAATAATAGGGTATAATTAAATTTATACTATATTTTATGGAGGAGATCATATGCCTAATAAACCGTTTTACATCACTACTCCTATATATTATCCGTCAGGAAATCCGCATATAGGACACTGCTACACAACTGTAGCCTGCGACTCTATCGCACGTTACAAGCGAATGCAGGGCTACGATGTAATGTTCCTCACAGGAACTGATGAACACGGTCTTAAAATAGAACAGAAAGCAGCCGAAAAGGGCGTTACACCTAAGGAATACGTTGATGAGATCGTAGAAACTTTCAAGAAGCTCTGGAGCTACATGAACATAAGCTACGACAGATACATCCGTACAACTGACGACTATCACATCGAAACAGTACAGAAAATATTCAAGGCTCTCTACGACAAGGGTTACATCTACAAGGGCGAATACTCAGGCAAGTACTGTACTCCTTGTGAAAGCTTCTGGACAGAATCACAGCTCGTTGACGGCAAGTGCCCTGACTGCGGCCGTGAAGTTACTGAAGCCAAGGAAGAAGCTTACTTCTTCAAAATGTCGCCTTTCGCTGAAAGGATCGAAAAGCTCCTTACAGAAACAGACTACTTAAGACCTAAGACAAGAGCTACAGAGCTTGTAAACAACTTCATCAGGCCGGGTCTCGAAGACCTCTGCGTTTCAAGAACCACATTCAAGTGGGGCATTCCGGTAACTTTTGACGAAGGTCACGTTGTTTACGTATGGATCGACGCTCTTTCAAACTATATTTCCGCTCTCGGATACGGCAACACAGCACATAAGGACTACGAAAAGTTCTGGCCTGCAGACGTTCACATGGTTGCAAAGGACATTATGCGATTCCACGCTATCATCTGGCCGGCAATGCTCATGGCTCTCGACCTTCCGCTTCCTAAGCACCTTGCTGTTCACGGCTGGATCACATTCAACGGCCAGAAGATGAGTAAGTCCCTCGGCAACGTGGTTGATCCTTTCGTTCTCGGCGAAAGATACGGTGCTGACGCTATCCGTTACCACATTCTCCGCGAAATGGCTCTCGGTGCAGACAGCTCATTCTCAAACGAGATCATGATAAACCGCATAAATTCAGACCTTGCGAACGGTCTTGGCAACCTCGTTTCAAGAACAGTTGCAATGGTTGAAAAGTACTTCGGCGGCACACTTCCTGAAGAAAAGCAGTCAGGTGAATTCGACGACGACCTTATCAGCATGGCTGAAGGCCTCCGCGCAAAGGTTGACGAATTCGTTGAAAACACTCAGATAAACAACGCACTCGCTGAGATCTTCACCGTTATCTCGCGTGCAAACAAATACATCGACGAAACAGCTCCCTGGGTACTCGCAAAGGACGAAGCAAACAAGCCAAGACTTGCATGCGTTCTCTACAACCTCCTCGAAGCTGTAAGAATCTCAACAACTCTCCTCAGCGCATTCATGCCTACAACAATGCCGGAAGTATGGAGACAGATCGGTGCTTCAGAAAGCGACGTTTCATACGAAAACGCTGCAAAGTTCGGCGTTCTTCCTGCAAACGTAACAGTTCACAGAGGCGACGCTATCTTCCCGCGTATCGACGTTGACAAGGAGATCGAAGAACTCAACGCACTCATCAGACAGAACGCTCCTGCTTCAGAAGAACCTGAGATCGAAGCTGAACCGCTTGCTCCGCAGATTGCAATCGATGACTTCTTTAAATCAGATCTTCGTGTAGCTAAGATCGTTAAGTGCGAAAAGGTAAAGAAGTCCAAAAAGCTCCTCTGTTCACAGCTCGACGACGGTATGGGCGGAAGACAGGTAGTTTCAGGTATCGCACAGTGGTACAGTCCTGAAGACCTCATCGGCAAGAAGGTAATACTGGTTGCAAACCTCAAGCCTGCAGTGCTCTGCGGCGTTGAAAGCAACGGTATGATCTGCTGTTCCGACATGCCTGACGGCAGCGCAAAGGTCATCTTCGTGGACGACTCTGTTCCTTGCGGCAGCAAGATCAGATGATCAACGGTTAATATACAGCGTAAACTCTGACCGGCGTTTCCGCGATATTAATATAAAATATTATTATTTATTAAAGGAGTTAGAAAAATGAACAACGAAAAAACATCTATCGGCATTCCTGTAGGGCTCATGGGGGCAGCTCTCTATTTCACAATCCTTGTAGGCGGACAGACTCCGTTCCTCATTCTTGCAGCTTACGTTTTCTTCTTTGAAAAGAACGACTGGCTCAAGAGAACAGCTGTAAAGGCATATGCACTCGACGTAGTTCTTGCTATCGCATACTACCTGCTCGGAATCGTTCCTGATCTTACAAGCATGATCGGTGACATCATCAGAATCTTTGATTCAAGCAGCTACAGCACATTCAGCATCCCATTCATTTCACCTCTCGTTTCAGTTTTAAGAGACTGCGTAAACATCGTCGAGAAGGTATTCTTTATCCTTTTAGGTTTCTCAGCAATGAAGAAGTCAGATATCGCTATCGCTGCAATAGACAAGATAGCAGATCAGGTTACAGGCGTTGTTTCAAATGCTGCTGCCAAGGTTGTTTCAACAGTTAAGAAGGAAGAACCAAAAGCTGAAGAAAACAAGGCTGAATAATTTAAACACTTTGCTTTCAACAAGTTTTAAATAAGATGTTAAAAGGCTGTACGGCGGGCGCCGTACAGCCTTTATTTTTACCTGAAAAACTTATATGTTTACAAAGCGGAACCCCGCAGTTCCCGCTTCCGGAAAATCGTCTTTTCCTTATATTCAGACTTTTATTCCACACATTATTGTCCCGATTATGTAATTCTTTATACTGCAGACTCTGATACTTTTCCGGCCGCCTGTCTGAGGCTGAGTTTTCTCTTTCTCATTATCAGCTTTGCCTGTACTATTCCGAGGCAGAAAAGCATCGAAAAAGCTGCTGACGAAAAAGCTGAATTATAATAGGCCAGATAAATAGCCGCATCACGATTTACTGCTATATCTGCAAGTTCGAAAAGGCATTTGAAAGCCGTTGCGAATTCAAATGCAAAGGAAATGCCGGCTGCTATATAAAACAAAACAGGATTGGCATGCTTTCTTATGAAAAAGAAGTCAGCTGTGGCTGCTATGCCAAACAGTGATATACCCAGAAGAACAAGCGAAGCCGGAGCAATGCTCATTTTACGTGTCGATATACAGGTAACCAGGCGTTCCAGAGCCTGAAAAACGAATGCGCTGCACATTATTGCTCCGGACACTTTCGGGTCAGCTGTTTTCTGTACCGACCTGTAAGTTCCGTATATCAGGCCGGCCGATATAAGAAGCATTACCAGCACCGCCAGAGTGCTTATGACCATAATTGAAGAGCTGCCACCTCCCGTAAAAATAGACGATATTATCGTGCTCATTTTTTCTCCCGTGGCTGCGCTGGCAACAAAAGGTCTTACGATAACTGACATAAGCGTAAGCACTGCACTCACCGCATACACGGCCGTCTGCAGTCTTCCAGCCCTGCCGCTCTCAATGACCGGCTGCTTTTCAGGATAGCTTCTCCAGTCATCTCCCGTTATAAGCTCGTCCATTGAGATATCAAAGTATTCTGATATCTTCTTTGCCGTCATAAGGTCCGGATAACGTGCTCCGCATTCCCAGCGTGATACTGCCTGTCTCGTTACATAAAGATGATCAGCCAGCGTCTGCTGCGTTATACCTTTCTGTTCTCTCACAGTTTTCAGTTTTGTTCCGAATTCCATATCATTTACCTTCCTTTTAAATACGTTTTTCGTTTGTGTCTTTTGTGCGATCTTCGAAGATATCTTTATTATATCCGCTCATCATACTGAAAACAAGAAACACTATAGAAAAACACTGAAAAACCGTGTTACCACTTTGGTGCACGGGCATTCCGTACACATACTTGCAACCTCAAACAACCGGTTTAAACTAAGTATATCACATCATATATATCAAAGCAAGTCAAAAAGCAAAGCCGCATCCTGTGAATAAATCCACGGGATGCGGCTTGTTTAGTGTTTATAGAAAATGCTTATCAGTCAAGACTTGTGATCTTCTTTGAGATAAACTGGCGGAGTGTTGCAAGGTCTGTAAGCTGAATATCTCCGTCGTGTGTTGTATCAGCAGCCTTAAGAGAATCTCCTTCGAGCTTCTTGTCGCCGATAAGGTAAAGTGAAAGGAGTGAAAGGTCTGTTATGTCGATCTTTCCGTCGCAGTCAATGTCACCTGTTTTAACAGTGCCAGGCTGTGTTGTCGGTACTGTAGTCGGTTCTGAAGCAACAGCAGTATACAGATCCTTCGGAAGTTCGTCAAGAGTGATTACGTAGTCGCTGTTGTAAACTGACTTGATGCTTTCCTTTGTATTCCACTTAGAATCAGTGATCCACTCTGTATGCCATGTCATGAAGCTGCTCCAGTAAGCGCCGTCTGCTTCAAGGTTTTCAGGATTCGGAATAGAACCGTTTTCGTGAAGGATAACCGGTGTTTCTGTACCAACAACGTCAACTACCTTGTTGTACATACCGATGAGTGAGCCATCGTTTTCAACGTATGTGTCAGCACCTGCGATATCTACGTATTCATCGCCCGGATACCATTCAGCAGGAACAGATGCTGTAAATCCGAGTGACCAGATAAGATTGTCGAGTTCCCATTCATTTGTGTACTTCTCGTACATCATCTTCCAGAGCTTCTTGAAGTTCTCGGCGCCGCCTTTGCCCCACCAGAACCATGCTCCGTCAAATTCGTGGAATGGTCTCCAGATAACCGGAACACCTGCGTCCTTGAGTTCCTTAAGCGCCTTTGCGCCCTTGTCCATAGCTTCAGAGAGTGCCTTGTATTCATCTGTACCAGGTGTAAGAGCCTTGTCCCAGTCGAGATCGTCAGCCTTACTTGCGTCATAGTCTCTTGAGAAGTCAGATCCGCAGTGCCAGCATATTGTAACGATACCGCCCTTTTCGTACCATTCCTTCGCTCTCTTGTTTACGCCGTCGAAGTCGTCGCCCATGTAGTCGAGACCTCTCATTGCAGGGAGCTTGCCGCTTGCGTCCTTGATATAGTTCATTTCATAGTCAGCACCGCCGGACATCCATGTTGATTCCTGCTGACCTGAGATGATTGCCTTGCCGTATTCGCTGCAGATGTAGCTGTAGAGTGACTTTGCAGCTGCAGATGCGTTCTTGTTTGAAAGCGAAGCCTTTGAAGCATCTACCTTTGTAGCTTCTGCCTTTGTGAGCGTGAAATAGTCAAGATCTGTCCAGCCCCAGCTGCTCTCTACTGCAATAGTATTTTTGCCTTCCTTGAGTGAGATAACAGTACCAGGTGTCTCGATGAACTTTTCAGTATAAGGGAATGAAACATTCTCAGCAACTACGCCGTTTACGAGAACATTCTGGATCTTTCCGCCTTCATCGTAAGCCTGCTTGTAGCCGAATACCATCTTGTAAAGGCCTGCTTCCTTGGCGTTTACTGTGAATGTAAGAGTATCCTTTGCAGTCTGGAGATATACGTACTTACCGCCGCTTGCATCTGCTGACTTAACGATCTCAGTTGTACCGCCGCCTGTAAGAGCGCCGTTTTCGAATTCGATCTTCTCGCCGTCCTTTATATACTCCATAGGTTTTTCGCCTGTGGAATTAGTTGGAGAAACCGTCGGAGAAGGCGAAGGAGAAGCCGTAGCAGAGGGTGACGGAGAAGCAGAAGCTGTCGGTTTTGCAGTTGCAGTAGGGTTGACAACCGGTGCAGTTCCGTTTGAATAAAGGTCCTTCGGGAGTTCATCAAGTGAGATACAGTAGTCACTTGTGTACATTTCCTTTAAATCTTCCTTCTTGTTGAATACTGGGTTTGAAAGGAAGTTTATATTGTCTGAACCGCCGTCATACCAAGGGCAGAAGTAAAGCCAGTTAGCATGTTCAGTTTCAATGTTTGAGAGAGTTGAGATACAGTCACATTCAGCCATTGCAACCATCTTTGTCTTGTCTGTAAGATTTACAAGGCTCCAGAATGTGCTGCCTGCTGCTGTATCATCGTGTTCAACTGACGGCTGCCAGTTGTTTTCAGCAAGATACTTTGTACAGCTGTACTTGTCATATGCAACGAGGTCTACATACTCATCTCCCGGATACCAGTCACCTGATGTAGCATAGTCATAGCCGTTCCATTCCCAGATGATGTTGTTGAGACCGTATGTTTCTGTAAGTGTCTTGTATGTGAGCTTCCAGATATCCTTGTAGGTCTTTGAACCGCTCTTGCCCCACCAGAACCAAGAACCCGTCTCACCGCCGCCGCCTTCAGCTTCGTGAAGCGGTCTGAAGATAAGCGGTACCTTTGCGTCCTGAAGCTTTGTGAGTTCTTCAGCGAGCATCTTAAGACAAAGCTGATAGTATTCGTATTCCTTTGTGCCTTCAGTGCATACCTTTGAAGCATCAAAATCAGTTTCATCCGGCTTGTATGTTGACTGAGCCCAGTCTACCTTGTCGCCTACCTTATATGATGAGAAATCATTCGGAACTGTGATGTGCCATGAAGCAGTTGCAATACCGTTGTTTCCGTACTGATTCTTAGTGCACCATTCAATGATCCTGTCAGTTGTACCGTCATCAGAACCGTAAAGAGGGTTGGTGTTAAGGAAGTCAAAACCTCTTATTGCAGGATAAACACCTGTTGTATCCTTGATGTACTCAAATTCTGTTTCAAAATCATGCGGACCGTACTTGTAGATTTCCTGCTGACCGGAAACGGTGTGTTTACCGTAAACGGATGCAAGATAGTTCATGAGGGACTGAGTTTCCTTAGTAGCTTTTTTGTTCGACAGCACAGCATTGCCTGAAACAGTTTCATATACTCTTTCCTTTACTTCAAGGTAGTCAAACTTTGTCCAGCCCCATGACTTGGAGATCTTTATTGTGTTCTTACCCTTGTTAAGTTTTACTGTAGCTGCTGTAAAAGGTGTGTAAGTGCTGGAACCTTCAGCTATTGAAATGTTACCTGCTGATGTATCATTTACGTAAAGGTTCTGCTGTTTTCCGCCACCTACGCCGTCTGCAGCTATAATGATGTCGTACATACCGTCTGCATCAGCATTTACTGTAACTGTAATGGTACCGTCCTCTGTCATGTAGAGGATCGATCCGCCGCTTGCAGCGGAATCCTTGTCAACTTTGACCGTGCCTGTAAATTCAGCATCTTCAAACTCGTACTTTGCGGAAGCCGCCTGAACGGAAGCTGATTCTGCCTGCGGATAAATGCTGAAAACTGAAGCGGTAAGTGCAAGCGCAGCTGTCATGCTGCAGAATCTTCTTAAATCTTTTGAATTCAACTTAAATTCCTCCTAAAATAAATACTATTACAATTCACCAATTTTCGACCGGTCATAAATAAACCGACCATATTATCTTAATTTAATTATATCACAGAGAAATTGAGAATTCAATTATGCAACATCACAGAAAATAGCATCAGTAATATAGAATATTTACTTAAATTAAGCCGTTTTACGTTTAAGCAATTTAAGTAAATTAAAAGATCCTTTCACTTCGTCATCTGAAATGAAAGGATCTTACACGAATCATCCTACAGTATGCTGTTTATTATATCTTTCCGTAAGATATGCCTGGATCACCGCCGAAATATCGATCTGTTCCCTTCTGGCATATTCCTCAAGCCACCTCGGAAGAGTGACTGTCGCTTCAGTCTTGCTGTTGTAATAGTACTTTGCGTACTCGTCCACATCCACGTTCACTGTCTGAAAAAAAGCTCTTGAATATCCGTCACCCACATACGGTCTCAGAGTCTGGATATCCGATGGTTCAGGGATCCGTTCTTTTTTCATGATAAGATTGTAAATGTATCCTGCGAGAAGATTCACTGCATTTGCCAGTGCCTGATCAAAACTGCTTCCGAAAGCTGCAAGATTATTCAGATCAGAAAACACCACGCAGTATTTACCATCCGGGCGCTGAAAAAAACATCCTGGATATGAATATATCAACTGGTATCCTCCTTCCGTTCCATTCTTTAAGCATAGCCCGCAAAACCGAACCTGCTGTCAGTCAGTAATTTTACCGTTATCATCTATAGATATTATACGCACTACTTCCTTCTTTGTCAATAATAATCACAATAGTAACATATAAAAATCATAATTTGATCATAGTAAAAACGAATCCTGCCCGATGCATAAAATCCGCTGTTTCTTTTATCTTTATACATAAAATATTTGCCTTTGGCGTATCGTTGTGATATAATTATAATGAATGTCAAACCAGATAAGAAAGGAGGAATCTGCATAAAGCAGCACGTTATTCCGCTGATTGTGACAGCGGCCACAGCATTTTTACTGACCGGATGCTCACTGGGCGGTGGTATCGAGACCTATCTTAAACCGCCTAAGCTCAGCGAACAGCACGAACAGATATACAACGCCCTGATCAACACAGAAGGCTCTAAAATAAGCCTTAAATATCCTAAATCCGGTTCCTATCTTTCCGCATTCGTTGTGGCAGATATCGACGACGAACCAACCGAGGAAGCAATCGTTTTCTATGATAAATCTAATTTTACCGGAAACGATCATTCCACACTGAGAGTCAACTTTCTCGATCAGAAAGAGGGACGCTGGGAGTCCATGTACGACTTCGCCGCTGATGGAAATGAAATCGAACGCGTATTTATCTCAAAACTCGGCACTTCCGACATGAAAAATGTAATTATCGGCACAGGTTCACAGGGCGAAAAAAGCGCATTTCTGTTCAACGAACAGAAGCCGGAACTGCAGTCCTTAGGCGATTACGCCGCAATGGATATCACTGACATAAACAACGACTCCATGAACGAGCTGCTCATGATAAACCATACTCCTGACGGGAACACGGCGCAGTTAAAATGGCTTGACCAAAACGGCGAACTTGCTTTCTGTCCGGTACTGACACTGTCACCCAACACTACAGATGTACTCCAGATGATCTACGGAAAACTGAGTGAAAACACCACTGCTGTCTATCTCGATTCATACATAACTACAAATACTATTATAACTGAAATACTTCGTCCGGAAGTAAAGGACGACGAGATCTCACTTGTCTCTGTTACAGCTGACAACGCCGATTCATCTCCGGTAAACGGAACAGTCCGTAGCTCGTCACTTCTCTCAAGAGATATCGACGGCGACGGAATTGTTGAGATCCCAGTAAATTCGGTTTTCAAAGGATATGAAGACAAGCCGGATACCGAACAGATCAGTATGACCAACTGGTACATCCTTGAAAACAACATGTTTATCAGGAAATATTCCGGTTACTACAGCATAACAGACGGCTATGCATTTATGATCCCTGAAAAATGGGAAAACAAAGTTACCGTCCGAACAGCAAATGACGATATAATCTTCTGCAAATACGATGAAAAGGTTGAAAACCAGACTCAGCTTCTGCGCATCTGTGTAACCAGTTCCGCAGAAGCAGAACGTATAATAAACGAAAAGGAATACGCCGACTATGTAAAGATAAGCTCAAACGGAGACACAGTTTATCTGGTGTGCCGGCCGGTATACAGCGGTCCTCTTGCACTTTCGGCAAGTGAAATACAGTTTAATTTCAAAATTATCAATTAAAGAAGGAGAAGAATATGAAAAAGATACTTGTATGTGAAGACGAAGACGTTATCCGCGACTTTGTTGTCATCAATCTCAAACGTGCCGGATACGATGTAACTGACGTAAACTGCGGCGAAGAGGCTCTGCGTGTCTTCGAAAGTGAACACGGAAACTTTGACGTAGCTTTGCTTGACATCATGATGCCTGGTATCGACGGATTCACAGTATGCAAAAAGCTCAGGGAAAAGAGTTCGACTCTCGGAATAATCATGCTTTCAGCAAAAACTCAGGAAATGGACAAGGTAAGCGGTCTTATGATTGGTGCTGACGACTACATGACCAAGCCGTTCTCTCCTTCCGAACTCACAGCCCGCGTAGATGCCATCTACCGTCGTGTGCTCATGAGCTATTCCAAGTCAGATGAGCCGCCGGTGATCGAATCAGGCCCGTTCCAGCTCAATCTCAAGAGCCGTACAGTTTCAAAGAACGGAAAGCTAATCGATCTTACACAGGTTGAGTACCAGATACTCGAATATTTCATGAACAACAAGAATACGGCTCTCGACAGAACAAGCATTCTTAATCACATCTGGGGTGAGTCATACGTCGGCGACGAAAAAATCGTCGATGTAAATATAAGACGTATAAGAATGAAGATCGAAGACGAACCATCCAGTCCGCAGTACATCATAACAATGTGGGGATACGGCTATAAATGGACCGAAAAATAAGTTTTAAACCTCTTTTGCAACCGAGTAAAACGCCTGAAAAAGGGCAGATTTCAAAGGATTCCATAGTCTACAGATGGATATTCAACAATCTTGTGATTCTGATACTTGTCCTCATTGTTATTGCAACCATAATGATATTTGTTATCCAAAACTACTACTATACTGCAACCCAGCAGTATCTTAAAGCAGAGCTTACTTCTATCACCGACGTACTTAAAAAGTATTCAACTGACACGACCAAAAACTACTCGGCTGAAGTACGCAACATGGTTGAAACCTTTTCAGACAAGGACAAGATGGAGCTGATGGCTATCAACTCCAAAGGAAAAGTAGTTCTTACCTCATCAGGGTTCTCACCTGATGACTCTGTCTCAATGAACGACTATGATGAAGCGATTGCAAGCGGAAACTGCGGTTACTGGCACGGCAGATCTGAAAACAACGAAAAAATAATGGCTGCTTCCTATCCGGTCGCAGCAAATAATTCAGATTATTCCGCTATGCGCGTAGTCGTATCGATGTCCGAGGTTGACAGCAGAATAACAACCTATATTCTTGTAATAATTGGTTTATGTCTGCTGACCATTTTTCCTCTTGTTTTCTCTGGAATATACTTCGTCGGCTCAATCGTCCGTCCTGTTCAGAAGATAAGCGGTGCAACCAAGAAATTCGCTATGGGCAACTTCTCTGAACGTATCCCGATTGAAACAAATGACGAGCTTGGTCAGCTCTGCCGCTCAATCAACGATATGGCCGATGAGTTGTCAACCGCTGAAGCAATGAAAAACGAGTTTATTTCATCAGTTTCACATGAGCTCCGTACACCACTTACAGCAATCAAGGGATGGGCTGAGACTATCAATGCGGAGAATGATGAGGAGACCACCAGAAAGGGCATCAGGGTTATTGTAAGTGAAACTGAACGTCTTTCACAGATGGTTGAAGAACTTCTCGATTTCTCACGTATGCAGAATGGAAAATTTACTCTTCAGATGTCAATGATCGATATCCTTGCTGAACTCGAGGATGCAATACTCATCTACACTCAAAAAGCACGTCACGACAACACTCACATAAGTTACAACTCACCGGAAATGCTGCCGTTCGTATACGCAGACAAAAACCGTATAAGACAGGTTTTCATCAACATAATAGACAACGCTATCAAATATTCAAGCAGTCCGAACCACGAAAGCCTGATCGAGATAAACGCCAGTCAGCTTGACGATGATCACCTTTCAATCACTGTAAAGGACAACGGATGCGGTATTTCAGCAGCTGACCTTCCTAAGATAAAAACAAAATTCTTTAAAGCAAACCACACAAAGCGCGGTTCCGGAATCGGTTTAGCGGTTGCAGACGAGATCATAACAATGCACCACGGAAGTCTTAACATAACAAGCGAAGAACACGTAGGTACAACAGTTCAGATCATTCTGCCAACTGCAGAATCCGGTTCAATCGAACTGTAAACCAAAACAGAAAGAGGTAAACATGAGCAAAGAAGTTTACAAGTCAAAAATCGGCGGTCAGGCGCTGATCGAAGGGGTCATGATGAAGGGGGTTCATAAAGGGGCAATGGCCTGCCGTCTCCCTGACGGTACTATCGACCTTGAAACATGGGATGAAAACAACGGCAAAAGTGCTCCATGGTACAAGAAAACACCGTTTATACGAGGCAGTTTCAACTTTGTTTCATCACTCGTTACAGGCTACAAATGCCTCATGAAATCAGCTGAAAAGCAGATGACTGAAGAAGATTCCGAAGAGGAAATGACAAAGTTCGAGAAATGGCTCACTGACAAACTCGGAGAAAACCTTATGAGCGTTCTTTCAGGAATCGCTATGGTCTTTGGCGTTCTTATCAGTTTGTTCCTCTTTAAGTTCATACCTACCTTCTGCACCAAACCACTTGAAAACGTAACTGTACTCAGAACAGCCGTCGAAGGCATTCTTAAAATAGCTATTTTCGTTGGTTATCTCGCAGTTACAGGAATGTCAAAGGACATCAAGCGTACCTACGAATATCACGGCGCTGAGCATAAAACCATCGCATGCCTTGAAGCACACGAGGAACTGACGGTTGCAAACGTTAAAAAACAGGTTCGTTTCCATCCGAGATGCGGTACAAGCTTCATTTTCATCACACTTTTCACAAGTATCTTCGTTTTCTGCTTTATCCCGTCTTTCTCTGAATTCGGAAAAGCAGCACGTATATTCATGAGACTTGGCATCCAGCTTGCTCTTCTTCCGTTTATAATAGGCATCGCATACGAGCTCATCAGACTTGCCGGAAAGAAGACCAATACGTTCACAAAAATAATATCTGCACCAGGTTTACAGATTCAGAGGCTCACAACACGCGAACCTGATGACTCACAGATAGAAGTTGCAATCGCAGCGATCAAGCCTTGTATACCGGAAAACCAGGAGGAAGACGTTTGGTAACCGCAGGTGCAGTATTAAATGAAATCAGAAGCAGGTTTAAAAACGCCGGAATTGAGGACTATGTTTTCGAAAGCAGATGCATAGTTGAAAGCGCTTTAAACCTTTCTCATTCAGAGCTTATAGCCAACCCTGACAGACAGGTTGCATCAGAAGATGAAACCCTCATCTGTGCAATGGCAAACCGTCGTCTTGAAGGCTATCCTCTGCAGTATATAGTCGGAAAATGGGAGTTCTTCGGACTTCCGTTTTTTGTTGGCGAAGGTGTTCTTATTCCCCGTCAGGATACTGAAACTCTGGTTGAATGCGTTTTAAACGATGCTGTAAACCTTCACCGACCACGTATACTCGATCTGTGCAGCGGCAGCGGATGCATTCCGGTAGCACTTGAAAAACATCTTAAAAATGCAGACATAGGCGCTGTAGAGTATTCTGATGCAGCTTTTGACTATCTCAACATGAACATAAGTCTTAACAACTCATCAGTTAAGGTTTACAAAGGCGATGTTCTTGATCCTGAATACTTTTTAAACTTCAGTGAACTTGATATAATAACATCCAACCCGCCGTATCTTACAGATGACGATATGGCAAACCTTCAGAAAGAGGTTGCATATGAACCAGAAATGGCTCTTGCAGGCGGATCAGACGGTTTAATGTTCTATAAAGTCATAACAGACTTCTGGAAATACTGCCTTAAACCCGGCGGCAGGCTGTATTACGAAATAGGTATACATCAGGAGGACGATGTATCGCAGATACTAAGTGATAACGGGTTTACAGACATAAAAACCTACCCTGATCTTTGCGGTGTTATACGAGTTGTATCCGGCGTTTACAACGGTCAGACTCTCATATAACTACAGTTTACAGGTTTGTTTCTTTATAAGGATTGTTTAGCAACCATTCCGCTTCAATTAACCTTGATCCTTCAGTTGCATTTTTAAAGGTTTACTATAAAACTCAGTTTATTTTTCAACCATAATAAAAGGTCGTCAACCATCTTCAAGTTGGTTGACGACCTTTTTGCATGTTTCATTAAGTTTTTAAACCAGTATTTCAGGTTTCGCTTGCTTCCACGTCTTTTTTGTGGAACAGTCTCTTGAAAAAGCCCTTTTTCTCTTCCTTGTTTGCATCAGTTGCAATCAGTCTGAACTGTTCCTGTTCAGCTCTGTGGAGCTGCTGCTGCTGATCAAGGAGCTTCTGAAGGTCTGCGATCTGTCTGTCCTTGGCTGAAAGCTGTTCCTGAAGCTGTTTATCCTTCATTTCAAGCTGCTGCTGCATCTTAAGGTGCTGGTCTGTATTACTGTCCATAAGCTGCTTTATCTGCTGATCCTTTGAGCTTATCTGTTCTGATAAAACCTTTAAAGTTGCATCAAAGTAGGATGAAAACAGGTTTGTCTGTGCCTGAAGGCTGAGATCTTCGTATATTCCATCGCCTTCGCCCTGCTGGTTTATAGGTGCATCTGCAAAGAGTTCAAGTGCATCCTTGCTTATGAGTTTCATCTTTCCGTTATACTTTACAAACTTATTTAACGAGCTGTCTGTCTGGTTTAATCGTTTGTAAACTGCCTGAGTTGTTACATTTGCAAGTGTTGCAAATTCCTTTATCGTAACATACTGCTGTTCTGTTTGTTCCATATATTTTCCTCCCGGGGATCTCGATCTGTTGTCAACTATATTATTGACCTTTATTTAACTGTAGTTTAATTATATACCTTTTCATCTCGGTTGTCAATAGATTTTTTCGGTTAACAAACTAAAGCTTTCATCCTTTGCAGCACGTATTTTCGTGGTTTAAAGAGGTTTAATGCGATTTCTGTCAACTATGAAACCATAAGCGCGTTCATAAACCACGTGGTTTCATGGTTTACTGTTTCGGGTTGCATGTCGGTTGGTTGCAAAGGTTTAATGGTTTAAAATATGGTTGTAAACCTGATTTTTTTATGATTTTAAAGGGCTTACGGACTTCTTTTTCTCCCTCAATACATATAAATAGGAAAAGTATAAATCGAGGATAAAAATGCCTAAAGCAAAATATGGAGTGTCTATATGTGCGCTTTGCAGATATTTTGTGCGATTTTTTAACCGCCAAATGGAAACCTTTAGGAGAAAAAATACCTCTTAGGGCGAAACGACTACCTCTTAGGGCGAAAGGGTTGAAATCGCCTGAAATATATTTTATAATAAAAGCATAGAAAACAGCAAAACACAATCAAATAAAAAAACAAAATATAAAAACTAAAAATCAAAAAGAAAACGTAATTTCAGGAGGAAAAAACTATGAAAACAATTTATAATGAAAGCCTTGGTAACACAGAACTCATCTACACAGCATTCAGCGAAACAGACGAGGAAACAAATGAAAAAGTATACGGAATCATGGTAAAGGACACACACGCACACCGTGAGACCATACTGCACAGCTTCACAACAAAGCGTGATCAGGCAATAGACTTTATCGAAACACTGGTAAGAAACATCGTAGAACCGGATTTCGTAAGAGAAATAGCAGAAGACTATATTCTCGCTTAATTAACGACATTATCTAATGATTGGTACTCCTTTCTTAAGTATAGCAATACAATGGGCAAACGGACCTCTGATTATTTAAAGATCAGAGGTCCGTTTGTATATACAGAAAAGGTTAAAATATTAACATTCACAATCCGCGTAAAAACGAGTGCATTTAAAAATCATATCACAAAAACATCAAATAGTATCATTATATTATTAAAAAAAAACGGTTAGACCATACATATTTTTCCACAGCAGTTTGCTATCTATCAACACCATTAATTCACGAGAATTTTTTAAAAAAATTTCAATTTTCTCTTGACAATCATCAGAAAATATAGTATAATAAAAAAGCTGTGTGATGCACAGCACACAAAATGGCGGCATAGCTCAGTTGGCTAGAGTACTCGGTTCATACCCGATTGGTCGTAGGTTCGAATCCCACTGCCGCTATTATATGGCCCGTTGGTCAAGAGGTTAAGACGCTGCCCTTTCACGGCGGAATCATGGGTTCAATT
>JAFRUS010000038.1 GCA_017438745.1 Oscillospiraceae bacterium | reverse complement strand
TCCTAGAGTATCAGGAAGGTCTGTAGAGAAGAAGTAGTAATAAATCAGAGGTATTCAGTTTAAAGATAGTCGGTGTTAATGGCAAAGAGGTCCCACCTGTTCCCATTCCGAACACAGAAGTTAAGCTCTTTTACGTCGAAAATACTCGGTTGGCGACGACCCGGGAAGATAGATAGACGCCGGCACAGATAACAGATCCTGATCATCATAATGGTGGTCAGGATTTTTTATTAATTAAGTATTGTTATTTTCTAAAAAATACTGTATAATAATTATAAAGTTTATCAGTTACTTTACATTAACTGTTTATTATGAGATTAAGGAATTTTGGGAGAACCCCGGGGTTGATTATATGGATAAGAAAAAATGTGTATCGTTTATACTAGGCTTATGCGCACAGAATAAGAATGTAATATTCCTTGTAATGTGTCTTGGAGTGCATTTCCTGTATATGTTTGTATTCTTTATAATGAAGATATATCCGTTTGCGTTTATCAATCTGTTTAGCTCAGCGTTCTACGTTGCATTTCTTATCTTTTCAAAAGATAAAAGAAGCTCAGAAATGTCAACTGTCGCTGCGTATTTCGAGATACTGATTTTTGCACTGCTTTCAGAAACAATATCAAGGAATACATACGGTTTTATCTTTTTTGTACTGGGTATGATCCCAGTTATATTTTTTCTCGCACCTTCCTGCGGCAACAAAAGGTTTGTGTTTCAGGGAGCAGGTATTGTAACAGCAATACTGATCGACCAGATGCAGCACCTTATTCCTGAAAGCTACTTTAAGCAGACATACACCGAACTGAGTATCCATGTACAGCATTTCAGATTCATCAATCTTCTTATTACGCTCTTTACGATCCTCTACGTAACGATTTTCTACAAGCTCGAAGTGGATATGATGCGTTCCGAACTTGATTATCAGTGTACTCATGATCCGCTTACAGGACTTTACAACAGACGCTTCCTGTATGATGAAGTAAAAAAAGCTGCAGATAACAACATTTCAGTGGTGCTTCTCGATATAGACAATTTCAAGAAAATAAATGACCGTTTCGGTCACGACGAAGGTGACGCTATCCTTGTCAGAGTATCGGAATGTCTTAAGGAAGAAGCTAACGGTGCAGATATTTATGCTGTACGCTGGGGCGGCGAGGAATTCATTCTCTACTATAACTGTTTTGAAAAGGACAAGGCCTACGAAAGGATCAGTTCACTCTGCAGGAACATTACTGTAAATGCAGTTCTGCCTGATAAAAACGGAGTTACAGTAACCGCCGGACTTGCTCACGGAAAAGTTTCCGATTTTGATGAACTTGTAAAGACGGCTGACACTTACCTTTACAAAGGCAAGGCGAACGGAAAGAACTGTATCGTCTGGGAAGAAAACGAAGCTCAGTATTCAGCCTGATCACCATAAAAAATAACCGTATATCCTTATAACATGAAGGATATACGGTTTTTGTTTACTTAAGGAAACGCTGATTTATTCATAAATCAGCGTTGGGGTCCGGGGCGAAGCCCCGCGAATCCCACTTCCGGAAATCCGGCAAAGCCGGATTTCCGGGTTAATCAGTGCTTTCTTAAACTATAGATGCATCAGCAGATACTGATCAGTCAGCTTTTCTGTTAAAATCGATCTCAAATGCTGTTTCGCAGGCTGCGACTGTTACGCCTTCGTATGCTGTCTTAGGAAGGATAAGAGGTCCTTCACTGCATTTTACGGCGCTTCGTTCACAGATGTTATCAGTACCTGTAATCTTTCTTACAAATTCTGATGATGAGAAACGTCCTTCAACACGCATAAGTTCAAGTGCGCTGTATGTGTACATCGGAATGTTGTGGCTAACACAGAACTTTGTGAGTGCCGGTTCCTCAGATTTGATATCTATTGTTGCAAGAGCACATATTCTCTCTGACATAAGTCCTGCTGCCTTGAAAACATCATTAACAAGGTCGTGGAACATGTCGTATTCAGTTCCGCTGTGGCAGCTTGCGCCGATAACAATGTTCTTCGGAACAAGTGTAAGAGTTACTTCAAACGGTTTATAGCTTAAATCGCTGCTGATTACGATACCTGTTCTGCATACTTTTCCTTCGGCAAGTTCTGACGGAAGGTTCTTGTAAGCGTAGTCGCTGAAGAAACCAACTTCTTCGTCTTCGAGGATAGCAGCGGCAACTTCGCGTGCAGCGTTCATATCTGTGATAAGAAGATTGTTTGCCTGTGCAAATGAATCAGGTGAGAAACGTTTTCCTGTATCGGTTGCTGTAGTAATGACCGGTACGGCGGAAATGCGTTCTGCCAGAAGTTCGGCAACGGAATTGACATTGCCAAGATGACCTGAAAGCAGAGGTACAACAAATTTTCCGCTTTCATCTATCACGATCACAGCTGGATCAGATGCTTTTGAACGTATTTTCGGAGCAACAGCACGAATGGCAATACCGCATGCTGAAACGAAAACAAGAGCGTCATAGCTTTCGAATATCTGTGAAGTCAGTTCGGAAATGTTGCTGAATGATTCAGCTTCGTCATCCTTGTGCTTGTAGAAACAATACCTTTTTACAGTGAGTTCAGTGCTGAGTTTTTCTGAAAGCTCCGCTGATAAAAGGCGTCCGTTTTCAGTGAGTGAAATTACTGCAATATTCATAGAGTTCCTTTCATGCCCGTGACGAGGGCGGTTTTAGTGAATGATTAAGAAAACGCTGATATAAATCAGTTTGGGAGAACCTTCAGGTCACATCCCGGAATGATCATTGTTTTCTTAAATGTATAGTCTAAGTATAGCACATTTTCAAAAAAAACGCAATACGTATTCGTTAGAAAAGCGGAAAATAATTCGTCGATATTAGTTATAATAAACAAAAATCAGCCGTTTGCTTGATTTAATGAGGCAAACGGCTGATTTTGCTTTGAATATTTGAATTAAAAACTTTTGTGATTCTGTGAAAGTATGGAATTAATACATTTCCAGTATTTTAACAGTTTATTTTCCTACAGGAACGACAGTGAATTCGGATTTCTTGCCATCGATAAGTAAAACATTCGCAGAAGAAGCTGCTAAATCAGGATATGTAGCGAAGATATACTGATATTTCTTTGCAGCAGTGAATTCTTTGCCTGCAATTGTTAATACTTCAGATTTGTTGTGCTGTTCGTTAAGAGCTAATGCAACTATATTGCTGTTTGAGAAGTGTTCGCCCATTACAACATTTGAGTAATCAACTGCTTCTGTTGATGTTGCAAGAAGTGTGCCTCCTCCGATAGTAAGGTTTCCGGCAGAGACTGTGATACCTCTGTCACCGGAAGTTACGATCTCGCCGCCTGTTATGGTAACAGCAGTTTCACCCTGGATCGCATCCTTGCCGGATTTGATCTCAGCCTTACCGTCGCTGATAACAACAGCGTTCTTTGAAGACTTGATACCGTCGCCGGCAGCGTTTACATCGAGTTCGCCTCCGCCGATCTCAACGTTGCCCTTGGCCTTTACGGCATCTGCCTTTGCGGTACCTGTGCCGGCTGCGTCAGTCTTGATCTTTATGCTTCCGCCGTTGAATTTGATGTCATTATTGCAGTAGATACCCATCTGTGCTGCAGAGTTTATTTCAAGTGTACCTGTTGAGTTCTTTGTAAATGTAAGATCGTCCTTTGCGTAGATAACAGCTGTTGCTGCTTCTGCTGTGTCCGCATTACCTGTAAGAACGTTTGTTCCTGTGAATGTGATCTTTGTCTTGTCAGCGTTTTCAACCATGATACAAGGTGTATCTGATGAATTTGTCATTGTAACGCCGTCAAGTGTGATGTTTACACTTTCAGCATCTGTCTCGGCTGTGTTTACAATGATCTGGGATTCGGCAGTCATTGCACCTGTGATAACATATGTACCGCTCTTGGTGATAGTTGCCTTAGTTCCTTCAACAGTAATGCCTTCATCAGCCGTTATCGATTCGCCTTCAAGTGTTATTTTGAGTGATTCAGCCGCCGGTGCTCCCATAAATATGTTCTTTAAAAGAATATAGTCGATAACGTTTATCTCGTTGTTATCGTTCATGTCTGCATTCGCCTTGATCTCATCGGCAATTGTCTTGCTTCCGAGGATATGCGCGCTGAGAGCCACAAGGTCAGCTGCTGAAATAACGCCGTTTCCGTCGGCATCACCTTTAAGTACTTCTTCGGCAGCGCCTGCTGGTACTGCGGCAAATGAAGCGCAGAGTGTAAGTGCAGCGACTGCGGCTGCTGTTTTACTGAATATTTTTTTCATTTAAGTATCCCCCTTAAGATTACAGTGAACGTAATATAGTGAATGTCAAAAAATATGCGTTCTCTATAATTATATCAGATAGTTTAAAAAAATTCTATATAAAAATTTGTGTTTTTTGTATGTCGGTATGTCCAAAAACGCATGATATGCACTGGATTTAAGCATGAAATAACTTGATTTGTTCCATTATATATGATATAATTTCATTTGATTGTTATAGGGATTCCAGCCAATCTTAAGGAGGAATACATTTATGGCTCTGGATATCCGAAATTTAAAAAACAAAGTCACTGCAAACGATGATATTACCGATGTTGCTGAATCTGTGGTGACTGGTATTGCAGGTGTTACATCAGCGGCGGCTTGTCTTAAAGCGTATATACCGGCATTGATATGCACTCTGATAGCGGCGTTTGTAAGTTTCTTTTTCAAACAGGAAACCCTGGATTCTCTTAAAGCTCTTGTAGGAGAAAATGAAACGCCGGTGTGGATCGGTTATCTTATTTTTCTGTTTGTAATGTTCGTATTTTTCTTTGACGTGTCTTTTCCGATTGCGACGGGTATAGCGCTTTCCATGATGACACGAATGGTGACCGGTTCTGACATCGGTGCATTTCTGGCAGGCATGACTGGTGTGCTGCTTACGATCGGATTTTCGCCGCGTCTTCGCAAAACTATGGCGATCGTAGTGTACTCAATCGTTGTCTTCTTTAGCCTGTTTATCGCCTGGAGTCTGATGAGCAGCAGTCAGACTGAAAAAGGTGTTGAACTTGACGGATATAATACGATTATGAAAATCGTTCTTCCGATAGGCATTTTTATGATTGCTGCCTTAGTTGTCAAGCTGTTTATCGCAAAGGATTTCAGACTGCTGGACGGTCTGATGAAAAATGGAAAAAAAGTAAAAGTTCCGTATCATATGGCTGCAGCTGTTATACCGGCGGCGATAGTCGGATTTATGTACCGTTCAACATGGGCAAAGGGTATTTTTGTTCTGACACGTGATTTCTATTCTTCAAAACTCCTGTTCTGGACTATACATATACCGCTGATCTTAGTAATATTCAAGATCTATGATGAGCTTGTTAATAAAGAAATGATACGTCCGATAAATCTGCTGAAAGTTCTGGCGAAGCTGCTCGGACTTGGCTGGATCTTATTCAGTTTGTTTCTTGATCTACTTCGCAGATGCCGTATCTGGTAAAAATAATTTTATAGTATTGACAAAGATGTTCTTCCAGTGCTATAATTAAGTGTAACGCTCCGGCACGAACGGAGATAATAGTTTAAAGACGTTGATCGGGTCACGTTTGATGACGTACAGTAAGATCAGTACATAAGGACCTCAGAGAGCGGGCAGTTGGTGTGAGTCCGTGTTCAGTACTGTTTCCGAATTTCGCCCCGGGAGTTTCCTGTGAAAAGCAGGATGTGAGCATCGCATTAAGATGCAGCTGTATGCACTTCGCATCTGTCAGAGAAATGACAGACTCGTAAATGCATTTGTCACAGCACTGAGCGGCAGTTTTATAAACTGCAATCTGAGTGGTACCACGGAATTTTATCCGCCTCATGAGTTTCTCTGAGGCGGATTTTTTATTTGGAGCCGCTGATTTATTCGTAAATCAGTGTTTCCTGATATTTTAAGGAGGTCAAAAAATGAACGAACAGATAGTTCAGTTACAGCAGGAATTTGAAGAAAAGCTTGCTGCAGTTACAGCAGCGGCTGATCTTGAAGAGATCCGAATCGCATTTTTAGGTAAAAACGGCTCTGTTACATCGCTTACAAAGCAGATGGGCAAGCTTTCACCGGAAGAAAAGAAGACTTTCGGTCAGCAGGTAAATCAGCTTAAGAACGCATGTACAGAAAAGATAAATGAAAGACAGGCTGCTCTCGCAAAGGCAGAAATGGAACGCGAGATCAACTCAATGCCTGAATTCGACGTTGCAGTTCCGCCGGTACTCGCACGCGGATCATACCATCCGATCACACTTGTTCAGAGAAAGTGCGAAAAGATCTTCCGTTCAATGGGCTTTACCGTTGAGGACTACAGCGAAGTTGTAACTGACTACGAATGCTTCGAGTCACTGAACATCCCTAAGTTCCATCCGGCAAGAGACATGCAGGATACTTACTATCTTGAAAACGGTCAGCTCCTCAAGTCACAGACTTCAGCAGCACAGAACGCTATCTACAGAAAGTACCGTGACCAGCTTATCAACGAAGGCAAGCCGATCAGAGCTATCTTCCCGGGAAGATGCTTCAGAAATGAATCTACTGACGCATGTCACGAAAATACATTCTTCCAGATGGAAGGCGTAATGGTAGACAAGAACATCTCCATCTCAAACCTCATCTTCTTCATGAAGACAATGCTTTCAGAAGTATTCGAACGTGACATCAAGGTAAGACTCCGTCCTGGTTTCTTCCCGTTCGTTGAACCTGGTTTCGAACTTGATATCAACTGCCTTATCTGCGGCGGTGAAGGATGCCCTTCATGCAAGCACAGCGGATGGCTCGAACTCTGTCCGTGCGGCATGATCCACCCTAACGTACTCAGAGAAGGCGGCATTGATCCTGATGAATACACAGGTTTCGCTTTCGGTCTCGGTCTTACAAGACTTGCAATGATGAAGTACGGTATCAAGGATATCCGTGACCTCAACGCAGCCGGACTTACAAATCTTTCACAGTTTACAGACGATAAATAAGGAGGTCTTAAGAAATGCTTATTTCAATCAACTGGGTCAGGGATTTCGTAGACCTTGACGGTATCAATATAGATGAACTCATCCACAAGTTTTCTCTTTCAACTGCTGAAGTTGAAAACGAGATCTTTTACAAGGGCAGTGACTTAAGCGGTGTTGTTGTTGCTGAGATCAAGTCAGTTGAAGAACACCCTGAGTCAAAGAAGCTCCACCTTTTAAAGGTTGACGCTGGTGACGGCAAGCTTACAGACGTTGTCTGCGGTGCTCCTAATGTAAGAGCCGGCATGAAGACTGCATTTGCAAAGGTTGGCGCAAAGCTCGGCGAGATCGACATCGCTCCGCGTGATCTTGCAGGATACACATCATACGGTATGTGCTGCTCTGAAAAAGAGATCGGCATAAGCGAGGAACACGGCGGCATCATGGATATCACTGAAGATGTTCCTAACGGTACAGATATCAAAGAGCTTTACGAGATCGACGATATCATCTTCGAAGTAGACAACAAGTCACTTACAAACCGTCCTGACCTCTGGGGACACTACGGTATCGCTCGTGAGATAGCAACTCTTGCAGGCAGACCGCTTAAGAATCTCGAAACAGCTGATCTTTCAGTATATAACGACCTTCCGAAGGTTGACATCAAGATAGAAGACGAACTCTGCAGACGTTACTCAGGTATCAGATTTGAGAACATCACAAGAAAAGTCAGCCCGGTAAATATGCGTATCAGACTTTTCTACTGCGGAATGAGAGCTATCAATTACCTTGCTGACCTTACAAACTACCTCATGCTTGAAATGGGTCAGCCGATGCACGCATTCGACTCACGCAAGGTTGAAAAGATTCGCGTTAAGCGTTTCGACAAGCCTTTCGAGTTCAAGACACTTGACGGTGTTGAAAGACACATCGATGAAAATACTCTCATGATCTGCAACGGTGACACACCGGTAGCTATCGCAGGTATCATGGGCGGCCTCGATTCAGAGATCGTTGATGACACAACATCTCTCACACTCGAATCTGCAAACTTCGACGCAGTTTCAGTAAGAAAATCATCTTCAAGACTTTCACACAGAACAGACGCTTCAATGCGTTATGAAAAGAGCCTTGATCCTGAAATGACAACAGTTGCTGCTGCACGTTTCGTTAAGCTCCTTATGGAACATGACGGCGGCGTAAAGGTAACATCAGCACTTACTGATGAATACATCAAGAAATTCGACAAGGTAACTCTCGACTTCGACAAGAACTTCGTTGACCGCTACACAGGTATTGAGATCTCAAACGACACTATCGTTAAGACTCTCACATCTCTCGGTTTCGGCGTAAAGCTTGACGGCGACCACTTTACAGTTGACGTTCCTGCATGGAGAGCAACAAAGGATATCACAATGAAGGCTGATATCATCGAAGAGATCACAAGAATCTACGGTTACGACAACTTCGATGTTAATACAGCAACTGCTCCGCTCTATCCTGTACGCGTATTCGAGGAAAAGAACGTTGAGGAACAGATCAAGGACATCCTCGTTAAGCGTTATTCAATGCACGAAGTTCACTCATACATCTGGGCTTACGCTGACGAATACAAGAAGCTCGGCATTGAAGTTGAAGAGAACATCAAGCTTTCAGGTGCTGTAAATCCGAACATCGAAACAATCAGACGTTCAATGATCCCGACACAGCTCTGTCAGGTAAGAAGCAACACATCATTCGACACAGATTTCGGCATTTTCGAAATCGGCCGTGTTGTTGACGGACTCGACGAAAAGGGCCTCTGCCGTGAAAAGAAAATGCTCGGCATCACACTCTTCTCAAAGACTCTCGACACTGAAGCACTCTACTTCAAACTTGTAAATATTCTTTCAGTAATGATGGATGACATCAGACACAAGCCGGTATCATTCAAGGCTGTTGAAGCAGATCACGCTTACATCCATCCGAAGAACTACAACGCTGTTCTCTGCGACGGTAAGGAACTCGGTAAGATAGGTCTTGTTTACCCGACAGTTCTTAAGAAGATCGACAAGAAGGCAAATGTTGTATTTGCTGAACTCGAGATCGATGCAGTTGTAAATTCTGAAAATGCTGGCATCCACTACGAGGAAACTTCAAAGTTCCCGCCGATCGACATCGACCTTACTTTCGTTTCAGAAAAGTATGCTCCGATAAAGGAAGCTATCGAAACAGTAAATTCAGACCTTATAAAGAACGTTGCTCTCATGGGTACATACAGCGACGAACAGGGCAAGGCTATCACAGTAAGACTCAGCTTCGTTCACCCTGAAAGAACTCTTACAAAGGAAGAGGTTATGGAAATAGCAGATAAGATCATCGCTATTCTCAAGGACAAGGGCGTAGCTCTTAAGGGCTGATAAACGCATAAAATAACAGATCGGATTATTCCGGTTCTGACAAAGATCCCCCTTATACGGATACGTGTTATTCTGTATAAGGGGGATCTGTATTATGGAAACAGGATTATGTGTAAAATGCGGATCTCGTCAGGACAATCGGAAAATATAATGTCATCATTGACGAAGATAACCATAAGATGTTAAAATAAGCTTATGAAAAAATATATGTGGCATTTATGCCAGCATCCTTTGTGGTATAATGTAAATAAAGAAATACAGATACAGTGTGTTTGCTGTAATTCGCTTGAAAGGGGTTTTATTCATGAAGTTCATACACCTTGCGGACCTTCACCTCGGAAGAAGGGTATGCGGTTTTTCGCTTATCGATGATCAGAAGGATATTCTTGAAAAGATCACCGGCATGATCAAAGCAGAAAAACCGGACTTTGTCATCATTGCAGGTGATGTTTACGACAAGCTTTCTCCGCCTGTTGAAGCAGTGACACTGCTTGATGAGTTTCTTACAGATCTTTCAGATTCAGGAATAGAAACATTCATCATCGCCGGCAATCACGACTCTCCTGAGCGTATCGCATTCGGTGCGAGCCTCATGAACAGAAGCGGCGTGCATTTCTCACCGATCTATAATGGTAAAGCTGAACGTTTTACAGTAAAGGACGCGTTCGGTGAGGCTGATATTTATCTGCTTCCATATCTCCGTGCTGCTGAAGTACGCCGCTTTTTCCAGAACGACGAGATACCGGACACTGCATCTGCTGTGCGCACGGCAATAAATGCGATGAATATCGACAGGAGCCGCAGAAATATAATAATCTCACATCAGTTTGTTGAAGGCGGTGAGACAAGTGATTCTGAACGTGGTGCAGTCGGCGGTACAGATGGTGTTCCTGCTGATGTTTACAGTGATTTCGATTATGCAGCCCTCGGACATCTTCATAAGCCTCAGGCGATGAAAGGTGATCACATCCGTTACGGTGGTACTCCTCTTAAATATTCGGTATCAGAAGCAGATCAGAGAAAATGTCTTACAGTCTGTGAGCTTGGAGAAAAAGGCACGCCGGTAAAGGTGACGCTGCACGATCTTGAACCACTCCGAGATATGCGTGTTGCAGAAGGCAGCTTTGACGAGCTTATGGCATCCGGTTCTGATGATTTCGTTGAGATCCATCTTACTGATACGGAACGTATTCCTGATGCGCAGAAGCATCTGCACGGAAAATATCCTCATCTGATGAGTGTTAAATACATCAATGAACTGGAACGTGCACCGATCGTAATAAGCGAGGAAAGTGCAGAGCGTGCTGCTTCGCCGCTTGAACTGTTTGAGCTTTTCTTTGAAGAGGCAAACGGAAAGAAAATGACTGACGAGCAGTATGAATATATGCGTAAAATGACAGACAGCATCTGGAACTGAAGGAGGCAGAACCATGAGACCGATCAGACTTAGTATGGAAGCGTTCGGACCGTATATCAAGAAGAGTGAGATAGATTTTAGAGAATTCGGAGACAGGGGTATTTATCTCATTAACGGAAACACTGGTGCCGGAAAAACAACCATCTTCGATGCGATAACCTTTGCACTTTACGGTGAACTCAGCGGTGATATCCGCGAGGGATCAATGATGCGCTCAAAGTATGCCGATCCTTCACAGGAGACTTTCGTTGAATTCGAATTTGAATGCAGGGGGAAGATCTATAAAATAAAGCGCTCACCGTCATATACCAGAGCAAAAAAGCGCGGAGACGGAATGACGGAAAGTGCGGCATCTGTCCTGCTTACAATGCCGGACGGAAGCACATTTGAAAAGGGTGTAAACGAGAAAATCGAAAGCGAGATACTCATGCTCGACAGAGATCAGTTCTGCAAAACCATTATGATAGCACAGGGCGATTATCTTAAGCTTCTTCACGCAACATCGAAGGAACGTGAGCCTCTTCTCAGAACACTTTTCGGCACTGAAAAATACGACATTCTGCGTACCAGACTTAACGAAGAAAAGAAAAAACTTGGTGAAGATCGTGAGAATATAAAGAGAGACATTCTTTCAGTTTCTTCGTTTATAAAATTTGAGGACGATCTTTCACTCGAAGCTGAGGCGGATATTCAGGCGAAAGCGGCTAACACCGGAGTTCTGACGGAGATAACAGAAAAACTCATAACTCTTGGCGAGAAGAAAAAAGTTCAGTTCGAAGGGGAACAAAAATCTCTTGCCGAAAAGTATGAAAAGGCTGTAAAAGACCTGAACCACGCAGAAGAGAATAATAAGAAGCTTAAAGAACTAGAAGAGATGATAAAAAAACTTAAAGCGGAAATAAAAGAAAGAGAGCAGGAAGCTGAAGGTCTGGCGGCTGAAGGCAAAAAATTCGCTGAAAACCGTAAAAAGCTTGAAGACGAAAAAGAGACTCTTAAAGATGCAGAGGCTGCTCTGGAACGCTGCAAGGCTGAGGAACAAAAGGCGCAGAAAGAACTCGAAGATGCAAAAGCTCTTGCCGCAAGGGTAGCAGAACTTGAAAAGATCCGTAAAGATATTACAGAAAAGCACAAGGATCATGAAGGAAGAAAAGCGGAAAAAACTGCTCTTGAAGATAAGCGTGACAAACTTACGGCAGAGACTGAGCAGCTTCGCAAGCGTGCTGAAGAACTTAACGGTGAGGAAGCAAAATGTACGGCACTGGAAGCTGAAAAGCAAACTGTTCAGACGAAGACCAAAGATGTTAAAGATCTTATTAACGAATTCAAAAAGCTGGAGACTAATAAGAAAAATCTTGAAAAAGCCCGTGAGCAGTTCAAGGCGGCAGACAACGATTACGAGGATAAGAATAAAGAATATGAATCTCTGAATCGCGCTTTCCTTTGCGGACAGGCAGGTGTACTTGCTGAACATCTTATGGAGGGGG
This sequence comes from Oscillospiraceae bacterium, assembly GCA_017438745.1. GTDB lineage: Bacteria > Bacillota > Clostridia > Oscillospirales > Ruminococcaceae > HUN007. The sequence goes on along the minus strand of JAFRUS010000038.1, from coordinate 12,514 downwards.
AGGAATGTCCGGTCTGCGGTTCGACACATCATCCGAAAAAAGCAGTTCGTGGAGTGGATGTTCCGTCTGAACAGATACTCAATAATGCAAAATACGTTAAGGAGCAGGCAGAAAATAAGCGCCGTGAAGCAAGTGAAAATGCCGGAAGACTCGACGGTGAATATAAGAAAGCGTGTGAAAACCTTAATAAAAAAGCAGATGAGCTTCTCGGATCGCATGATGATATCGAAGCGAATTCACAGAAGAAACTCGAAGAGCTTGGTGAAACAGAGCGCCGTATACTGAAAGAGATCGATGAAAAGAACAAACTGATAACCGAACGAAATGATAATCTAGACAAGGCTAAGAAAAACGAAGAAGAACTCAAAAAAATTACCACGAAGATAGCAGAATCCGAAAAACTTTGCAGCGAACTGCTTAAAAATATCAGTGAAGCTGAAGGCCGTCGTACCGAAATGGAAGAAACACTCTCGAATGATTTTGAGAAACGATTCGGTGACCGCACGGTTGACGGAGCGGAAGAAAAGGCATCTGAAATCAATAAGAAGGCTGAAGATGAACTTAAAAAAGCACGTAAAGCCGTAGATGATGAGCAGAAGCGTGTCGACAGGAAAAACGATCTCGCCAAAGACCTTGAAAAGCTCACACAGAATGAAAAGAAAAACGAAGAAAAACTTGCGGGAGTTAAGGAAGAACTTGCCGCCGACAGAAGATCATTTGAAGACAAGAAAGCTGAAACCGATAAGCTGAGATCCGACCCTGATTTTGACGGCTCAGACGAAACTCTTGGAGTAAAAAAGAAGACAGTCACTGAACTCAGAGATCGCAAGGACAAAATTGATACTGATCTTGGTAATGTTATAAATCGCATAAGAGATAACCGAAAGGCAGCGGAGAATCTGGCGGAAAAAGGCGTGTTGCTTGCCGATGCAGACAAACGTTACTCGATGGTCGAAGAACTCGAAAAGACGGCTTCAGGTAACGTTGGAGGTCAGAACAGGATCACCTTTGAGACATACGTTCTGCAGGAGAATTTCCGCGGCATGGTAGAACATGCAAACCGTCTGCTGATGCAGATGACCGACGACCATTATTCTCTTGAAACCGCAGTTCAGGACAAAAAATCTCAGAAAGCAGGCCTTGACCTTGAACTCTTCGATCACTGGAATGACACTACCCGTAAAGTACAGACTCTTTCCGGCGGTGAATCCTTCCTTGCAGCTCTTGCACTTGCACTCGGACTTGCCGAGGAGGTACAGTCAAGCAAGGGCGGTGTGCAGCTCGATTCAATGTTCGTAGACGAAGGCTTCGGCACCCTCGACGAGGAATCTCTCGACCTTGTCATGAACGCACTGAGCGAACTGTCAAACGACAGCAGCCGACTTATCGGTATAATAAGCCACGTTGACGAGCTGAAAAACCGTATCGACAACCAGATCACAATAACCAAAGACGTAATAAAAGGCAGCACTGCAACAGTTAGCTGCTAAACAAAAAAATCCAGCCTTTTATGCTGCACGATTGATGTGGAGCATAAAAGGCTGGTTTGTTTTATTCTACAATGAGTATTTAATTGACGGGATAAGGAATACCCAGAACAACAGAAGCACATTCAGTCCATTCTATAAGCGAATTAACTGCGGTTCTGGTTATCTCACAGCTTTCTTTAACAGTAGTCATATCTTCCTTAAGAGAAGAAACATCTTCCTTAAGAGAAGAAACATCGTCCTTTAGAGAAGAAACTTCGTCCTTTAGAGTAGAGACATCGGTTTGAATCTGAGTAAGTATAGATAATATTTTTTCGTCCATTGTTTACACCTCGTTGTTAATTATATTCAGGTAAAATATTGTTTATTCTTCAGTTAGTTTCTTTTTGAGATTTTCAAGTGTTTCAGCGGAAATACCGGAGCAGTTAAGAATAAGATCATCCGGAATATTATTTTTGAGCATGTTCAAGGCAACTTCAGTCTTACCTTCGATCATGCCTTCGATTTTTCCTTTCTTCAAACCTCTTCTTTCGCCTCTTTTTTCACCCTTCAGTTCGCTCTATTTAAGTGTCTGGAAAATGTCATAACCTTCAATAGGTTCGTCCATGATCATCTGCATAACTTCTTCAGCCTCCTTAGGATCAATAAAGGTTTGTTTTTCTTCGGCTTTCCTGACGATGGTACGGAATACGCTTACCAGCCAGTCACGGATGTATCTGTATATCTCACGTTCGATACGGTTGTTTCTGTAAGCTTTCTTCAGGTATTCGCTGCATTTTCTGAGGTCAGCAAGAATTACAGTTGATAAAAGCAACAAGAGATTCATCTTTCATTGAATCGAGAAGCGATTTTGCAATACCGTCGTAGTTGGTTTTGATTTTTTTAATTTTGGGTTTCATAGTGTTTTTCCTCTTTTATTATACAGTATTGTGCCGGCATTTTCAATACTGCATCATAGAACAAATATGGTTTATAATTCTCAAGAATATTCTAACAAGTTATATTATACCATAGCGATTTACAAATGTCAACCATTTACTTTAGAATTAGTTTCCTGAAAAATTCATGTAGAGGATAGAAGGTGAATGCTTCAGCCACCGAAAAGGTTGAACCGAAGCTTCGCTCCGGTTCGATTGAAATTCAAATTTTCAGTTTGAAAATTTGAATGGTGCGATATTTTAGGAAATTTGAATAAAACTAATAAACTGATGAGCCTTACCGTCATGTAATGAAAACTGTGAATAATGCATATTTGATTTTATGTATGTGAATTTAAAATATCAACATTGACAAATACAATCTGCTGTGATATAATAAAGCATAAAATCAAAATCTAAAAGTTCGAGTAGGCATTAATGCCACATTGATGTATGCTATAATGATAATGAAAAAAGATGGGAAGAGGCATGATTATGAATGTTGCACATACTAATGAACCGATACTGAGCATCCTTGAAGTGTTAAGAAAACACAGTGATTCAGAACATACACTTACACAGAAACAAATTGGAAATTATATAAAAGCTGAAACCGGCGAGAGTCTTGACAGAGAAACTATAAAAAGAAATCTAAGAAAATTACTTGATTCACAATTACCGGTTGAAGCTTTGAAAGAAGAACCGTCTATAACAGGGCTGTATTATGATCATGATTTCACTGATGGTGAATTATGTTTGCTGATCAATAGTGTTCTTTTCACTGATGGACTATCCAAAAAGCATCGTAAAGATCTTATCAAAAGAATAGAAGCACTAACTGACAAGTATTTTCATTCATATGTTTCCAAAGTGGATTTAAATGTTTACGAAAATGTTAGAAACTCAGAAATTTTTCTTAATCTTGAGATCATCAGCGAGGCGATAGCCAAGAAAAAACAGATTTCTTTTATTAAAACTGATAATAATAAAACTTATGAAGTAAGTCCTTATCAGTTTGTTTTTCATAGCGGTCATCAGTATCTGCTCTGTCATTACCCTGAACATGATGATCCTATATCTCATTTCCGTATTGATAGGCTTAAGAAATGCGAAGTAATGGATGTTCCTGCAAAACAGATAAGAGATCTTAAAGGTTTTGAGTCCGGGATTCAACTTTCAGATTATGTCAGAGAGCATCCGAACATGTGGGGAGGAGAAGCTATAAACATAACATTTCGATGTGAAAAATATTTAAGGAATCATCTTGTTGAGCAGTTTGGAACGGAAATCAATATAGAAGAAACTGATGATGATATGCTTTTAGTTCGGTTAAAAGCAAGCGAATTGGCGATGTTTCACTGGGGATTACAGTACCTTGATAGTGTTGAGATATTATCACCTGAAAGTTTAAGGAGCAAACTTAAAGCTGCATTAAAAGATGCTTGCAGAAAGTATTGTTCTGATTCAGAAACAGAAGGAGATAACAGTTAATGAATTATGCAGCACATATATCAGAAGATAAAAAACGTGAACAATCGGTAAAAGAACATTGTCAGGAAACTGCAAGATTATGTTCGATGTATTGTTCTGACTTTGGAGCGGAGAATATCGGAAAAGTTGCCGGATTACTTCATGATGCCGGGAAACTGTGCAGGGATTTTGATTATTATATCAGAGGTAATTCATCAAAAGCACGAGGGGCTATAGACCATAGTTATGCAGGAGCAAAATATATTATGGAGATTGCTGCTGATGAAAACAGAGGTGTGGCAAGACTAATTGCAAGAGTAATTATTTCACACCATGGGTTGCATGACTGGATAGATGATGATTGCGAAGATTATTTTAGTAAACGGATTTCCAATGATGAAAATTATGAGGAAGTAAAAGAAGCAATTTCTTCTGTTGTTTCAATCGACGAATTCAAAGCGTTATTAAATCTTGCAAATTCAGAGTATAATAACATCAAAGCCAAAGCTCAGAAACTTGTGAATAATCTGAAAGATAATAGCAGGAAGCAAAGAGCATATGCGTTCTATCTTGGAATGTTTGAACGATTGATCGAATCTGCATTAACTGATGCTGACAGAACTGATACAGCAGCATTTATGGATAATGTGGAGATACCGGAGCCGGACAGAGATTCTTTTATCTGGGAAACCATGAGAACGAAAATGAATGAAAAATTAAAAGCCTTTGAAAAGAAGACTGATCTTATTTCCAGGCAGAGAAGAAGTATATCTGACAGATGTGCTGAATTTGCCGGAAATGAAGTTCATATCTGCAGAATGATAGTTCCTACTGGTGGCGGAAAGACATTATCATCCCTTCGTTTTGCAACAGAGTACTGCATTAAACATAAAAAGAAAAGAATTCTTTATACAGCACCTTTTATGTCTATACTTGAACAGAATAGCGACGAGATAAGAAGTCTTACAGGGGATGAGCTGTTTACTGAACATCATTCAAATGCACTGGCGGAATTTGAATGTGATAATGAAAAAGGTGAAGATGATGAAGCAATAGAAGAATATAAAAATTATGAGCTTCATACAGAACGATTGGATAATCCGGTTATAGCCACGACTATGGTCCAGCTGCTTAACTCTCTTTTTAAAGGTAAAATGTCATCGGTCAGACGGTTTCACAGACTTGCAGGATCTGTTCTTATAATAGATGAAGTACAATCGTTGCCGCTGAGATGCGTGATGATTTTTAATCTCGCTATGAATTTTCTGGCGTACATCTGTGGAGCAACAGTAGTTCTTTGTACTGCAACACAGCCTGATACATCTGAACTTGATTACCCGATGATCATTGACGAAAATGAAAGTATGTCCGGTGATTATAGTAAAGATTTTGAAGTTTTCAGAAGAAATGAGATAATATCGAAGATAGATCCGTATGGTATGTCGTATGAAGATGCAAGCAGGTTTTGCTATGCAGAATTTGAACGAGCCGGAAACCTTCTTGTGATTGTAAATACAAAAGCTGCTGCCAGGAATATGTACGAAAATCTTAAGGAACTGGTAAGCGAGGGGACAGAACTTATCCATTTAAGTGCAAACATGTGTCCGGAACACCGCCGCGAAAGGATTAACTACATAAGAAAGCTGCTTGATACCAAGAATCCTAAACCTGTAGTATGTGTAACTACTCAGCTTATTGAAGCTGGTGTTGATATCTCATTCAAATGTGTAGTTCGTTCTGTCGCCGGACTTGATAATGCAGTTCAGGCAGCAGGAAGATGTAACAGGCATGGTGAGAATGATGGTGTTTGTCCTGTATATCTGATAAAACTGAGGGATGAATCAGTGGAAAAGATGAAAGATGTTCTGGCTGCACAGAAAGTAACTTTGGGTATGCAGGGAAGCAAACAGTATGATGATTTTTCATCTCCTTCAGCACTTACTGATTATTTTAGGAAACTGTATTGCAATGAAAAAAACAAGCTTTATTATTCGGCTGATAATAATGAAACTATTTTTAGTTACCTGTCAGTTAATGGGAGAAACAAGCTGTTTACTACAGAAAATCCGAATGAAAAAAGCAGAAAGTATGAGTTTCAGGCTTTTAAAACAGCAGGAATGTTGTTTAAAGCAATAGATGATAATACTCAGGGAGTGATTGTTCCGTATAATGACGAGGCAGAAGATATCATTCGAAAACTTGAAAAAAACGAAGGCAATATTTCCGGATTGCTGCGAAACGCTCAGAAGTACACGGTTAATATCTTTGCCTATACAGGACGTAAATTGCATGAGAATAAAGCAGTTCGCGTATTGGAGAATAATGTTGTTATTCTTGAAAAAAACAATTACAGTAAAGAGTATGGCGTAATAACTGATTACGTAGAGAAGGAATTACTATTATTTTGAAAAAATGCCGCATGGTCGTGTCCCATGCGGCAAATTCCAATAAATAATGTAATCCAAATAATTTCAATCCACGCTTAATAAAGCGACTTATAAAGTATAACATACTTATGATGTTTAAGTGTAAAAAAAATATGAATAAAAAAATCTTGACAAACCGCTCTTAATATAATATAATCTAAATAGAAAAAGGAGGTTGAACAATGCCAAAAGAAATTTACAGAAATACAGTCGAATTTGCTGTAAGAGGAAGATATGCGTTGTTCTCAGATATTCTTACAAGAACAGGCGGCGAGAAATTCAGTTATCCTATCCCTACTTATGAGGCAATCAAAGGAGTTTTACATTCTATATATTGGAAACCAACTCTGTTATGGATCATTGATTCTGTCAGAGTTATGAATCCGATAAGAACAACCAGAAAGGGAATACGTCCGATAAAGTATGGTGGAGGTAATGATCTTGCATATTACACTTATCTTGAAGATGTGTATTATCAGGTACGTGCTCATTTTGAATGGAATATGAACCGTCCTGAACTTGAAAAAGACCGAAATGAAAACAAGCATCATAACATAGCCAAACGTATGATCGAACGAGGAGGACGACGTGATATTTTCCTTGGAACTCGTGAATGTCAGGGGTATGTTGAACCGTGTAAATTCGGAGAAGGTATTGGAACTTATGACAACAGCGGTTCAGTATCATATGGTGTTATTTATCATGGAATAACATATCCTGATGAGGCTATTAATGAGGACGATAAAGGCCTGCTTACAGTAAGATTTTGGAATCCGGTTATGAATAACGGAGTTATCGATTTTATTCGTCCTGAAGAATGTGCAATGAAACGTCACATCAGAGAGATGTCAATCAAGCCGTTCGGAAAAGAACATAACAACTTTTCCGGACTTGATGAATTTGCCGGAGGTGGTACTGGTGAGCTGGAATGAAGAACTATACAGGATTTATGAATATAACTGTAACCGTGAATTTGAACCTAATGAACCGGTTATGCTTCCGGTAGCTCACTCAACTGCCAATGCACAGATAGAGATATCAATAAATCTTGATGGTCAGTTTCAGGGAGCACGACGAGTTGATAAATCAGAAGCTGTAACAGTAATACCTGCTACAGAAGATTCGGCATCACGTACAAGTGGTATATGTCCTATGCCGTATGACGATAAGCTTGTTTACATAGCAGGTGACTACAAAAATTATTATAACGGAAAAAAAGCCGATAATGAAAGCTATTACACAGCATATATGAATCAGCTTAGAAGATGGAAGGAAAGTGAACACGGACATCGGTTTGTAGATGCTTTATACAGGTATATAGATCAGAAATGTCTGATGTCAGATCTTGTGAAAGCTGGTGTTCTGGTCGTAGATGAAAACGGCAAACTGAAAGACAAGGAAAAAATAGCAGGCATTAATCAGGAAGACAGCTTTGTAAGAGTTATTGTAAATACTGAAGATAATTCAGTTCGAACATGGGAAGACTCTTCTTTCAGAGATAGTTTTATATCATTTAACAGTGATCTTATGGGCGAAAAACAGCTTTGTTATGCATCCGGAGAGGTTGTTGCTTCATCGTATAAGCATCCATCTAAGATTCGTAATAGCGGTGATAAGGCGAAACTTATTTCCACTAACGATGAAAGCGGATTTACATACAGAGGAAGGTTTTCAAATAAGGAAGAAAGTATTTCAGTTGGATATGAATATTCGCAGAAGGTTCATAATGCATTACGGTGGCTTATCAGTAAACAGGGTACGAACTATGATACAATGACAGTTGTAGTATGGGCAAGTGCTATGCAGAATATACCTGATTTGTCTTCAAAAGCGATTGAAGACGATGATCTGGATTTTGAGGATGAAGATAAGTATCCTGATACTATGCCGGTGTATTTGAATATGCTTAACAAACATATTTTTAGCAGTTCCAAAGAATTTTCTCCGAAGACCAAAGTTATGATAATGGGTATGGATGCTGCTACAACAGGAAGACTTAACATATCAATGTATTCAGAAATTGAAGGTTCACAGTTTTTAAGTAATATCGAAAAATGGCATAAGGAAATTGCATGGATGAGGTTTAATGGCAAGAAAAATAAGTCGTTTATCAATTCCTTCAACCCTTATGAAATTATCAAAAATGCTTTTGGCACAGAGCAGGGTAAATTCATAGACTGTGATAAAAAAATACTGTCTGATAATATTCTGAGGTTACTTAGCTGTATTACTCAGAGTAAAAAAATACCATCTGATATTGTTAATTCACTTTATCAGAAGGCTTCGAATCCACTTGCTTATGATCAGAATTACAATCATCGCAGTGTTCTTGAAACAGCTTGCGGTATGATAAGAAAACAAAGACTTGATAATGGAAAGGAAGATGTTTTAATGGCTTATGATCCAACTTTAACTGACAGAAGTTATCTGTATGGATGTCTTCTTGCAATTGCAGACAAAGCTGAAAGTGATACTTATGAAAAAGAAGAAAAAAACGTTAGAGTTACTAATGCAAGACGATACTGGAATGCGTTTTCTCAACGTCCGTTCACAACGTGGAGAACAATTGAGGAAAGATTAATACCTTATTTAGATAAACTTAAAAATCCAAAAGCAAAGATTTATTATAAGAGATGTATTAATGAAATATGTTCAAAAATGGATGCAAAAATGTTTTCTGATAATTCACGTCTTTCTACGATGTATCTTCTTGGATATCATCAGTTTACAGATTATATGTACAGCAATGCTAACGAAACTACAGGTACTAACAAGGAGGAAAAGTAAATGGGAGTATTACAGAATAAAATTGATTTTACAGTTGTGGTAACAGCAAAGAATGCAAATCCAAACGGAGATCCGCTTAACGGTAATCGTCCGCGTGAGACATACGACGGATTCGGTGAAATCTCAGATGTATGTATCAAGAGAAAGATACGTAATCGTCTGCAGGATATGGGAGAAAAAATCTTCGTTCAGTCAGATGACAGATGTGATGATGGTTTTGATAGCTTACGTGCAAGAATTGACGGAAATGAAGCGATGAAGAAAATCAGTAACGGTAAGAATACTGATAAAGATGAATTTGCTAAAGAAGCATGTGCACAGTGGATCGATGTACGCAGTTTCGGTCAGGTTTTTGCTTTTAAGGGTGATACAGTTTCAGTAGGTGTAAGAGGACCGGTTTCCATTCAGCAGGCTGTCAGCGTTTCACCAGTCGATATTGTTAGTATGCAGATAACCAAGAGTGTAAACAGTGAAGGCGGAAAAGAAGGCAAAGCCTCTGACACAATGGGCATGAAGCATCGTGTTGATTTCGGCCTTTATGTTATCAACGGAAGTATTAACTGTCAGCTTGCTGAAAAGACTGGTTTCACAGATGAAGATGCTGAGAAAATCAAACAGGCTTTACTGACTCTTTTTGAAAATGATACATCATCTGCACGTCCTGACGGAAGCATGGAAGTCTGCAGACTTTACTGGTGGAAGCACGAAGGTAAAACTCCGAAGTATTCATCAGCAAAGGTACACAGATTAGTTGATATTAATCTCAATGAAGGTGTAGAGAGACCAACTTCATTTAATGATTACACTATAACTGTAAATGAACTCGACGGACTGAAATGCGAGAAGTATGAAGATCTTTTATGATGTACAGTGAAGATGAATATCTGATGCTTTCCGGAATACAGCATTTTGTTTTCTGCCGGAGACAGTGGGCACTCATTCATATTGAACAGCAGTGGGCGGAAAACTATCGCACTGTTGACGGAAATATAATGCATGAACGTGTTCATGATGCTGAGTTTCATGAAAAAAGAGGCGACCTTGTTATAACAAGAGCAATGGCCGTCTCTTCATCAAGACTTGGAATTTCCGGAGAATGTGATGCTGTTGAATTACGTAAAGCTGATGATGGAATAGAACTGTTCGGAATGGACGGCAAGTATAGCATAACTCCGGTTGAATATAAAAGAGGAGAGCCTAAAGAAGATGACTGCGATGTTGTTCAGCTGATGGCACAAGCACTTTGTCTTGAAGATATGCTATGCTGCAGTATTCCTTTTGGGTATCTATACTATGGTGAAACCAGAAGAAGAGTCAAAGTCATTTTTGATGATGCTCTTCGTGAACGAACAGAAAAACTTATTCTTGAGATGCATGATCTGTATAAGAAACAGTACACTCCGATAGTGAAGAGAAGGAAAGCCTGTAATGCCTGTTCACTTAATAATATCTGTTTACCAGTCATTTGCAGTAAGCGTAGTGCATCTGATTATATGAATGAAATGCTTGGTAAGGAGGGCAACGATGAAGAAACTCCTTAATTCAGTGTATATATCCAGTCCCGACAGATATTTATCTCTTGACGGAGAAAACCTTGTTATCAGTCTTGATAAACAAGAACTCGGTCGCGTCCCTCTGCACAATATTGAAAGAATCATTACCTTCGGACATGCCGGAGTAAGTCCTGCTCTTATGGGTAAATGCGCTGCGAATGGCATAGACCTTGTTTTTATGAACCGTAATGGTAATTTTATAGCTCGTGTTGAAGGAGAGGTACGTGGAAACGTACTCCTTCGACGTCAGCAGTACAGAATAGCAGATGATAAAGAAAAATCTCTTGGAATTGCAAGAAATATTATATCTGCAAAACTGTTCAACAGCAGGTGGGTACTTGAAAGAATGATCAGGGATCATGGTGCAAGAATTGATACAGAACTATTCGATAAGAAATCTGCATTTCTGAAAAACTCAATTGATCAGGCAAGAAAAGCTGAAGATATGGATTCTTTACGAGGAATTGAAGGGGAAGCCGCGTCAGTATATTTTTCGGTTTTTAATGATATGATTCTTCAACAGAAGGATGATTTTTATTTTGAAACACGAAACAAAAGACCGCCGCTTGATAATGTAAACGCTCTTTTGTCATTTTCCTATTCACTGGCTACCAGTATGTGTACAAGTGCGCTTGAATGTGTAGGTCTCGATCCGTATGTAGGAGTAATGCATACAGAACGACCGGGAAGACGTTCGCTTGCACTTGATCTGGTTGAAGAATTTCGTTCAGTCCTTTGTGACAGATTTGTTCTTACACTTATCAATAAACGATTGATCAATAATGATGCATTTATCAAAAGGGAAGACGGAGCAGTTATTTTAACAGAGAACGGAAGAAAAGATTTTTTTGCGGCCTGGAAAGACCGAAAGTTTGAAGTACTTAAACATCCGTTTTTAGAAGAAAAAGTTGAGTGGGGATCACTGCCTTATGTTCAGGCATTGCTTCTTGCCCGCTATATTCGCGGAGATCTTGATTGTTATCCGCCTTTTATGTGGAAGTGATTACATGCTTGTACTTGTAACTTATGATGTTAATACAGAAGATAAGGAAGGGCGTAAACGTCTCAGAAAAGTTGCCAAACAGTGTATGAACTATGGAGTCAGAGTTCAGAATTCTGTATTTGAATGTGTTGTTGATGCAGCCAAACTGAGAGTGCTTAAAAAGGTTTTGTATGATGAGATTGATCCTAAAAAAGATAGTCTGAGATTTTATAATCTTGGAAATCGTACAAAGTCTAATGTTGAACATTATGGAGCTAAACCTTCTTTGGATGTTGAAGGTGATTTGATTTTCTAAGATTAGTGCGAATCATAAGTGAACATAAAACTCCAAGGGGTTTCGCACCTGAAAATAATTGATTTTTTTACATCTTAAGCTTCTTTTTTCGTTTCAAAGCTTTAATAATGAAATGATATTTGTCAAAATTGTACTATGGTATAAGGTTACAATACTTATAGCTGTGCAATTTTGCGGTCTCCCTCCACTCGGGGGGAGCGGATTGAAATATACCTTACAGAATAATTGTTAAAAGGGGGGACGGAGTCTCCCTCCACTCGGGGGGAGCGGATTGAAATACATTCGATATTACCGGTAAGGATTTCATGAGCGGTCTCCCTCCACTCGGGGGGAGCGGATTGAAATAGTCTGAATGGTCAGACTTTATCGTGAAGCAGGGGTCTCCCTCCACTCGGGGGGAGCGGATTGAAATTCAGAAGCTCTGAGAGGCGGAAGAAAGCTATTGTGTCTCCCTCCACTCGGGGGGAGCGGATTGAAATCTTTGACAATGCGCCATCCGGAGCAACCGAATAAGTCTCCCTCCACTCGGGGGGAGCGGATTGAAATAACCGGTTTCTGTGTCGGGTGGTCATAATC
>JAFRUS010000037.1 GCA_017438745.1 Oscillospiraceae bacterium | reverse complement strand
TTATGGCTACATTACCTTCTTATTATTTTTCGCAATCTTAATATTAAAGCATTGTAGCTAAGATGGCAAGCTTTTTTGCCATCTTTTTTTATGCCCTTGAAATCTTCCAGTTTTTTTGCCCACAATAATTATACACTAACACTGTATTTTCCTATACGAAAACGCATATCCGTAATGAATATGCGTTTTGTCTTGTTTTTCAGATATTATCAGCCCTGTTTTGCAAGTAATTTTTCAAGTTCCTTGTTGTAGGAATCAAGCACCTGAGAAGCCTTGGCATCACTAAGTCCTTCAATAACAGATCCAAGATTTTTAAATCTTTCAGGATCATGTGCTTCTATAACTTTAAAAGCAGATGTTCTTGCAAGCCAGTCTGCGTCACCATCTTTAATTATGTCTTCCATGATATCACAGAATTTTGTAACATCAAAATAAGTCGCTGCGCTTTTCCAGTTTTCATATTCATTCTTTGCTATATTCTGATATTCTCCGACAGCAGCAAAGTTAGGTACATCTTTATTTCGCGGAGTCTTAGTGAGATATTCCACAGCTGCATTGTAAGCTTCTTCATTTGTATCCTTCATGAAAGGATAATCATACCACAGATCTGCTATACCCTTCATAGCGCTTGAATGGAACTTATTCTGAGCCTGATCCATCAGTACAGCTTTTAATGGTTCGATAACCTTATTATCATTTAAGCCGCCGCAGTATTCAAGTGCTGTCTTTTTAACTTCAGCATTTTCATCCTGCATGAGTTTAAGCTCTGCTTCAACGCATCCGTCAACTCCTCTTGAGAATGATGATCCGCATGATATTGCAGCCTGAAGACGAAGTTTCGGATTATCAGATTCAGCCATCTTCATCATAAACTCATGTACTGCAGTACTTTTGGCCTGCTGATTTGAAAGTGCCTTGGCAGCACAGTAAAGTACATATGGATCTTCCTCAGTACCAAGAAGCGAATCCACTCTCTTGAGATCAGCATCAGCAACACCGTAAAGAGATTCCATCATATTCATGGCATAACCTCTTACCTGAGGATATTTACTGTCAAGGAGGGTATCTATATAAGCACTCTGTTCCGGCTTTGCTTTACCTTTTATAGTATTGAGCGCATCCTGTGTAATGTTCTTTTCAAGAGTTATGTTATGGACATCGGAATCTTCGTCCTTGATATCAACGAATCTGAATGTTGATATAAGCCATACCATTTCGTCTACAGTTACGTTTTCCACATCCTTGATCTGTGCAAGAAGATCTTCCTTGGTCATTGACGCATACTGTTCCTTTGTCATGCCGTCGTCAGATTCATCAGCTTCGGCTTCCGTTTCGGCAGGTGCTTCAGTTTCTTCAGCTTTGCTTTCCTCTGCCTCATCAGCCTTGCTGTCTTCCTTTTCCTCTGCCACGCTGTCTTCGGTCTTGCTGTTCTGAACAGTACCACCGTCATTTCCGGCAGTTCCGCCTGTTTCACCGCATGATGCCATGCATACTGTCATTGTAAGTGCAAGCAGCGCTGCAAGTACTTTCTTCATGTTCTTCATTATTCTAATCCTCCAAAATATCATTTTGCCGGACTGAAACGGAACCGGTATACGGCTCCGCTCCGGCATTATAATAAATAAATTAAAAGCTTTTATATTCTCACTTGTTCTGCGGGGCAGGTGTCTGTTTCTGCTCCTTCTTTTTACGCTCCGTGCGTACAAATGTATCGTGTGAGTAAACGAGTTTTACCTGCTTGTCCATATAATCGCTGGCTTCGGAAGCAATGTGTACAGGTCTCATGCTGCCCTTTCCGACAAAGAATGTGATGAGTCCGATAACGATCGCTGCGATAGCCGCAACAGGTACGCTGTGCATTACAAGATAGAGTATCACGCCCGGAACGACTGCTGCAATGCCTGAAACAATACCGAGTTTACCGTAATCTATCGGAAGATCGCCGGTGAACTTTCCTGTCTGGCCGTTCATCGCAAAATTCCACTGCTTGCCGTTCCAGTTTGTCGTCATGTACCAGATCGGAAGCATTGCGTATTTCTTCTTTGTATAGTTTACAACGAAGTTTCCGTGCTTTTCATGAACTTCATTGTGCTTTACCGTATCTTCCGTCTTGCGCTTTGCAGTTGCAACAACACGCTTTTCCGCACGTTCAAGGTCATCGTCGCCTTCAACGTCGAATTTTTCTGCAAGGAAGCCCGGCAGATACATCATGTTGAACTCCTTCAGCTCATCAAATTTAAATGGCTCTACCGAGTCCATGATATCATCAGGCATACGCTTTGACGCATCAGCAGGTACGTTTTTAAAGCTGATGGTACCGCGGCGGTCCGCACGGTATATCTTGCGGATCTCCTCAGTCTGTGTATCTTCCTTGTCTATTGCTTCGTATTCGGCGTCGATGGTAACTGCACCGTCGAAGAGCCAGAAAGGAACGTAAACGCCCTGTATCTCTTCAACCTGATTTTCATTTAGGAATGCCTTCGGCAGGAATTTCTTCTTTACGTAGTATTCCTTGTACTTTTCAACTGCCTGCTGCCTGGTGAATGCAAACGGGATAAGGTAATCCGGCTTTGCAGCACCGGAGAAGGTTGCTTCCATAATCGTTGTGTTGCCGCAGTACGGACATCTTGAAGCGCCTGTGTTTTCATCTGCAAGTATTTCTGCTCCGCAGGTGTTGCAGGAGTATGCCTTCATGTCATCGGCATCATTTCCCCAGTCGCTTCCCGACTGTTTTGCAGCTTCCTCATCTTCCTTACCCTTGAAGAAGGCAGCACATTCCTCCTGTGTGAACATCGATTCGCAGAACATACATTTCAGCTTGCCCGCACCAGGATCAAATTCCATTGTACCGCCGCAGTTAGGGCAGCACATCTGTGTTGAATCAGCTCCCATATTCTATTTCCCCTTTACAGCGTTATCAATCTGGTTCCTTTACAGTTTCATCAACAGTAAGTGAATTTACAAAGTCGCTCATATAACCAGTAAATTTTTCAAACGTACTGTCTTTGTTCTCATCACTTGCTATTTCTTTCTTAAAGTCCGAAACACCTTTACCATCCTTGTTAACAGAACCATCTGCAAATTTTTCAGTTAATAGATTGAACGTTTCAATAGTATCATCTGTGAACTTGACAATGTATTCCGCACCTGCTGTTGAAGTGCTAAACTTGGCAAGCGCATCATAATTTCCGAGTTTTACAGCAGTATATTCATCTCTTTTAGCATACATATCCCAGCTTGATTTTGTTCCTGGCACTGTGCTTGATATTATTCTGTACTGCAGATCGTCATCACAGAACTCAAATTCGGTCTGTATTGATGCAAATACTGTAGTGAACTTAGAATTTCCTTCTTTACCTGCAACAGTGGCCTTGGCAGGTACAACAAGTTTATGCGGATAAAACTTAAAACTACCGTCATCACTAAACAGAGCTTTTTCATTCCATTCAGTAAACTTAACAGAATTTGATGATGCAATTCCGAGTTTCTCAACTTCTTCCTTTGAAAGAACATCATCAGTCGTAGTTAAAAGAATTCTGGTCATAAGATAAGCATCCTGATAGGATTCACCGTATGTATAAAAATCGGCAGTATATTTTATTTTGCCATCGTCTTCTTCATCTTCTGTTATTTTATACGCCAAACTGTAACCATTATCGGTTTTCACCTGAGTATACTCGTCTCTTTCTAAAAATGTACTTGTACTTCCTTTACTATAGATCTCAGCAGACACGGTAAAATTCATGCTGTTAGAACCGTTGATTCTGTAATAATACTTATCCTGTACAATATCAGACCAGTAATCCGGATTTTTTCCAACTATTGCAATCTCATCAAACTTCGCAAGTTTCGGAATTGCATAATCCAACTTGATTGCTAACGGTGCGTGCTCAATTGAATGATCTTCCATCTCAAAGGTAAAATCTGATGCTGCTTCTGTTGCAAATGCCTCTGTTACATCCGCCTCTTCAGTTTTGCTTTCTTCTTTCTTCTCTTCTGCCTTGCTTTCCTCTTTCTCCTCAGTCTTGCTATCTTCAACCTTGCTGTTTGCGGCTGTCGCGCCGTCGTTTCCTGCTCCGCCTGTTTCTCCGCATGATACGAGGCATACTGTCATTGTAAGTGCAAGAATTGCTGCGAGTACTTTTCTAATGTTTTTCATAATTTTAACCCCCTGTAATTTTTCATCCGTCCCGTTTTCTTTCTGTGAATGACCGTTTTGCAAACGGCAGGAAAAGTTTCCGCCGCAGACTGCAAAACGTCAATCACTATCATAAGAATTTCAAGAGGACTCTGATATCTTTATTATGTCTATTATGATAACACATCATAAATGCACTTCACATCGTACAAAAGGGAAGCACCACGTTAGAAAGCTTTCAACATTCGCATTCTTCCGTTGTTGTAAATGCACAAAGGCTTCATCAGATATTGTGGTCTGATGAAGCCTCCTAAGAGTCAAAATTCAATTGTTTCATGTAATAAATGCGCTTAAAGCAGCACAACAAACACTGCCCGCTGATATGCCGAAGGCAAAGAAAAATCCGTCGGATCACTCCGGCGGATAATCTGATTATACTGTATGACAGTCATTGATAACTATACCGTCTCCCCTGGCTCTTACCGCAAGCTGAAGCCTGCTTCTGAATCCGGTCTTGTTGAGCATATCGGTAATATGCTGCTTGACACTTCGTTCCGAAATGCCAAGTTCTCCGGCAATCTCGGAGTTTGATGAACCTCCCACAAGTCCGTGCAGAACATCGAGTTCGCGTTCTGTAAGACTTGTGCTGACTGTGTTTCCAAACCATACTTCCGGCATGGACATCGGATAGACCGATTCGCCTTCCATTGTTCTGTCGATAACATCAAGCAGCGGAGCGTCCTGAACCTCCTTGTGCCAGAAGCTTTCCACTCCGGCTTCCTTCGCACGTCTGATAAATGAGCTTTCCGGCATTGATGTGACAATGAGCACCTTTGTATGCGGACTGAACTTCTTTATTTCGGAAGCTGCCTCAATACCGTCCATGCCGCTGCCCATAACAACGTCCATTACAACGAGATCAACTGAATGGAAACGGCAGAAGGTTATTGCCTCCTCAGCGTTGTCCACTGTTCCGGCAAGAGAGTAGCGTCCTCCCGCTCCCTTGATGATCTCCTCAAACATCTGACGTATCATTCTGTAATCGTCCGCAATAAGCACCTGATAATTCATAATCCCCAAAATCCTCCGTTATTTTTTCTTTCGGCAGCTTAAGTGCCATTTCAAAAGCAGGAAGCGAGCGAATTTTCATACCGCCGCCTGCGCGTTCCACCATTCTGCGGAGATTAAGCAATCCTCCTGATTCCCTTATCCCCTTTTCCGGTACTTTGCCGTTGTTGGTGAAATAAACTGTATAGAACCGTTCATCCTCCTCTGTCCGGATATACGCCTCAGTACCTTCTGCATGGCGCTGAACATTGGTGGTATGTACGGCTATCGCTGTATCTATGACTGCTATAAGATGCTCTTCCTCAGGAAGATTCCCTTCAATCGTGAGCTTTACCCCCAGCAGTTCGGCCCTTCTGGTATTTACCAGGTAAGGTGTCTGCCAGTTCTCACGTTCTTCGTTGAGAAGCAGTCCGAAAGTATTTTTCCACTGTGAAAGCATCTGGTCTGCGTCCACCTTGTCAGGCGACGTGAGAAAACGTCGTCCCAGCAGGAGTGACTGACCAAGTTCATCATGTATCCTCGTCTTGATGGCGAGAAGTTCTTTTTCCATTATAACATAGCGCATAGTGGAATTGAGTGCCTTAAGACGGGCATTGATCTGCTGGCTTCGCTTCTTTTTCTCCTCCAGTTCCTTCGTCAGCTCATAAAGTCCGGTGATATCAGAGGCGATAAGCTCGTAAACATCCTCGTTTTTTACCTTTATAACACTGTGCATGAAACTGAAAGCTGTTCCGTCCTGCAGACAGATCATCGGCTGTTCACCGCCTGAAATGCTGCACGGAAAGACTCCGTCAGAAAGCTTCTGCCAGAATTCCTCACCGTTTGAAAGATGCTCGCCCGTTATCTTAAAATACAGGCTGTCCATACGGTAGTTTACCATTTTCGGCATGCCGCCGGCAGTATAGAAGCAAAGTCCGGCCGGTAAAGTGTCGAATCCTTCGCGGAACGACATGGCGGAAAGATGTGTCTTTTCCTGTCGGTAAATAAACACTGCCGTGATAAAGGCAACCACGGTCTGGAACGAAAAGCTTATTATGCAAACCCGTAACGGCCATTCGCTGATATGTTCACGAAGATTGTGGTAGAACAGATACGACAGCACAGCGCAGAGTGAGATGGCCGCACACTGTTTTCCGCAAATCTTTATCTGAACAAGGCGAATAAGCAGATATGTCCAGGTGAAAACAAACATGAAGGCAATCAGCATCAGCACGCCCTGCAGGGCATCCCAGCTATAGTAATCCATGGACCGCACCTCCTGTCGAAAGGATCTGCGTGCCGTCAGATTCTGAAACCGAAAACCTGATACCGGCTTTATTCAATATTCCGGATGCCCCCGCATAAGGATCTTCTGCATCCGTTTCAATGACAAGAAGCGTGTCATCATCCGGTGTGACTGAAACGCTGAATGCACTGCACATTCCTGAAACAGCTACTGCAGCGGCAGCCACGGCATCATATACAGCAAGCAGTACACCTGACGGATACTGTCTGGTTTCTCCCTGTCTTAACTCACAGTCGGCGCCTGTAAGTCTGAAGTTTTCCATGGTCTCGCGCAGTGCAAGAACAAGTTCGTCTGATGAAAGAAACTTGTTTGCATCGGCAAGTATCATGAGATTCGAAACGCGCTTGACACTGGTTCCAAGCAGCAGTGAACGGACAAGTCCGTCTGTAAAAGTCTTTGTATCAGTAAATGTACCTGCAATTTTTTCAAGCTGACTGTGGGTATGTGCAGCTATCTCATCGTACAGACGATTCTTTATCTCGTACTGCAGGCGTTCAGCAGTAATACGGTTTTCCTCCTCGATAAGGTCATTTTCCTCTTCGAGTATCTCATTTGCTTCGGCAAGCTCATTCTGAAGCGAACGTATGGTGTGAAGATCCTCCGTCCAGGTGATATTTCCTCCTGCGACCGGTTTCTGATGCTCGATAAGATCAGCGCCACCTTCGTCACTCTGTACCTGCACGGAAGAATACCATACAGTATCGTTTCTGTCCTTAAGCACCGCATTTATATGGGACTGTTCGAATATCTGCCGGTAATCTGAATTGGAAGGAAGAATACCTATGATCATGCATCCTTCCCAGAGTCCGGTAACGATCAGTGAATAGGCGTCCTGCATGTAAAAAAGCTTTATATCAAAGATCCTCGGCGATCCGCCGACTGTATTGTACCATACAAGCATCGCCATTCCTGCCCCGCTCATAAGAAGCGGCACATATATCTGACTACAGCATTCTGAAAGACGGCAGCAGCGGATCAGAACGATCAGTACTCCGAACGACATGAGAACGGAATAAGTAGTAAGCAAATAATAGAGCGGACCGTGGGTATAGCTGTCCTCGTCACCGAATTTTAAAAGCATTCCGTGAATACCATTCGTGGCAGTTGCAGCTGTCAGTAACACTCCGGATATCCAGGCGAGTTTCAGAACAGTATTGCAGGAATTCTGCTCCCTGCTTATACCGGCCGCCGCGTGAAAAGAAAGCAATGGTACAGTGATAAACACCATATAGTAGAAGTACCAGCATATGTGGTCAAGAAACGGCGTCTGTCCGAAAAACTCCCAGCGGCATACACGTATCAGATAAAGCGAAAACAAAGTCCAGGAAACGCCCGTAAGGCAGTTTCGTGTGCGTTTGTGTATGACACGACTGCGGATTCCTCTTCCCCACATCATGATCAGCGTTCCGAAAATAACGGACGAAAGATCATGAAGATAGGAGATATATAAACTGACTTTGACAGACAGAACCATATTGATAAATATAACGGCCACCGGCCACAAAAACCACAGAAGAAACCGTTTCTGTATTCGTGTCAGTTTTATATCCCCCCTTATCCCCGTATATGATCATTATATGTTATTTTCACATACATAGAATATAATAATTATACCACGCTCTCAGATCTGCGTCAACAGCAAAGCGCCCTCCGCGTAAAAACACGGAGGGCGTTTCGACTGATTAATATATTTTATACGGTGGTATAATGGTGTGGATTATTCAGCAGCTTCTTCTGCTTCTTCCTCTTCCTCGTCAAGTCCGAGAACATCCTTTGCAGCGTCAGGACCTAAGTGTTCCTTGTGTCCTGCAACCTTTCTCTTTAATGTAGCAAGGTCTGCAAGGTTTACGCCTTCGTCTTCGCGAACATTTGCAACTACCTTCTGATCATTGTCGAGATCCTTGTCGCCAACGAGGTGGAGAGCAAGTGTTGAAAGGTCTGTTACGTCGATCTTCTTGTCCTTTGTAAGATCACCGTACTTGAGATCTTCGTGCTTCTTGAGTTCTTCCTTAACCTTTTCATCAAGCTTTTCTACGCCCTTGAAAGCATCATCCTTGATAACTTCGAGCTTTTCAGGCTTGTTGATCTTTTCGAGCTTTTCGTCGCCCTTGAATGTATCTTCTTCGATAACCTTTACGTCTTCAGGAAGCTTAACTTCTTCGAGGTTTTCGCAGTTTTCAAAAGCGCCCTTACCGATCTTCTTAACTGTGTCTGGAAGTTCGATCTTCTTGAGGTGCTTGTTGTTTTCAAAAGCGTGAGGTCCTATTTCTTCAACACCCTCAGGTACCTTGAATTCTTCGTCTTCCTTGCCTGCAGGATAAGCGATGAGAACCTTCTTTTCCTTGTCGAGGAGAACGCCGTCTTCACCAGCGAGTTCCTTGTTGTCTTCGCTTACTTCAAACTTCTTGAGACCTGTGAATTCGCCGAGAGGATGCTTTGGAGCTTCAGGTGCCTTAGGAGCTTCCGGCTTGCGGCCTGCATCCTTGATGTGTCTGAATACAGCTCTGAGATCCTTAACGCCGAAGTCTTCTGATACTTCAAATCCTTCGAATTCTGTGAAGTCAGGAAGGAGTGATGAGATGTTGCTTACGAAGTCCTGGATGAGCTTGATAACATCAGCATTGAACTTAACTTCTTCAGCCGGTGCAGGAGGAGCTGGCTTTTCAGCTTCAGCTTCTTCTTCCTTCTCAGGCTTAGCCGGCTTTTCTTCTTCTGCCTTTTCTTCCTTTTCAGGCTTAGCTGGCTTTTCTTCTTCTGCCTTCTCTTCCTTTTCAGGCTTTGCCGGCTTTTCTTCTTCTGCCTTCTCTTCCTTTTCAGGCTTTGCCGGCTTTTCTTCTTCTGCCTTCTCTTCC
>JAFRUS010000036.1 GCA_017438745.1 Oscillospiraceae bacterium | reverse complement strand
CTCATAACCCGAAGGTCGTCGGTTCAAATCCGGCTCCCGCAACCAAATTAAAGCCGTCTGAATCATGTATTCAGACGGTTTTCGTTTGTATTCAAAAAGACTCGTCAAACATGTTGTTTTTATATGTTAAACAACACCGATATGTCAGGAGGTTTATATTTGCAGTCATTTTTAAAAAACAAAAAAGATCTTCTATACTTCTCCAGTGCTGCAGTTCTTGCTGCGGTACACATCATGGTTATTCTTCTGATCAGAATACGCATGCCGTATTTTCTTGATTCAGATATGTCAAGTGAACTGCTGCTAAGCAGAATTCTTTCAGAGAAACACTCTTTAATGAGTAAAAACTGGTTCTATTCGACTGAACTACGCGTGCTGAACACTCAGCTTGTATATACTTTCTTCTTTAATTTTACAAATAGCTGGCATCGTGTCAGACTTCTTTCGGACGCTGTGCTTCACTGCTCGCTTTCCGGAAGTGTTATCTTCTTCTGCAGAAAAGCCGGAATAAGACGGTATTCATTCTGCAATGCGATATGCGCTGTCTCCTCTTTGTCAGTCACATATTTTCTGATAATCGCAATGGGGTGCTACTATATTCCTCATATTGCAATATCTTTTGTGACATTGGCATTAGCTTTCATGAGCAGCGAATCCGGTAAAAAGAAAAAAATATCCTCACTTACCGTACTTTCACTCCTCTCATTCGCTGCCGGAGCCGGAGGAGTACGTCAGATGGCAATTACATATCTTCCGCTGACTGCCGCAGTTATGATCCTCTGCTTCAATACTGTCTACAGAGAAGGTCTGTCTTCTGCACGTAAGTCAGCATATTCCGCTCTTATTCCTGCTGCTCTTACTTCACTTTTATCCGGCGGTGCCGGCTGTATCGTAAACAGCCGCGTACTTTCCGGTATATATCATTTCAAGGAATGGGACACGATCCGCTTTAAGCAGGCCGATCCTGACAGAATATCGCAGGTAATATTTGATCTCTTAACTTCTCTGGGTTTTACGACCGGTGACCTTACGGTAAAGAATCTTGTTTCAAACTGCTGTTTCGGAATTCTGCTTCTTCTTACTGTATGGGCTGTTTCTGTCGGACTGAGGCAGACATCCGGCTCCTGTTTCAGACTTCTTACTGTATTTTTTATATGCAATACTGCAGTATTTATACTTCTGTATACACTTACAGATATGCCTTATACCGCCAGATACAATTTCCCTGTGCTCATATTCTCCTTCCCGCTTATCACTATGGCCATACATGAAGCAGACCTGAAAATGATGCCGGCTGTATCAAGACAGATACTGTCATTCATCCTTATGGGTTCTGTGCTGATCAAATCCGGTATTGTTCACAGTGATCTGAGAAACTTCGTCAAGACTCCTCCGGTTCATGAAGTGGCAGAATTTATAAACAATTCCGATTACAGATACGGATATGCGACCTTCTGGAACGGAAATGTGCTTACTGAACTTACAAACGGAAAGGCCGAAATGTACTTATGGCGCTCATCCGGAAATGACGGCAGTGAATTTTCAGGCACAAAAAATCCTGACGACTTATATGAATGGCTGCAGAAAACCGAACATGTCACTTCCCCGCCGGACGGAAAGGTGTTCGTTCTTTACAGAAAAAATGAAATCGAACACTGCGGATGGAAAGAACACATTCTTCCGGAAGACCTGATATTTGAAACAGAGGAATATGAAGTGTACGGCTTTGAAAGCCATGATGAAATGATATCCGTATATACGACCGAATAAAAAATAACCGTATAACATCGCGAAATGATGTTATACGGTTTTTCTGTTTTTGAATTATACTTCTTCAAGCTTGTACTGAAGGCTGTATTCCTCAAAGTTCTTGTTGTAGTCGTTAAGGTTTTCAGCCTTGAATTTCTCGAGATATTCGTGAGTATCGTAAACGTCGTGGCTAAGTTCGATAGTCGCTACTGCAATGTTCGAGCAGTGAGCGCCGATACGTTCGAAGTTTGTGAGAAGGTCATTGAATGTAAATCCGTGATCGAGTGTACATTCACCTGACTGAAGACGCTTAACGTGTCTGATCTTGAGTTCATCACAGAGATCACCGATAAGCTCATCGAGAGGCTCTACCTTGTGGGCCTTGTCAAGGTCATTGTTCACATAGGCTTCAATCGTAGTTACAACGATAGCTGATACTGCTGAAATAACCACATTAAGCTCAGCCTGTGCCTTTTCGGAGAAGTTGAGCTTCTTGTCGTAGATCTCTTTTGCACAGTTTGAAATGTTTACTGCGTGGTCGCCGATTCGCTCGAAATCACCGATGGTGTGAAGCATCTTCATGACTTCACGGCTCTGTTCCTGAGTAAGATCAGCACTTGTTATCTTAACGATGTAGGTACCGAGTTTATCCTCGTACTTGTCGATGACGTCTTCCTTGTCCTGGATCTTCTTGTACTTATCATCGGAATAATCATAAAGCAGATAGAAAGCACGTGACATATTCTTTCTTGCTTTTCTTGCCATTGAGCTTACTGCGTCCTTGCTCTGGGCAATAGCAATGGCCGGATGTGCAATGAACTTGTCCTCGAGACGGTCGATCTCTGCATTGTCTTCCATGTCCTCCGGATTGTCCTTGAAGATGAACTTGACCATCTTTTCAAGAACACCAATGAACGGAAACAGGATAAGAACTGTCGCGAATCTGAAAAGTGTATTTACAGATGCGATGTACATCTTGTTCATTGTGTTGTCCATTACTTCGAAATGAACAGCAGCATTGACTGCGTAGAATACTGAACCGATAATAATAACGCCGAGTACATCTATGAGAAGATATACAAAAGCAGTTCTTTTACCGGCAACGCTTGTTCCGAGTGCTGAAAGAAGTACCGGAACGGCAGCACCGATCGCAATACCCATAATGATCGGAAATGCTATTTCAAATGAAATGGCACCGGTCGAAGCAAGCGCCTGTAAAATACCGATAGTCGCTGATGCACTCTGGAGAACGCATGTAACGAGCATACCGAAGAGAATACCTACAAGAGGATTCTTGAATGAAGTGAGCAGTTTAATGAATGCAGGTTCTTCCTTAAGAACTGAAACTGAAGTACTCATGGCGTCCATGCCTGTCATAAGAATGGCAAAACCCATAAGAATGTTTCCGACCTGCTGCTTTGTCTTCTGCTTGCAGAACATCTTTAAGTAGATACCCGCAACAGCAACAAGACCTGTAAGTGTGTCCGTAGACAGGAGCGACAGCCAGCTGGATGATGAATCGCCGACATCTGAAAGACAGATGATCCAACCGGTTACTGAAGTTCCTATAATCGCTCCCATTACGATTCCTATGGCCTGCCTCACCTTCATCATTCCTGAGTTTACGAAACCTACTGTCATGATGGATGTAGCTGAGGAGGACTGGATTATTGCCGTTATACCCGTACCCAGCAGAACACCTTTGAACGGTGTGCCTGACAGTTTGTACAGAACCATTTCCAGCTTACTTCCGGCAACTGCCTTAAGTCCGTCTCCCATGAGCGTCATTCCGTAAAGAAACAGCGCTACTCCGCAAAAAAGAGCAATTACAATTGATATTCCCATTTTAAACCATTACTTTCCTGAAAAAATCATTTTTTTCATATTATTTAAATCTGTTTTTATACCCATATATATTTATATCATATTTCAACCCAATTGTAAATCTTTTTTTTAAAAAAAAGATGATAATACTATGTCTTTAAAATGAAAAAAGAACAGCCTGTTGGGACTGTTCTTCTGTACTGTTAAATTATTACACCATTAAATTTTAAAAGCTCCCTGGCAGTATCAACAGAGTCGATACCTTCCTTGTTCTTTACAGGAGCAAATTCCTTCTTTCTGTCAACTTCATAGGCAAGACAGCTGTCCTGAAGCTTGACCATGTCAAGAACAAGAGTTTCAAACTTATAGGCATTAGGTTCTGCAGGGTCAACGACATTACCGTTTCCGTCAATGTGCCTGATCTTCTTGAATGCACGGTGAAGCGGAAGACGCATGTCAATAATATCATTAAGTCTGTTTACGTGGAACACGTAATTGAGGATAACGCCCCAGTTATATGAAAGAACACCGTTTTCATCACGACGTTCGATCATTTCGTCTGTCATTTCATAGTATTCAACGATGGAAGGTCTGCCGTCCTCGAGGCACATAACACCAACACGCTCGTCAGGAGCTGCCTTGGCAACTACCTTGGCGCCTGACTGCTTTCCTGATTCGATCACTGCGCCGATAAAGCACGGATCAGCCATGCGCTGAAGCACGTTATCAACGGCAAAAACATTGAGCCATTCGATTCCGCGCTTTTCAAGCGTTTCTGAAATGCCTGATCTGATCATTGAAGCATACCAGCCGCCGTTTCCGTTAGGAGCAGTAGATACTACGCCCTTGCCGGCAAGCATGAGTTTCCCTTCAGTGTCAACTGTTGGCAGCTGTTCCTGAACGAAAAAGCTGATATGATCTGCGTCATAGCCAAAATAATTATGTTCTGCAAGAAATTCTCTGGTATCGCTGTCGTTGTCAGCACTTGTCATGATGAAAAGAGGAACATATGCCCCTGCTTCCTTCACAACATCAAGAAGATTATTGATAAGGCACTCGAAAATATAGAGTTCCCTGTCAACGCCGATATTGAACATACCCTTAGGCTTGTTGAAACCGAGGCGGCTTCCCTGTCCGCCTGCAAGAAGGACACATCCTACCTTGCCGTTCTTAATGGCTTCAACGCCTGTTCTGAAATATGATTCGCGGTTCTTTTCAATATCTGCTACTGTCTTTACGTCCTCCGGTCTCATAGGAACAATGGTGCCGCGTTCTTCTTCAGCACCTGTTTCATCAAGGACCGAGAAATCAAGATCATCTATCTGTTCGAGTAATTTCTTCTGCTCGTCAGAAGAAAGCTCGTCAAAATGTCTTAAAAGATGTGTCTGATCAAAATCTGCTAATTTTTCTGTAATTTCTTTTTTCATGTCTTCTCCCGTATTATTCTGATTTCCTGTTTTTCACATACTGCTGATATTCTCTGACCAGAGCCACTGATCAGAACTTAGATACCAGCTCTCCCTTTACTTGAGTACAGATTCGTGTATAGCGAAATGCTTCGGAACACCGTGTTCCATTACAAGATTAAGTTCTCCCTGGATAAGCGGCAGGAAGTAATCAAGAGCCTTGGCCTCGATATTGTTGCCTGCAGAGTTGATATATTTCTTAGGAAGGAACTTTTCCTGATTTGCTATCTTTGAAGCGTCAGCTGTCTCTACGGCAACTGTGTAAGGCATGTCTGAGATACGCTTGAATACCATTACCTTGCCTGTTACACCTGCAAGAGCGCATCTAACGCCTTCTGCACCGATCATTTCAGCTTCAGCGATATCGGTAGCTGAACCTAAGTGAGATGAGCAGCGCTGCATAACGTTGAGCTCGATGGAACGGACCTTGCAGCCGATTTCCTTTCTTACAGTTTCCTCAAGATACTTGCCTATACCTGAAAGATACTTGTGACCGAAATTGTCAACTTCACCTGACTGAACGCCTTCAGGTACTTCGATGCCTTCAGAAACGGCTACTATAACAGCCTTGTGCTTTGAAAGTTCCTGTCGGACATCTCTGATAAAGCCTTCGAGTGAGAACTTCACTTCAGGCACGTAAACAAGATGAGGTGCAGTTTCACCAAGTGCATGGAGCACTGCTGATGAAGCTGTAAGCCAACCTGCGTGACGTCCCATTATCTCGACTATTGTAACTGAAGGGATACTGTAAACGATACTGTCACGTGTGATCTCCTTCATTGTTGTAGCAACGTATTTTGCGGCTGAACCGAATCCAGGTGTATGATCTGTTATGCACAGGTCGTTGTCGATGGTCTTCGGAATACCGATTACCTTGATGTCAAGGTTTATAGTCTTAAAGTATTCGGAAAGCTTGTTTACTGTATCCATGGAGTCGTTTCCGCCGATATAGAAAAAAGCTCCGATGTTTCTCTGAACAAGAGTGTCCTTTATCTTTTTATAAACTTCCTCGTCTTCTTCCCAGTCCGGAAGCTTATATCTGCATGATCCGAGAACTGTTGACGGAGTCTGTCTGAGGAGCTCCATGTCGTCGTTTGAAAGGATCATTGACTTCAGATTGATCATATGGTTCTGAATGATACCTTCTATACCATTTACCGAACCGAATACCGCATCGATGGAAGATTCCTTGAGAGCTTCCCTGTAAACTCCCACAAGTGATGCGTTGATAGCACAGGTCGGACCACCCGACTGAGCTACTGCAATATTGAACATATAACCACACTCTCCTGATTAAATTGTAGTGTTTTCATTATAACACATATTTAACATAGTTGCAATAGCGATAATTGCGAACGAAAAAGACCGCATAAAAAGAACAGTTGTCCAGTTTTATGCAGTCTTATGCAGTGTTATCGTATAACGTGTTTATGTAACGCTGATCATGACATCAGCGGTGGAGTTTCAAAATTAATATTCTTCCTCTTCCAGTGTTTCGGCAATGTCGTTTACCGGCTTTTTGAGACCTTCAATAACTATGTTGTTCTTTTCGGCGTAATCCCAGAGTGCTGCGTGGATAGCCTCTTCAGCAAGAAGCGAGCAGTGTACCTTTACCGGCGGAAGTCCGTCAAGTGCTTCCATAACTGCCTTGTTAGTTACCTCAAGAGCCTCATAGACAGTCTTTCCCTTTACAAGTTCAGTAGCCATGCTGCTTGTTGCGACTGCAGCGCCGCATCCGAAGGTCTTGAACTTTACGTCGCGGATCACCTGGTTTTCATCTATGTCAAAATAAATTCTCATGATGTCGCCGCACTTTGCGTTGCCTACTGTGCCGACACCGCTTGCGTTTTCGATCTCACCAACGTTTCTCGGATTTGAAAAATGATCGATTACCTTTTCGCTGTACATAATATCTTACCTTTCAGTATATTTTTTATTCTTACGCTGATCGAGCCGGAGATCTGGTTTTATGGGATCTCCGGCATCATATTCATGCTTTATTGGCTTTAAGAAAATCTTCGTATAACGGTGACATGCTGCGGAGTCTTTCGACAATACCCTTCAGTTTCTCTACTACAAAGTCAAGATCTTCCTTTGTTGTTTCCTCGGAAAGTGTGAGTCTGAGTGAACCGTGCGCTATTTCATGAGGAAGTCCTATTGCGAGAAGAACGTGGGAAGGATCAAGTGATCCTGATGTGCATGCTGATCCGCTGGAACCGCATATTCCGTTCTGGTCGAGAAGGATGAGAAGTGATTCGCCTTCGATGAAACGGAAGCAGAAATTAACGTTGTTAGGCAGTCTTTCTGTTCTGTGACCGTTGAACTTTGAATACGGGATCTCGTTTTCGATCCTGTTTATAAGATAGTCACGTAGCTCAGTTTCCTTGCGTACTCTTTCCTCCATGGTCTTTCCTGCAATCTCGGCTGCTTTTCCGAGGCCAACTATGCCAGGAGTATTTGAAGTACCTGCTCTTCTTCCGCGTTCCTGTGAACCGCCGTGGATGAATGAACGGATCTTTACGCCCTTGCGGATGTACATGATACCGATGCCCTTAGGACCGCCGAACTTGTGTCCGCTGGCTGAGAGCATATCTATATTCATTTCATCAACGTTTATCGGGATATGGCCGTATGCCTGAACTGCGTCAGTATGGAAAAGTACGCCGTGTTCATGTGCTATCCTTCCTATTTCAGCTATCGGCTCAACTGTACCTATCTCATTGTTGGCTGTCATTACCGAAATAAGTATGGTGTCAGGTCTGATGGCCTTTTCCACATCTTCCGGATGAACAAGTCCATCGCTGTCAACATCAAGATAAGTAACTTCAAAACCGTGCTTTTCAAGATATTCACAGGTGTGAAGAATTGCATGGTGTTCTATTTTTGTAGTGATAATGTGCTTACCCTTTGAGCCGTATTCCTCGGCAGTAGCCTTAAGCGCCCAGTTATCTGATTCGCTTCCGCCGCCGGTGAAATATATCTCCTCAGGCTTTGCTCCGATAAGTGCAGCCGCCTGGTTTCTTGCTTCCATTACAGCTTTCTTGCCTTCTGAAGCGAAGCTGTAGACAGCTGAAGGGTTGGAGTATGTCTCGGTAAAATAAGGCAGCATTACATCGAGCACTTCTTTTTTCACTCTTGTTGTTGCTGCATTATCAAGATATATGAGTTTTGACATGTTCAGTTCTTCCTCTCGTATACAGTGGATATCACTGTATAATGTATATTTTATGGCCCCGCAAAATACTTCTGCGGTATGCCAGTTATATGTATCCGTTATTACCCCGAAATATATTATATACCTTTTCTATAGGCTTTGTCAAGTATAATTTCAGTTAGCTTTATGTTTAAGCGCACTGCATTCGCATTATATTTTCGTAAATAGCCGTGGCTAACTTCTTGTGATTTTCTTCATTCATATGTTCCTGATCAGTATCACTCGGAACAGCATATTCAGATGCATCAAGGAAATATGTGTTTTCTGCTTTGCTTATCTTTCTGTATTCAGCGGCAAGCTTCTTTGATATCTCAACTGAATTCTCATCAAACTCAGGATCGAATCCTTCCTTCCAGACGTTTTCGCCGAGATGGATAGGTGAAACGATGAGTATCTTAACTTTGTCAGAGTACGCTTTCACCTGTCTTACAAGTCTTGCCACGCCTTTGGCAATTACCTCAGGAGATGCTCCGTAGATAGCTTTGCAGTCGTTTGTTCCGAGCATTATAACTATCAGATCTTCATCTGAAGGAGCGTGAGTTTCAAGTATCACCGGAAGAAGTCTTACGCCGCATCTTCCGTCGCGAAGCGGATCTTCAAAGATCGTGGTTCTGCCTACAAGGCCTTCCTCCACTACTCTTAAGTCAGTTCCGGCAAGCTTTTCATCAAGAACGCTTGTCCATCTTACTCCCCAGGGAAATCTTTTTCCTGTTCCCGGAATATATCCGAATGTATTTGAATCGCCGAAGCATATTATCTGTCTCATCTTATGTCCTCCCGTTATTAAAGATTTTACTGATATCGTAA
Organism: Oscillospiraceae bacterium; assembly: GCA_017438745.1. Lineage (GTDB taxonomy): Bacteria > Bacillota > Clostridia > Oscillospirales > Ruminococcaceae > HUN007. The sequence continues at coordinate 7,734 of JAFRUS010000036.1, read as the reverse complement.
TCAACTGTTATCATAATTTATTATACCATTCATATAGGATTTGTAAAATATATAATAACTATACTGTGGTATAAGTAAAATCTATAAGTCATTTCACAACAAAGCGGAAGTACTGTGCGCACTTCCGCGTGTTTTATACTATACTGAAGTTAATGAGGAGTTTAAGAAGAAATATGCTATGCTTTGCCTTTTACTTAATTGCTGCAAAAGCCTTGTCGAGAGCAGCAATAAGGTCGTCGATGTGTTCTGTACCGATTGACAGACGGATAGTTGTTGGCTTGATGCCCTGTTCAGCAAGTTCAGCTTCTGTAAGCTGTGAGTGAGTTGTTGAAGCCGGGTGGATAACAAGTGACTTAACGTCTGCAACGTTTGCAAGGAGTGAGAAGATATCAAGGTTGTCGATGAACTTCTTAGCATCGTCTTCTGTGCCCTTGATGTCGAATGTGAAGATGCTGCCGCCGCCGTTCGGGAAGTACTTCTTGTAGATCTCGTGGCTTGGTTCTGATGGAAGTGACGGGTGGTGAACAGCTTCTACCTGCGGGTTCTTTGCAAGATATTCAACTATCTTATTAGCATTTGAAGTGTGACGTTCAACACGGAGTGAAAGTGTTTCGAGTCCCTGTAAGAAGATGAATGCGTGGAATGGTGAAAGTGTAGCACCTGTGTCACGAAGAAGGATAGCACGGATGTAGATTGCGAATGCTACAGGACCTACAGCATCTGCAAAGCTTATGCCGTGATAGCTTGGGTTTGGTTCAGAGATCCATGGGTATCTGCCTGACTTCTTCCAGTCGAAGTTACCGCTGTCAACGATAACGCCGCCGATTGCTGTACCGTGACCGCCGATGAACTTTGTTGCTGAGTGAACAACGATATCTGCGCCGTATTCGATAGGACGAACGAGGTAAGGTGTAGCAAATGTGTTGTCTACTACAAGCGGAATACCATGTTTGTGAGCGATAGCTGCGATCTTTTCGATATCGATAGCATTTGAGTTAGGGTTGCCGAGTGTTTCGATGTAGAGAGCCTTTGTATTTTCGTCGATAGCCTTTTCGAAAGCACTTTCATCTTCCGGATCAACGAACTTTGTTGTTATACCGTAAAGCGGAAGTGTGTGTTCGAGAAGGTTGTATGTACCACCGTAGATTGTCTTTGAAGCTACGATATTTTCGCCAGCCTTTGCAAGAGCTTCAATTGTATATGTGATTGCTGCTGCACCTGAAGCTGTAGCAAGTGCTGCTGCACCGCCTTCAAGAGCTGCTATTCTCTGTTCGAAAACATCCTGTGTAGGATTTGTAAGTCTGCCGTAAATGTTGCCGGCATCCTTAAGACCAAAACGGTCAGCTGCATGCTGTGAGTTGTGGAATACGTATGAAGTTGATGCATAGATCGGTACTGCTCTTGCATCTGTAACCGGATCTGCCTGTTCCTGTCCTACGTGAAGCTGTAATGTTTCAAAGTGTAATTTATTGTTTACCATGATAATTTCCTCCTGAATTCTGAATTATAATTTTTTCTTATATGTGGAACACCGGTCACACCGGATATCAGATATCACGCTGAACCGGTTACTTGCTTTCTTAGCTTTTGTGTGTTCCTCTTTGCTATGTCTATATTATATATCAATTCAGTAGGGTTTGTCCAATGCATATATTCCATAGCTAGTTATAGGCCGTTCCTATAGCTGATATATTTTTCAAAACAAAGAACTATAAAACAGACCTGAATATAATAAAAGAATCAGCATATTCTTCTCACGTAAATACGTAGTTTCAGAATACGCTGATTTGTTTTCAGGAAAGTTTATACATTATTTGCTTTAATGTTGTCATTTTCTTCTCGGTCTATTTTTGGATTTAGTTATAAAATCTTCAGACCAAAATGGTTTTTCACTACCTTTTACCCTTACGCTTACAGTATACTTCTTTCCATATCTCAGATTGGTAAACGAATCGGTGTTATAGTCTGCAAGATTCATATAATTCTTACCGTCGATGCTGACTTCATATCCATTTAGGCACATATAAACTAGATAATCTCTTGAAGTAATATCTTTTCCGAACCTTCTCAGGACAATTGAATCAAAGGAAACTGCAGATGATGAATACATTTTTGGAAGTCTGAAAGCTGGAAAAGCGCCATGATTTGCATAGCTTGTTTTGATAAAGACTGTACCCTCCGGAGGATAGTATGCGTCATATATTTTTTTCTCCCTTTTGGTAAATGGATCCTGATCTATCCGAATTAAATTCACAGTATTACCATTATAGCTATCATCTGGAGCCAGAGCGGCATAGATATCAAGAGTGCCATCATCATTAAGATGTGCAGCTTGTACTCTAAGATAATTCTTATCCCTATCATTAACATCAATTATTTCAGCCTGTTTGAGTTCCTCAGCTGTCGGAGTTACAAATCTATTCGGGTAATCTGGTTTATATCTGAATATGTATATATACGACTTATCCGGCATGAAATAATCACCCTTTGACATAAAACAATCTCGTTCAACATCATACCATCCAGAATGTTCAAGATCCATAGTATAACCCTCATTTGTACTATAGCTACGATACCCACTAACAATATTGCCTACATATGGTTTATCTACGAAACACAGAGTAGGTATTTCAAGTGTTGTGTATAATCTAAGATTATAACACGCAGAAATCCTGTTAGGATCAGCGGCTAACACAGCGTACTCTCCATCAGAACTTACTTTGAATCCGTTACGTAAAATTGTAGTCCAGCCATAGGTGTTTTCAAGTTTCATATCTTCATTGACTTTAAAATCTCTAAAGAAAAACATAATATCAAGAGCAGTGCACCCAGAAAACATATCATTTGTTCTGGCCCCGCTTTTCAGTGTGAAGTTCATAATTCCCAGAACGTATAGATTGCTGCAGTTTTTGAACATAAACCTGTAATCTGTTACATTATCTGTTCTCCAGGCAGCATCATCCGGATCATTTGCTTGACGATCCGTTCCAATTTTTAAATATTCTATACCACTTGAACAGAACATACCTGAAAGAGTTGAAACATTATCGGTATTCCAGTGCTTGATTCCTTTCAGGCTTACATCACTGTATTTGAGCATTGAACATTTATTAAACATATAGCTCATGTCAGTGACATTACTTGTATCCCAGCCAGTAAAATCAATGCTTGAACACGTCCTGCATTCATCAAACATCTGTCGCATATTAGTAACATTTGATACATCCGCCTCGTGAAGATCGATTTTCTCTACGTAAAAAAATCCCTCAAACATCTTAGAACAGTCTTCCGGAAGAATTGTACCCGGTTCAGCAACAACACATGTTACTCTTGAATCATCTCTGAATTCCCGCACATCGTCGTTTACCACATCTCCGCTGAGTGTAAGAACACCGTTTTCTTCGTTCAGAACAGCAGTACTGTCAAGCGCCGCCTTTACTGTCAGTGTATGCTGTGGAAAACTGAGAGTACCAGCCTCAAGCGGCATTGCTCCACCCACAACAAGAAGTGCCATTACAGCTGCAATCGTTCTTTTAAATCCTTTTAATCTCAACTAAATCATCCCCCGTATTTTTTCTAATCAAAATTCATATATCATCTGTATACTCATGATTTCCAGTTTTTCAGAAATAAATCTGAAGCAAGTGGAAATATACAGCAGAAAATATGATATATACATTTTATCATATAAGATTTTTTTCGACATCCTCACTTTGGACTATACCACTAAAAAAAGTGTATAAAAATACGTAAAGAAAATTGTTTCATCGATTACTATCACTTACTACTATTCCAATAGCTGTAGCATTTATTGCTAGGTCTAGTCTGTTCTGATACCCTGTTTTGTTTAACATATTCTGTATATGCTGTCTCACTGTATTGACAGATATACCGAGTCTTCCTGCTATTTCATCATTGGAACGGCTTCCGGTAAGCTCACGAAGAACATCAATCTCCCTGTCGGTTAGTTCTGCTCTGGTTATTCTTCCGAATTCCGGCGCCGGATTAGAATCGGGATATACATGCTCACCTGCCATTATCCTGTCCATGACTTCAAAAAGCGATGTTTCAGAATACTCTTTATACCAGAATCCTTCAATTCCTGATGCTCTTGCCCGTTTCTCCCATGCAGATTCCGAAGTAGATGTAACAAGAATTATCTTTATTTCCGGATGCCTTTTCTTTATCTGCTCAGCAGCTGTAACACCATCAATCCCGGAACGCATCATAATGTCCATTACCACAAGATCTGCTTTTCCGTTGTCACAAAATAAAACCGCTTTCTCAGCCTCAGACAAAGCTCCAGCTAATTCATATTTGTCTGAAGATTCAACATACATTCTGAAGTACCCTCTGGCAATATTCTGGTCGTCAATAATCAGAACCCTGATTTTCCTGTTCATTATATAATTCCTCCCTATTCATACCGATATACATTTTCATTATTTCAGTATTTTACTATAACTGTTACACCGGCTGAACAATTGTGAGCATAAACTTATCAGCTGCGGAAATATTCATCTCTCCGCCATACTCCTCAACTGAACGCCGTAACGCCAGAAGTCCGCCGGTCTCGATTATTTCTTCTCGCGGCGGTTCTCCGTTATTTGTCACTGAAACGGTAAAACTCTCATCTGTATGATAAAAACATATGTCCAGTTTGTCTCCGCCGGCATGTTTTACCGCATTGAACGCACATTCTCTGATAACCCTGCCAGCAAGATCTTTCTCTTCATTTTTTTCAGGCATTTCACCTGTAATATCAACTTTTACACCTATAGCGCTGACTATCTTCAATGCATCTGAAATACTGTCATGATCCATGTCATCCGGTTCCTCAGCCTCACGAAGCAGCAATTGGTTAGTACGCTTCAGCATTGAGTAAAGTACCGAGGCATCTGCCTGATCCGGATTTTCAAAATAGTATCCTGCTGAAAGCAGAACATGTCCAAGCTCATCGTGTACCTGCGCACGGGCCTTCATGATTTCCTTTGAGATGATAACATCAGAAGCCTGTGCCTGATAAGCCTTCATACGCAGCTGAATGTCCACAAGTTTTTCATTTTTCTTTTCAAGATCAGAGGTTATTCTTTGCAATCCGGTAACATCAAAAGCAAGAATCTGCCTGAACTTTCTTCGGCAATCAGTCACAAAAGTGCCTGTAAACATTACCGCTTCACCTGTATCGGTCACAATGATCTTATCACCATTCCTTTCTTCCCCCTTCTCACATATCATATGCCAGAACGCTTCGGAATCAGATAAATTTTCCCCACTTATTCTGCGACAGAGATCATTCATTACTATATTCGAAAACACAACAGTTCCTGTTTCATCGCCGAAAGCAATACCGTCAGGAAGCAAATCGACGGCCTCCTTAATACTTTCGGGAACGATATGCTTACCGGCATATACAATACAGTCTTGTCGGAAGATCAAAAGCATTAACACTAGAAACAATTCTGCTGCCACTGAAAATATCCACGGTGAATCCAAAACATATAATGTTATAACAGGAACAGTCTCTTGCTGTAATTCGTCGCCCATCATAATATACATCCATAAAAAAGCAAGAGATGTACCAGCAGCATAAATACTCTTTCTTACACGGGTACGTCTGTGCTGTAATGCACATATTAATATGCTGAGCTGTCCTGTCATAATGATCAGTGACATAAACTTTATTACACTGCCGCCATATCCGTTTATTATTTGACGAAACGCTGTCATTTAAATACCGTCTTTCCACGAAGCAGTAATATAAATCATACCATCTTCGCACACTTTATTTACAGGAAAAACTGTTTCAGTAAGGTTTGCATCCGGCACATCGGTCGCAATTTTGAGGCAATCCTTACACAGGGTAACTGTTATAAATGAAATATCCGGAAGTAATGCTTCAATTATCTGCTCGAAAGTCTTATAGATATTTATAACAAGCGACGACGAAAAATCTATTTTAGCCTCATCTGTTACAGAGGATTTTACCCCAGTGTATTTCATATATCTCGCCGATTCACTTAAAGCAAGATATACTTCACGACTTCCTACGCTTTCATTTTCAGCTGCCATCAGCATGAGATTGGTTGCGCGTTTTACATAAGCATTCAACACACACACCTTTTCAAGACTTTTCTGAAAATTATCCTTTTCTGGTGATGTTGATTCCAGTATCTTTCCAATACATTTCCGTATGGGATAAAGTTCAAGGTTGATCCGACGATAAATGCGGTTTTCAAAATCCATTCTTGCTATCTCCTCACGTTGCCTGTTCTCTGCTTCAATAAGAGTGTTCTCCAAAGCAAGAGTATCGTTAGCATCCGCAAGCTTATCATTCATTATATGAAGCTCATGCTCATCTACGGCCCAAAAAACATATCCTCCACGAATCTCCTTCCCATGCAATCTAACATCTTCTGACAAATAAACCGTTCCGGCAAGTGCTGCAATACATTCATTTTTATTCACATCGAGCGGCATATCAGAGCTTAATATAACGGAAAAATCATTGTCTGTTATGATTGCAGGCATATGCATACTGTTGAAGAATTTTTCGTAATTAACGTTATATGGCATTAGACGATTTTCAATACATGACTCAAACAGACCAATCAGGCAGAAAATCACTATTTCCGGAAGCTCAAACGGCTTTCTCAGATCATAATGATCAAAAAACGCTAGAAATCCGATCATGACTATCCACATAATCAGGTAATTAAAAGGGCTGAATACCTTTTTTATATTTCTAATTTTACAGACCGCCCTGAAAAGAAAGAACATGCCGGAAATAATCGTAGCCCCTATCCAAGCGTATGCTGCATAAAACAAAAACTCGTGTGTAAAAGTTCCGCTTTTTCCGTTTATGTCTGCTATTGAGCCTGTAATCGGGTGAAATGCAAGAAAATGCATATCATTTGTCATGATTCCGACTACAATGACTGTAGCCGAAAACAGTATTGCTTTTTCTGATTTGTATATATCTTTATCCGGATAACAGATTTTCATGCAGGCAAGCAGAAAAAATGTCGGTATGAAAATCATGGGAATATAGTATGAATACCATAAATACCGTTCCGGCAGTGTCTGATTCACAACACGATATCTTGCAGCACGCAATATCAGCATCACTAACATGAACTTCACAGCACTGCAAACATACATCCTCGCTCTGGTCGGTAGCATTCTTCTTTGAACTGACCGGAACCAATAAATTATAAGTCCTGAATATATAGAATAAATTGAACAGAACAACAGAGTATTTACTGCACGATTCGGAGTCGGATCTATAACATGAAGTATTCCTGCAAGTACAATAAAAAACATGAATACCTTAATTGATTTATTTTCTGATTTTGACATTGTCTCTTCTCCTGGCTAATCACTTTAGAAGATCATTAAGCAGAAAAATTAACACCCGCTCAGTCAGTACTCATACTTAGTGGCTGTTTATTTATATATCTTCTTTTTTCACTTTTTAATTCAACATATCTACTTATAGTATACCCTATAATTTGTGAGAAATCAAGACTTTCTGCATTAAAGCGGTACGCCTTTAGGCGTACTATCAGTAGTACATCCGTCCGGCAGGGCGGATGTTCCTTTTTTATGCCTGGCACAAGCAAGAATTTATCGGCAAGAAAATCATTTGAATTCCATTGAAATCTTGCCGATAATATATTATAATATAATCATGGAGGCGATGATATGGAATATAAAAAGGTAGCTGAAATGGCG
>JAFRUS010000035.1 GCA_017438745.1 Oscillospiraceae bacterium | reverse complement strand
TTTACCGGTACTCCCGCTGGTTTTGTTTACATCAGTTTTTCAAATTCTTCAGTACTCATACCTGCATATTTTGCAGCTTCGGAAACTGATAACTTTCCGTCTTTAGCAAGTCTGACAAAACCATTTACAGCTGTTTCAAGCTGCTTGTCTTTTACCTCATTATCTTCTTTTAATTTTTCAAACTGCTTGTCCTTTTCCGCAATGATTTTGTCCTTACGTTCACTTTCTTCTTTAAGCTGACCGTTATCTTTTTCAAGCTGACTGATTTTTTCGTTTTTCCTGTCATCTTCAATTTTACGCACATAATCTGAATGTTCTTTTGTATATTCTTCAATACACAATTTTACCACCTCCGCACGTCTGGATTCCAGTATTGCTTTTATTTCTGAATCTTCCGGCAGCGAATCTATTGCATTATTTATCGCATCTGCTAGTTTTTCACTTTCGACTTCTGCATCTGCGTCATATATCGCTCCGTATTTTCTGCAGTAATTATATTATCATATTCAAAAGAAATTCAGTTCTATTTACAGCCTCATCAAAACTAATATTTTGGGCATATGAATATTTTTTCTGATACGTATTCCATAACTTATTTAGATTTGAATCTTCTTTAACCACTGATAATATTGATTTACCATTTTCTTTAAAATTCAAAGTTTCTCTCTTTTTACACGTAGCATCAAATGCCAGTTTAAGATTTTCAGTATTTATTCGTTCTTCATATACATCAAGAAGAATAAAGATATCATAAAAGTCTCTCATACGAGTATTCAAAAGGCCTCTGGCAAGAATAGTCTGAAGTTTTTCTGAAAGAATAGTTTCAAGATTATACGACCATAAATTAATGGAACGATCATCAAGCAGCAACTGATATTTATATTCTACTGCAGCTGGCGTAATAATATCTCCGGTCGAAATATCTATCTTCAACGGAGTAATCAGATTTTCAAGAACTGCATTTAAAGATATTCTTATTCCCGGATATTCCATTTCATCCATTATACCTGATATTTCTTTTATCTCAAAAGTTACACCGTCATCAACGTCAATATTTTTGATTTGCTCTATAATTTTTTCTGCATCTTCAGCTGACAGATTCTGATTCTTTATGCTTGTATCGATATCCATTGTAGAACGAAGTGCTACTCCGACCATTGATGTTACCAGCATTCCGCCCTTTATAATAAAGTTATCCTTGTATTCAGACTGCGCGACTCTTTCGAGGAATCTTTCCATCATATAAATACGCATCAGTGTTCGTGCGTCTGAATTGTTTTGTCTGGCTACATTCCGTATTCGCCCTTTGATTTGTTCCGCTGTAAGTCTCATTACAACAATACCTCCATATATCTTCGAATAACATTCTGGACACGGAATAATGCTGCATATTCCATAAGAAGATTAAGATTCTTGTCTTTCTTTGAAATATATGCTTTCAGAGCAGAGCTAAAATCCTGTATTTCTATATTGCTTCTGCTTCTTACCATATCGCATATCGTTCTTTCAAGGTCGTACATCGGTATGTCATTTCCGCAGTTATCAGTGACGACTGTTTTTCCTATTTCGAGTAATTCTTTTTTTACTGTATAAACCTTACATCTGCCGTCAGCAGTAAGTCGGTGTGAATTATAGCCGCTGTATGTTGTCAGCGTATGACATAACGGTTCGCGTTCCAGAAGTCCATAGTAATAAAGTGCTTCATCGTGCGAAAAAACAGCATCCGGACATCTTTGATGTATAATATACAGTTCATCTACCCATCCGTCAGCTGAAACATATATTCCATGTTCGATCTGTTCAAGATCATTATCGTGAACAAATTTATAGAATTTATATTTTGATATTCCATGTTTTTCTGCAATTTCAGGCGTGATGTAATTATTCTCTTTCAGTATTTCTGTCATATCACTCATAAGATCACTACCTTCCCCGTCAAACTTTTGTGCTTATATTATAAATCAAATAAGCACAGATGTCAAGTAAAGATTACTATTCCAAATAAATCGAGCAAGTTCGGTTTTTCCATAGCAGTCTTCGGCTCGCAGGGGTGAAGACTACCTTTATACAGAGCAAACGGGAGCACCGGATTTTTTTACCGGTACTCCCGCTGTCTTTATTTATTCAGAGTAATTGAATGATAATTTCGTTATGATCTTTTAGTAAACTGTATTGAACTTTATCTCTGTAGCATCTGTTACATCAGCGTCTCTGCTCACTTCGATAAATATTATCCAGTCTGCTAATTCTTCAGTAGGTGACATGCTCTGACCAAGAAGATTCTGATAAATAGTCACTTCTTTGTTAGTTACCTTTTCGACCTTATATCTTGTTGATGTCGGTCCGCCAACGCCGGGATAAGCAACATACAGCTTATGTGTCTCAAACCATTCGTCTGTGTATTTACCGTTTAATTTAGCCAGTTTACCACCGCTCTCCTCGATTTCGAGTTCCTGCTTTTCAGTAAACAGAGCATCAAATCCGGCACGGTCTGTGATCATCTGGTGCTGCGGATATTCATCTATGCTGTGATCCACAGTTACACGTACAGAAATTGGTGTGAAGCTGTACTCTACTTCATCTGAGGCTTTTTCAAGAATGCTTATCCTGGAAGCTACGACCTGTGGTGGATTCGATTCCATTATCCCTCCGCTATATTCGATACAAACTTTATCACCGGCATTTATGCTAAGTTCTGAAATTATCTGTTTACAGTGAACGATAACCTTGTCAGTATAATAAAAACCGCTGTCAGGTATTACAATCATTCGATTTTCGGATATTTCGGCTACTTCTGCTGTAAATTCATTCAGTTTCTTTTCTCTTTTACTGTATCTGATATTAAATTTATCCAGATCAGATATCGATATCATACCTTCTGCCAGTGCTTTTCTGACATTCATTACTGTCCCGTCAGAGAAAGTACATTCAATGAGCTCTGACACTATTGAACCGAATTCATAGATATAAACGTTGTCTTCATAAAATTCTTCCATTGCATCAGATGTAGCAATATTATCTCTTATCGATGTATCCACTATATCTGTAAGAGTTATACCGCAAAAAACACATCTGGAGATCTTTTTGGATATAAACTGTCTGATCCTTGCAAGATCTGCGAGTGTAACTTCACCGTCACCGTCAACATCCGCTGCTTTCTTCTGGTCTTCAGAAAGATTTCTGTCACCTAAAAGTGCGAGTGAGAGTTCGCTAAGATCGGATACATCGATTATTCCGCTTGCATCTATGTCTCCGGTTTCAACAGCAGTTTTCGCATTCACAAAAGGTACTGAAAAAACTGATGTTCCGAGCATTGCTGCAGATAACACTGCACTTATAATTCTTTTTTGCATAAGAAATTCCTCCTCGTTGGACGTACCGCCTGATATATGATCAAATTAACTTTACGATTTTTCAAAAGGTTTATCCCTTTCTGATTATTATACACATGAACGCACCGAATATCTTCGTTTAATTTTAAAATTTTCTGAATAAAAATGAAGTTTGTGAAATATGTGTATTCTTCGGTTATAGATTTGGTAAATACGAACAATGGATTATTCACGGAGATGACCCGCGTTATTTTATTTATAACTACTCCGGTGCGGGTCAAACCGAGCTGGCCAGCTCGGTTTTTCCATAGCAGTCTTCGGCCCGCAGGGGTGAAGACTACCTTTATACAGAGCAAACGGGAGCACCGGATCTCAATTTACCGGTACTCCCGCTGATTTTTCAAGAATTTATAGAGTAATTGATGAGTATCACCGGACGAATGGTGAGCTGCCAAAGGCAGCTATTTGATAGTATCAGGCAACATGCTGCCTGATACCTTTTCATTTGCCAAAGTTCTATTCTGCAATCCATGAATAATTGTTATCAAGCCAGAAATCCGAATAAGGTGAATGGAGAAAATCTGGTCGATATATGGTATCTGAAGAACCTTTAGAATCTACAGCTATATCATTCAGAAGTATTTTACCTTCATAATTTGATAATATAATAATGCACTCGCCATATGCACCGGTTGAATCTTTAAGAATCCCTGTAACTACAGCGTTTTTGTTTGCGATAGTCATCGATTGTAAAGCAAAGTACAGATTGGTGCTATCAGGTATAGCATCAAAGGCGGAATTAGTAACTGAATACTTCAGATATTCCCTTAAAGCGTCGTATTGAATAATGCTGTCATAGCTGTATAGTTCTTTTAAATCTTTGCATATATCATTGCAGATATTTAATATTGTCTCTTTATCTTCTTCGTAAAATTCATTGTGATCAATAGAATAACATTTATCTGTATCTTGCTTTTCGGTTACAATAAAATCACTTTCATTTGAAATACCCCCATTATTATTCATTATCTCTGAATTTTTTAAATCTGCCTCATAAGCATTTTCAAGATAATCGTAAAACTCTGCAATTGACATTTTTGAATAAAACTCTGCTATCTCTTTCAGGTATTGCTGCTTATCCATTTTATGAAGTTCAAGCTGCTCATCACTCATGAAACCGTAGGTTGTACTGTGTGATTTATTGAATTCATCAAACGCTGTTCTGTAAGGTTCAAGCAAAGCATCATAGTCAAGTGTATTTTCACTGACATCATTATTAATGGTTTCTCCATCAATAATTTCAAATTCACCAATTGTCTGGATATAATCATCCCATGTTTCAATGGTAATGTAATAGTATTCACCAGCTGTCATAGAAAAACTGATACTCTGTTTGGAAATATCCGTATCAGGATTGATTATACAGCATTCAACAGGGCCGTCATAACCATTCGAATGAATACAAATACGGGCTGCTCCTGTTGGACATCCGCTGAACGAAATAATACCTGATGAATTAACTGCCTTAAACCTGCCGTATTTATTAACGCCGTCATTTACTACATTAAAGTTGAAATACCCATGAGCATTTCCATCATCTTCAGTTACTAACAGCAAGTCATTATCGTTCTCTGATTCTTCTGAATCAGAAAACATCGCACTTCCGACAAAATTATCACTGTCTCCTGTTTTCACGATCCTGTTTACATTACCAGCTACCCAGAACGCAAAACAAACTCCGAGAACAGCTGCAGGAACAAGAATTATTCTGGTTGTATTTTTGCGTTTATTATCCTTATAATCCTCCCATCTTGAAAGCAGACTCTGATACATTTCATCATCAGTTTTCATATTTAAATCCGCTCCTTTCAAGCTCAGTTTTTAATGTTTTCTTTGCATTGTAGATAAGCGACTTTATCTGTCTGTCAGTCTTTTTCATAATGAATGCAGCCTCAGAATTACTGAATCCTTCAAGGCTGGTCAGATACAGTACCTGCCGGTATTCAGGCTTAAGACTGTGCAGAGCGCGGTGAAGAGTACGTTTGTCTTCACTTCTGATATAATTCCGTTCCAGATCTTCTTCATCTGACAGATTTTCCTGCATTTCAAGCGGTACGATATTCATTTTGGAATGTTTTCTTAAATACTTCATCGTAATATTCCGCCCGACAGAATACAGCCAGGTTTTAAAGGAACTCTTTCCTGAAAATACAGGGCGTTTACACATCAGTTCCCAAAATGTATCTTCTGCGAGTTCTTCGGCAATATGAATATTCTGTACAAAACTGTTGATATACAGGATAAGTCCCTGTCTGTAAAGATGTATGATCTCACGGAGACCTTCGTTATCACCTGCAATAAAACGGCGGTAGCTACTTTCACCGTTATCCATGGGAGATCTCCTCCTTCCAAAAGGATCGTCCTGATCCTTTCACTTATTAGTACCTTTTTTTCTGAAAAAGTCAAAGTGGTTTTAAAAAAATATTTTTCGATTTGCAGAGTGAATACTGCCATTATAAGAAAACAGCGGGAGCAACGGATTTTGATTTACCGGTACTCCCGCTGATTTTATTGTTCAGTGTAATATAATTTTACTCAGATATAAATGACTAATTTATGATTGACTAAATTTCATTACTGCATTTATATCGAATCGATCTTTACAGAATTGAAGCTTATTTCATACATCGACAGGAAATATCTTATCTTTGCTGCGTTTTCACTGGATGTGTCGTTGAGCATTACTATGATCTTTTCTTCGCCTTCATATTCCGCTATCTTCGCATAGCCGTAAATATTATTCTGCGTCATAAACCGGCTGATCAGTTTTCTCTGCTTTTCCATGTCATCTGTCTTCTGTGCCGGAAGATCGATGACTATATCGTTGATCCTGCATTCGAATTTTGACGGATCAAATCCTTTTTCCGATATAAGATCATTTATCTTCTGAACGTCCTCGTCATTGCGGCAGAGTATTACTAAGATCTGATCGTTGTCCTTGTAGTAGAGATAGCAGTCTGTATTGTTTGCTACCGTGTAGTCAATAACTTCATCAAAAGCCGCCTGAATGTTTCTGTCTGTTATGACGGTAGCCTCGGCAGATGGAACAGATGCAGACACCGGTGCGTTTACTTTCACCGATTCATCAACAGGCTCTTCAGCAGCAACAGGTTCCGGAGCTTCTGCCACCGGTCTCATGCTCGGCTGAACAGAAGCGGCAGATTCAGTAATTTTCTGACTGCTCTGTGAAGGACGAACTGTAGCCATCGGCATCGGTGTTTCCTTTGAAATTTCCGCCGAAGCATCTGACTTCTTTTCAGGTGCATTATCTGCACTTGATTCATCCTCAGCTTCTTCAGCTTTTACAGGACGGGTAACTATCACTTCAGTAACAGCTTCCTTTTTTGCTTCCGTTACCAGTTCCGGTTTCTTTTCAGTCACAGCCGGTTTTGTCTGCTGTGCTTCCGGTTTATTGGTTTCGATGACTTTTTCCGTTACCGCTGCGCTGTCATTTTTCTTTCCCTGATCTGACTGATTCTGCGAACTGTTCTGCTTTGCAGTTTCTGCAGTTTTTTCAGTCTGCGCTGTCTTTTCTGTTTTCTCTGTCTTTTCCGTATCAGTTACGGCAGAAACATCAGCAGAAACTTCCGACACTTCCGTAACAGCTGTTTCAGCGACAGTTATCGCCTGTTCTTCTTTTACCACAAACTCTTCCGTCGTTCCGTTGGAAGGAGCATTCTGTGATACCGGCTCCGTTTCTGTAACTGTGACCTCCGCAACAGGCATGCCGGGATCATCCGGTGTCTTTGATTTAAAGAACAGCAACACACCTGCCATGATACAGAATGAGCAGGCAACCGCAGCGATTCCGGCAGTATTTTTCATTTTTATTTTTCGTTTTCTGTTTTCTTCTTCGTATGCATCCCGTAATTTCAGTACGGAGTCTGCCATTTCTTTAGATGTCCTCATACTGAAAACCTGCCTTCTCCATTATGGATTTCAATGAGTTTTTAGCCTTGTAAAGCAAATTGGTTATCTGTCTTTTGTTTTTGCCCATTATTCTTGCCGTATTCTCGATATCCATATCTTCAAAATATGCAAGATACAGCACCTGATAGTGATCCGGTTTCAGTTTTTTCATCGCACGGCGCAGTTCTATTTTCTGCTCGTTCTTTAAGAACTCCTTTTCCACATCAGTCCCGTCAGATAACAGGATCGGTTCATCGTATTCATCGATTGGAATATCCGAGATCCTTGACCTGTATCTTTTAAGATAATTGTACGCCAGATTTCTTGCTATAGTATATAGCCACGTTTTAAAACCTGCTTTGCCGTCATCTTTGAATATATATTTCTTCACAGCAAGTTTTACAAAGGTATCTTCAAGTATATCCTCCGTCGCCGACAGATCCTTTACAATACCGTTTATATAGAGCGTCAGCCCGTTATAGTAAATATCGATTATCTCTCTGAGACCGTCATCGTCCCCGTCAAGATAACGGCGATAGCGTTCCGCATCGTTGCCCATGGGACATCCTCCTGCTTTCTGCTTCTGTATATTATACACACGAGATACTCAAATATCTCCGCGTTTTTCAAAAAAATTTTTTCCGGTCGTTTTATTTTAATAGATATTCTATATTATATCCGAAAAATTATTATTTTGCAAGGTTATTATCGTAAAAATGACATGAATATTTTTGACGCAGAACAGCCTCTGACAAACGTGTTACGCTCATCAGAGGCTGTCCTTTACTTGTAAACGCTGATTTATTCATAAATCAGCATAATTATTCCTGCTCTTCGTTCGGATTGTCTATAATACCTGCAAATACCGGTATTTCATTTTTGTCGGCAATATAGTAGAAGAAAGGTCTGTCAAGTTTAAAATTAACGTGTCTGTCCGGAGGTGCCGGTGCAGTTGTTTCTATTGTTATAAGGGTATATGCTGCACCTTCGCAGCCTTTTTCATCTACCTTAAGCTTTGTTTCCTGATCAATTGCTGTTATTGCAGCCTTTTTGATACCATTTTTATTGTAATCAACTACTGCATTGAAATCAGCTTTGGTGTCCTCGAAAGCATCTTTAACCCCCATCTGTTTTGTCGCTTCTATTAGGTCAAACTTTGATGCAATCTCAAACTCAGGTACTGAAAGCTGAATATTACAATCTTTATAGTCAAGTTTATGAGCATAGATATCTGCAATTATTGTACTGTCAGAAACTATATCCTTTACTTCGACTCCTTCATCCGGAAGAACAAAGTACATTTTATATCCTTCGTTAAGATCCTTGGCATAAACCATGAATTTATCCGCAAATCCTACATCTCCGGTGTCCATATCATTCATGAATTTACAGGTCTCATCACTGCCGTCCGCTTTATGGAAAACATCATCTTCAGTATTATTGAATGAATCCTCCCAGGTCTCTTTGAAAGTAACGGTATTGAGTATCTTCAGGATCTCTGAATCCGGTTTGACTTTTATTTCCGGTTTTATCTTTTCACTTGTATTTTTAAATATCCATTCTGAGATCTCTCCCGGAGTTTTCTCATCTGCAAAATCCTTTGCAAATGACACTGCATAATAATCCTTCGCGATAAGATCAAGCGTATCCTGTTCAAACTCCCACTTGTTATTTAGCCAGAGTGAATTTGCAAGGATACAGTAAGCTGAAAAATTATCAAAATTTATTGTACGGTAAAGAGCATCATTTTCCTTACGTACAGTTTCAATATCTTCCGCTCCGAGTGCATTTACTATCTCGTCTCTGGTATTGCCTGATGAACATTCAGCTGCCATCGACAGAGCTGTATAATAGCTGAGAGGCGAATATACCGGGTTTTCCGGACCTTTTTCATCTTCTGATTCAGCCAGTACCTTTCCTGCTGAAACGGAAGCAAATTTCATATAACCGTCTGCATCTTTATTTTCGTTTATTCTTTTGATATTCTTAAGATCCGGAGCAGCAAGCGCACCATCAAATGACGCTCCGAAGGCAGATGCTCTCGGTTCTGTTATTTCATTCTTTAAGAAAATGTAATCGGCAATACTTATCTGTGTATCGAAGTTTTCATCCGCTCTTGCAGCCTCATCCTCATCCAGTTCACACGCTCCGTTAAAGTACTGTGACATTACGAGTATATCAGCTGAATTGATATTGCCGTCACCGTTTACATCCCCGATAAATTCATAAGTATATCCGGCATTAACTGCATATCTTTCCGCATAGGCACCGCGGTGTCCTCTGAATACGGTGTCTTTGTCAAGTTCCAGGTCTTCTATCACTTCTACAGTATCACTCAGTGTAACAGTTTTCAGATCATCAGTATTATTAAATGCAATGCTCTGTATCTCGTAAATACCGTCTGAAACTATTACATGACGTGATCCGGTGAGATCTACAGACTTATATCCCAGAGCAAGTATGTTTTTTGCTAACTCTCTGTTTTTCTCAAACGGATCGATAGGCTCACTGTATCTGTAATAAGCCGGTACAACAAACGTATCCGGTTTGTCATCAGACTTTACACTGGTCATTACACTGTACCATGCACTTCCGCTTCTGAAAATCGCCAGCTGATTTTTTTCTTCCACTAAACCGGTATACTTTGCATTGCTGGTTTCAGCGAAACTTACCGCCGGTGAATGACACATTCCTGCCACTGCACATCCGCATGCCAGTACCAGAGCTGCCGCCGCTGCTGCTGTCTTTTTAAAATTCTTCTTCATAGTTCCTACCTGCCTTTTCTCTCTTTTTTCTTTTATGAAAATAGAATATTATATGTCTGCCGGAGAAAAACTTTATGTTTTTTATCTCTCTGTTTTAATAGTGTAAAAAAATCCTTTAAGGTAACAGAAATTTTTGAAAAAAATAATCGGTTTATGTTTTGTGCATCTGCAACATGGTATGCCTTCGGCATTCTATTGAAAACGGCCGCCGTTCGGCGACCGTTGGAATCGATTCTTTAACAAGAACTTTCTTTTCAAAACAGTTGCACGCAAAGTGCAGCTGTTTTTTCAATTGTGCCGAAGGCACCACCATTTCTGTTTGTGCATCTGTAACATAATATGACCAATCTGCTTATAAGCATTTAACAAACTTCGGCAAAAGAATATTTTTTTCGAAAATAAACTAAGACATTTATGGAGTTCGTGTGTATAATATATACAAGCAAAATATAGTCATTGATCTGCGTCGAAAATAATATGATCTGGGGGAGTTTCATTATGAAAAAGAAAATAAGTTTGTTTTTATGCCTTGCATTAGCCGTCAGTAATATTACTGTTTCCGATTTTTCCGTAAAAGCTGAAACTGTAACTAACAAAGTGCAGATAGCATCTATTATCCAGAAATACATAAATACAAGTTATCCTGATAAAGCTAACGTTGAGATCCAGTCAAACGGAACAGTTATGGTCACTTTTTCAAAAACTCCTGAAGGCAATGAAAAATATGACCGTCCATTAATATTTTCTGAAATATTAAATGAGCTTAAGGACAATAATGCTGATCATACAGTTGTAAAAATTCAGTTTTCAGATGGTTTATTCAAACCAGAAGAACTTGTAAGTCCGGTTTCCGGAGATGTCAACAGGGACTATAAATTCAATTCTGAAGATCTTGTTCTTTTCCGAAAATGGCTTCTTGGTATTCAGAACAATAATCTAACAGGCTGGATGGCTGCTGATATAAATAACAACAGAAAAGCTGATGTTGCAGATTTTTGCATGTTAAAACAAATACTGCTTGACGAATTAAACACCAGTGAAACAGAACATAACGCAAAAGCAGAGATAAACGCTATAGATCCTGAAACCATAACATCAGTCGAAGTAAAAAGAGCAACAGATAAAGCTTATACCAGTTTATCTGACATGCAGATAAAAGAACTTATCCGTGTGCTGCAGTTAAATGAACAATATCGAAAAAATGATTCCTACAAGGCGTCAAGCGCAGATTTTATTATTTTTAATATAACACGCCCAAATGAACAGAACCTGTTATTACAAGTACATGAACAGCATCTTGTAATTAACGGTACAGGATTTTATATAAACACTACCATATGTGACATGTTAAAACAGCTTGCTGTTATGGCTGTAAAACAAAAAACTCCATGGAAAACAGATTTTAAATCACACGAAGTAATTCCGCTTGAAGTAAATGAAAGCTATTCTTTTGAAGAATTTACTGACACAACTATAACATGGACTGGATATACATATAATAATCGCTTTTTTGATAAAAACGGTATCGTCATATCAGAAATATCTGATGGAATGAAAACCGAAAAAAATGTAATGCCACAGGGATTATTCAACGCTTTCTTTACTGATATAAACGGTGACGGACATCCTGAAATAGCGGCTTCAATATTTAATCAGGACGAAGAAATCAACGGCTATTTCATACAGGTTTATGATATCTTTAATAACAAATCATACAGGCTCGCAGACGACTATCAGCAGTACCATCTTTCATTTAAAAACGAAGAATTATTTGCAGAGCAACTTTCGAATGTTAGTGCATACGATATATGGTCTGATTATGATATTATCGGAAAACTGACAATAGAAGACGATAAGCTGCTGATCTTACCTGTAAATAATGAAGAAAGCAGCTAACTTAAACAACGGTACGCCTTCGGCGTTCTATGAAAAACGGCCGCAGTTCTGCGACCGTTAGAATCGACTCTTTAACAAGAACTTTCTTTTCAAAACAGTTGCACGCAAAGTGCAGCTGTTTTTTCAATTGTGCCGAAGGCACCACCATTTCTGTTTGTGCATCTGCAACATAGTATGAACATCACATATGTATACACTTCACAAACTTCAGAAAAATTAAAAAATCTTTTGAAACCAGCGAAGATATTTCTGCGTTTTGAGTGTATAATGTATGAAAGCCTATACTGGTGACGGCTGATTTACAGTCTGAGCCGAGAAAAACAAAATCTCCTGAAGAATAACAGGGAATATGAAAGGGATGTATCAATATGAAAATCAAAAGAATTTTAGCAGGGATAATGTCTGCGGCATTAATGGGTTCGTTTTTTGCTGCACCGGTTTATGCAGAAAATACAGTAAACTCTGTAGCGCGTATTCCAATGGGTGATGTGAATACCGACGGATTTGTCGATGTAACTGACCTTACCGAACTTGCACTCTGTCTTTTAGGCGATACGGAATTTTCGGATATGCAGGCCGATCTTGCCGACGTTGACTACGACGGAGAAGTGACTCTTGCTGATCTTGCAAAGATGAGACAGTTTCTCTCCAAAAAGATAAACACTCTTGAACGTTATAAGGATATTAATATAAAGAATCTTGCAGCGCCGCTCTACTCGACCGCAAGATCCACCGCTGATTATACTTCGGTAAATGAATTTTCAGCATTTGCGGCTGATTTTTCCGATAATGTACTTCTGGATACAACAGACCAAAAGGAAGGCGTCAACAGAGTTTATTCACCTCTCAGTGTCTACATGGCAGTTTCCATGCTTGCGGAATGCTGCGACGGCAAGAGCTGTGACGAACTCCTTGAACTGCTTTCAGTTTCTGACAAGGACAGGCTCCGTAAAATAAATCACGACATTTTCGACTCACTTTATTTTGATGATGAAAATGCATACTGTCTGCTTGCAAACTCTCTCTGGGTCGATAATGAATATACCTGCAACAAAGATGCGCTTGACAGTCTTGCATCCAACTACTTCACTTCCATATTCGAACGTGATCTGCAGTCCCAGGCTGACTGTGATGAGATAGGCGAGTGGATATCACAGAATACTTCCGGAAAATTCAAACCGGAGGTACTTGCAGATCCTGATGCAGTTCTCGATCTTATCAATACAGTTACTTTCAAGGAAAGCTGGAATGAAGGATTCGATAAAACAACTACCGAAGGAACATTCAAAGGTGCCGACGGTGATATAACCTGTCAGTACATGACCGGATCAGAACGTTCATCTGTAACGGAAACTAAAGACTACACCATATGGTCAAAGAAATTCCACGACGGATTTGTAATGAACTTCGTTCTTCCTTCAGAAGAAAAGTGTGTAGATGATATTCTTTCCGACAGTGACATGATGAAAGAAATATTTAACGTCAAAACCAGAAAATCAAAAGAGTGTGAAGTTCGTGCCTGCATTCCTAAGTTTTCATCTGCTTCAAAGTTTGAACTTGTCGATACTCTCAAAGCAGCCGGTATAACAGAGGTGTTTAAGGCTGCAGATCTTTCACCGCTGCTTGATCCTCTGGATAATCCTGCAGAGGGCAGTTATTATGTTGATAAAGTTACCCATGAAGCGGTTATAGACGTAAACGAATCAGGATGTGAAGCTGCGGCATATACTCTTATATCAGTAAAAGTTGAATCCGCTGTCGAACCATATGAATTCAGGGCAGACAGACCGTTTATCTACTACATAAGTGATCAGAGCGGCACACCGCTGTTCATCGGCACAGTAAGTGATCCTACACAGAAATAAATATTGATTTATTCTGCAATCCGGCTTCGTCGGATTGCAGGGGGAGATTACGGGGCTTCGCCCCGTGCCCCACGCTGATTTATTCATAAATCAGCGTTTACTTAATAATGGTCCACGTGGAACAAAGTATGAAAAAATCCAGCTGCATATTGCGTGCAGCTGGATTTGGTTTTATATTCTGAAACATCTCTGAATATTTTCGCTCTCACCCATTACGAAAGCTACGTCATCCGGTTCAAAAACTGTATCCGGTCTCGGAAGGAATACGCTGTCGCCTCTTTTTACGGTGAGGATGTTTATGTCGAATTTCTTTCTTACATCGATCTGCGCAATGCTCTTGCCGAACCAGGATTTCGGAACTACCATTTCATAGATGGAGTAGTTGTTGTCGAGCTGAATGAAGTCGAGAATGCTGGTGGAAGCGTATTTTGTGGCAACTCTGAGAGCCATCTGCTTTTCAGGATAAACAACTTCGTCGGCACCGTTGCGGCGAAGGAACTTCATCTGAACGTCGTTTGTCGCTCTTGAAATAACCATCGGAGCACCGAGTTCCTTTAAAAGTGAAGTTGCTTCAAGTGACGACTGGAAAAGACCGCCCAGTGCAACGATACATACGTCATAGTTATCCACACCGAGAGATTTGAGGAACTCCTCATTGGTGCCGTCACCGATCTGTGCTTCCGTAACATACGGAAGAATGGCGTTGATGCGTTCTTCATCAGTATCGACTGCCATTACCTCGCAGTCAAGCTCACTCATTCTTCTGGCAACGTTGCTGCCGAATTCTCCGACTCCTATTATAAGAACTGTTGTCATGTCTCAATCTCCTTATCCGACATTAATATTTTCAAGCGGCATACGTGAATTCTGATTTTCACCTGAAGGCAGTGCCGCATAGATAAGAGTAAGTCCGCCTACTCTTCCAAGGAACATAAGTATCATCAGTATTATGTGTGATGACAGCTTAAGTCCCGTTGTTATGCCAAGTGTAAGTCCGGCAGTTCCGACAGCCGAACCGGTCTCAAACAGACAGGTGAGCAGCGGAAGGTCTTCCGTTCTGCTTATTACCACACCGCTTGTTATGTAAAGCACGAGGTACATAAAAAGTATGGCTCCGGCGTTTCTTACTGTTTCCTCTGAAAGTCTTCTCTTGAAGCACTGAACGTCGTTTCTTCGTCCGAATACTGTTACTGCCGCAAGATAAAGCACTGCAACCGTCGTTGTCTTCATACCGCCGGCTGTTGATCCCGGAGATCCGCCGATAAGCATGAGAACTATCATGATAAGCGTACCCGACTCATCCATCGCAGCAAGATCCTGTGTGTTGAATCCGGCTGTTCTCGCAGTAACTGACTGGAACAGTGAGCTTACTATTCTTTCCGCCATCGGATATCCTTTATATTCAAAAAAGAAGAAATATACCGCAGGGAAGAAAATAAGAACGAGGGTAGTTATGAGAACCACCTTTGTCTGAAGCGTGTATTTCTTAAAATGATGCCTGTGTGTAAGAATGTCGTTCCACACCAGAAATCCTATGCCGCCCACAATGATAAGCAGCATTATAATAATATTCACGTAAACATTGTCACTGTAGGTACACAGGGATGAAAACTGTTCCCTTACACCCATGAGGTCAAATCCGGCATTGCAGAAAGCCGATATAGAGTGCCAGAGGGAATACCAGAGACCTTTCACAAGTCCGAAATCCCGACAGAACACAGGTGCCAGCAGTACCGCACCGATAAGCTCGATGATGGCTGATCCTTTAAGTATAAATCCGGTAAGATGAACTATTCCGCCAAGCGACGGCGCCGAAATGGATTCCTGCATGGTACTTCGGGTCCAGAGACCGATCTTTTTACCGGATGCCCTCATTACCGCAAGACCGATGGTGATGACACCCATACCGCCGACCTGGATCATGAGAAGAATGACTATCTGTCCGAACAGCGACCAGTAGGTTGCTGTGTCCTTAACTACAAGTCCGGTAACACATGTTGCTGATATGGCCGTGAACATACAGTCGCTGAAAGGTGTGAACACCCTGTCACGCGACGAAAACGGCATCATAAGCAGCAGTGAACCGAACATTATCATTGCAAAAAAACTTATGATAATGACCTGAAATGAATTCAGTCGTTTTTTCTTCGTTTTGTTTTTCAAATTCATACTCCTGAATATAATTAATTTGTTTTTCCGCAGTACCGGCAAATCCGGTACTGCAGGATGGGGAGTTTGCGGGGCTTCGCCCCACCCCTGCACTGAATTGATCAGTGAATTCCTGTAATAAATCCTTTTTTATAACGGCTTCGATTTTATCTTTCCCGATGCACGCGGATATTTAGGCGGACAAACTGCGGCTTTCTTTACGATCACCACTCTGCGCTGTTCACCGTTTATCTCATAGTGCTCATCCTTTTCAAGCTTTCCGCCGAGAAGCTTAAGTGCATTTCCGGCAGTACTGATATCCTCGGAAGGACCCTTCATCGCACAGAAAATACCGCCCTTTTTCACGAAAGGCAGACAGTATTCGGAAAGCTCAGGCATTGCTGAAACTGCCCTTGCTGTGGCGATGTCGTACTTTTCACGGTATTCATCTTTTTTCGCAAGAAGTTCAGCACGTTCATGTATGCATTCAGCTTCAACGCCTATCTTTTCACATACATCCGTTAAAAATTTTATTCTCTTGTTCAGTCCGTCAAGAAGGGTGATCTTCAGTCCCGGCATGTATATCTTAACCGGCAGAAGAGGAAAACCAGCTCCCGTACCGACATCGATGACCTTCATTCCGTCCTCAAACTTTGCAAATCTCGTTATAGCAATGCTGTCGATAAAATGCTTTACAAGCACGTCCTCCGGCTCAGTTATCGCCGTAAGATTCATCACCTTATTCGTCTCAACGAGCATTTCTGCATAAATATCAAGCTTTTCATAAACTTCCGACGTAAGCGAAAGTCCGTTTGCTTCAAATGCCTTCCGGCAGAATTCAAATTCTGGAAGCATGTCACACCTCAGACTTTCTGTTTCTTCTGTCCTGGTCAAGCCAGATGAGGAGTACTGAGATATCCGCCGGTGATACACCGGAAATTCTTGATGCATGTCCTATGCTGAACGGACGGAACTTTGAGAGTTTTTCCACTGCTTCAAGACGAAGTCCCTTGATCTCGTGGTAGTCGATATCCTCAGGCAGACGCTTGCCGTCGAGCTTTCTCATCTGCTCTACCTGAGCTATCTGCTTCTGGATATATCCGTCATATTTTATCTTAAGATCGACCTGTTCACATACCTCGTAGTCAAGTTCCGGTCTGTGTTTGTCGAAGTCCTTCAGCATGAAATAGTTGAGCTGCGGTCTTCTCATAAGGTCGATCATCTTGCATCCTGTAGTCATTGCAGATGTGCCGTTAGCTTCGAGGAATGCGTTAAGCTCCGCTGTCGGACGGACATTGAGAACACTTATTCTCTCGAATTCCTCTGCAATAAGTCTCTGCTTTTCAAGCAGTCTTTCATATCTTTCGTCGCTTATAAGACCAATCTTGTGTCCGATTGGAGTAAGTCTCTGGTCACAGTTGTCCTGTCTTAACAGAAGTCTGTACTCACTTCTTGAAGTCATCATTCTGTACGGATCAGAACATCCCTTGGTAACAAGGTCATCGATAAGAGTACCCGTGTATGAACTTGCTCTGTCAAGGATCATCGGTTCTTTACCCTGAATTTTCAGAGCTGCATTGATACCTGCAACAAGTCCCTGTGCAGCAGCTTCCTCATATCCGCTTGTTCCGTTGAACTGGCCGGCACCGTAAAGTCCGCTTAATTTTCTGAATTCAAGTGTAGGCAGTAACTGTGTCGGATCACAGCAGTCATATTCAATAGCATATGCCGGACGCATGATCTCAACATTTTCAAGACCCTTTATAGTTCTTAAAAACGCAAGCTGAACATCCTCAGGAAGTGATGACGACATGCCCTGAAGGTAGTATTCATCAGTATCAAGACCCATCGGTTCAATAAAGAGCTGATGTCTTTCCTTGTCGGCAAAACGTACTACCTTGTCCTCAATGGACGGGCAGTATCTCGGTCCCACACCTTCGATAAGTCCGCCGTAAAGCGGTGAACGGTGAAGGTTTTCCTTTATTACCCTGTGTGTTTCAGCATTTGTGTAGGAAACATAGCAGCTTACCTGATTCTTCAGTGTGCTCTTATCAGTTTCAAATGAGAACGGAACGATATCCTCGTCACCGTCCTGTCTTTCAAGCACGTCAAAATTGATGCTTCTCTTGTGTACACGGCACGGAGTACCTGTCTTGAATCTTCTGAGTTCGATACCGTTTTCCTTAAGTGAATCAGTAAGTTTCATCGGAGCGATAGTAGCATCCGGTCCGCCGTTGTATGAAGATTCACCTACATGTATCTTGCCTCTGAGATAGGTACCTGTCGAAATAATAACAGCCTTCGCCGAATATTCCGCACCGAGAAGTGTTCTTATACCCGTTATCTTTCCGTCTTCGGTAAGAATTGCTGCAACTTCAGCCTGCTTTATGTCAAGATTCTTTTCCGATTCACAGACATGCTTCATGTAGCGGTGATAGAGTTTTCTGTCAGCCTGAACTCTGAGGCTGTGAACAGCCGGACCGCGTCCGCGGTTGAGCATCCTGCTCTGGATAAAGCACTTGTCGGCACTCTTTCCCATCTGTCCGCCCAGTGCATCGATCTCACGTACAAGGTGTCCCTTTGCTGTGCCGCCTATGGAAGGATTACACGGCATATTGCTGATCTGGTCGAGAGAAATGGTAAAAAGAGCTGTACTGCATCCGAGTCTTGCAGCTGCAAGTGCTGCTTCAACTCCGGCATGTCCCGCACCGACAACAATAACATCATAGCTTCCCATTGTATATTCCATGTAAATTTTCCTTTCCTACTTTCCGACGCAGAAGCGTGAGAATACTTCATCTACCACACTGTCCGTTACTTTTTCACCCGTAAGCTTCAGAAGCGCTGCAAGAGCTTCATCTATAACGACAGTGACCGCATCAAGGCTTTCTCCGGCCCCGAGTGCAGCAAGAGCTTCGTTTACCGAATCAAGCGACATTTCAAGACACATCTTCTGACGTTCATTTGCGATGATACCGTCGTTTGAATCGATCTCCTCGTTTATGAACATCTTTTCAAGGACTTCCTCAAGTCCCTCGATGCCGCCCGAAGTCTTCGCCGAAATTTCGATAACATATTTAAAATGCTCACGCAGATATTCTATATCAGCGACCCTCTCCTTGTCCGACTTGTTAAGAAGAGCTATCGCATTTCTGTCCTTAAGTGAATCGATTATCTTTCTGTCATCATCGGAAAGATGCTCGGACGAGTCGAATACAGCAAGTATGAGGTCTGCTTCCTTTATCTTTCCGTAGGCTATCTCAACACCGCGCTGTTCTATCTGGTCGTCAGTGTTTCTTATGCCGGCAGTATCGGAAAGTCTGATAGTCAGCTCACCGATCTTTACATACTCCTCGACCACGTCTCTGGTCGTACCGGCAATATTGGTAACGATGCTTCGCTCATATCCGCTGAGGCAGTTCATAAGCGTTGACTTGCCGACATTCGGTCTGCCGACAATTACCGTATTGATACCCTCGCGTATTATCTTGCCGTAGTCATAGGTGGCGGACAGTTTCATGAGATCCGCCTTAATATCCACAAGATCTGCTTCAAGCTTATCCGGTTCAACAAACGGAATGTCTTCCTCCTCCGGATAATCAGCCCAGGCTGCAAGATCACCAAGGATCTTCACAAGCTTTTCCCTTACTGAAGTAATTCTTCTGAACATCGCTCCGTCCTTTAATGCAACGGCAAACTTAAGTTCATTCTTTCCTGTAGATGAGATAACATCCATTACCGCTTCAGCCTGCGTAAGTGACATCTTTCCGTTTAAAAATGCCCTTTTCGTAAACTCACCCGGTTCAGCAAGTTCTGCACCCGAAGCAAGCACGAGTCTGAGTATCTGTCGTGTTATAAACAGGCCTCCGTGACATGAGATCTCGGCAACGTCCTCACCTGTATAGCTTTTCGGTGCACGGAAAACTGTCAGAACAACATCATCGAGTTTTTCACCTTTTTCCGAAACTTCACCGTAGGCACAGGTGTACCCCTCCATTTCAGAAACTTTTTTTCCGCTGTAAGCCTTGAACACCCTGTCAGATACCGCAAACGCGTCTTCTCCGGAGATTCTTATAACTGCGATCCCTCCGACTGCATTAGGTGTTGATATTGCAGCAACTGTAGACATAAATTTTCCGCACCGTCCTCTGATACTATATAACGATATAACTAAACATTTCCCCGATGAAAGATAATTTCACCGGGGAAACAATGATCATATTTCGATTTTTCCGTAAAGACCAGCCTTGAGGTCATCCTCCGGCTTTGGCTTTTTATAGTCCTTTTCAAAGCTTGTCTTAAGATCGAGTGACTTAGGCTCGAAGTTTCTGTTTCTTCCGCCGCCTCTGCGTCCGCCGCCCTTGCCGCCGCGCTTGTCACCGTGTCTGCGTTCTTTCTTGACAAGTGATGAAATGATGATTTTTCTGTATGGTTCCTCACCGACTGAACGTGAAGAAACGCCTTCTATTTCTGAGATCATTGAATGAATGATCCTTCTTTCGTAAGGGTTCATCGGTTCAAGAACTGTTGAACGTCCTGATCTGAGAACATTCTTTGCGATCTTCTTTGCAAGATCTTCAAGAGTCTTCTTTCTCTTTTCTCTGTATCCGTTACTGTCGAGGACAACTCTGTAGTATTCATCGTCTATTCTGTTGCAGAACATTGAAGCTAAGTACTGGATAGCGTCGAGGTTTTCGCCTCTTCTTCCGATTATGAAGCTTGTGTCATCACTGTTGAGGTTGATAATTACTCCGTCCTCTGTTTCTTCATAAGTATATTCTGCTTTGACGCCCATTTTGTCGAAGATATTGAGAATATACTCAACTGCTGCTTCAGCCTTGCTTCCGTCAAATTTCTTTTCTGCCTTCGGAGCTTCAGTTACTGCTTCTTCCGTAGTTTCTGGTACTGATACTGTTTCAGTCACAGGTTCTGCTGCTGTAAATGCAGGTTCACTTGCAACTGATTCTGCAGAGTCATAAACAGCCTCTACTCTTGCGTCGCCCTTGATGAGTCCGAAAAGACCCTTCTTAGGTTCCTCGAGAACTGTAAAACTGATCTCTGAAACTGAAACACCAAACTCTTCTGCTGCTTTCATCTTGGCTTCTTCAACTGTTTTGCCGATAAATACGTTTTTCATTCAATCACTCCTTTTTACTGATTAGAACTAAGGAAACACTGATTAAGCCAGCAATCCGGCTTCGCCGGATTGCTGGGGCGGGGAGATTGCGGGGCTTCGCCCCGAACCCCACGCTGATTTATGAATAAATCAGCGTTTCCCTAAAAATTTATTCTGTGTCATCACCGTATTTCTGAGCCATACGTCTTCTTGCTGCCTCAAGTGCATCATCGTCCGTACCCTCATCGGTGTATTTAACATCGATTATCTTTCTTGCTTCATTAATGGCATTTCTGCTTTTTTCATTGAACTCAGACTTGGAAAGTCCGCCGCGTGCCTTTGCTGCAGAACCTGCATATGTAGCTGCTGTACCGTTCTGCTGAGCGAGCATTTCCTGCTGCTGTTCCATAAGCTTTGCCATAAAGCCCGGTTTTCTGTTTTTATTCTTTTCCTTGTCGGCCGCAAGAAGTGCTTCACATCTTTCCTGTGTGTAGTATTTGTTGAATGCGACCATCTGTATAAGTCCTAAAAGACCTGAAACTGTCCAGTAGAAAGCGGCACCTGAAGGGATCGAGAATGAGAACCATACGTAGAAAATGGACATACCGTACATCATAAGGTTCATGCTTCCCATTGTGGCCATCGCCGGATTCGTCTTCTTCTGGTGAATCTGTGAGATAAGTGTTGTTGCAAGATTTACAAGACCTGAAAGGACCGGGATAATGATAAGTGCCACAGCACCTGCTGTCCATGCCTGCGGATGAAAATCAGCCTTTGTTGCAAGGTTGATGTAGCCGAGGAACATGTTGTGATCCTGAAAATCATTGATCTTTGAGATGAAATCATTGCCCATTTCCGAAAAATAGCTGCTGTATGAAGGATCAGTAGCGTATTTGATAATGGCAAGTTCCTGATAGTTCTGTGAAAGATCCTGTTTTGCAACATCAGGGATCTTTTCAAGTATGTCGTGTGCAGCTGAAAGTGTTTCCTTGCTGAAACGGAGAATATGAGTAAGCGGCTTGTAAACAACGTCTACGATACCGAAAAGTATCGGAAACTGAATGAGTGCCGGCAGACATCCTGCCATCGGGTTTACGCCTTCCTCATTCTGGAGCTTCATCTGCTCCTCCTGAATTCGCTGCGGATTGTTTGAAAAGCTCTTTTTGATCTTTTCAAGTTTAGGATTAAGTGCTCTCATCTTGGCTGCGCTCTGCTGGCTCTTGATGTTCAGCGGAAGCAGTATAGCCTTGGTGAGTATTGCAAATATAATAAGTGACAGTCCGTAACTCTTGCAGAAGTTATAGATGCCGTACATTATCCAGCCTAAAGGATAACCTAAAATCTTCAAAGATTATCTCCTCCATCTTGTCTCTTTTTTTTGAATAAACTGAACTCCTCCGGAACATTGTCGATCCCGCCCTTACAGAACGGATTGCATCTGAGTATACGCCATGCGGAAAGTACTGTTCCTTTTATGATACCGAATCTTTCTATTGCAGTTACGGCGTACGCAGAACATGTAGGAGTAAAACGACAGCAGGGTGGAAAAAGAGGAGATATGAATCTCCTGTAAAACCTGACAGGAAAAAGATACAGTCTGATCATGAACGATCTCATTGGTTCGTCTCCTCTGTCTGAGCCAGATGTTCGTTTATCTGTGAGACAGCAGAATTCTTTATGTAGCTGTCGAGAACATCTTCCTTTACCTCTGCTGCAGACCTTCTGGCAACGAAAACTATGTCGATGCCGACGGGGAACAGGAGTTCATTATCACGATAAGCCTGTCTGATTATTCGTTTTGCACGGTTTCTCATAACAGCATTACCGACTTTTTTTCCGGCTGTTATGCCGAATCTGTTGCACGGAAGTCCGTTTGGTCTGAAGTAGATAACAACAGTCTTTGAGACTATTGACCTGCCGCGCCTGTACAGATCCAGAAAATCTTTATTTTTATTTAATACCTCAGTATAAACCATAAAAATGTTTACTTATTAATTAAATAGACCACAAAATCAAAACAATTGTGGCCTTCATGAACATAGTTAATAAATTTTTGCTGTCAGCAACGGGAAACCGTCACTGACAAGCTGAAAACAAATTAGTGAGTGAGTCTTGCTCTGCCCTTTGAACGTCTTCTAGCGAGAACCTTGCGTCCGTTAGCTGTAGACATTCTCTTTCTGAAGCCGTGCTCCTTCTTTCTGTGGATCTTCTTTGGCTGATAAGTTCTTTTCATTACTATTACCTCCAGTGTCTTAAATTTATACAAGGCACCCGGTAAGTGTGCCCTACAGTTTTATTCGTGGTGTAAACTGCATCGAGGCAGCTTAAACATTCATGAAAAAATGAATTCTGAATAAATAACATAACCCTGCAATAATAAATTATATCCCAACATAAACTCTCATGTCAAGTGTTTTTCGGAAATAAAAAAAATAATGTATCAATCCCACAATTCGCAAGCTTAAAATCTATACTATATAACGTAACCTGCATAAATAAATTCCGTTAACGAAGCGCCGTTAACAGAGAAAGTTAACGGAAGTCCCGTTTTCACGTTTCTTCTGCCGGGTGGAAAGATCATTTTACAGAGAAATGTTAGTGTATAATTATTGTGGGCAAAAAAACTGGAAGATTTCAAGGGCATAAAAAAAGATGGCAAAAAAGCTTGCCATCTTAGCTACAATGCTTTAATATTAAGATTGCGAAAAATAATAAGAAGGTAATGTAGCCATAA
>JAFRUS010000034.1 GCA_017438745.1 Oscillospiraceae bacterium | reverse complement strand
CATCGCTTAGATAAAGTGTTTTAGATTCTGGCTGACTTTCACTTCCGTTGTAAAAGCAAATACATTTCGGTGTCGGAATTTTCTGTAAGTTTCTGCTATACTGATTGAAATCTGTAGTTTCTGCAAACTTATCGTATAAAGCAGCTGCATATTCAAGAAAACGGAATGGCATATTCGGATTGTAAGTGCTCTGATGTTCCCAAAGATTCATCTCACTGCTAATGATAAATGAAATGTCGTTTTTCATTTTCATGTACAGTGCATCTTCAAGAGTATTAAATTCCAGATCGTTTGGATCAGTGTAGTCTGTACCATTTACGGCATTATAAAGAGAAAGCGTCCATGGTTTGTTTTCCGGTTTTCCAAAAATGAACTTGAACAAGCGATCTTTATGTTCTGCGTTGATTATATTCGCTTTAACATATTTTTTTATGATATGTAAGTATTGTTCATTTTCCTCCTGCAGTTTCTTAATCGTGGCCTGCATTTTTGCGTACTCTTCAATAGATATTGTTTTGTTTTCCATTAAAATCTCCTGTAAAAAAATATATTTGTAAACTGTTTACAAGATATATTATACCACGGCATATTGGCAATGTCAAGAGAATCCAAAGGAATAAAATAACATAACCACTTTTTTCAGATGAAGTATTAAATTAAAAGTGTTTGTTTCTGCTTATATTATAACATTTATTATATGGAATTACAATATAAAAACAAAAGCTTATCTTAATTCATCAAGTCCTTCTTTACGCATTTTCTGAGTAATACTACAAACCTTTTCTCATCATATGATATAATTTTCTCAGAGCTAGTAATTAAACTGAAATTACTGTCATCATTTCAAAATACAGCTAACAGGAGAGGTGGGAGAACAAAATGGCTTTGGGAATTGTGATAGGCCTTGTGCTTGGTTGTGCTATGGGCTGTATTATGGTTATTCCATATGTCAGAAGTACGAAGAGTGAAAAATGATATTACAGAATAACAGCCGGAAGGAATGAAACTCAGCTCATTTCTTCCGGCTGTTTTATTATTTTGAATTGATTACATTTTTAGAGCAATTGAGTAAAATTTATTTTACTTACCCAAACAACCCAATAAGCTTCCCCGGAGCCCATAAAATACCGAACGCCAGCATTACCGGAGACACCATGATAAAATAATACATAGCCTTAACTAAAACATTGAAAGATACTTTAATGTATTTCTTTTTAAACTCAATAACCGGTCCGATATGCGGCGGGAATATGAATGCTATTGCTGCGCAAACCAGGTTGATAACTGCCAGCATTGAAACTGCAAGTAAAGCACATATCACAAGAACTCCGGAATAGAAGATCTTATCAATTACGCCGCATGAATCAGGGGTTATTATATTACCTAAACATACTTTTGTTACAGCTATCAGAATGATGATGAATAACATCAGTTTTATATTCATCTGAAACGCTTTTTTATTATAGCTTTTTTTCTCGGCATCCATTTTTATGCCTCCTTGTGTGTGTTTCTGCTTTTATTATACACTGTTTCGGCATAGTCTGACAGATGTCATTTGTAATTTTCGCTGATATAAATGTAACTAAATCAAGTGACAAATGTAATTTTGAATGCAGGAGATTCAAATGCGGTATAAATGGAATAAATATAAACTGTGTTGCTGCAGATCCATTCGTATCACGGAAATATCACGAACCTGTACCGCTGTATCTTGTTGCACCGTACATCCATATCTTATAGCTTATCCAGAAGAACAGAACACCGATAACAGGTGAGAGCCAGGAGAGTATCGGTATCTGGTCAGGGCGAAGGATGACAAGACTAGGATAGTAGGCGATGAATGCTATCGGCATTACGAATGTGAAGATGAATCTGAATGCCTTGCTGAATATCGTTACAGGATATTTTGCGTAGTCCCTGAAACGATATGCGAGGTCGAGAACGTAGAAAGAGTTCTGTATCCAGAAACATGTTGCTGCTGCGGCGTTCTGAAGTGCTATCATGATAAGTGATGCCGTGAGCAGGAATATGATCAGTTTGAGAAGCATCAGAACAGAAAATCCGAGACCGAGCTTAATCCAGGCATAGACGAGGGTGCCGATACCGAAAGCAAGCTGACCGAGACCTTTTACGTCAAATACCTCTGACTGGTAGTAGAAGAACAGATTTATCGGTCTGAAGCAGTATTTTATAAAGTCGCCGGTGTATACGTTCTGGCGGAGACTCCAGTTGTTGTCGAAGAAGCACTGTACCGGTGTCAGCGAGATAAGTGAAAATCCGTAAAGGAACAGTATTTCGTAATAGTTCCAGCCGTCGATGGAAGGGAAGTTACGGAACATGATCCAGAAGCTTATGAAACCGGATATGTTAGTGCAGATCATGCCGATGGTGGAAATTATAAAGTCGGCACGATAGCTCATTTTGCTTTTTAAATCCTGTGCGAGGATCTTACAGTAGATACGGAAATAAAAACTTAAATTTTTTCGTTTCATGACTTAACCTCCGTTCACAGTGATCTGGCGCAGTGATGTCTTCCAGAATGCCTTGCTGAGTACGGTCATTACTATGCACCATACAAGCTGGATGCCGAGTGTTGTGAATACAGCTTTTGGTTCAGCTTCAGCGTCGAGCAGAATGGAGAGCGGTGCGTTGTAAATGGACTGAAACGGCAGCCAGTAAACTACGGTTTTCAGTGTATCCGGGAAAAATGCTATCGGTACAGTCGCACCTGAAAGAAGCAGCACAACGACCTGTTTCATGATGTTGATACCCCAGATAGATTCAGTGTAAAGACAGACCGTTCCAACGAGAAAATCGATGTTGTAGTTGATCACTATCGCCATCACTACAGATATAATAAAGTAAAGAATGTTGATGCCTAAGTGGATAGCACCGTGGGTGACAATTGAGACTGCGATGAATGTCGGCAGGAATGTGAGCAGGAACTGAGTCACGAATCCGCCGGAGTACGACCAGAAAAGCAGATTCCGGTATTCCATCGGTTTCAGGAGGTCAAGGACGATTTTGCCCGACTGAATGTTTCGGCCCATTTCCCACACAGTGTACATTTCCATGAAGTTGAAAAGCGCAGTTGCCAGTACAAGGTAGATCAGCGTGTCGGTAAAAGTCATGCCGTTTACAATATCAGTACCCGAAGATGCATAGATAGCTTTCCAGAGGAAATATACGACTATGAGATAAAGCAGGTTTCCGGCTACCATTACCACAAATGAAAGGCGGAACTGCAGTGCTTCGATTATTCCTGCACGGGTGAAGGTGAGATACTTTTTCAGATTCATTGCACACCCTCCTCGTAGATCTTCTTGATAACATCTTCAGTGGATATCTCTTCAAGCTGCATATCGCGTATTTTGTGAGATTTCTGAAGGAGACCTAAAACATCGAGTACCTTTGATTTATCTTCATCGACCAGTATAGATATCCATTCATCGTCGGAAGATACCTTAAAATCAGGAACTTCTGTTTTGATAACTTCAGCTTCCGCATTCATATCTCCGTCAACGCGTATTTTCAGAGTACGGTATGATCCGAAAAATCCTTTCAGATGTTCGATGTCGTTGTCGTAGAGCATTTTTCCCTTGTCGATGATAACGATACGTCGGCAGAGAGCATCAACGTCGCCCATGTCGTGTGTCGTCAGGATTACAGTAGTATTCTTCTGCCTGTTGAGTTCGTGGATGAGTGTACGTATCTTTGCTTTCATCGAAACGTCAAGTCCTATTGTAGGTTCGTCGAGAAAGACTATTTTCGGATTATGGAGAAATGCCGCAAGAATGTCACTGAGTGTTCTCTGGCCGAGAGACATCTGACGAACTGGCTTGTGCAGGAGCGGCTCGATGTCAACGAGTGACTTGTAAAGTTCGAGCATTTCGTTGTAGTCTTTGTCAGGTATCTGGTAGATGTCTTTTAAAAGCCTGAATGATTCGATGAGCGGGAGTGCCCACCAGAGCTGTGTTCTCTGACCGAAGACAACGCCTATTTCCTGGGCGTTTTTTGATCTGTTTTTGTAAGGTGCGTTTCCTCCGACGAGTATTTCGCCGGATGTCGGTTCGAGTACGCCGGTCATCATCTTGATAGTAGTTGATTTTCCGGCACCGTTCGGTCCGAGGTAACCGACTATCTCACCCTGTTCAATGCTCATTGAAACATTGTCTACCGCACGGACGATCTTGTAATCACGTGAAAACAGATCCTTAAGGCTGCCCTTTAGTCCTTCGTGGCGGTTGAGTGTTTTGAATTCTTTTGTTACGTTTTGGATTTCAATTATTGCTGCCATGTTGTCCTCTCTTTCTGTCAGTTTGAGTTGTTTTTATGAGGTGAAAACAATAGTATACTCCTAAGTATGTTATTTGTCAATACTTTTGGTGAAATCATTGTATACAAATTTGTACGCTTTTTCCGTGTTTGATTTCAGCAAAATATAAAGGGACAAATGGCTTTTAGTCATTTATGATCAAATATGATGAGTATATAAAAATCCCCGGACCATTCTCGCTGACCGAGTATGATGATCCGGGGATAATTGAGTTGTATATCAGGAGTTATATACAGTGCCTGAAGCTGCTCAGTACATGAATCTGATGTCTGCGTTTATCAGAGGATATCTTCACATATGAGTTCAGGAGTGAGCCTGTTTGAGATAAGGATATCTTCGACTTTGTAACGGTCAATAAACTCCTTTTTAAGTCCGTAGTTATATACCTTCATTTCAGAATGACCGTAGAAACGGGATATCTTTTCACCGAAACCGCCGTCGAGTATTCCGTCTTCAAGGGTAACAACCTTGTCGTGGTTCTTTTTAAGATTTTCAAGAAGCTCCGCATCGATACCAGTGATGTAGCGCGGATTGATAAGTGTCGGTGCAGTGCCTGTTTTTTCTTTAATAAGATCTGCAAGTTTTTCGCCGATCTGATAGAAGTCACCGAGAGCGATGATCGCTGTCTTTTCGCCTTCGGACATAACTTTGTATTTATTTAGATCGCTGTAATCAGTGTCAAAAGTCTTATCTGAATGGATAACACCGTTGCATGGAATACGTACAGCAACAGGGAAGCTGTTCTGCTCAATACTCCAGTCGAGCATTGCAAAATATTCCTCACAGCATGTAGGAGCAAGATAAACCATGTTCGGTATGTTTGAGATCATCGGAATATCGAAGATACCGAGATGTGTAATGTCATGCATGCCGTATACCGAAGCCGTATTTACAAGAAGGGTAGCGGAATTTCCGTTAATACAGAGATCCTGAGATATCTGGTCGTAGGTTCTCTGGAAGAAGCTTGAATGTGTTGCGAAAACAGGTTTTCCGCCGTTCTTCGCAATGCCGGATGCCATAGCTATTGCGTGTTCTTCTGCAATTCCGACATCAACGTACTGGTCACCGGCTTCCTTTCTCTTTTCCTCAGTAAAACCGATATTTACAGGAACAGCAGCCACCATTGCAACAACACTTTTATCTTTCTTCATCTTAGCAAGCAGATAGTCGCAGGTCATGTCACCGTAGTTTTCACCGCCGCCGATGGATGCATTCGGATCTTCCGGATCAAACGGCATATGCCAGTGCCAGTTTTCCTTTTCAGTTTCAGCAGGAGTATATCCCTTACCCTTGACAGTACAAATATGTACAACGGTAGGATGGTCGGTGTCCTTGACCTTTTTAAAAGCTTCAATGAGCATCTGAATATCATTTCCGTCCGGCACATACATGTAGTCAAGACCCATTGCCTTAAAGAGATTGCATTCGCATTTTCCATTCGAATCACGGAGAGCCTTCAGGTTTTTGTAAAGTCCGCCGTGGTTTTCTGCGATAGACATATCATTGTCGTTTACGATTATTATGAAGTTGCTTCCCAGTTCAGAAGCAAAGTCAAGACCTTCAAGAGCTTCACCGCCGCTGAGTGAACCGTCACCGATAATAGCGATAACATTTTCCTTTCCGCCCTTAAGGTCTCTTGCCTTTGCAAGTCCGCATGCAAGGCTGACGGAAGTTGATGTGTGTCCGACGTTGAAGAAGTCATGTTCGCTTTCCTCAGGATTTGTGTATCCGGAAATATCTCCGAAGTGTTCGTCCGAGTAAAATGCTTCTTTTCTTCCTGTAAGTATCTTATGAGTGTAGCACTGGTGAGATACGTCAAATACAAATTTGTCTTCCGGTGAATTAAAAACATAGTGCAGAGCAATAGTCGCTTCAACGAAACCAAAGTTAGGTCCGAAATGTCCGCCTCGCTTTGAAAGTCTGTTCATAAGACCTTTACGTACATCTGCTGCAAGGATGTTTAGTTCATCACTGCTAAGTTTTTTCACGTCTGCCGGTGAATTGATCCTGTCGATTATCATAGTTAAGCCTCTTTTCATTTTAATTTGTATTACCAGCCGATAAGTACAATAAAAATTCCCGATACATATCGACTAACTGTCAAAGAATATTCCGTTTGTCTATTAAATATATCACGATAATTATATCATACTTTACATAATGGTTCAATGTTTATTTTGCTCATATCTGTCAGTTCCACTGGATTCTGGTTACTATTCACGGCCTAATTTTCCCAGCACAAAAGAAAACAACACCACTGGACCGGTTTTATTACCGGCCTGATGGTGCTGTATTTTTTCTTATTCACATTCAGCAAATATTTCTTCGACAGTATATGGGTTACCAT
>JAFRUS010000033.1 GCA_017438745.1 Oscillospiraceae bacterium | reverse complement strand
TTTTTGTTCAGGTACTGTATCTCGTCAAGATAAAGAAGGACACCGTTGCATCCGTCAAAGGTGTTGGTCTCAGCAATTACCTGACGTATATCGTCCGTTGATGCAGAAGTACCGTTGAGTTTGAAAAGTGACATGTTCGTGCTTTCAGCGATTATTCTTGCAACAGTTGTTTTGCCTGTACCGGAAGGACCGTAGAAGATCATATTAGGTATACGTCCGCTGTCGATTATTCTGCGAAGCGGTTTGCCTTCGGAAAGAAGATGTTTCTGTCCGACAACATCTTCAAGTGTCTTTGGTCTTATTCTGTCTGCTAAAGGTGAAGCCATTGATCATTCCTCTTTGTCATATAAGGAAACCTGATTTAGTCCCATATATGCGGAGCCCCCGCAATCTTCCTGTTAAATCAGTGTTTCCATAAAAATAATCAGGGACTTCATAGGCAAAGTCCCTGAATAAGTGATTTATTCGTAGTTAATGTGTGAATAATGATTATTCGTAGAGAGGGTACTTCTTGCAGATTGCGTTTACGCCTTCTCTGATCTTGTCTGCATTGTTTTCGAAATCTGTAGCAGCAAGGTAGATGAATTCAGCGATCTGTCTCATGTCGTCTTCCTTAAGACCACGTGTTGTAACTGCAGGTGTACCGATTCTTACGCCGCTTGTAACGAACGGGCTCTGTGGATCGTTTGGAACTGCGTTCTTGTTAACTGTGATGAATACTTCATCAAGTCTGTGTTCGAGTTCTTTACCTGTGATGTTGAATGACTGGAGATCAACGAGCATGAGGTGGTTGTCTGTACCGCCTGATACGAGGTTGAAGCCCTTTTCCATAAGAGCATCAGCAAGAGCCTTTGCATTCTTTACTACCTGCTGTTCATATTCCTTGAAGCTGTCCTTGAGAGCTTCACCGAAACATACTGCCTTACCAGCGATAACGTGCATGAGCGGACCGCCCTGAATACCAGGGACGATTGACTTGTTTATCTTCTTTGCAAGTTCTTCGTTGTTAGTAAGGATAAGACCGCCTCTTGGTCCTCTGAGTGTCTTGTGAGTTGTTGTTGTAACGATATCTGCATATGGAACAGGTGACTGGTGACATCCTGCAGCAACAAGACCTGCGATGTGAGCCATGTCAACCATGAATAAAGCGCCTACTGACTTAGCGATGTTTGAGATTCTTTCAAAGTCGATTGCTCTTGGATATGCTGAAGCACCAGCAACGATAAGCTTTGGCTTGTTTTCCTTAGCGAGCTTTTCGATTTCTTCGTAATCGATTCTTCCGTCATCGCCGAGACCGTAAGGAATGAAGTTGAAGTACTTACCTGAAAGGTTTACAGGTGAACCGTGTGTAAGGTGACCGCCGTGAGCAAGGCTCATACCGAGAACTGTGTCGCCTGGTTCGAGAACTGCAAAGTAAACAGCTGTGTTTGCCTGTGCACCTGAGTGTGCCTGAACGTTAGCATATGAAGCACCGAAAAGCTTCTTTGCTCTTTCGATTGCGATTGTTTCAACTATGTCAACATATTCGCATCCGCCGTAGTAACGCTTTCCAGGGTAACCTTCAGCATACTTGTTTGTAAGAACTGAGCCCATAGCAGCCATTACTTCAGGGGAAACGATGTTTTCACTTGCGATAAGTTCGAGGTTTCTTCTCTGACGGCCGAGCTCCTTGTTCATAGCTTCTGCTACTTCAGGGTCGCTCTTTGCAACGAATCCGATTGAGTCCATTAAATTACTGTACATTATTACGATCTCCTTTTAAGAAAAATTAGATATTTCTATTATATACTATTAGCATTGAAAATTCAAGTAATGTATGTGACTTTTTTTAATTCGTGCATTTGTATTGAAATGAGTTAAAAAAAATGTTATAATAAAATAGAGTTTTTTTATTCTGAAAGGGTGTTAATATGTTTGTATCAGAAAATTTAAGTGTAAATGAAAAAGGCAATCTCGCGATCAACGGTCACGATACCGTTGATCTTGCTAAAAAGTACGGTACTCCTCTTTATGTAATGGATGAAGACATGATAAGAACTCACTGCCGTACATATATAGACAGCATAAACAAGTTCTACGATGGAAAGGGTATGGCATGCTTTGCAAGCAAGGCTTTCTCATGCAAGGAGATCTACCGTGTTATGCAGCAGGAAGGCATGGGTATCGACGTAGTTTCAGCCGGTGAGATCTACACAGCCTACAAGGCCGGCTTTGATATGAGCAAAGCTGTGTTCCACGGAAACAACAAGACTGAAGAGGAAATAAACATGGCAGCTGATCTCGGCATCGGCCGTATCGTTGCTGACAATGTATTTGAACTTGATACTCTTGACAGGATCGCAAAGGAAAAAGGCAGGAAGTTCCGCGTTCTTCTCAGGATCAAGCCGGGTGTTGACGCACATACACACAGCTTTATCAGCACAGGACAGATCGACTCAAAGTTCGGTTTTGCTCTTGAAACAGGTGAAGCATTTGAAGCCGTAAAGAAGACAATGTCACTTGAGAACCTTGATTTTGCCGGACTTCACTGCCACATCGGTTCAAGCATCCTCGACACTCAGGGCTTTGTTGCAGCTGCTGAGATCATGATGAAGTTCATCAAGCAGATAAAAGATGAAACAGGATTCGAGATTCCTGAACTCAACCTTGGCGGCGGCTTTGGAATAAAGTACGTTGAAGGCGATGATCCGCTTCCTTACGATGAATACATGAAGGCTGTAGCCGTTGTTGTAAATTCATTCTGTGAAAAGAATGATGTTAAGAGACCATTTATACTTATCGAGCCGGGCCGTTCAGTAGTAGGCTCAGCAGGTATTACACTCTACACATGCGGCGGAAGAAAGATCATTCCGAACATCAGAACATACGTTTCCGTTGACGGTGGTATGTGTGACAACCCGAGATACATTCTTTACCAGGCAGAGTACGACGCAGTTGTTGCTAACAAGGCTTCTCTCCCTAAGGATGAAAAGGTAACCATTGCCGGCAGATGCTGCGAAACAGGCGACATGATCGGCGAAAATATGCCGCTTCAGCACTGTGAGCCTGGTGACATCATTGCAGTCTGTGCTACAGGCGCCTATAACTACGCAATGTCATCACATTACAACAGACTCCGCAAGCCTGCAGTTGTATTTGTAAATTCCGCATCAGACAGGATCGTTGTCCAGAGAGAATCTCTCGACGATATTATCAAAAATGATATCTGATAAGGAAGCGTAAAAAAATGAACGATTGTGAAACATGCGCCTATTACTCGTATGACGAGGAATGGGATTCATATGTTTGTGAAATGGATCTTGATGAAGATGAATACTGTCGTCTTATCGAGGGACATTACAGAAAATGCCCTTATTACAGAGACGGTGATGAATACAAGATCGCCCGTAAACAGTGATCAGAGCCTAATGTGCGCTGATTTCTGCGCCGGATACCGGTATATACAGGCGTCCGGTTCAGTACAGTGACAGCATTTTCTGTATCCGTGATAAGGAAGAGAGGTATAAGGTTAATGAAGAACAGAATGAAATATTCAGGTATTGCTGCTGCGGCTGCAGTCGCACTGATACCGTTTGCAGCCTGTAATGCTCAGACAGTGAGCGCTGCAACAGAAGCAGATGTTATTGCCGCTGCAAGAGCTGCCGGATTTCCTGAAACATATGTTCAGCAGGGTGCAAATTATCTTGCAGGAACGGAATATACTTCCGAACAGTATGACAAAATGGTCGATGCGCTTCTTGGATATACAGGAAGGACCGATGAAGCAATTAGACAGTATCTCGGAGAGGATGAAGTTCCTGATTCATCTTCGGAAGAACAGGCAACTTCAGGCGGTGAGCAGGCTTCTTCCGGTGAGCAGCCGGCTTCAGAGGGACAGAATGTAAATTCTGAATCAGAAGGCGGCACAGGTGAACAGCCGGCCTCCCAGGGAGCAGCTGCAAATGCAGCACCTGCCGCTGAACAGAAGGATGAGAAGACTGATTTTTCAAAAATGACTGATGCGGAAAAAGACGAATATATCAAAAATATGTCTCAGGCTGAAAAAAATCAGATCCTCAAGAACCTTGACAAGGAAAAGCAGATGGAGATCATCAACAGTATGATCGACGCAAGTTCCGCACTTGGAATGAACGTATCCGTTGACAGCTTTTCAAAAGACAAGATAGAATACAGCATCCGTGATGACAAGGGCAGCGTTGTTGATATTTCTTCTATTGGTGTTATTGTAGATGACACAGGTATCGACTATACGGCTCTTTATCTCACAGCAGCCGGTGTGGTTCTTGCCTCGGCAGCTGGTATTATAATAATGTCGCGTTCATTAGGCGGCGGAAAATCAAAGGAGCTCTGATATGGCGGAAAAAAAGCAGAAAAATGAAAAGCATACTCCGCTTCCGGTTGTGATCATAACTCCGTTTCTTATTTTTGCGATCTGCGCGGCAATTACAGTTGTACTTGGTATAACTCCGTATAATAAATTCCAGACTTATATTCACGTATCCTTCAGTGATTCAATGAAAAATACGACTTCGGCTGCTGACAGCATTACCGTAAGTGAAAATATCAACACCTTTGAATCAAAGAGCGGCGTCAAGACCAGCAGTGAAGGCAAGGTTGTAATTCCTTCATTCGGTCAGCAGTATGCTATGCTTTCATGTGAAGCGATAAACCTTTATGTTCCTGTTTACTGGGGCAGCAGTGAAGAACTTCTGAAAAACGGAGCCTGTCAGCTTACTGCATCTGCAGTTATTGGTGACAAGGGCAATTCAGTTATTGATGCACACGTAAATACTTTTTTTGCAGACCTTAACAAACTAAAAGAAGGCGATGAAGTAAAGATAAATACTTCATACGGCGAATTTACATACAAAGTAAAGAACACAGCAACATTCGAAAAAACTGACAAGAAATACATTTCACAGGACAAGACAGACAAGCTTACTCTTTACACATGCGTTAAACAGGTCCTCGGTTCATCTACTCAGAGATACGCAGTTATCTGCGAACCTGTTGATACAAAATTCTATAGCTGAGGTGTGAAATGTATAAATTAAGAAATTATCTTTTATGTGCTTTTACGGCAATACTTCTGTTTTTCGCAGCGTTTGCCGCAGAAGGTGCATTTGTAATGAAAAAATACGCTCTGGTGCCTGAGACTTACAAGTATATACTTAAGTTAAACGGTTCCTATGAAAAGGCGTATAATGAATTATGCAAACAGTTTGAGAGTGAGGAAAACGCTACAGGTATTCCTGCATCAGTTTATACCGATGCAGTTACAGAAGAAGTTTTACATTCAATGATCGATTCACAGATCGATTCTGCGTTTGACTGTATATACGGAAATGCACCGACTGTAGAAAATACCTCTTCAGAAGAACAACTTAAGGTTTTGAAAACATCGATCGAGAATTTTTTCGATGAATATGCAAAGTCTATTAATTATCAGAAAGATGAAGCTTATTTTCAGAAGCTGGATTCAGTTTATGCTTCTGCATCTGAAAAAGTAACTGACACAGCTGATGTATATCAGTTAAACAAGATCGCAAAGGCAGGATTTATCAATACTGCTTCAAAGTTAGTGCGTTATTCCGACAAGATCTTTTATGCAGCATTTGGTTTTACCGGATTCCTTCTGCTTGTTCTTATTATAGCTAATATAAAAGGAATTTCAGGATTTTTCTACTGGATGAGTATCTCATTCGGTTCTGTTTCTGCGCTGATGGTTGCAGGAAGTATCGGACTCAAACACTCACATTACTTCAATCGTTTTGCTATTAAAGCACAGCACATCTATTCATCTATAACAGGTGCGTGCTATTATTATACTGACCTTTTG
>JAFRUS010000032.1 GCA_017438745.1 Oscillospiraceae bacterium | reverse complement strand
TTATGGCTACATTACCTTCTTATTATTTTTCGCAATCTTAATATTAAAGCATTGTAGCTAAGATGGCAAGCTTTTTTGCCATCTTTTTTTATGCCCTTGAAATCTTCCAGTTTTTTTGCCCACAATAATTATACACTAACGGAGAAGATTGGTTTAGTGAATAATTATTCACCGCTTATTCATGCCGGATTTATAATAAATCACAAAGCATCACCTGCTTTATCATCTCACTGAAAAACCATATTCACTTTCAGCCACCGGAACAGTTTTAACATCCATATTTTCAATATGGACAAAAGTTCCCCGTTCGATAGCCATAATAACTGCGTCTATCTGTTCCTCAGCGCCCTGTATTTCCATGCTTACGCTTCCGTCCCATTCGTTATGTACCCATCCGGTACATCCGAAATGCTCAGCGGCATTTCTGGCACGATAGCGGAAACCAACTCCCTGTACACTGCCGTAAAATACAATATGTCTGCGTATCAATATCATTCACCTGACCCTCCGTTCGATCACTTTTCCACGTAAAACTCATCGATAAGAGAACATGCCTCTTTAAACGGATCTGCGGTCATATCGAGCCAGTGCATATCTTTTCGTTTGCGGAACCATGTCATCTGCTCCTTGGCAAGATGGCGTATTTCCATAAAGAGTTTTTCATAAAATGCTTCGAAGCTGTCGAACTCGTTTCTTAAGTACATGAGTATGTACCGGTACTCAAGTCCGAGGCCGT
The DNA here is from genome assembly GCA_017438745.1 of Oscillospiraceae bacterium. Taxonomy (GTDB): domain Bacteria; phylum Bacillota; class Clostridia; order Oscillospirales; family Ruminococcaceae; genus HUN007. Next base: position 36,000 of record JAFRUS010000032.1, on the reverse strand, counting down.
ACAGAAATTCGTCAGTTGCGCCGTTCTCGCGTAATTTCACGATTTCATCTATCATGTTCTGCTCTTCAAGTCGCATGTCAAGACGCTTTTTTATACGTTCATAGAGTACGTCGCGCGGCCAGTCCGTTCCGAGCACGAGTGTTTCATACCTTGGTGTATTTTCCGGTTCTTCAGTATTTCCGAGAAGAACGCGTTCTACCGCACGTTCTATACGTCTCTTGTTACAGAGATCGAGTTTATTCAGTACTTCCGGATTTTTCTCCTTCAGAAATGAGATAAGTTCCTCTACCGTTTTGGAAGCAACTTCATTTCGTAATTCCGGATCTATCTGCTTTCCCGTCAGATTATATCCGTCCGTAACTGAATTTACATACAGTCCGGTGCCTCCGACCATAAAGGCTTTAACTCCGCGGGAATGGATATCATCGATCGCACTGTATGCAAGTTTCTGAAAATCCTTTACCGAGAAAAAGTCATTAGGCTCGGCTACATCAAGAAGCCAGTGCGGAACGCCCTGTGTCTCCTCAGGTGTCACCTTACCTGAACCGATATCAAGGCCTTTGAACACCTGTCTTGAATCCGCCGAAACGATTTCCGCATTATATTTCAAAGCAAGATCAATTCCCAGTCCGCTTTTGCCGGATGCTGTAGGTCCTGCTATAACCACAAGTTTATTCATATATCTTTCTCCGTTTAATCAGTTTATACTGCTCTCCGTCCATTATATCCCGCTCAAATTTTCCGTACACATTCACCTTTTTATTTTACCATTACCCTCATGTTTCGTCAACTGAAATCAACATAAAAAACACCACAGAACTGATATATAACAGATCTGTGGTGTAAAATTTATTAATTATTGACTCCGTCCTGATCTTTCGAGGTCTGTAAAACCTTGTTTTCAGCTTCCCAGATAAGCTCCTCCAGAGTCTGATAAAGCTTTTCCGGTTCAACAGGCTTTGAAAGATGCGCATTCATACCAGCCTGCATTGATCTCTGAACATCCTCGTCAAATGCATTGGCTGTCATCGCAACGATAGGAACTATACGAGCATCGGGACGGTCAAGTGCACGGATTCTGGATGTTGCCTCCAGTCCGTCCATCTCCGGCATTCTTACATCCATGAGAACTGCATCATAATGTCCCGGTTCGCTTGATGAAAATTTCTTAAGTGCAACGGCACCGGTCTCTGCGTAGTCAGTTTCCGCGCCCTTTACCTTAAGTATCTCATTCATTATTTCAGCGTTAATGAATACGTCTTCCGCAAGTAGTATTCGGCATCCGTTAAGATCAGCACGCGGCTTCGCTTCAAATTCCTCTCCTGTTTCCGCTCCGTCAGAACGTGAACAGTTATTGAATGTGATTATTACGCTGAATTCCGTACCTTCACCTTTTCGTGATTTTACGGTAATGGTGCCGTTCATTACGTCAATTATATTTTTGGTAATCGCCATTCCAAGACCGGTGCTTCCGAATTTATTGTTACGGTTGCTGTCCTCCTGAGAGAATGTATCAAATACCTTAGGAATGAAGGATTCATCCATTCCGATGCCGGTATCACTGATAACGAACTTTATTGATGATTTCTCCCTGTAAACAGATACGCACTCAACCGTCAGCTTCACCTTGCCGGGAGCGTCAGTAAACTTTATAGCATTACTGAGAATATTGATGAGCACCTGCTTGAGTTTCATGTCATCTCCGATGTAATACTCGGCAACGTTGTTCTTTATCCTGCAGTGATATTTAAGTCCCTTGTCCTTGCACTGGGACATAACCATAGTATTTATCTGTTCAAGGATATCGCGGAGAGGGAATACTTCCTTCTTTAAAACCATACGACCGGACTCAATACGGCTCATGTCGAGTATATCGTTGATAAGGCCGAGAAGATGGCTTGCACTTTCGCCGATCTTTTTCAGATAATCTCTTGTTTCCTCATCGAGATTCTCATTGCGGAGCGCCAGTCTGTCAAGACCGATTATAGCATTCATCGGAGTTCTGATCTCATGGCTCATATTGGAGAGGAACGCAGTCTTGGCGTTATTGGCATTTTCCGCAGCCACCAGAGCTTCTATAAGTGCCTGGTTTTTCATCATTGTATTTCTGAAGTCCTCATCAATATCCGTCAGCCCGAGGCAAACTGCGTGAATGATACCGTCATCAGCCTCACCATCATGAGGAATGCTGGCTATCTTTATCATTTCATAATAATGCTTGCCTTTTCTGTGTACCAGATAGCAATATGAAATAACAGAGCTTTTTGCAAGTCCTTTTCTTATGTTATCTGCAGAAATGAAATCAATGAAAGCTTTCCGGAAGTTTTCATCTATGGAATGATCAGCGTACCATCCAAACCGCTCGAGATAAGGAAAATGCACCCACTCACGGGTCTGCTCGTCATCTTCCGGATCAGCACGATAGCATACTGCATCGTTGTTGTCAAGATCAACATGATAAACACTGCGGTAATCAGATGCAAGAGCCGTTATCATCTTGTCCTGCTCGATCCTTCGTGCCTGTTCTGCCTGCACTTCCTTTACAAGCTTTCTGTTTTCATGCTCTTCCCTTTCCTTTTTTTCGGTGATATCAGACATAAAAACATAATAGATCCCGCCGTAGGCAAGTGTATCAGTAAAATGACCGTGACCGTCCACATAACGAACAGTACCGTCTTTCCTCCTGATATGGTACTCCGCATATCCTATCTTTTCTTCACTGGCATCCATCTGTTTACTGATAGATTCAGACAGTTCTTCATAATCCTCAGGAAGCACCATTCCGCGGAAAGTATATCCTGTAAGCTCTCTGAATTCAGAAAGTGTTTCACATCCGTATAAGCTGCATACCGATTTATTGGCGTAAAGCAGCTCCTCATCACCGCCGCTTCGGTAAATAAAGAATCCGCCCGGCATATGTCTTCCTATATCTTCAACTATGTGAATAGTATGTTCATTTAACTCAAAATGTTTTCCGAACAATATTACATCCCACCTTACCCGATATGTTTTCTACGCATTATAAAAAAAGGGAGCAACTACGCAAATTGTTCCCGTTTAATTAATGTTAAATGCTTCGCAGTATTTCAAACTGCGATTTAGCTTCTGTCAGAAGAGCAGAATAGTCCGTATCTGTTTTTTCACGCAGAAGCTCTGTGATCCTGCATACAGGTTCAGAAACAGGAGTCAGAGACAGATTAGTATACATTCCCTTCAGTGTATGTGCAGTTTCAAACGCATCATCGTAATTCTTCTCGTTTATCTGTGTTTCGAGCAGAGACAGCCTGTTATCAGCAATAGCTTTTTTTACAAGCATGAGATAGAAATCTTCCCTGTTCATACATCTGACAAGTGCTTCATCAACATCAGCACCGAATTCTCTTAAATCAGCAATAGTAAGCATGGTTACCCCTCCATGTATTCTTCAGTGATAAGTTCTTCAAATTCTTCAGGTGTAAGAGGTTTTGAAAAATAATAACCCTGGATTATGTCGCATCCGACTTTTCTTAAAAGTTCCATCTGGTCTTTTGTCTCAACGCCTTCAGCAATGACCGGTACCTCAAGAAGTCTTGCAATGTCTATCATGATGCTGACAAGTTTGCAGTCTTTCTTGCTTTCACAGATGTTTCTGATAAACTCCATATCCAGTTTAAGCGCATCGATAGGAAGCGATGTCAGCATGTTGAGCGATGAGTATCCGCTTCCGAAATCGTCCATCTCGATCTTGAATCCCTGACCGCGAAGGCCGATAACTGTGTTGATTATCTGAAGAAGGTTTTCAGTATATGCCGACTCGGTTATCTCAAGAAGCAGCTTGTCATTTTCCAGTCCGTTGCTGCTTGTAATGTCGGTCAGTATCTTGCCGAGTTTCGGATTGAAAATATCTATTCTTGAAACATTAACGGAAACAGGAACATAATAGCCGTATTTGTCTTTCCATTTTTTTATCTGAGCCGCAGCTTCACTCCATACATAATGGTCAAGCTTGTGTATAAGTCCGTTGCTTTCGAAAAGTGATATGTAATCTTTCGGGTAAACAACGCCGAATTCAGGATGATACCATCTTGTAAGCGCCTCGGCACTTGTAAGTCTCGGCTTGTTCCCTATTACATTGTATTTCGGCTGGTAAAGCACTTTGAACTGTTTTTCTGCAAGTGCCTTGTCCATGTCATTAATAAGACGTTCGGAATGAAGTTCCTTACTGTGAAGTTCCGCATTGTAGAAATTAAAGCAGGTCGTATAGCTGTCTCTGAGCTTACGGCATGCAAGAAAAGCACGGTCAAACCTCCGTTCCATTGAAAGTTCGCTTCCGTCATCAGAATAAATACCCATTCTGACGCTTATCTTTCGGCCTTCAAGATTACGGTTTATGACTGCGACATAGTTCGGAAGCTTCTTTTTCAAATTTGAAATGTGAGGAATATACATGAGAAACGTATCACTATTGCTTCGACAGGCAAGTCCGCCGTTCTGTTTTACTATCCTGTGTATGGTATCTCCGATTTTTTTCAGAACAAGATCACCGTATTCACGGCCGTAAAGCTCATTTACCATATGAAATCTGTTTATGTCGATCACCAGTGCATCCATAGGCATTCTTTCGTTCTGAAGGTCGAGTCTTTTTCCGTACTGGAAGAAAAACTCCCTGTTAAAAAGTCCGGTCAGTTCATCTCGTTCGGTCTCGTGGATTATTACGCTGTCTTCTGCAAGTTCAATCGAATGCATGACTCTTGCCCTTACAACATCAGGTGCCTCATACGGCTTGGAAATAAAGTCGCTCGCTCCAAGCTGAAGGCTTTCAACTTCCGCACATTTTTCCGATGTAAGCATTATCACCGGAATACGTCTCAGTTCCGGATCTGCACGGATTATCTTAAGCAGACTGTATCCATCCAGTTCAGGCATGTGAAGATCAAGTATCACAAGTGACAGCTTCATCTTCTCTTTATTTATAACATCAAGCGCCAGTGCGCCGTTTTCTGCATAAAGTATATGATAGCGGTCGCTGAGCATAGCCCCAAGCATTTCCCGCTCGATCATTTCATCATCAACTATAAGGATTGTACGGTAAAGCCCCTGTTTGCGTTCAAGCAATTCCTGCATAATAACCCCTCCCTAAAAACTATATATAAATTATACATCAACAGCAGACAAATTACAATAGAAAACTATAAAAATGTCAAATATATTTGAAGTATCATTAAAATCGATCACCAGTTAAACAGTTTCTTTTTAAGCTTTTCAAAACCAGGAATATCCGAAGACGGATTTCATTTTCATTGACTTTAAGGGCAAATTTTGATACAATGGATTATATATTATTCAAAATTCTATAAGCAAACAGAGGTATGAGAATTGAAAACAACTGAAAAAAACGGAAGGCATTCCCGTGACTGACCAGCTTAAGGGCAGAAAACATGTTCTGCAATGGCATATTCTCCATCGCTGTAATCTGCGGTGTACGCACTGCTATCAGGATGACTACAGTGCGGAATTATCACGCGAACAACTGGAAAAACTGTTTTTCCAGTATCTAAATTTCTGCCTTGAAAACAAATTTCACGGCCACATCAATTTCACAGGCGGCGAGCCGCTGCTTTCACCGGATCTTTTTTATCTTATGGAAATGTGTGATGAGCACGGAATAAGTTACGGACTGCTCACAAACGGAACTCTTATTGATGAGGAAACCGCTCTGAAACTTGACAAATCCCAAAACCTTTCCTTTGTGCAGGTAAGCATAGACGGTATGAAGAAAACTCATGATGCAATACGCGGTACCGGGAACTTCGACAAAGCATTTGCGGGACTTAAACTTTTAAAAAAGCACGGCATCCAGACCATGGTTTCATTTACGTGTCATAAAGGAAATTATAAAGAGTTAAAGCAGGTAATAAAGGCTGTCCGTCAGAAAGGCATTGACCGTTTCTGGGCTGACAGGCTTATTCCGATGGGCAGCAGCAAGGAACAGGTACTCTCCACTGAAGAATACAGCGAAGTCATAAGTCTTCTCACAAAGGAACACATGAGGAAAACTGTTTTTTCAAAAACGGATGTACACTTAAATCGTGCAATGCAGTTTCTTGAAGGCGGTAACTGTTACTACCAGTGTTCTGCCGGAACAACTCTGCTCACACTGCTTGCAGACGGAACGCTTCTTCCCTGCCGGCGTCTCCCGCTCACAATAGGAAATTGTCTCGAAAAGGATATGTGTGATCTTTACTCGGAAAGTACGGTCATAAAGGAACTAAAGGACTTTAAGTTTCCTGACGAGTGTATAACCTGCCCGAAAGCAGAACTGTGCAGAGGCGGCGCAAAATGCTTAAGCTATGCTATGACTGGCAGTTACAATCACAAAGATGTAAACTGCTACTACTAATAAAAAGGAGAAAATCATGAAAAACAAAACAAAAACAATTAAGCATCTGATCTCATCTGTTTTCATAGTTGTGATCATGCTTATGGTACCGGTGCTCAGCGTCAGTGCCGATACTAAGGAATATCAGGTTGACTACGCAGAGTTCACCGCAGATCTTCAGGAAAACGGTAACGCCATTATTACTGAAAACTGGACTGTAACCTATACTTCAGGCAGCTTCACAAGATTTTACAAGGAAATCCTCAACCCTGACAACCAGCTTGAATACATCAAGGATATTCAGGTTCAGTCATGCCAGATAAACGGTGCCGATGCTGAACCGCAGTTCAACACTGACCGAAATGACGGACATTATTTTCTGGAAAAAGGTTCAGACCGTTTTACGATTCACTGGTTCCAGCATGCACAGAACGAAACGGTTAAATATAAGATAACCTATCTTGTTCCGGATGCTGTCAGACTTAATGAATCTGATAACGCAGCTTTCTGCTACCGTTTCATAGGTGTTAATTTTCCGGTATCAGTAAGCGACGTAAAAGCAATTATAAGGATGCCTGACATTAGCGATACCATATCTGTTAATCTTTCAGACGGAGAATTCAAAGTAGAAGACGGTGTAATGATATGCACTACATCAAATCACAGCGGTATCTACAAAATAAATATAGAAATGAATGATGACAGGTTTTCAGGGCTCGGACGTGTAATTGATGTTGAAATACCAGAGGCTGTGACACGTTCTGGCGATGGCGACGATTCGGAAGATGTGATGATCGCCGTAGGTGGTTTTTCGGTAATAGCAGTGATATTCGGTCTGATATATACAGGAATTAAAGCACCTGCAAGAAAAGCTAAGAAAACTCTGAAAAAAGATCCGAACTGCCTTATCGACGCAGCAGGAAGACTTGAACGCCAGAACATTCCTTACACATGGTACGCAACACTGAGTAATAATATTATTTTTTCAAAAGAGCATTTTATTCTTTTATACATTGAATTATTCGAACTCGCTAAAATCGGCAATGTTGAATTCGGCGATAACGGTATCATCATTCACAACAATTACCGCAGCACAAATGACAGCGTACAGGACGAATATAATCTTGCTTTCTTAAATCTTGTAACCGGGACTTTCAAAAACTACGATGACGGTAATGTAACAAGTATTACATACAATACAATAAAGGAAACACTTGACGACCGCCATGTTCTTTACGATTTCTACACCAAGCTCAATGACTGGAACGAAGCATACGAAAAAGCTCTTAAGAACAGTACTCTTTACGGCCAGCTTGAAAATTCAGGTGCTATGGAACAGATTAAAGCTGACATCAAACTCTGGTCCAAGGTCGGTCCGTATTTCAACAACAAAGTCAGCTCACTTGACTGTATTAACCTTATAAAGCGTACAGGTAAAATCGACAGCTTCACCCTGCTCACACTCATCAACAATCCTGAACGTACAGCTAAGAATCCTGACATTGACTGTGATGACAGCTTATGTGAACTCAGTTACTATCTCTACACAACATATCCGTCCGACCCGGACAGATCATCATCATCAGGCAGCAGCTGCTCCAGTTGCTCAAGTTGTTCAAGCTGCTCCAGCTGTGGCGGCGGCGGCGCCGACTGATTTATAACCGCAACATTTGACTTGCTATTGTTCAAACATCAAAGATATAATTTACGTGTGTTGTATATTTTGATATACAGTAAAAAATTATATACGTTTAAAACATCCATTTTTTCTAAAGGAGAGTAAGAAATGCATAAGAAAATTATCGCAGGGGTAATGAGTATCCTTATATGTACAGCCGCTTTAACGCCGGATACCGGTGTTCTGAATCAGTATTCTGCTGACACAGCAGTTGCTGTGGAAAACGAAAATGCGGCACCTCTTATTACTGCCATACCGGCTGATGAGGACATTATTGAAACTGTAAAAATCGGTCCTAACATTAACGGTTACATTTACAGCAATGGACTTCTCCGTATTCATGGTTACGGGCCAATGGACGCCTCTACGAAATGTCCGTTTAAAAACGCAGAGCTGGTAACTCAGATTCTGTTTGAAAATGAGGATCCGGATAACGGTCGTGTGATAACTAAAATAGGTGACTTTGCGTTCTCCGGTTTCAAAAATCTTACTTCATCTTCATGCGATGACATAACAAAAACAGAATCAGGTGTTCTTGTAATACCTGATTCAGTAACAATCATTGGAAGCCATTCTTTCGATGGCTGTTCTTCAGTTAAAGAAATAAAACTCGGAAACCGTCTTGAAAGAATCTGGGATTATGCATTTTCTAACTGCAGTGGAATCACTGAACTTGTTATACCTGATTCCGTTAAATTTATGTGTTCAAATATGCTGAAAAACTGCTTCACTCTTGAATCACTTAATCTTCCATACGCAGCTTCTTCAAAAGAACCAGCCACTGCAGGCGGAGAAATAGACGAATTCAGTTCCGTTTCAGATCTTTTTATGATTCACGCATATAAAGATAATGATCCAAACTATTTTAAAGAGTATTCAATTTCCAAAATTGTTATAAGAGGCGGAGATAAGGTACCTGACTACGCTTTTGCCAGCCTTTCAACTTTAAAGGAAATTGATCTAAGTGGAACTATGATTGACAGCATAGGAGAAAGTGCTTTCAAAAGCTGTTTGTCTCTTGAAACCATCAAATTTCCAGAGTCATTAAAATCTATCGGCAAGTCAGCTTTCGCTTATTGTTCAAAAATTTCAGATTTAAGCCTTAATTACGGACTGGAAACAATTGAAACCAAAGCATTTGATAACTGCACCGGTCTGAAAGAACTTGTTATACCTGATTCGGTAACCTCAATGGGCACTAATATGCTGAACAGATGCACGACACTGGAGTCTCTGCAGATACCATATGCCGCAACAAACAAAAACTGTTCAGACGCAGAAGGCACTATCGATGAAGTATCTTCAGTTTCTGACCTTTTCATAAATCACGGATACAAAGATAATGATCCGAATAACTTTACCGACTATTCTATTTCCAGAATAACTGTTACCGGCGGTGAAAAGATACCGGACTACGCTTTTGCTTCTTTATCCACCCTTAAAGAAATCGACTTAAGCAAGTCAAAGGTAACTTCTATAGGAGACAAAGCTTTCAGCCGCTGTCATAAACTCGAAAATGTAATACTAAATGATAATATCGAATCTATAGGTAGCTATGCTTATTCACAGACAGCAATAAAGGCACTTCCTGACAATAAAATGATAAAAACTCTCGGCGATGGAGTATTTGAAGGCTGTGAAGGCCTTGGTAATATCACTATTCCTGAATCGTATCAAACTTTAGGTAATAATGTATTCCGTAACTGTAAAGGCATTACTGAACTTGTTATTCCGGAAAACATCACATCGATGGGTACAGGTGTTTTCAACGGATGTACTGAATTAAAAACTCTCACTCTGCCTTATGCTGCAACATCAAAGGATGTTACAGAAACATTTGGAAAAACAAATGAACTTACATCTGTTTCTGACTTGTTTATAAATCACGGATACAAAAGTAATGATCCTAACAATTTCGACGGATACTCCATTTCAAAAATAATTATAACCGGCGGAAGCATTATACCGGAATACGCTTTTGCCAGTCTATCTACCTTAAAGGAAATTGATTTCAGCCAGACTAAGATAACAAATATTGGAGATTACGCATATTTAAACTGCCTGGCTCTTGAAACCATCGAATTTCCTGAAACATTAAAATGGATCGGTAAAAACGCTTTTGAAAACTGTACATCGATGTCTGATTTTAACCTTAATTATGGTCTTGAAACTATAGACACCGCAGCTTTCAAAAACTGTACCGGTATTAAAACACTCGTTATTCCTGATTCGGTTACTACAATGTCTGCTAATATGCTGAATGGATGCACAAACCTTGAAACCTTACAGATTCCGTTTGCTTCAACACGTAAAAGTTCCGTTTATAAATATAACAACGATCCTGTTGACACTGTATCCTCAGTTTCGGATCTGTTTATAATTCACGGTTATTTTGATAACGATCCGAACATCTTCTCAAATTATTCCGTTTCCAGAATAATAGTAACCGGCGGAGAAACAATTCCTGATTACGCTTTTGCAGGATTCTCTGCGCTGACTGAGATCGATCTGAGTCCTACAAAAGCAGAGTTCATTGGAAAAGGTACTTTCAAAAACTGTATCAACGCAGAAAAAATTATTCTTCCTGCAACAGTCAAATCAATAGATGAATCTGCATTTGCGGGCTCAAATTCAGATGTATATATATACGACCCGGAATGCACTGTTTCAGAAAATGCTTTCAGTGATGACTACAGCGGTACTATCCACGGAATGACTGAATCTGTCATCAAGTCTCTTTCTGACAGCAAGGAATACAAGTTCGACGCTCTTGACGATGAGATCATTATCGGACCTGTAAATATCACTCTTCATACCGGTGAAACATACAAGATAAACAGCAATAAAAAGGATCTGAAGTTTACTTCATCTGATGCTGAAGTCGTAAGCGTAAGCGATGACGGTATTTTAACTGCCGGAAAAGAAGGAAAAGCAAGTGTTGAAGTAAAGGCTGCTGAAGACCAGAGCAGTTCAATGAATATCTGGGTACGTAATCCGTTTGTTACTGAAGCACCTGCAGTAACAGAACCTGCTGTTACAACTACAGAAGCTGTAACTACAACTGTTACTGAGACAGAAGCATCTGAAACTACTCCTACTGAAGCAGTAACAACAACTGTTCTGGAAACTGTACCGACTACAGTTACAACTACTGAATCAGTTACTACAACTGCTGAGACTACTGTAACATCTACTGAGCCGGTTACCACTAAAGCCGAAACTACAGTCACTACAGTAACAACTACAGAGGCTGTTACCGCTGCTGCTGAAACCACTGTTACTACAGTAACATCAACTGAAGCGGTTACTACTGCTGTCGAAACCACTGTTACTACAGTAAGCTCTACCGAGGCAGTTACTACTGCTGCTGAAACTACAGCTGCTTCAGAAACAGAACCGGCTGTTACTGACAGTGATCCGAGCGATACAGACATTGAAGATCCAACAGACCGCATTCTGTTCAATATCGCATCACTCGAAGAATTCTCTGAATGGGCTAAGGTTGACTACTCTATCAGAACCGGAAAACCGGCAGCTGAAGCTGTTGTTATCCCTGTTACTGCTAAGTACTACAAGATCGAGATTAAGGACGAAAACGGTAACATTCTCGATACTTACTCAATAAATCCGAAAATCGGTATAGGTACTACATCTAATAACGAAGTAGTAAACCTTCCTCAGACAGGAAACAATTCAAGGAAGAACTTATTTACTGCATTTGCAGCTTTACTCATGACCGTTCTCGGCGCCGCTGCAATGAAATTCTCAGGTATTTTTGACCGTCGCAGAAAAAGTGACAAATAATACGCATAACTAAATACAAAACAAAAACGCTGACAGTGATTTTAAAATTCACCGTCAGCGTTTTTGTTATACCCATTTGATAAGAATAAAGTTGTAAAAGATCCGGAAAACAATACTCTGAACTTTTACTTGCTTTTATTAGTTTTACTATTCTTATCATTCGTTCCGAAAGCCCATTCATATTCATGGATACCGAAACGGTCTTCAGGTGAAGATGCGGACTGCACCGGAGCTTCTTCTGTGTCATACGGTGCAGAATATCCGGCATCGGTGAGTGCTGCAGCAATGGTCATGCGGCAGTGTCCATCCTCTACAAGTTCGCCCAGTCCGAGTTTGCGGAAACGATCATTAAGAGGACCGATGTGCGAGGCAAAATAAAGTTTGACATCATTTTTCTTAAGAGTATTATAAAGCGTTACTATCCTGTCCGCCGCTGTAATATCGATACTGCATATGGCTCCTGAATCCACAACAATGCATCTTGTGTTTTTGGTAACAGCTTTTTCGATATCATCTATGAAAACATCTATATTGGCAAAATAGAGATTGCCTGAAAAGCGGTAGAGAACCACATTTTTAAGAGGAACTGCATAGGTATTTCTTTCAAGGCTGTGAAAACCTTCGTGTCCTTCAATGATTCCGAGGAACGAGCGCTTCGGATTAGCTGTGTTTACAAGCACGGTAACAAATGAAAGAACTATGCCGATGGCAACGCCGTAAACAGTACCGAAAAGCAATACTCCGAAAAACGCCGCGCAGAAAATTATGAACTCATGCTTGTCTAGTTTGAACAGTCTTTCCGCCAGATGAAATTCCACCGCACCAAGCAGAGCACTTATTACAATTGCAGTAAGCACCGGCACAGGAAGATACTGAATGAATGAAGTACCGAAAAGAAGGATACATGCCATGGTAATCGCAGCAGTAACAGACACTATCTGCGAACTGCCTCCGTACTGTTCATTCATGGATGAACGTGAAACTGAACCGTTCACAGGACAGCATCCGGTAAAAGATGCGGCAAGATTACCGAGACCGTAAACAAGTATTTCGTGGTTGTTGTTAAGCTTGTACCCGTTTCTGTTCGCCTGATTATTTGAAGCAAGCAAAGTCTCAGCCATTATAACGATAGCAACGGTAAGACTTGTAGACATTACATCACTTACGTCAAGTGCAGTAAAGTCAGGAAACTTCCATGCCGGAAGACCGCGTTCAATGTTTTCAAGTCTGGCAACGTCGTACCTGTCGGCAAATCCGGTAAAACCGAGAACCGCTCCGGCTATCATTACCGGTATGGACATCGGCACACGGGGAATAAACTTTTTCGAAACAAGAAGGATAAGAAGAGCAGCGGTTCCAAGGCCGAGGGACATCCAGTTAAGGCTTGTCTGACTGGTTTTGATGATATGCTTTACAAGTTCAAACATCTCCCCTGTTCCGCTAACGCCGCCCATCACCTTAGGTATCTGCATAAAGATGATCGTGGTGGAAATACCGCTTATAAATCCGCCCATGACCGGCGTTGAAATGTAGCTTACAAGCTTTCCAGTCCGGAGATTCGACATCAGCACCAGCCATATGCCAACGAAGAAGCTGACCACCGGAACTATCTGAACAGCTCTGTCCGAACCACCCTCTACTTCAATGGAAGCAAGAAAAGCACCGACAAGCGCCGCCGGAGCCGCATCCACACCGAATATGAATTGCTTCGAAGTGGAAAGCAGTCCGAATATCAGTATCGGAAAAATCGATCCGTAAAGCCCATACACCGCCGGCAGTCCTGATACCTGCGCATATCCCATTGAAATAGGAATAGAAACCAGTGCGATAATAACCCCGGTAAAAATGTCAGTCGGTATTTTCTTCACTGAAATATCCTTATACCTCATCTTATCCCCTCTTTCTTAACTGTGATCTGACCAGAAAACTGATCAGTCTGATCCCGTAACATTTTTATAATTATATTTTACACTAATTTGACCTGATGTGCAACTTTCTATATTGCTGGAAAATACATACATAAAAAATTACAGTCGCAGACAAAGCTATCATTCATGTCTGCGACTGCGTCATTTATTTTGCAGTGCCAAGATGCTCCGGCATGGATCCGATAAGCACTTTCTTCATTTCATCGTCCCAGCAGAAATAAATTCTGATAAGCTGCCATAAGTCCTTTTTTCATTAATTCAATGTTCATGAATATTCCCCCTAAAAATAAAAATGCCGCAAGCATCTCAAAATACCTGCGGTGAAATAATTATCCTGTAACCCCAATGTTAATTGCAGCTAACTGACTATCCCCACAGTCTTCTATAGCTTTTTAATTTTACTCCCTAATACGACTATCTTTAATTAAACCAATTTACAATATCAAAAAGTTAATATATCAATTAAAACCTATAAATATATTATACAAAAAAAATACAATAAGTTCTCTGTCAAATACAACAATTTCGTGAAATGTAGGCAATAGGTGTAATGCGTTTTGTGCATTTTGCCCATTGACCTTTAGTGATACCACAATAAAACGCTCCTCCGAAAACGGTAATACCCGTATCCGAAGGAGCGAATTAAAAAGCTGATCACAATATCCGTCGCTTATCATGTGACTGGCTTTGTATAATTTTATCGCAGGAGTACTTCCATTTAAAAGCTTATAACACCAGTGTCTTGCCAAGAGACTGTGCGATCTCTTTTAAAGAATTAACATTAAAACCAGTAATTTTTTCGATTTCTTCAGCTGGTTTATCGTTCTGTATCATCATTTCAGCAATGATTCTGTCTTTTTCTGCAAGCTTCTCATCTTTCTCTGCGAGCTTCTCATCTTTTTCCGCAAGCTTCTCAGCTAGTATTCTGGCATTTTCTTCATTTGCTTCTTTTCTACCCTGCAACCATGCATCTTCTCTTATACCTTTGATTGCTTCACACATGTTTACATTTCCCCTTTCATTTGTTTTTAATTCAACATCATAGCCGGTAACCGCATTTATAACATCCGCGGTTTCTTTTGATACATTCTGGAATTCTTCATCATCTCCGACATTCTCCATAAATGTTTTCTTGTCTTTTGAATACTTGATGTACTTAAGAACAAGACTCAGTTCGCTGTGGAATTTTGAAAAATCGCTCTTTTTTATCTCTGCCGGGGCTATCAGATGCAGATGATAGTTATCTATAAACTTCATCACATCCGGCTCTGCTTTCAGCATACTGTGAAGATCTTTCGGAGCATCCCATTCATCCGGCTCGAAATATACGGTAAGCGTTATCACTGGTAAAAGCTTATCAGTTCTGTAGAAGCCGGATAAAAATTCTCCCGCCGATTCCGGCGAATCCTTGTTCTTCTTGTGAGCCTTCGCTGCTTCTTCAACCTGCTTTGAATACTGGATCGCATCATACAGCATGTTCTTTACCGGCATCGCAAAATGGATCTCTGACTGATTTTCGATTCCGAGTACCAGATACGTATAGTTATCATCTTCCATCAATGTTGCCACTTTGAGTACATCGCGGAATTTCTGAAGCGATATTACCTTTCCGTCATCTCCGTAAGGAAGAACCAGCGATGCTGTATCGACAGGCTTTAGCTGGTCAGGTTTTATTACCTGCTCTCCGTCATAAAGCAGGAAGTTAAATGCATCAGCAAAAATAGTTTTATCCTGCATATAGTTCTTGGTTATAGTATCCTTCTCTCCCAAATAGGAACACCACCTTTCATTACCAGTATAACACACCAAGTAATTCTTGTCAATAGTTTTACAAGGGTTTTTATTCCATCCTGTACTTTGGCTATACTGGATACTCACGTGGTGATCTTTCTGTATTCATTATACATCAGTATAAAGAAAAAGTAAATGCCGGTGACAGCAAAGCTGATAAAAAAATCCCCGCCGGAAACGTTCTTACGGTACCCTGTATCTCTTATCAACATAAAAGCACGTCTTCGGCGTACTATCTTATCACTGCCTGGTCACTGACCTGGCGGATTTCATTTATACACGTTATTGAATTTTCGATTTAATATCCGTATACAATCAGCAACTAAATTCAGTGATTTTTTCATCATATCCTCCTATATATCAATCTTCTCAACATTTTTGTATCATTTATCATTGACAAGCACGATTATTTAGATTATAATAATCATATAATTTGGAAAAGGCCTTAATCATACCCCATCAGCAGGAGGAGAACAAATGAATAATAAGTCAGTAATAGACAATCCGAAACGTTTAACAGCATTGCTCAAAGAAAAGATCGCTTACGATGAATATAAGTCTGATGATTATTCCGTTCTGCATGGGACTTTGGAAAACGTCGCTAGGCTGAATCGAGTCGAAATCTTAAGATACAGGTTGGAAACAGAAGAAAAACGACAGGTTTCAATGTTTTTTAAGTTTATAGAAAGCGGAGAAATCACAATAGAAACAGCTGCTAAATGTTCCGGGATGACAGTAGAAAAATTTAAAAATAGATTACAGGAAATCAAGAATGAAAAAGAATGTGCAGAAACTGATAATAACGATTCTGTATCTGCAAATTACAAACCACTTAGTGAATCTAAACGTAAAGCTATGTTTATGCATTATATAGATGATGGATATTCTATACCTACTGTTGCCGCTTACTTTTATAAAAGCATTGAAAGTTTCGAACAAATAACAGGTTTAAAATCCGATGTTTCACAGCTGGAATACGATATTATAAATGATCTTTTAGAGTTCAGACGCGACGTTAAAAAAGAAGATATTATTGCAGTTATAACTGATCTGATCAATGAAGGTATCCTGAGTGTTTCAGAAGCTGCTGACAGAATGAAAATGAACTTAGAGGACTTCTTGAATGAAACAGGACTGAATGAAAAATGTTCATCTGACGGAGATCTTATGATCAGAACAAGCATAGACAGGATCATCGATAAATGTATGAACTGTATTGTTCCTAATGTCAACACTACCGATATCGGATTATTCTGTTATCTTTTAGACAATGGAGTTTATGATCTTTATGACTGGTTAGATGATCACCTTGAAAAAACACCGGAGGATGAATCTAAACGAAGACTTGGAATTGAATTCTGATGTAAAAAAATATCGAATGATACCGGCTGCTCTGCAGCCGGTATTTCTATAGTACAGTCGCTTGCGGCTGTACCTTTTATACGTAAGGAAGCAGATATGCACTTAACAATTAGTGTATATCTGCTTTTTCATTATATTTTACTCGGTTATACTTTCAAATTCAAATCTAATAAGAAACTGAATTTCCTTTTAACACTTGATAACATTCTATTGATGTGATATAATATAATCAGATTTTTAATTGTTTTTCACCACATTTCATAAAATCCATTAAAAAAACAAACTTCTAAAGATTTAGTGTGGCTGAAAAACTAACGATTACTATAGATATCTATAAATTTTATGATCTGGATCAGCAGGGGGAACAGGTATGGCCATACGTAATATCGCAGCTGTTGTGTCTGGAATGGATGAAGAATATCCTTATCAGATAATACAGGGAATAAATACTTATGCTCAGAAAAATTCAATCAATGTATCCTATTTTTCTGCATTCGGCGGAATAATCGACAACCGTCAGTTTGACACAGGAGAATACAGCATTTACTATCTTCCTGATCTTTCAGACTTTGACGGCGCTATCCTGTTTACGAATACTTTTTCAAATCTGGAAATGCGCAATACTATAATAGATAAAGTAAAAGCCTCAGGAATTCCGAGCGTTATTTTTGAATGTAAAGATCATGATGAATTCTACGACATAGGCATAAACAATTACTCGGTAATGAAAAAGCTGGTCGATCATCTGATAAAGAAGCACGGAGCAAAGATTTTCAACTATGTTTCCGGTCCTGCTTCAAACCCGGAATCTATTGAACGATACCGTGCATTCCGTGATGCACTTGAGGAAAACGAAATAGAGTTTGACGAGAAAAACAGAAAATTCAACGGTCTGTTCCGAAGCTACGACGGTATAAAAGCTGCCGAAGCTTTCTTCGACTCAGGACTTTCACTTCCTGATGCATTTGTATGTGCCAATGACAGTATGGCGATCACACTTATGAACGGTCTGCAGCAGAAGGGATACAGAGTACCGGAAGATGTTATAGTCACCGGTTTTGACCATACATTCAATGCACAGAATTCTTTCCCTAAGCTTACAACTGTTAAGCGTCCGCTTTTCAAGTCCGGTGAAATGGCAATGCGCACACTGATGGATCTTCTCGAAGGGAACTCAGTGCCGAAAAGCAGACACATAGAAGCAGAACCTGTTTTCAGTGAAAGCTGCGGATGCCGTGAGGAAGAAACATATGATATACGCGAATTCAAAAAGAACACGTACATGCGAATTGAAAGCGTATATACAAACATACATATGCTCAACAGAATGATTGCAGGTCTTGCCAGTGCGGAAAATCTTGATGACTGTATTGCAGTTCTGGAAAAACAGCTTCGGGTTATAAACTGTGATGAATTCAGTCTCTGTCTCGTAAAGGACTGGGAAAATGCATACAGCACTGCATCGGAAGAAGAAACCGGTACTTATCCTCCGGTAATGACCGCACCGTTTATCATTGACAAGGGTAAAAAGACTTCAGTCGCTTCATTCCCGAGCAGAAATCTTCATCCGATACCGATGACAACAGGCGGAAACATCAGCTATTTCATACCGCTGCACTACACTCAGAGATGTCTCGGCTATTACATAATGACAAACAACGACTACCCTATTTACAGTCTTCTCTGTCATACAATGACCATGTGCATAGGCAACGCCATCGACAACATATCGAAACTGAATGTTCTCGATCCGCTCTGTAAGATATACAACAGAAACGGATTCTTTAAATATGCAGGCTACATTTTCAAGGAATGTCTGGCAGAGAAAAGTCCCCTTTCCATCTGCTTCATCGATATGGACGGACTCAAAGCCATTAACGACACCTACGGGCATAACGAAGGTGACTTCGCAATCAAAAGCATTGCAGATGCGATCAATTCAGCATGCGATTCCATAAACATCTGCGGCAGATTCGGAGGCGACGAATTCATCGTAATAGGTCGAGGTTCAGAATTCATCGACAAGTTTAAACAGGACTTTGACGCAAAGATAAACGAACTGAACCGTGAATGTGCCAAGCCATATCCGCTTTCTGCAAGCGTGGGATGCATAACAGAAGTTCCTGAAAAGAAGGATGATCTGTTTGAACTCATACAGAAAGCCGACAAGATAATGTATGAAGCCAAAAAGGCAAAACGTAAGAACAGAATATAAACACTTATTAAACCATTAATCCGGCTTCGCCGGATTAATGGTGGTGAGGAGATTGCGGGGCGTCGCCCCGCGCCCCCACTGATTTATGTATAAATCAGCGTATAAATAAGAACCGTATGGTCCGGAAATCCGGAGCCATACGGTTCTTCGTATATTATAGTGAATGATTATGTACCGCTTTCGCCGTAGTTTGAAAGTACGCGGGCTGAAGGATCGTTTACGTTACATCCTTCCCATTCCTTGTTCGGCATCCAGAAATCAACTATCATTTCACTGTTGCCGCCGTAATACTTTTCAAAGATCTCACGGTAAAGGAGGGATTCCTTTGTAAACGATCTTGCATGTTCGTACTTCGCACATTTGCTTTCGAATTCCTCGTCAGTGTAGTAATTCTCAGCATATTCCTTAAGATGATCGACCATTGAATGACCGACAGCATCTGAGAAGGCAGCCTTTTCACGATAAAGGATATCGTGCGGCAGATAATCGCCTTCGAAGGCCTTTCTTAAAAGGTACTTACCCTTGTTGTACTTGTTGAGTTTCATCTCAGGATCGATGGACATTACGTATTTTACGAAATCCAGATCACCGAACGGAACTCTCGCTTCAAGTGAGTTTACTGATATACAGCGGTCTGCACGGAGTACGTCATACATATGAAGTTCGTGTACACGCTTTACAGACTCAGCCTGGAATGCCTCTGCACTTGGAGCAAAATCAGTATACTTGTAACCGAAAAGTTCGTCTGAAATCTCACCGGTAAGAAGTACTCTGATATCTGTCTGTTCATGAATAGCCTTGCAAAGCAGATACATACCCATACTCGCACGGATGGTAGTAATATCGAATGTTCCGAGAAGATGGATAACATCTTCAAGAGCATTTATTACATCATCCTTTGTGATGATAACTTCAGTATGATCACTTCCGATATAGTCAGCAACCTGCTTTGCATATTTAAGGTCGATGGCATCTGTATTCATACCGATGGCAAAAGTACGGATCTTCTTGTTACTCTGTTTCTGTGCTACTGCACATACAAGAGAAGAATCAAGACCGCCTGAAAGCAGGAAACCTACCTTTGCATCAGCATCAAGTCTCTTGTCGATACCGGCAACAAGCTTGTCATGAATGTTCTTACATACCGTATCGATGTCAGCCTTAACGTAACTGTCAACATGAGTGATCTCATTGTAGCAGTGGAACTCGCCGTCCTTCCAGTAGTGTCCCGGAGGGAATGGCATTATCTTTTTGCAGACTTTAACAAGGTTCTTAGGTTCACTTGCAAAGAAAACCGCACCGTCATCAGCCTTGCCGTAATAAAGCGGACGAATTCCTATCGGATCTCTTGCTGCGATATATTTGTTTTCCTTTGCATCGTAAATTATACAGGCAAACTCAGCATCAAGCTGTTTAAACATTTCTGTTCCGTATTCCCTGTAAAGCGGAAGAAGGATCTCACAGTCACTGTCGCTTTTGAAGCTGTAACCTTTTTTGATAAGTTCATCTTTCTGCTTTCTGAAACCGTAAAGTTCGCCGTTGCAGACAACATAGCTTCCGTCAAGTTCAAACGGCTGCATTCCTTCCGGAGTAAGGCCCATGATTGAAAGTCTCTGGAATCCCAGCACACCGTTCTCAAGTACCTTTATTCTCTGGTCATCAGGACCGCGTGAAACAGTAGCCTTAAGACCTTCTATTATTCTTTCAGCACCTCCCGGTGCGCCGCAGTATCCCATTATAGTACACATTAGTTTTGACCTCCGAATGATCATTTATAGTACACTTCCTGCAGCTTAAGCATCTCACTTCCGCCGGTCTCCCGGCATTCGGCTGAGGGTCTCCCCTGTCGCCTCTTAAACGCATTCCGTGATTTTAAAAGTTGGGCACAAATCATTTAATGATATGTGCTGTGCGGGGAACTGCGCGGCTTTAGCCGCGTAACTTATCCCGTACAGTGTTTTCTATGAATTACTTTTGGAATTTATCTTTTCATCGAATTTATTCTTGCTTCCTGCTCCGGAAACATCAACCGGATAATTACCGGTGAAGCATCCCTTGCATACCCCGAATTTATCTGAAACAAGTTCTTCAAGGCATTCGACCGGAAGATAAGCAAGACTGTCAGCACCTATGAACTTAGCAATTTCTTCATTGCTGCTGCATTTGCCTGCTATAAGGTTCTCCTCGGAATCGATGTCTGTACCGAAGTAACAGGAATGAATGAACGGAGGCGATGAAATGCGTACATGCACCTCTTTTGCACCTGCTTCACGAAGCAGATGAACGATTCTCGCACTTGTAGTACCGCGCACGATCGAATCATCTATCATGATAACACGCTTGCCTGCAACTGTTTCACGCACAGCATTGAGCTTGATCTTTACCGCATTCTCACGCTGGTGCTGTTCAGGCTGTATAAAGCTTCGTCCCACATACTTGTTCTTTATAAAACCTATTCCGTATGGAATACCGCTTTCCTCTGCAAAACCGAGAGCAGCATCAAGACCTGAATCAGGAACACCGATAACGATGTCAGCATCTACCGGACTGTGCTTTGCAAGAAGTCTTCCGGCACGAAGTCTGGCTCCGTGAACTGATACTCCATCGATTACTGAATCAGGACGTGCAAAGTAGATATATTCGAAAATACATATATTTCGTGAAGTACTGCAGTGAGTTTTTATCGAACGAAGTCCTTCAGGACCGATAACAACTATCTCACCCGGTTCAACGTCACGGACAAAATCCGCACCAACTGAATCAAGGGCACAAGACTCGGAAGAAACCACATAGGCTCCGTCATGAGTCTGTCCGATACAAAGCGGTCTGAATCCGTTCGGATCACGGAAAGCTATCATCTTGGTAGCTGTCATGAGAATACAGGAATACGCACCTTTTATAAACGGCATTGCCTTTTCAACTGCTTCTTCTGTAGATGAAGTATTCAGACGTTCACGTACAATAAGATAAGCTATTGCTTCCGTATCAGAAGTTCCGTGGAAAATAGCCCCGTTTAATTCAAACTGACGTCTTATTTCCGAAGCGTTTACAAGATTGCCGTTATGGGCAAGAGCCATATTACCTTTTACATGACGGATGACCAGCGGCTGAATATTATTGTGGCTGTGTCCGCCTGTTGTTGAGTAACGTACATGACCGACGGCTATATTTGCACCGTCAAGCTTCGCAAGTTCTTCCTTTGTAAAGACCTCGGAAACCAGTCCGTCGGCTCTTTTATGTCTGAAAACACCGTCATCGCTTACTGTGATTCCACAGCTCTCCTGACCACGGTGCTGGAGTGCGTAGAGTCCGAAATAAACAGATGAGGCAACGTCTGAACGTTCCTTTTCGTAAATTCCGAAAACTCCGCACTCTTCATGAATGCTGTCAAACATTTCTTCACCTCGGTTATCTCAGCTGAGTGTATCCCATAAGATACTCATCTACTTCTGCAGCTGCATCGCGTCCTTCACGAATTGCACGAACTACAAGTGACTGACCGATGTGCATGTCGCCTGCTGTAAATACCTTGTCAACACTTGTATAGTGCTTACCTGCTTCAGTCTTTACATTGGTACGTCCGTCAAGCTCTGTGCCGAATGCTTCAGCAATGTAGCTCTGACATCCGAGGAAGCCTGCTGCTATAAGACAAAGTTCACATGGAAGAACTTCTTCGCTGCCTGCTATCTCACGAGGAACTTTGCGTCCGCTTGCAGGATCAGTAACAAATTCAAGCTTAACTGTCTTGATAGCCTTAAGCTTTCCGCTTTCGTCCTTGATGAATTCCTTAACTGTTGTGCAGTAAATACGAGGATCGTGACCGAAAACTGCAATTGCTTCCTCCTGGCCGTAATCTGTCTTGCAAACCTTCGGCCATTCCGGGAACGGGTTATCTGCAGCACGTTCATCAGGAAGCTTAGGCATCATTTCGAGCTGAACAACTGACCTGCAGCCGTGACGAACTGATGTACCAACACAGTCATTACCTGTATCACCGCCGCCGATGATAACAACGTTCTTATCCTTTGCTGAAATATATTTGCCGTCGTTGAGCCCTGAATCAAGGAAGCTCTTTGTTGTAGCCTTGAGGAAGTCAACTGCAAAGTAGATACCCTCTGCATCACGTCCTTCAGCCTTTATATCACGCGGATTTGAGGAACCGCATGCAAGAACAACTGCATCAAATTCCTTAAGTATCTCGTCAGATGTAATATCCTTTCCTACATCTGTGCCAAGTCTGAATTCAACGCCTTCAGCCTTCATAAGATCTGTACGGCGGTCGATAATGTGCTTTTCAAGCTTCATGTTCGGGATACCGTACATAAGAAGTCCGCCTGCACGGTCTGAACGTTCAAATACTGTTACGCTGTGACCTCTTTTATTAAGAGTGTCTGCCACAGCAAGTCCTGCAGGACCTGAACCAATAACAGCGACCTTCTTGCCGCTTCTTGTTTCAGGGATCTGCGGCTTGATAACGCCGTTTAAAAATCCGTACTCAATGATCGCGTTTTCATTTTCCTTAACTGTAACCGGAGAATCATAAACACCGCAGATACAAGCCTTCTCACAGAGAGCAGGACAAACGCGTGAAGTGAATTCCGGGAAGTTGTTTGTCATAAGAAGACGGCTTAAAGCCTGATCCTTCTGACCGCGGTAGAGAAGATCATTCCACTCAGGTATCAGGTTGTTAAGAGGACAACCTGATATCATACCGCAGAGCATTTTACCGTTCTGGCAGAAAGGAACACCACAGTCCATACATCTTGCTGCCTGTTCACGGCGATGTTCCTCTGAAAGCGGAACATGAAACTCGTTATAGTTCTTTATACGGTCAAGCGGCTTTTCCGCTTTGCTGTCTGTTCTTGTAAATTCGAGAAATCCAGTAGCTTTTCCCATGGTTTACGCTTCCTTCCTGATGAGTTCAAAGGCTTCGATCTCTGACTGTTCACGGCTTAAGCCCTTCATTTCGAATTCAGCTGCCACAGCCTGGATCTTTGCATAATCGTTTGGTATTACCTTCTTAAAGCATGGCAGATAGTGTTCAGGATCTGCAAGGATCTTCTTAGCCTTTTCTGAACCTGTAGCCTCTGCATATTCTTTAATGATCTCCTTGAGTTCATTTGAATCACTGCCTGCTGTAACTGCTTCGAGTGAAACAAGAGCCTTGTTGAGACGTGTGTAAAGGTCATGTTCCTCATCAAGAACATATGCAATACCGCCTGACATACCAGCTGCAAAGTTTTTGCCTGTATGTCCGAGAATTACTGCGCGTCCGCCTGTCATGTATTCGCATCCGTGGTCGCCTACACCTTCGCAGACTGCAATTGCACCTGAGTTTCTTACGCAGAAACGTTCACCTGCAATACCGTTTATGAATGCCTTGCCTGATGTAGCACCGTAGAGTGCAACGTTACCGGCAATAATATTTTCATCAGCCTTGAAACCTGCGTTCTTCGGAGGGAACAGAACAAGCTTGCCGCCTGAGAGGCCCTTGCCGAAGTAGTCATTTGCATCGCCGCAGAGTTCAAGAGTAAGTCCCTTAGGAATGAAAGCACCGAAGCTCTGTCCGCCGCTTCCTGTACACTTAACTGTGAATGTATCATCTGCAAGTGCTGTTTCACCGTGGATTCTTGTGATTTCAGCACCTGTAAGTGTACCTACTGAACGGTCTGTATTTACAACATCTATTTCAATTGTCTTTGAAGAACCTGACTTGAGAGAAGCGCCGAGTTTCTTCATGATAACACGTCTGTCAACTGTCTTTTCAAGTTCAAAATCGTAAACATCTTCAGGATCGAAGTGCTGCTTTTCTTCAGTATTTACGCTTTCAAGAATTGCACTGAAATCAATGTTGCTGTTACGGACACTTTCCTTTGATACGAGAAGATCTGTACGTCCAACAAGTTCATCAACTGTACGGATACCGAGTTTAGCCATGTATTCACGTAATTCTTCGGCTACAAAGTGCATGAAGTTTACGATGTATTCCGGCTTGCCGGCAAAACGCTTGCGGAGTTCAGGGTTCTGTGTAGCAATACCCATAGGGCATGTATCGAGGTTACATACACGCATCATTACGCAGCCCATTGTTACCAGCGGAGCTGTTGCAAAACCGAATTCCTCAGCACCGAGGAGAGCAGCTACAAGAACGTCACGTCCTGTCATGAGCTTACCGTCTGTTTCGATTCTTACTCTTGAACGGAGACCGTTGAGAAGAAGTGTCTGGTGAGCTTCAGCAAGTCCGAGTTCCCATGGAAGGCCAGCGTTGTAGATTGAGCTCTTAGGAGCAGCACCTGTACCGCCGTCGTAACCTGAAATGAGGATTACCTGTGCACCAGCCTTTGCAACACCGGCTGCTACTGTACCAACACCTGCTTCTGAAACCAGCTTAACAGAAATTCTTGCATCGTCGTTTGCGTTCTTAAGGTCGTAGATAAGCTGTGCAAGGTCTTCGATAGAGTAGATATCGTGGTGAGGAGGTGGTGAGATAAGACCTACACCAGGAGTTGAATGACGTGTCTTTGCGATCCATGGATAAACCTTACCTGACGGAAGATGTCCGCCCTCACCCGGCTTAGCACCCTGAGCCATCTTGATCTGGATCTCCTTGGCTGATACAAGATATTCACTTGTAACGCCGAAACGTCCGGAAGCAACCTGCTTGATAGCTGAGCACTTGTCTGAACGGAGACGTTCAGGACTTTCGCCACCTTCACCGCTGTTTGACTTACCGCCGATGCTGTTCATAGCGAGAGCCATACATTCGTGAGCTTCCTGTGAGATAGAACCGTAAGACATAGCGCCTGTCTTGAAACGCTTGCAGATCTCTTCAACTGATTCAACTTCATCTATCGGGATTCCGCCGTCCGGATCAAACTTAAAGTCGAGAAGACTTCTGAGTGTGAGTTCATTGTCTTCGCGTGTAAGGCATTCTGAATACTTCCTGAATGTCTCGTAGTTACCTGTCTTTGCAGCTTCCTGTAAAAGGTGGATAGTCTCAGGTGTATAGAGGTGTTCGCTCTTTCCGCTTCTGAGCTTGTGGCTGCCGGCACTGCTTATGTCACTGCCAACATGGAGTCCCAGCGGATCGTAAGCTGCTGTGTGAAGAGCTTCTGTACGTGAGCTTATCTCCTTGATACCGATACCGCCGATTCGGCTTACAGTACCTGCAAAATATTTGTCAATGAGTTCCTTTGAAATACCAACTGCTTCAAAGAGCTTGCTTCCCTGGTAAGACTGAATAGTTGAGATACCCATCTTTGAAGCTATTTTAACTATGCCGTGAAGAACTGCACTGTTGTAGTCATCTTCAGCAGCGTAGAAGTCCTTGTCGAGTGTTCCGTTATCAATAAGACCTCTGATAGTTTCGTGTGCAAGATATGGGTTTACAGCACATGCACCGTAGCCGAGAAGTGCTGCAAAGTGGTGAACTTCTCTTGGTTCAGCACTTTCGAGGATCATACCGACTGCAGTACGCTTCTTGGTTGAAACGAGGTGCTGCTGGAGAGCAGCAACTGCAAGGAGTGAAGGGATCGGGCAGTGGAACTCATCTACATCACGGTCAGAAAGAATGAGTATATCTGCACCTTCACGGTATGCCTTGTCTGCATTTATGAAAAGTCTTTCGACTGCTTTTTCAAGCGGTGTTCCTATATAGTATGTTATCGGGATAACTGCTACCTTGTGACCCTTGACCTTCATGTTCTTGATCTTGAGCATGTCTGTTTCAGTAAGGATAGGATTTTCAACCTTGAGTACCTGACAGTTATCTGCACGTTCTTCAAGAATGTTGCCGTCGCGTCCGATATATACGCTTGTATCAGTAACAATTTCCTCACGGATAGCATCGAAAGGAGGGTTTGTTACCTGAGCGAAAAGCTGACGGAAGTAGTTGAAAAGCGGAGGCTTGTGACCGTCAAGAGGTGGAAGCGGAATGTCGCTGCCCATTGATGCGATCGGTTCAGCACCTTTTTCAGCCATAGGAAGAATGCTTGTCATGATATCTTCATATGAATAACCGAAAGCCTTCTGAAGTCTTGCAAGTTCATCCTTTGTATATGTCTGAACACCCTTGTTAGGAATGTGGAGATCGTGGAGACGAACAAGGCCTGCATCGAGCCATTCACCGTAAGGCTGGCGTGAAGCATATGTTGCCTTGATCTCGCTGTCTTCTATAATACGTCCTTCTACTGTATCAGCAAGGAGCATCTTGCCCGGACGGAGACGGTCTTTTTTGATTATCTTGTCTGCCGGAACATCGATACATCCTGTTTCAGATGAAAGAATGAGGAATCCGTCGCTTGTTACACAGTAACGTGATGGTCTTAAACCGTTTCTGTCGAGTACGGCACCCATTACATCACCGTCTGAGAATACGATAGATGCAGGACCGTCCCATGGTTCCATCATTGTAGCGTAGTACTGGTAGAAGTCGTACTTTGCCTTGGAAATTGTTCTGTCGTTCTTCCAGGGTTCCGGAATTGTGATCATTACTGCAAGCGGAAGCGGCATGCCTGACATAACCATGAATTCAAGTGCGTTGTCAAGTCTTGCTGAGTCTGAGCCGTTTACGTTGATAGCCGGAAGAATCTTAAGCATATCATTTTCAAGAGCTGCACATGTCATTGTTTCCTCACGGGCAAGCATCTTGTCTGCGTTGCCTGTAATAGTATTGATCTCACCGTTATGTACTATGAAACGATTCGGGTGAGCTTTCTGCCAGCTCGGATTTGTATTTGTTGAGAATCTGGAGTGCACCATTGCTATAGCAGAAGTAAACGCCTTGTTCTGAAGATCTGAATAGAATCTTCTGAGTTCATCAACAAGGAACATACCCTTATATACTATAGTACGGCTTGATAAAGAACAGACATAAGTTTCTTCGCTTGAATGTTCAAACTCACGTCTTGCAATGAAGAGCTTGCGGTCAAAATCAAGACCTGCTTTCACATCTTCCGGACGCTTTACTATAGCCTGAATAATGTAAGGCATACTGTCAAGAGCCTTGTGACCAAGTATAGACGGTGAAACAGGAACGTCACGCCAGCAAATAAGCTCAAGACCGTTCTTTTCAGTGATCATCTCAAAAAGTTTCTTAGCCTGGTTGCGCTTAAGTTCGTTCTGCGGCATAAAGAACATGCCTACACCGAAGTCCCCTTTTCCGCCGATATCATAACCAAGCTTTTTAGCTTCTGCAGTAAAGAAAGTATAAGGCATCTGTACAAGAATACCTACGCCGTCACCGGTCTTGCCTTCCGCATCCTTACCAGCACGGTGTTCAAGTTTCTCTACTATAGTAAGTGCATCTTCAACTACTCTTCTTGATGCCTTACCATTGATGTTGACAACTGCACCAATACCACAGTTATCATGTTCAAAACGCGGACTGTAAAGTCCCTGCTGCTCGAATGGAGCCTCTGTTCTGAAATTGTCCATAATCATTCACTTTACCTTTCCGGTATGTCTCGCCGTTGAAACACATCGTAAATTCGAAATAAACAAAAAAAGACGCTCACAGCAGACACGTATGCCTGCTATGAACGTCGTTGTTCCTGTTCTATATTTTAGCACTGTAAAGTGCTGTTGTCAATAGAAAATAATTATGCAGGATAAGATTTGTACAAATTCAATATTTGCATCCCTGATACGTAAAATAAACTGTAAGAGATGTAAAAATGCAAGAAAGCTATTGACAAGTTTCAAAATAAGAGCTATAATGGCATTGTAAACAGCAAGGGAGCTGCAGACGATAACTCTGTAGCTCCCTTTATCTTTTATTGACGTCAATATTCATAATTTACACGATGGGGTGTATAAAGAAGGCGGATCCGTCCGTCAGCTTTGTACACCCCATCATCTGTTTAATAACGACAAACACTTATTATACAGAAGCTGATATGCGGACTTCAGCGGGAAATCCTTCTGATCCGTTTATCCGGCGACAACTTTAATATAGTGAGAATAAGTCAGACCATTACTGATACTCATTATATTATATCATTAATTAAATGCTCAGATCTTTTGATGAGCAGAGAGGATGTTTATTATGGATGCTCAGACTATTATACAACAGGTCATGGAACAGGCTGACTCGGAAATATTCGGTGTATGGTTCCTGATAGGTGCCGCACTCGTATTCTTTATGCAGGCAGGATTCGCAATGGTTGAAACTGGTTTCACCAGAGCCAAGAACGCCGGCAACATTATAATGAAGAATCTCATGGACTTCTGTATTGGTACAGTAGTATTCGTGTTCATTGGTTTTGGTCTTCTCTTCGGTGAAGACATGGTCGGAATAATCGGCAAGCCGGGATTTGATATATTCAGTTCATACGGCAGCTTCGACTGGTCAAACTTCGTTTTCAACCTTGTGTTCTGTGCAACAACAGCTACTATAGTATCAGGCGCAATGGCTGAAAGAACTAAGTTCCTTTCATACTGTGTTTACTCAGCAATCATCAGTGCGATCATCTATCCTATAGAAGCTCACTGGGGCTGGGGCGGCGGCTGGCTCGCACAGTGGGGATTCCACGATTTCGCTGGTTCAGCTCACATCCACATGGTAGGCGGTATCGCAGCTCTCGTAGGTGCATCTATCCTCGGACCGAGAATCGGTAAATTCACAAAGACAAAGAAGGGCGAGATCAAGGTAAACGCTATTCCTGGTCACAACCTCACACTCGGTGCTCTCGGATGTTTCATCCTCTGGTTCGGCTGGTACGGATTTAACGGTGCAGCATGTACATCAGTTGACCAGCTTGGTTCAGTATTCCTTACAACAACAATCGCTCCTGCACTCGCAACAGTAACATGTATGATCTTCACATGGGTAAAATACGGCAAGCCTGATGTTTCAATGTGTCTCAACGCTTCACTCGCAGGTCTCGTAGGTGTTACAGCTCCTTGTGATGTAACAGACGCAGTTGGTTCAGGTATCATCGGTATCGTTTCAGGCTTACTCGTTTGCTTCGGTGTATGGTTCCTCGATTATGTACTCCACATCGATGACCCGGTTGGTGCAGTTGCAGTTCACATGATGAACGGTATCTGGGGTACAATTGCAGTTGGTCTCTTTGCTAACCCTGCAGTTCCTGGCTATGCACTTGTTGATCAGAACGGCAACGAACTCGCTGGTCTCTTCTACGGCGGCGGCTTCGGACTTCTCGGCAGACAGATCACAGGTTTCCTTGTAATCGGCGTTTACACAGCAATCACAATGGCTATCGTATTCATTCTTATCAAGAAGACAATCGGTCTCCGTGCTTCAGAATATGAAGAAATCACAGGTCTCGATATCACAGAACATGGTCTTATGTCATCATATGCAGACTTTGCTCCTTCACACAGCGACATGGGTCTTGCAGCAGCAAGAGAAGGCAAGGCAGCTGAAGCAGAAGCTCCGGCAGCTCCTAAGGTTCCTGTTGACAAGGCAATCGAAGTTGAAAACTATGTAACTCCTTCAGCTGACGGCAAGGAAAAGCTTACAAACGTAGTAGTAATCTTCAAGCAGGCAAAACTCCAGAACTTCATCGAAGCAATGGAAGCAATAGATGTAAAGGGTATCACAGTAACAAACGTTCTCGGATGCGGTATGCAGAACGGACAGCGTAACTACTACCGTGGTACTACAGTTGAAATGAACCTCCTTCCTAAGGTAAAGGCAGAGATCGCAGTATGTGCAGTACCTGTTGAAAAGGTAGTAAACGCTGCTAAATCTGCTCTCTACACTGGTAACTACGGCGACGGTAAGATGTTCATCTACGACATCGAAAACGTAATCAAGATCCGTACAGGTGAAGAAGGCTACAATGCACTCCAAGATTCAGAAGAGTGGGAAAAATCATAATAGCTGACCTGGCAGTCACGGGTAATCATTTTTGATACACTTCTCCAAAACCCGTGACAGCCTTCTCATAAATGTATAAAAAAAGGGAGAAATCAAGCAAATGTCTAAATTCATTTTCGTTACAGGCGGAGTCGTTTCAGGACTTGGCAAGGGTATAACAGCTGCATCGCTCGGCAGACTCCTCAAACAGCGCGGCTACAAAGTCACGATCCAGAAGTTTGATCCGTACATCAATGTTGACCCGGGAACCATGTCCCCCTTTCAGCACGGAGAAGTTTTCGTAACTGATGACGGCGCTGAAACAGACCTTGACCTTGGTCACTACGAACGTTTTGTTGATGAGAATCTTTCAGTTCACTCGAATGTAACTACCGGTAAAATTTACTGGAACGTTATCACAAAAGAACGCCGCGGTGATTATCTCGGCGGTACTGTCCAGGTAATTCCTCATATAACAAACGAGATCAAGGACAGAGTTTACAGTGCGGCGAATGAAGCCGGAGCTGATGTGGTAATCACAGAAATCGGCGGTACGGTCGGTGATATTGAATCGACACCTTTTCTTGAAGCAATACGTCAGGTAGGAACTGAACAGGGACGTGAAAATGTATGTTACATCCACGTAACTCTTGTTCCTTACATTGCCGGATCAGAAGAACTTAAATCAAAACCTACTCAGCATTCCACCAAGGAACTTCTTTCGATCGGCATTCAGCCTGATGTTATCGTATGTCGTACGGAAAAACGTATTCCGGATGACATGGCAGCAAAGATCGCTCTTTTCTGTAACATCCGCAAAGAGGATGTTATTCAGAATCTCACAGCCCCTTCCCTGTATGAAGTTCCGCTGTGGCTCGAAAATGAAGGACTTGCCCGTTCAGTGTGCAGGCGTCTCGGATTACCGGATACTGAACCTGATCTTACTGAATGGACTGACATGGTACGCCGTGCCGAAAATGCCGACAAGAAAGTAACGATCGGACTTGTCGGAAAATACGTTGAGCTTCACGATGCATATCTTTCAGTTGCAGAAGCTCTCCGTCACGGTGGTATTGCTAATGATTCATCTGTAAATATAAAATGGATCGACTCGGAAGAGATCACAGAAGAAAATGCAAAAGAAACATTTGCTGACTGTGACGGTATAATCGTTCCGGGCGGATTCGGACAGCGTGGTATTGAAGGAATGATCACTTCAATAAAATATGCCCGCGAAAACAAGATCCCGTTCTTCGGTATCTGTCTTGGAATGCAGATGACAGTAGTTGAGTACGCAAGAAACGTTTGCGGTCTTGCAGGAGCAAACTCCGCAGAATTCGGTGAAACTCCTTACCCTGTTATCGACATAATGGAAGAGCAGAAAAACATTTCTGAAAAAGGCGGCACAATGCGACTTGGTCTTTATCCATGCAAGCTTGCAAAGGATTCAAAGGTCAGAAGCATTTACGGAGATGAACTTATTTATGAGCGTCACCGTCACCGCTACGAATTCAACAACACATTCCGTAAGGCGCTTACAGCAAACGGCCTGAAGATTGCAGGACTTTCACCGGATGAAAAGCTCGTCGAAATAGTTGAGCTTCCTGATCATCCTTGGTTCGTCGGCGTACAGTTCCACCCTGAATTCAAATCAAGGCCAAACAAGCCGCAGAAACTCTTCGCTGATTTCATCAGAGCTTCTCTTGAAAACAAATAATTAAGTTAGTTCTAGGTCCGGGGCGAAGCCCCCTATCCCATTCCTGCTGCGAGGCGCAGCCGAAGCAGCAATTACTACGTTAAATAATTTTAAAATAAACTGGAGGAATTAAAAATGGAAAAGGTTACTGAGTATTTTGGTTCAATGGTATTTGACGAAAGAGTAATGAAAGCTACACTTTCTGATAAGGTTTACAAGTCACTTAAGAGAACAATCGACAGAGGCACACCACTTGATATTTCTGTAGCAAATGCAGTTGCTGCAGCAATGAAAGACTGGGCAATCGAAAAAGGTGCTACTCACTACACACACTGGTTCCAGCCAATGACCGGTGTAACTGCTGAAAAGCACGACAGTTTTATCTCACCTGCACCTGACGGAAGAGTAATCATGGAATTCTCAGGAAAGGAACTCGTCAAGGGCGAACCAGACGCTTCCTCATTCCCTTCAGGCGGACTCAGAGCTACTTTCGAAGCAAGAGGATACACAGCATGGGATCCTACTTCATATGCATTCATCAAGGACGGAACACTTTACATTCCTACAGCATTCTGTTCATACACCGGTGAAGCACTCGACAAGAAAGTACCTCTTCTCCGTTCCATGGAAGCACTCAGCCGTCAGGCTATTCGTGTTCTCAAGCTTTTCGGAAACGATACAGTTCGCAGCGTACGCTGCTCAGTAGGTCCTGAACAGGAATACTTCCTCGTTGACCGTGAAATGTGGAAAAAGCGTAAGGATCTCGTAATGACAGGCCGTACACTTTTCGGTGCAATGCCTCCGAAGGGTCAGGAAATGGAAGACCACTACTTCGGTTCTATCAAGACAAGAGTAGCTGAATACATGGCTGACCTCGACAAGGAACTCTGGAAACTCGGTATTCTCGCCAAGACAAAGCACAACGAAGTTGCTCCTGCACAGCACGAACTTGCTCCTATCTACAAGACAACAAACATTGCTGCTGACCACAACCAGCTCACAATGGAAGTTATGAAGAAGGTTGCTGAAAAGCACGGTCTCGTTTGCCTCCTCCACGAAAAGCCGTTCGAAGGCGTAAACGGTTCAGGTAAGCACAACAACTGGTCTATTTCAACAGATACAGGAATCAACCTCCTCTCACCTGGTGAAACACCTTACGAAAATGCTCAGTTTCTCCTCTTCCTCGCTGCAGTTATCAAGGCTGTTGATGAATATCAGGATCTTCTCAGACTTTCAGTTGCTACAGCAGGCAACGACCACCGTCTCGGTGCAAACGAAGCTCCTCCGGCTGTAATTTCTATCTTCCTCGGCGACGAACTCACAGAGATCCTCGAAGCTATCGAAAACGATACACCTTACGGTGGCGCAGCTAAGGAAAAAATGAAACTCGGTGTTGACGTTCTCCCACAGTTCTCAAAGGATACAACAGACCGTAACCGTACATCACCTTTCGCATTCACAGGCAACAAGTTCGAATTCCGTATGCTCGGTTCTTCAAACAGTATCTCATGCGCTAACATCCACCTCAACGGTGCAGTTGCTGAAGTTCTTGAAAAGTTTGCTGACGAACTCGAAAAGGCTTCTGACTTCAATACAGCTCTCCACGAACTTATCAAGCATACAATAAAGGAACACAAGAGAATCATCTTCAACGGCAACGGTTACGACGACAAGTGGATCGCTGAAGCTGAAAAGCGCGGTCTTTCAAATCTTAAGACAACAGCTGACTGTATGCCAAAGATCTGTGACAAGAAGAACGTTGACATGCTCACAAGACAGGGTATCTTCACAGAAGCTGAAATTCACTCAAGATGCGACATCATGCTTGAAAACTACGTTAAGTCAGTAAACATCGAAGCTTCTACAATGATCGACATGGCACGCAAGGAGATCATTCCTGCAGTTTCAAAGTTTGCTTCCGACACAGCATCCGCAGTTGCAGTAAAGAAGAGCGTATGTAACAGTGCATGCAAGTATGAAACACGTCTTGTTTCTGAACTTACAGATCTTATCGATCAGATGGATGAAGCTACAACAAAACTCGAAGCTATTGTTGCTGAACTCAAGAAGATCGAAGAAGTAAGAAGCCAGTCAGAATTCGTTCGTGACGAAATGCTCCCTGCTATGGATACACTCCGTGCAGCAGCTGACAAGGCTGAAACAAAGACAGCTGAAGATTATTATCCATTCCCTGCTTACGACCAGCTCCTCTTCGGTGTCTGATAACAAGAGTCTTCATTAAACCTTCATTATAGTATAATAAAACGCTTAAGGGCAGCCGTTTCCGGTCTTCGGAGAGGGCTGCCCATGAGTGGTATTGAAAGGAGTTATTATTTCTACCATGAAATTTACAAAAATGCATGGCTGCGGCAATGATTATGTTTATGTAAACTGTTTC
Source organism: Oscillospiraceae bacterium (assembly GCA_017438745.1). Classification (GTDB taxonomy): domain Bacteria; phylum Bacillota; class Clostridia; order Oscillospirales; family Ruminococcaceae; genus HUN007. The sequence continues at coordinate 946 of JAFRUS010000032.1, read as the reverse complement.
GAGGAAACAGTAACAAACCCTGAACAGATAGTCGGAGCTATAAGTGACAGACATTTCGGAATAGGTTCAGACGGACTTGTACTTATCTGTCCGAGTGACGTTGCTGACTGCAGAATGAGAATGTTCAATCCGGACGGCAGCGAATCAGAAATGTGCGGAAACGCAATCCGCTGCGTTGCAAAATACGTATATGACAGAAATATCATTCATCACAGCCCGATATCAGTTGAAACACTTGCCGGAATAAAGAGCATAGAAGTACATACCGATGAAAATGATATTGCACAGAAGCTGACAGTTGACATGGGTATCCCGATAACAGAAGCTGCTGAAGTTCCTGTAATTGCAGACAGCTCCCCTGTTACAGATCTTAAACTCAGTGCTTTCGGCAGAGATTTTACATTTACCTGCGTATCAATGGGAAATCCGCATGCAGTAACATTCATTGACGAAGACGTAAAGAGCTTTGAAGTTGAACGCTTCGGAAAGGTCTTTGAAACTGACAAGCATTTTCCAAGGCGTTCGAACATTGAGTTCGTCAAGGTCGTTTCCCCTGAACGTTTACAGATGCGTGTATGGGAAAGAGGCACCGGCGAAACTCTCGCCTGCGGAACCGGTACATGCGCAACAGTCGCTGCCGCCTGCTTAAACGGTATTTCACCGAGAAAGCCGGTAACTGTTGAGCTTCTCGGCGGCGAACTCGTAATCGAATGGAAGGAAAGCAACAACCACCTCTACATGACCGGTCCGGCAGTTTTCGTATATGACGGCGTATGGTCTGAAAGATAAAAAGAAACAAATTGATAAGTTAGTATTTGTTCCAAATCAGAAACTCTCAGTCTGAACTCAAATAGATTCCGTACTGAACTCAAACGAATTACGGACTAACCTCAAGGAGTCAGGACTGATCTCAACGGGTCTGGAATGACCTCAAGGGGTCCGGGGC
>JAFRUS010000031.1 GCA_017438745.1 Oscillospiraceae bacterium | reverse complement strand
TATGGTACAATCAAGTTACTGCAGTAAAAAATTAACATTGTATAGTAACTCCGGATATGCTATACTAAAAAGGAGGAGAAGAATGAGCGAAGTCTATGACGGAGCCTTCCGATCTATTATTAACAAATGCAGCAAATTCGTCCTGCCGTTTATCAATGAAACTTTCGGTGAAAACTACTCCGGCAGCGAACAGATAGTCTTCTACCCTAACGAGCATTTCATTATTCAGAATGAAGACGTCGATAAAAGGAGAATCACTGATACTAATTTTACTGTTATCGGTGAAGAGAAAAAGAACTATCATCTTGAATGCGAGAGTAGCTCATATTCGGATAATATGCTTTTACGCATCTTCGAGTATGATACACAAATCGCACTTGACAACAGCAAAGTTACCGAGGATGCAATAACGGTATCCTTACCTCACACGGCTATTCTTTATCTCAGAAGCAGCAGAAGAACGCCGAAGAAACTGAAGATAAGTATCGAAGTTCCAGGCGGAAAGCGCGTTAGTTACAATGTTCCGGTCGTCAGGATGAAAAGCTACACGATCGAGCAGATTTTTGAAAAGAAGCTGTACATGCTCATACCGTTCTATATTTTCAATTTTGAAAAGGAACTGCCTGCGTGTGAAAAGAAGGAAGAAAAGCTTAAGATCCTTGAAAGCAAGTTTCAGCAGATATCTGACAGACTTATTGGACTCAGAGACAAAGGCGAGATCACAGCGCTGGAGTACGACACAATCGCTAGCCTTTCAAAGGATGTTATAAACCAGATAGCAAAGAAATATAAATCAGTCAGCAAGGGAGTTGGTGATATTATGCGCGGACCTATGATCATTACCGAAGGAATGAAAATCTATGATGAAGGTGTTAAAATAGGAATTGATTCCGGCAGAGCACTAGAAAGAGACGAAAATGCTAAAATCATGCTTTTCGACGGTGTTTCTGATGATCTTGTCATCAAATACTCTGGTATATCGCCTGACCGTCTTGAAAAACTCAAAGCAGAAATGGCTAAAAATTGAATATAACTGAATGCAAAATTAACCTCAGTAAAGATTGAATTTCTCTCTTTACTGAGGCCTTTTTTTAGTTATGTGTTCACCGGCAAATGTCCCGCTCACGAAAAGGTAAAAATGGCTGTGAGTAACCTTGATCTGAGTGAAAGATTCGTTTATCAGTACCTGTCAATATTCGAAAACATACTGAGGATCATATTATATAAATCATAGACTGCCGGTTCTGAGAAAAGAACACGTCTTTAGTATGCAGAACATCAGGTGAAAGAATTGCTTCGGCCTGCTTTCTGACTATTGTTTCAAGTGAATTCACACGTTCCGGTGTGAAAATATCATCGCCGCGGAAAGTGAAGGAGAAGTCTTTCATATCCTTTACACGGTCACGGAGAACGTCGTTGACTGCCATCTGGCCGAGTCGGGTGAAATCGTCGCCAAGAACAGGGGCATATTCATAAAGCTTGTCGCCGATATTTTCAAAATCGGACATCGATACATACGGAAGAAGCGAAAGATTCAGGTCAAATACCGGTGCCATCTTTTTAACTTCCATTGTGTCGTTATCAAAAAGCACCCCGTAGTTTCCGGCATGTCTGTCCTGATTGAAGCAGAGTGAATCGATAACAAGCATCTCGCGGAAAGACTGTGATGAACCTATCTTTTCAAAATAATCAAAAACGTCCTGCAAACCACGGGCTTTCATTATCTTGGAGAACGAAGCATATCCGTACATCTCATCAGTAAACAGATTACACCGCGAAGCAAGCTTTTCATGCAGTTTCACGGTGTCAAATTTCACATAGTTATCCGGACTGATGTGACTTGCTATTTCAGACGCAAGCATTTCGCAGTACGGTTCAAGTCCGGCTCCGAATTCATTTCCGCGTTTGTAAATAAAAATATCAGAACCGAACTCCCCTGCCTCGTCTTCCTTGCGGAAGCATTTTCGGAAAGATCCCTCACAGGCCAGTTCCGGTGATGTGGATGAAAAATCAGTCACATAAAGTCCGACGCCTTCAAATGCCAGTCTGGAAATGGTATCGGTAAACTGGTTGCGGTAAAGTGATACCTGCTCCCAGGTCAGAGTTTCCTTATCGGTTTTCATCCAGAAGGTATCGTTGATGGTAGCGGCATGGGTGGTTCTGATAAAGCCTTCATTATCATCGCATCCCATCTGCCTCATAAGTTTCTGGAGATGCGCATTGTGCTTTGAAGATTTGCGGCTGTCAAGCCATGTGTTTATATCCTCAAATCCGATCGGAAGCTTTCCCTTTCTTTCGGCTTCGGTAAACAGAACCGTATCAGAGAAAGCTGTTGCCGGTTTCTTTTCAAAAGCAGCAACAAGGCTGTTTTTATTCATTAAATAATACATGCCGTGCTGCTCCTTTCATAATTCCATTTGTATAGCTATACTTTTAATTATTTTCTTTTATTGGTATCAAGCAGTTCTTCCGCATTTTTCAGCATCAGTTCGCTTGGATTTTCGCCGCTCATTATTCTTGCTATTTCGCGGATACGGCCTGGCTTGTCGAGTTTTGTGACATCGGTAGCCGTGCGGTCGTCTTTGGTTTTCTTTTCTATAAGAAGATGATTGTCCGCCATTACTGCTATCTGTGAAAGATGTGTTACGCAGAGCACCTGACGGTGGGCGCTTATCTCCTGAAGTTTTATGCCGATCTTCTGGGCTGCGCGTCCGCTTACACCGGTGTCGATCTCGTCGAAGATAAGTGTCGGTATGTCATCCTGATCAGCGAGCACAGTTTTAAGGGCAAGCATGATTCGTGAAAGTTCACCGCCGGATGCGATCTTGGCTATCGGCTTCGGTTCTTCACCTTTGTTTGCAGAGATAAGAAATTCAACAGAATCCATTCCGTTTGTGGAAAGCTTGCCTTTTTCATTTTTCACTTCAATGATGACATTCGGCATATCGAGAAATTTCAGTTCCTCGGTAACACGGCTTACGAATTTCTCTGCTGTGCGTTCACGGTATTCCGAAAGCTTTTTCGCCTTTTCCGTGGTTTCTTCGAGCAGGCGTTTTCTTTCTGCCGTAAGCTTTTCAATCATTTCAGAGCTGTTTTCCATGCCGTCAAGTTCTTCAGCGGCTTCCTCATACATGGTGATGACTTCATTCAGTCCCCTGTTGTACTTGCGCTTAAGTGTACTGATAATGTCGCGTCGCGCCGAAATATTGCTGAAGGTCTCCTCATCTATTTCGAGGGATGATGCACAATGTGAAAGTTCAGAGGCAATGTCGGAAAGATCGATGTTTATCGAATGGATCCTTTCAAGAAGTGCCGCCGCCGGAGAATAAACATCGGTAACACTTTCAAGAAGTGCCTCTGTATCATTCAGTCCGGAAATAATGCATTCATCGTCACTGCTTATACAGTCCTTCGATGACATGAGCGCCTCGATTATATCAGTGCTGTTTTTCAGCATCTTGTATTCTTCTTCTATCTGGATATCTTCATCAGGTTCAAGTTCGAGGGGACCTATCTCCTCTACTACCGACTGAAGAAATATCATACGGTCTGAAGCCTGCTGTTCCAGTTTTTTGAGCTCTGCAAGCTTTCTCGCACACTGCTGAAGTTCACGGAAGCTTTTTCTGTAATCTTCAATGAAACTGTCATCACCGCCGAAGCTGTCGAGAATGGTGATGTGACGTTCAGGGGCCATGAGTATCTGGTTGTCATGCTGACCGTGAATGTTTATGAGCATTGCACCAAGTTCACGGAGAACAGAGACCGTAGTTGCCCTGTTGTTAATTCTCGCAATACTTCCGCCGTCAGCGTGTATCTCTCTTGTAACAGTTATCTCATCATCAGAGTAACTTATTCCGAGCTCGTCAAGCTTCGCCTTCACGCTGTCGGAAAGATTTGTGAAAAGAGCTGTGATAAGCGCCTTTTCACTTCCTGTACGAACGATATCCTTCGTCACTCTCTGACCAAGGACAGCATTTATACCGTTTATAAGAATAGATTTACCTGCACCGGTCTCACCGGTAAATGCGTTGAAGTTTTCTTCCAGAGGGATCGATGCACTCTTGATGACTGCAAGATCCTCAATGTATAGTTCCCTAAGCAAATTAGCTCCTCTTTTCTGTTTGTTTTCCTCAATCTCATAATCCGGAATGCAGATATCAATGAATTGATATCTGCAGGGGTGCGGGGCGAAGCTCCGCAAAATCCCCCTCCTGCAGTACCGGCAAAGCCGGTACTGCAGTTAAATAAGTCTTTTCCGTTTCAACCCGTCATCTTCTTGATCTTCTGCATGAACTGTCTTGCATTCTCCTCGTTTCTTAGGAGAATAAAGATCGTGTCGTCTCCGGCAATGGTACCCAGCACCTGCGGATAATCCATTGAATCGATCATAGCACAGGCTGCCTGTGCCATACCTGTGTGGCACTTGATGACCACCATGTTCATGGCGTAGTCAACGCTTATTATTGTCTGAAGAAGCAGATTGGAAAGACGGGCGTCGCTGTTTCCTGACTGAATGTATCTGTACTTTCCCTCGTCATTTACAGCCTTCACAAGTCTGAGTTCCTGAATGTCGCGTGACACTGTAGGCTGTGCAGCCGTGAACCCTTCCTCAGCAAGAAGAAGCTGAAGCTCTTCCTGGGTCTCAACATCCTTTGCTGTTATTATCTCAAGGATCTTCTTCTGTCGTTTATTCTTCATCAGTTCCCTTTCAGCGATCTCATAAGCTTTCTGTTAAGTGAATCGTAAAATGTTATTCCTGTCATGTCGATAAGCTTTATCTTGCAGGCAGATTTTCTTATCATGAGTTTGCTGTCCTTTTTAAGCATAACAGGTTCATTGCCGTCAACTGAATATCCTATCTGAACTTCTTCCGGTGAATGATGAACAAGAGTTATAACACTGTCAGCATTGAAGATCATCGGACGGACGAAAAGTGAATGAGGACAGACAAGATTCATCTCGAGGCATTCAAGCTCAGGCTCGATTATCGGACCGCCGGCTGAAAGCGCATAGGCTGTTGAACCTGTCGGTGTGCTGAACACAACACCGTCACCGAGATAGCTTCCGATAAGATTATCGCCCACATAAACGTCAAATTCCATGATCTTTGAAAAACGGCTTGTTACTACGACATCATTGAGAGCACGGAATATCTGCTTTCCGTTTCCATCTTCATTTTCCACAGCAAGAAGCATGCGTTCCGATATCTTGTAATCACCGGAAAAAAGATTTTCAAGGACTTTAAGATTATCCTTTTCGACTGACGCCATGAATCCGAGACGTCCTGTATTTATGCCGAGAAGTTTGGTGTCCGTGCCGGTCATGGCAGATGCACACTTAAGGATCGTGCCGTCTCCGCCTATGGCAACAGCAAAATCAGCTTCTTCCGCAAGCTTTCTGAACTCACCGTATTTTATATTTTCAAGCAATGAAAAAGTTTCACGATACTTGTCGTCCATGGAGATCTCTGCACCAAGTTTTCCAAGGATATCACATACGTCGAGCGTACAGCTATACGCATCCTTTTTCTTTAAATTCGGAAAAATAACTATCTTCATTTTTCTTGTCTTAACGCCTCACTTACAAGTTCGTCTGCACTGAACGGAACCGGAACATTGTTTCCGTCTTTATGTTTAAGATACATAAGATATTCTGCATTGCCCGTTCCGCCTTTTATCGGTGAAACACAGAGACCCGAAACACAGAATCCGCATACTGTCGCAAATTCTGTAAGATCATTTATGACCTGCCTGTGTACCTTCGGATCCTTTACAACGCCTTTTTTGTTAAGATTTGATTTTCCTGCCTCGAACTGCGGTTTGATAAGAACTACCGCCTCACCGTTTTCCGCAAGAAGCTCCTTTATTTTAGGAAGAACAAGCTTAAGTGAAATAAACGAAACATCAGTTGCAATGAAACTGATCGGTTTGTCAAAATCATTTATGACTGATTCACGGATATTGGTGTTTTCCATGTTCACAACCCGCTCATCAGAAGCGAGTTCAGGGGCCAGCTGGCCGTGTCCAACATCAAGCGCGTACACCTTTGAAGCACCGCCTGAAAGCATGACTTCCGTAAATCCGCCGGTGGAAGCACCTATGTCAAGACAGACTCTGTCCTTAAGATCAACGGCAAAAGTACCGACCGCCTTTTCAAGCTTAAGTCCGCCCCTGCCGACATAGCTGCGATCCTCACCTGTCACTTCAAGCACATTTTCTTCAGTGACCGTAAAGGCAGGTTTAGAACATGTTCTGCCGTCAACCGTTACAAAACCGTTTTTGATAAGCTGTCTTGCACGTTCACGGCTCTTGCATAAGCCGCGTTCAAAAAGTTCAACATCGAGTCTGTTCTCAGACATAAATCAGCGTTTCCTTTACTTTATCGATAACTGAATCAGTGTCCAGACCGTATTTTTTCAGCTGGCTTGCTACGGAAGCCTGTTTGATAAATCCTTCGACTGCTGTGATACTGAATCTGCCGCAGAATCCTTCACCGCATACTGCACTGAGAAGATGCTCGGCAATTCCGCCGTTCTTCATGCCTTCCTCGAAGAAGAAGATCTTACTGTACGCCGCAGCTTCCTTAACCATTTCACCGTCAAGCGGCCAGATCCTGTTAAGCTTAAGAACGTCGCACTTTACCCCATACATGTTTTCAAGTATCTCGGCAGCTCTTATAACATTTTCGACTGTACGTCCGTAGCTTACAAGAAGCACTTCAGCACCGTCACGTTTTATGAATGAATAATCAGTAAACTCAGTAGTCTGTTTCTCTCTTTCCGTAGTATCCTTTCCGCGTGGATAGCGCAGACAAACAAGACCGTCAAGTTCGCTTATGGATCTTCTGAGATCGTACTTAAGCTCGTCATAGCCGGAAGGTGAAAATACTGTTACTCCCGGAACCGATGTCAGCATAGCCACATCGAAAACGCCCTGATGTGTCTCGCCGTCCTCACCTACAAATCCGGCTCTGTCTATTCCTATTACCATGTGGCACTCTGAAAGAGCTGCGTCATGAACGATCTGGTCATATGCACGCTGAAGGAATGATGAATAAACTGCAAAAACAGGCACCATTCCCATGCTTGCAAGACCGGCGCAGTATGTTACCGCATGCTGTTCAGCAATACCCACGTCAAAAAATCTTTCCTTGTACTTAGCTGCAAAGAACTGAAGTCCTGTTCCGTACTTCATTGCAGCAGTAACAGCACAGATCTTGTCATTTTCACCTGCAATGGCAGCCAGTTCGCGGCCGAACTCAGATGAAAACGAATCGACGCTGCTTACCTCAGGGTTTCCTGTAGCAATATCGAAACGAGGAATACCGTGATACTCGCCCGGATTCTTTTCCGCAGGAGTATAGCCCTTACCCTTGATGGTGTTTACGTGTACAAACACCGGCTTGTGCATAGCCTGTGCCACCTTCAGGACTTCCTCGAGTGCTTCAATGTCATGTCCGTCAACAGGTCCGAGGTATTCAAAACCAAGATCCTCAAACATCGTGTTGCTTCCCTTGAGCACTGCGCCTTTGATAGCTGACTTTGACGCACTGAGCACCTTGCTTATCGGCTGACCTACGACCGGAGTCTTTTTGAGCATCTGGTCAACGGCATTTTTGGTGTTCATATATCCTTCCTTGTTTCTTATGGCAGAAAGATATTTTGCAAGAGCACCTACGTTCTTGGAAATGGACATGCCGTTATGGTTCAGGATTACGATAAGGTTACTGTGACTCTTTCCGGCATTGTTAAGTCCTTCGTAAGCCAGACCACCGGTAAACGCACCGTCACCGATGACTGCGACCGCGTGATTATTTTTATTTTCAAGTTTCATAGCCTCGGCAATACCGCAGGCAACTGAGATCGATGTACTGCTGTGACCGCTTACAAACGCATCATGTTCTGATTCATTCGGTTTAGGAAAACCTGAAATGCCGTTCTCCTGTCTGAGGGTGGAAAAGCGGTCAAGTCTTCCGGTAAGGATCTTGTGTGTGTAAGCCTGGTGTCCGACGTCCCATACGATCTTGTCATCAGGCGAATTGAAAACCCTGTGAATAGCAAGTGTCAGTTCAACTACACCAAGGTTCGAGGCAAGATGTCCGCCGTTTTTGGAAACAGTTCTTATAAGAATGTTTCTTATATCCTTACACAGATCTCTGCATTCGTCAAAGGAAAGATCCTTAAGACCTCCCGGAAGATCGATCTTCTCAAGTTTAGTTTCGTTCATTTTAATTCAACTGCCCTTTATTTTATCGGGAAAAGAAATCCGACAAGAAGGCCTACAATGGCACCGCCCACTACTTCGCTCGGGGTGTGTCCCAGGAATTCGTTAAGTTCCTTTATGCCGACCTTTTCTGAATTTTCTTCCCTTATTCTGAAATTAAAAAGTCTGTTTATCGTATTGAGTTCCTTTGCATGGAGACCTGCAGCGTGTCTCACGTTAAGAGCATCGTAGATAACGACAGCTGAAAATACTGCCGCAATCCCGAAAACTGAAGAATGCACTCCGTCAATACGTCCTGTTGTCACAAGTGCGGCTATTACCATAGCTGTGTGTGAACTTGGCATTCCGCCTGCACCTATCATTCTTTCGCATGCAACTTTTTTGTTCTTTACTGCATGGATCAGAGTCTTCAGTACCTGAGCCACAAACCATGAAGACGCACTGATCACTAAAATATTGTTAAACATAAAAATATACTTCCCTTTAGTTCCGCTTAAAGCAGATCCCCAGCCAGATCCCGCTAAAGCCTCTTATTTTCTTCTGTCAAGCAGTTCCATTGTAAGTGCTTTCAGAAAATCACTGTCATCAAATTTATCAAGAAGAGCCATGGCCTCCCCAGTCAGCCTGTCGGCCTCTTCCTTCGCTTTCTCTATTCCCATAACAGTGACAAATGTTGTCTTGTTGTTTTCCTCATCGCTTCCGACAGGTTTTCCAAGTTCTTCGGTAGTTGAGGTAACGTCAAGTATATCATCAATGATCTGGAAAGCCAGACCGATTTTTTTCGCATATTCATCAGCGAGCTGTATCTTTTCTTCGGAAGCGCCGGCTGCTATGCATCCCATGCGGCATGAAGTTCTGATAAGAGCGCCTGTTTTGAGAGAATACATATACCTGAGATTTGCTTCATCAACATCGGTTCTTGTTTCGTTGTCGATGTCGATGGCCTGTCCGCCAATCATACCTGTTACTGCTGTTGCAGCCGCAAGGTCTGAGATTATTCTCGCCTTTTTATTGCCGTCAAGAGTCGTATCCTCAGCGATTATCTGGAAAGGCAGAACAATGAGAGCGTCTCCGGCAAGTATCGCTTCAGCCTCTGTGTATGCCTTGTGGCAGGACGGACGTCCGCGTCTGAAATCATCATCATCCATTGCAGGAAGATCGTCGTGGATGAGAGATGCAGTGTGTATCATCTCGATAGCTGCAGCCGGAGCAGCTGACATAGCGTCGGTTCCTCCGCAGAGTCTGCAGAATTCAGTTACCAGTACCGGACGAACACGCTTGCCGCCTGCCTCAAGAGAATAGCGCATAGCCTCAGTAAGGCGGTTCTGAGCTGAGTTGCCCGAATTATCCTCGGTATATTTTTTGATATTCTTTTCGATAGCGGCGATATATCCCGCCATTATGTCTTTATATTTCTGTTCCATCTTTTTCTCCAGCTACTGTAATTTTCATCTTAGCTTCATCTATCTCCTTACGGCATGCAAGTGAAAGCTTCATGCCTTCGCCGTAAAGCTCAACAGCCTTGTCAAGAGGTATTTTACCGCTTTCAAGAGCCGTTACTATCTTTTCAAGTTCTTCAAGTTTTTTCTCAAAAGACATCTTATTTCCTCTCCGTATCTGTAACCGATGCATAGGCTGAGCCGTCTGCAAAATCAATCCGTATACTGTCCCCTGTCTGAACTTCGGAAACCGACTTGATCATCTCGCCGTCCTTTTTGTAGACCGTGGTGTATCCGCGCTTGAGCACTTCAAGAGGGTTAAGCGATTCAAGACGCGACACTTTGCCGGCAAGAGCATTTTCCCTGCCAGTCAGAATATTATTTATAGCATATTCAAGTCTTTTCCTTTTCATTTCAAGCTCAGCACTGCTTTTTAAAAGCAGATTTTCAGGAGATACCCTGCCGAGTCTTGTTGAAAGAGACGAAAGCTTCGTTTCAAGCCTTGCCAAGCAGAACTCAAAGGATTTTTCCGTTCTTCCTCTGAGTGAATCCACAAGTCTTATCATATCTGCAATATCCGGCACCACAAGTTCAGCTGCCGCTGAAGGCGTAGGCGCACGAAGATCCGCCACCAGATCAGCGATAGTAAAATCTGTCTCGTGTCCGACAGCACTGATAACAGGCGTGTTCAGATGATATATGTAATAGGCAAGCTGTCTGTCATTGAAAGCCGCAAGGTCTTCGTATGAACCGCCGCCGCGTCCGATTATAATAACGTCACAGTCCCCGCAGTCAGCCATGCTTAAAGCCCTGCAGAGTGATGCAGGTGCGTCGGCCCCCTGTACAAGCGAAGGATAGATAACAAGTTCCGCAAGCGGATAGCGTCTGGACATAATGTTTATCATGTCCTGAAGTGCCGCACCCTTTTCCGATGTAATTACACCCACTCGCTTCGGAAATTCCGGAAGCGGCTTCTTGTGAGCCTTGTCAAAAAGGCCTTCCGCTTCAAGCTCCTTCTTCAGCTTTTCGAATTCCAGCTGCAGGTTTCCGGCTCCGTCCGGAACCATGTCAGTTACGTAAAGCTGATAAACGCCGTCACGTTCAAATACTGAAACGGACCCCATTGCTATAACGCTCTGTCCGTTCTCCGGCATAAACCGGAGCGAGGCCGCATTGCTGCGGAACATGACAGCCTTGATCAGCGTGTCACTGTCCTTCAGTGTAAAATACAGATGTCCGGCATTTTTAAAGTTTGAGATCTCGCCCTTCAGGTAAATGCCTTTGAGCTTGTCGTCCTCCTTGAACTTAAAGGCCAGATATCTGTTGAGCTGAGATACTGTCAGTATATTCAATATATCTGTGCTCCTGATTTTATTTTAGCATAGACCGCAAGTCCGGTTGCATTGTCACAGGAATACTGCGGTTCTGCAAAGTAAGCATCAAATTCTTTTTCAAGTCTTTCCCTTATGATACGGTCAGACATGACTCCTCCGGCAAATACCACAGGCATATTTCCGTACTTTTCAATTGCCGCCTGTGTCATTGCCTTTACTGTCTCGCATACATATGTAAGGCAGAAAAGTGCGATGTCCTCATACGGTTCGTTCTCTTCCTTCATCTTTCTGCACTTGTTTTCAAGTCCGGAAAGCGAACAGTCAGTTCCGCGTATCACAGGCTTCACCCTGAACTTTTTCGTGCTCTTTAAAGCCAGCTCCTCAAGTGCCGCTCCACACGGAAAAGCAAGATCAAGCATAAGGCCTGCACGGTCAACAGCCTGACCGGCCTTAAGGTCGAGTGAAGTTCCGACCTGAGTGATGTCGATTATGTTCTCATCATCCGGTCTGCAGATAAGGCAGTCCGTTGTTCCTCCGCTCACATGAAAGGCGATAAACTCCTGTGAGATAAGGTCGAGTCTTCCGGCTGAATAAAGTGCAGCCAGAATATGTCCCGTCTGATGAGATGTCCTGTAAAGCTCCGCTCCGGTTATGGCCGCAAGTGATCTTGCAAGGCCTTCGCCGCACAGAAAACAGGGCATGTAGGATCCTTCGGCAAGTCTCGGTTTTACTGAAACTCCGACCGCCGTCAGGACAATATCTGAAGTGAGTGCTTCCACAAGATCAGGCAGCTGTTTTGTATGATGAAAAACAGCGTCGCTCTGTCTTAAACCCAAGTTTCCCTTAGCCACCGGCAGAAGCTTTTTCTGCTGCTTCATCTCGCCGGTAACGCTGTCGTAAAGGGCAACCGAGGTGGTATAGTTACTGGTGTCTATTCCCAGAAAACAGCCCATTATTTATTTTCACCTTCAAGGCTTCTTGTATATGCGCCGAGAATTCCGTTTACAAATGAAACGTCTTCCTTGTAGGAATAGTTCTGTGCAAGAAGTACTGCTTCGCTTACAGCTGAATTTGTCGGGATCCTGTCATTGTAAAGGATCTCGTAGAAAGCTATTCTGAGAATTGCAACGTTTATCTTTGCAATACGTGTGAATACTCTCTTTTTGCTGTACTGAGAAATCATAGCATCAAGTTCCTCTGACTTTGCAAGAACATCAGTTACCATCTGTCTGACATCATCATTGACTACGATCTCGTCGATGTCCTCAGCCATTTCAAAAAGCTCATCAACAGGATCATCTCTGAGCAGTGATTCGTAAATGATCTTGAACGCACTGTCTCTGATGTCTCTTCTTGTCAGTTTATCTGCCATATAAAAAAACTCCTTTTATTTCTTTTCAAAGCTTATGCCTGATACATTAACGTTAACTCTTGATACTGTGATACCTGTTGCAGACTGTACCTCTGACTTGACAGCGTTCTGTATCTTTTCGCTGGTAAGAACTGCACTGTAACCCTGTTTCAGTACAACATCAGCACTGATCTCAACCACGTCACCGTCAGCCTTTACGCTGACCGGATTGTTTTTTACAAAGAAATTTCTGATAAATCCGTAATCTGAACGGATGTTTTCAACTCCTTTGATCTCATTGATGGCATTTGCTGCTATTGATGTTATCACATCTTCTGAAATGCGTACTGCACCGGTGTTTTCCTTTGACATACTGTTCCCCTCCGTATCTGTCTTGCTATATTCAGCGGCTGCACGGCATAAAGCTCGTAACCAGGCCGCGATCAGCCTCTTTGAGTTCAATCTCTTATATTATAACATTTTTTAAGGATGTTTACAACTATTAAAGACATAAAAATCTGTTACATCTATTATGTAGTGCGATAAATCATAACAAAATATCCTCTCAAACTGTACAAATCAGTCTGAGAGGATAGATTTTAATGTATTATGTACTTATCAGTATTCAGAGCTTAAGAAAGCACTTGCTGCCTTCTGTACAGCCTTTGAAGCATCTTCCGCTGTCATGTCAGGAGATGTGAAATACTTAACTGCTTCTTCCCTTACAGCATTGTAGTAAGGTGAGCCCTTAGGATCAAGATAAGCTGTGCTGTTTACAGCCTTTCTGAACTTGTCGGTAGCAGATGACTTGATCTCATCGATTTCGTATTCTTCACCCCATGTGGTGTAAACGGTCGGAACATAATCCTTGCCGTTAAGCATACGTTCAAATCTGAATGATGTGCAGTCTTCGATGAGCTTGTCAAGAACAGACTTTCTTACAGGAAGAACGTTGTTCTTAAGATGTCCGTTGATCTCTTCCTCTGTGTATCCCTTGTCCTGTCCCCAGTCGTAGAAATCTTCAGTGAGGAACTGACGGATGAAATACCATGCCTCGTTCTTTGCATCAGAAGTCTTGAGAACTGAGAAGCATAAACCAGGTTCTACCTGAAGGCCGAGTTCCTTATCTGTCGAAGGCATGCCCTTTACAATAGCATCTTCACCTGTTTCAGCTTCAGCATAAGCTATCTGATTAGGTGATGAAAGAAGATCAGCACGAACTGAGTAGAGCTTGTGTACCATTGTGTCGTAATCAACTGAAGGTGATTCGTCAACTGACGGGAACGCATCTGCCCACTGGAGAAGTTCTCTGAAGTCCTTCTTGTCGAATGTGCATGTCTTCTCGTCAAAATCTGTATGGTCGATAAGGTAAGCCGGAAGAACAGCATCGAGTGCATCTTCCTCGTTTACATATATAGTATTTGAAACATTTGCTGATTCAAGGAATTCGCTCATCTTCCAGTGTGACTTGCCGTCAACTGCTGATTCGTCAGCGATGAATGTTCTGCCCTTGAATACCGGGAAGATTCTGTACATTACATCACCTGACATACAGAGTTCAGAGATGTTTTCCATGAGATCATCTTCGCTGATCTCAACGTCATCCTTCATAAAGTCACGGAGGTCAGTGAACTTTCCGTCTGCTGCGTATGAACTGAAGTCATTGTCAGCCGGATCGTAAACGATAAGGTCAGGTGTGAAGCCTTCACGCATATCCTGTTCAAGCTTCTGCATACCGTTTATTTTCTTTACGGACGGAGTTGCTGCTGTTTCTGAGTCTTCATCATCCTCATCTTCTTCGTCCTCGTCATCTTCATCTTCAGCATCTTCTTCATCTTCGTCTGACTCGTCCTCAGCTTCTTCCTCGTCTTCATCAGAAGCAGAGTCTTCACTTACAGCAGAATCTTCATCTTCTGTATCTGCGTCCTCAGGCTTTTTCTCATCGGTATCTTCTTCGTTCTGTCCGAGAAGTTCCTCGTCAGATACTGTTATTGTTTCACCGAACTTAGCGTAGTTCTTAGGATGGATAAAGAACTTGTCGCTTGCGCTGTTGAATTCCTTTATTCTTGAAAGAAGATCATATTCCTGTCCGTTAATATTGATAGTAGCGTAAATATCACCGGCAATTGTAATGATCCTCTTTGAGTTGATTTCTGCAAGACGGTTTGCGTCAGCTTTAACAAGGCGAACCGTTCTCTTGACGATTTCTGTCTTTACAACAGGTTCAGGAGTTTCTGACGCAGCTGCTGAAGGATCTTCCGAAGTCACTTCATCAGTGTCTTCGTCTTCATCATCTTCTTCGTCTTCCTCTGCCTCATCGTCGCCTTCGGTATCTTCATCTTCAGATTCAGTGTCGTCTGTATCTTCATCCTCATCTGAAGCATCAGCATCTTCATCTGTGTCTTCGTCTGTATCCTCTTCGCCTTCTGCTGTTTCGTCAGCGGCAGGTACAGCTTCTGTAACGACTGCATCGTTTGTAACTGCAGGAATCTCCTCAGTAACAACGACCTCGTTCTTTAAGCAGTAAATATCTCCTGCATCCTTGATGCCAAGGCATGTGAGAAGTGAAGCATCAACATCAGCATCTGTCCACTGCATAAGTTCTTCAACTTTATTCTCTGAAGTCTTGATGCCGTAAACTGATGAACGGTCTGAGATATATGCATCATAAACGCTGTCGCCTGCGAGCTTTGATACAACATTGCCCATCTCAGTAGAGATCTTGTTTGTAAAGTCTGCTTCGCCGTCGTCATTTATCATGCAGAGGCTTATGCTTCCGTCAGAATCTTCATAAACTCTCCAGAGTTCAGAACCGCTGCCGAAGTAGCTGTCATCTTCGCTGCTGTTTGAAGAATCGAGTGTGATGCGTGCTGTACGGATACCGTAGCTGTCAAAGCGCTGAACAGTCTTTCCGTTTACCGGATCAGTTTCGATAAGGAAGATGTTTCCGTCTGATGAAACAAAGAGATCGTTTATCTCAATGTTGTACGGAAGAGTTTCTCCGCCGACCATTCTGTTGAGAGTTCCGTCCGGTTTCATTCTGTAGAGTTCTATTTTAGTAGTATCAGAAACGATGGATTTGTCAGCCGAAACTACTGTTGTTTTCTGTGTACGTTCAACCTTTGTGAAGTAAAGATCACCTGCGCTGTTTACAAACGCCTTGTCTATGCTTCCGTCAAAGCCCAGAGTCATCTTTGCTTCTTCAGTAACGTCACCGTTGGCATTTGCTGAATAGAAGTGCTTTAATGTCTGAGGCTTTTCCTTGTAAACAATAATGTACTTCTTTCCGTCAAAGAAAGCACCGAGAACTTCTTCTGAAGTAGTGCCCGCTTTTTCGATAACTCTTTCAGCACCTGTCTTGATGTCCTTTACGCATACACCCTTTTCATTTCCGTAAAGTATTCTGTCCGTAAAGATGGTGAAAAGTGTATCGTTGGCGCCCAGTGTAACTCCCTCAGGAAGATCTGAAGGGTTAGCCGGAGTGTAGACAAATCCTTCCGGTGCGTTGTAGATATCTGTTCTCTGCAGCGTTGTAAGATCAACGTTGCACATTCTGTATCCGGAACCGCTTGTATATGTTATATCGTCGGTGAGATAATAAATGTGATCACCACCGTAAAGTGTATCTGTGATCGTACCGAAAAGTCCGACCGCATCATTTACCGGCTGTTCCTCATAATAGCATGTAAGCTTGTATTCATTTCCTATTTCAACAGGCTCAGCTGAAGGTTCCTCTGTAGCAGTGACCTCAGGCTGAGATTCCTCGATTATCTGACTGCTGTCCTCCTTGTTTTTGCATGAAACAAATGAAGATGAAACGGCAAGTGCAGTTATAAAACTGATTATTCTTCTTGAATTTTTCATTTCTACTCCCTTTTCTGCATCCAGTATGTAGTTGAATTTTATCATACTCTATTATTATACAAAATTTTTTCATCAAATGCAACGATTATCACAAAAATTAAGGAAAAAAATATCGAAAAAATATCCGGCAGAAAAGCCTGCCGGATAGGTGATTTTTAATATTAAAATTTATTTCTCCAGACTGACGGAGAAAGCATTACTATGACCGGAAGGCATTCAAGTCTTCCTAAAAGCATGTCAAATGACAGAATGATCTTTGTAAAATCCGAGAAGAAAGAAAAATTCTGCGTTGGACCTACCTTGTTAAGACCCGGTCCGATATTGTTGATACATGTTACAACCGATGAAAACGAAGTTGCAAAATCATGATTGTCAATCGACACAAGAAGAAGCGATATGAACATAAGTCCGGTGTAAAGAATGAAATATGTCTGAACGCCGTGAACTGTTGCTGTATCCATAGTCTTGTCTTCTCCCTTAAGTACGTAAACGCACTTCGGACTGAGAGTCTGACGAACGAATTTCTTTACGCTCTTGAACATAATGATTATTCTCTGCACCTTGAGACCGCCGCCTGTGGATCCTGCGCAGGCGCCGATAAACATCAGCACGAGGAGAACCATCTGTGAGAATTCCGGCCAGAGTGCGTAGTCATCTGTACCGAAACCGGTGGATGTCATGATGGATGAAACCTGAAAGAACGCTGATCTGAAATTCTCTTCAACGTTCGGATGTATCATGATATTTGCACCCATAATAAGTCCGGTTGATATGAGGATGATTATAAGATACACCCTTAACTCAGCATTTCTGAGCACTGTTTTAATATGTCCGGTGAGGATGAGATAGTAGATGCTGAAATTCACACCGAAAATTATCATTCCCACTGAAAGAACGTATTCAATATATTTCGAACCGTAAAAAGCTATACCATTGTTTTTGATACCGAATCCGCCGGTACCTGCTGTTCCCATTGCATGACATATACTGTCGAACACCGGCATGCCGCCGAGGATGAGAAGAACTGTAAGTGCCACGGTAAGAACACCGTAGATTATGTAAAGATAACGCGCCGACGTTCTGCCCTTCGGCGTGAGTTTTCCGACCTGAGGCCCGGCACATTCAGCTCTCATAAGATGCATGGTTGCCTTGTTCGCCGGAAGGATTGCAATGGCAAGGACAAGTACGCCCATGCCCCCTACCCAGTGGGTGAAGCTTCGCCAGAACAGCATTCCGTGGGACATTGATTCTATGTCTGTAAGAATGGTTGAACCTGTGGTCGTGAATCCGGAAACGCTTTCAAACACCGCATCGACAAAAGACGGTATCTCGCCGGAAAGCCAGAACGGAAGTGCTCCGGCAACCGGATATATTACCCACAGAAGTGCTACGATCATAAGGGCTTCCTTGGCAAACATGTCGCTTTCCTTCGGCTTTAATATCGCCATCGGAAGTGAAAGCACCGCAACACCTATCGCAACTTCTATGAAGACTTTCAGTGAATCCCATTCACCGTAGACAAGGCTCACAAGCGCCGGAATAAGGAAAAGAAGCGAGCCCCATGCCGTGATCCTGCAAAGATAATGTGCTACTGCCTGTTTATTCATTCACTGACTCCTTACTCTGCAAGAATATCTGTAATATCAGAAAAATGATGTTCCTTGGAAATAACAATTACCGAGTCATCGATGGTGATGAAATCATTACCGTTAGGGATAATGACTGTTCTTCCTCTGATTATACCGCAGATAAGAATGTTTTTCTTAAGATTAAGGTTTTTAAGCGGAATGTTGATAAGTCCATCTATAGCCTTTGTTATCCTGAATTCGATAGCTTCCGCCTTGTTCTCGACCAGATGGTAGAGCGCCTCGATGTTGCTTCCGGAAGTATTCTTCATGGAACGAACATAACTGAGGACCACCGATTCTGTAAGAAGTTTCGGGGAGATAAGGCATTCAAGTCCCACCTGACTTGCAATTTCGCGGTAGCTTTCACGGTTAATCTTCGTAATGACCTTAGCATTGGAATTTCTGACCGCAAACAGCGACATGATGATATTTTCCTCATCTATTCCCGTCATGGATATAAACGCATCTGCGTGTCTGAGGCCCTGCTCGATCAGTACCTCCTGGTCAGTTCCGTCTGCGTGAACGATATCAGCATGCGGAAATTCCATCGCAAGATTCTGACACTTTTTCTCATCTATCTCGATGACCTTTACCTGCATGTGCGCATTGAGGAGCTGCTTGATAAGGTAGCTGCACACTTTACCTCCGCCTACGATAAGTACGGTCTTTATCTTTGAACGCGTCGAGCCGATAGCCTTGAAAAAGCCTTCAATGTTACGGTGCGATGCTGCAATATTCACCTTGTCGCCGCTGTGAAGTATAAAGTCGCCGCCCGGGATATACAGCTTTGAATCACGTTCAACTGTACAGATAAGGTATTTTATCTTGTGTTTTTTATAAATATCAGCAAGTGTCATGCCGTCAAGTTCAAAACGGTCACTGAGCTTATGCTCGACAAGTTCTATTCGTCCCCTTGAAAAGACTTCAAGCTTTGCCGCCGCCGGGAAAATAAGTATACGCATTATTTCATCGGCAGTGATAAGTTCCGGATTTATTACCATTGAAAGCCCTATGTCTTCCTTTAAAATTCCTATCTGAGCAAAGTACATCGGATTGCGCACTCTGGACATGGCACGTTCGGCACCCAGCTTCTTCGCAAAAAGGCAGCAGAGAAGATTGAGTTCGTCGTGCGGAGTAGTCGCAATACAAAGATCCGCTCTTCCGGCATCGGCTTCCTGAAGCACGTTGATGTCAGCACCGTTACCGTTTATGCACATGATATCCTGTGTATCCTGTATTCTCTTGATTACCGCATCGTTGGTATCGATGGCGATAACATCGTGTCCTTCCTTGGACAGTGCATTTGATATATTGCTGCCGACCTTGCCGGTCCCTATAATAACAACTTTCATTATATTATTCAAATCATCCTGTCTGATAGTATTTCCCCTGACAGATACGAAAAAATGCATCTGACTGAGTTGAAAACGCTGATTTATTCATAAATCAGCGCGGGGACCGGGGCGAAGCCCCGAACCCCCACCTTCCGGCAATCCGGCAAAGCCGGATTGCTAATCTATTAAGTGTTTCATTAGCTAATATATTATTATACAACATTTTAAGCTTACTCGTCAATGCTTTTCAAATCTGTCTCCTGTATCAGAACAATTTCATTATTCATAGTATAGACTTTTGCGCCGCCATATGGTATAATTTCATTCAGATAAACCAGAAAAAACGGGAGCAATGACGTGCTCCCAAAACAATGAATCAGTGTTTTCCAAAAGGAACTCTGACTCCGGGAGGCTTATAAATTTATGAAAAAGAACACATTCAGAAAGGCTTTGTCTGCAGTACTTGCTGCTTCAATGGCTGCTTCATCAGCTGTGACACTCGTTTCTGCCGCGGCGACACCGAACAAGGCTGACTACTACGAGACCCAGAACAACTGGGCAAAGCTTCTGCAGCACACTCTCTATTTCTACGATGCAAACATGTGCGGTGCAGATGTAAAGGAAAACAATCTTCTCTCATGGCGCGGCAACTGTCATGTTTACGACTCTGCAGTACCGCTCGACTCTGAACACACAAATCTTTCCGACTCATTCATCAAGAAATACAAGGATGTTCTCGATCCTGACGGCGACGGTACAGTAAACGTATCCGGCGGTTTCCACGATGCCGGTGACCACGTAAAGTTCGGTCTTCCTGAAGCATATGCAGCTTCAACAGTATCATGGGGATACTACGAATTCCGTGAGGCATATGAAAAGACAGGTCAGCAGGATCACGTTGAAACTATCTGCCGTTATTTCTGCGACTACTTCATGAGAAGCACATTCCGTGACGAAGACGGAAAGGTAATCGCATTCTGCTATCAGGTCGGCGACGGTGACATAGACCACGCTTACTGGCAGTCACCTGAAATAGACGCAATGGAAAGACCGGCATGGTTCGCTACAAGCGAAATCCCTACTACTGACGATGTTTCAGAAAGTGCTGCCGCTCTTGCAATAAACTACTACAACTTCAAGGACACTGATCCTGACTACGCTGATAAATGTCTCGACTACGCAAAGGCTCTGTTCGATTTTGCAACTGAAAATGAAAAGAAAGTCGGCGACGGCGCAGACGGTCCTAAGTCATACTACACTTCAAACAAGTGGGAGGACGACTACTGCTTCGCAGCATGCTGGCTCTATCTTATCACAAAGGATCACAAGTATATCGCAGACAGCATCGGATACGTTGACTACTACGCTCCTCCGGGATACATCCTCTGCTGGAACGATATGTGGAACGGTGTCGGCACACTTCTCGGACGCATCCAGGAGATCTATCCGGAAGTAAAGGAAGAATACCGCGAAGCTGCCGGAAGAAATCCGTATGAAGAGATCGACTTCTGGAAAATGCAGGCCAAGTCAATGAACGCTGCCATGAACGGCGATGCAGGCACTATCACACCAGCCGGATATTTCTGGCTCAACACATGGGGTTCTGCACGTTACAACACTGCTGCACAGCTCACAGGTCTTATCTACGACAAGTACAACAAGGGCAAGGATCTTTACAACGAAAAGAACAAGGACTACACATTCTCTGACTGGGCTCTCGGTCAGATGGAATACATCATCGGCGACAACCCGCAGGATCGCTGCTATGTAGTAGGATATGCTGAAAATTCAGCAAAATTCCCTCACCACAGAGCTGCATCCGGTCTTACAATGGCTGAAGATACTGCAAAGCACAAACACGTTCTTTACGGTGCTCTTGTCGGCGGACCTGACGCTGACGACAAGCACAACGATATCACAAAGGACTGGATCTACAACGAAGTTACCATCGACTACAACGCAGCAATTCCGGGTGCGGCAGCCGCACTTTATCTGCGCTACGGTGATGATACAATGAAGCCGGACGAAAACTTTCCTCCGGAAGAGGAAACAGACGACACACAACTCTTCTCAGGTGATAATTTCTGGGTATCCGGCTACTGCTCTGATCAGGAGGAAAGCGACGGTGCAGGCGCAACAAAGCTCACATTCTTCGTTCAGACTGACTCACTCACACCGCACGATGACATTTCTATAAGATACTACTTCGACATTTCAGAGTTTGAAAACAACAAGGATATCCCTTCATCATTCGTACTTCAGAAGACATACGATCAGGTTCAGACTGAAGTTGACGACAAGGAAGCTGTTCTTTCAAAACCGGTAAAATACAAGGATAACATCTACTACGTAGAAATATCCTGGCCGGGTTACGCAATTGCGAACTCAAACAAGAAGTACCAGCTCATCATCGGCATGTACTACGGCGACAAATGGGATCCGTCAAACGACCCGAGCCGCAAGGGTATCAAGGACATCGGTCCTGATTATGATGACATCGTAGCCGGTGTTGAACTTGCAGAAAAATGCGATTACGTATGCGTATATGCTGACGGCGTTCTCGTCGGCGGTACAGAACCTGACGGCACACAGCCGAAAAAGGTGTACAACGCATCACAGGTACTACGCCTCGTTCAGCATCTTTCCGGTAAAAAGGAACTTTCCGATGACGCAAAGATGATGTTCGACTTCAACTCAGACAAGAAGGTCAATATCAAGGATCTTATTCTCCTTAAGGAGCTTGTTTTAGGTAAGTGATGGTGAACAATATGCGAGAAGAGTACAATATTGAAGAATTAAATCCACGCCAGAATCCTTATTCTGAGAAACTAAAAAACAGTAATGATTCTGTTTCATCTGAAGAACAGAATCATTCAGATACAGAATGCCATCACGCATAAAATGGTGGCAGCTCATTCGAGCTGCAGTTGATAATTTTCACCTCAGTTCTGAGGAGAAAATGGCCTTATAGCAAAGTGATCCCCCTGATTTCTTGTGAAGTCAGGGGGATTTCTTTTATTGTTCAGAAAAATGTGCAAAATTTCGCGACTGCAATATTGAAATTAATCAGAAATAATGTTACAATACAATTATCTGGCACAATATAATCGGGATTTCATTGAGAAATAATACAAAAAGCATTGGAGTGTTCTATGAAAATTAATAACGAACCAAATTTTAATAACAAAGCATCTTTGGATAACTATCAGTTTTATAATTCTATAAGAAAAAGAATAAAATTTAACAATGGTATACTAGTTCTGTTTGAACTGTTTCTGATGTATGCAATGCTGATGTCACTTATGTCGACAAATCAGATCAAGGGCATCATTATTATATTTACAGGAGTTTTACTTCTTGCCAAAAATCTGCTGTGTCTGTTTTCAAACATCCAGAAAAAATTTCATATATCATTATTCGTGGACAGCTTCGCAATATTGATGTTTATTATTTGTAATGCGGAGGGATACAGTACTTCACGCAGCATTATAAGCGACATACCTTTTGAACTTATACTTCCGGCGATATATGTATACTTTGTATATTCGAGAAACTGTACTGTAGAAAAAGCTCTTTCCAAACTGCCTGATTATCCGTATTTTAAAACCGAACTTTATCAGCTCACTGATAAGCCCGAACCGATCCCTTTTGATGAAGATAATAAAACAGACCAGCTTCTGAAAAAATATCTGTTTAATGCTTATACACACGGCAGATCCCAGATTTCAGAATATATTCGCTGTGGTTGCGTCATACTCGCTTTTATCTGCCTGTTCTTCCTTTCTGCATATGTGACTGAAGCTGCTAAAGCAGGAAAAGCTGTTCAGTATGAACCAGGGAAAATATATGATGAATCGGAATATCTCATACTGAATGTTGACACAAGTGATCCTGTCAATACTGCATTTATATCAGACAAAAATATGTGGATAAAACTTGCAGACAGTGAAAAATATATAAGCGTGGTCGGAAGCCATTCATATCTGAATGATCTGAAAGCCCAAAATTCGTCTTTGCTAACGGTGAAAACCATCAAACCTGATGATCTGAGTTTTCATTATGAAGTGCTTTGTTTACCGGTATTAAAAACTAGTGTTAGTGAATTAAATGAAGATAGCAGAAATTATCTTCAGTCAATTACCATAGATAATATCTGTGTAAAGATAGTCAATAAAGACCTTACTGAAGATATGATACTATACCTGACTCTCGGTATACTTCTTCTGGCAGCTGTTTATCTGCTTTCAGATATATTGTTATCGAAATTTAGTCGATCATAAATCCTTCAGTTTCGCCCAAAATGGTGGCAGCTCATTCGAGCTGCAGTTAATAAAAGTGATCCCTCTTGATTTCGTAGTGAAGTCAGAGGGATCATTGTTTTATGATCAATTATTCTTCTGCAGATACTCTATAAGAGCATTCTTTAGATATTTGTAACGTTCAAACTTCTCAGTTTTTGAAAAATGCACTTCACGGGACTGCTCCGGATTATTGCTGTAATCCAGTTTTTCATCTCCGAACTGCTCACTTGTCAGATCAAATACTGCATCTCCGACAACGTTGTAGCAGTGATAATTTCCGCCACTGCGGAGAATACCATAAACCTTTCCTCCGAAAATATCCTGTGCAAGAAAAGCTGTTACCGCACACTGGCCAAGTGTTTTATTATCTTCGCTCCATAGCTTACGAAGACGCGGCGCACATGTGTACTCGCACCAGATCTCTGAAAGAATATCATAAAGCTTACGCGGATGTTTTATATCTTTAAATTCATCATTTACCGGCGGAACTGTAGCAGATTCCCAGCCGTAGAAATTATAATTCATAGTTTTCACTCCTTGTATAATGGTTATTTTCACCTCAGAACTGAGGTGAAAATTATAGAATGCAGCTCAAACGAGCTGCCACATTTTCATATATCCAAAGCACTCAGATCAACTTCATGTATCAGCTCATGTTCAGGTTTCTGTTGTGTATAGAACATGATCATATACCATGGAAGATAATCAACATCGTCTATTTCTACATTTCCTTTGCAGAAAACTGTAGTTTTTCCGAAATTCCATTCCGTTACAGTTCTTACTCTGTCAAGGGCATTATGCTTTTTATAATCGTTTCCAGATTTTATTTCAATAAGATCGACCTTCATTCCATTCTGAGTGATGAAATCAAGTTCACCGTATCTTTTTGAATCGAAATAATAGAGACCGAAACCATTTGCTTTCAGTTCCTGTGCCATGACATTTTCGAGAATACTGCCAAGGTTGATATCGAGGTCACCTTTAAGAAGATCAAACTGAATATTTTCCATACAGGCGGCACAGAGAAGTCCGGTATCCCCCATGAAAAGCTTGAAAAGATTGTGTTTGCTGTTCAGTTCCAGCGGAAGCTGCGGTTCGGTAACGTTATAGCATGGAAGAGCAACTCCGGCATCTGAAAGCCATTCAAAGCAGTTTTCATATCGAAATGTACGTGCGCTTTTTTCAATTTTAGAGAGAAGGAAACGTCTGTTTTTATCATTAAGTTGAGACGGTACACTGTCAAATACCGCTTTGATTTTTATCTTGTCACTGCCTGATGAGTATTTGGAGATATCCTGACGATACTGTTCAAGAATCTCTTTCTGCTTTTCAATGACGATGTTTATATCATGAGTGGTTACATATGTGTTTACGATATCCGGCATACCGCCTACAACTATATATGTATAAAACAGATTCAGCATTGTATTATGCACAGCATCTGATACTGCTGTCATGTTATCATAGCATTCCTTGAGATAACTGATCGTTTTATCCTGAACACCGTTTGCCATGATGAACTCTTCGAGATCCATCGGGTACATGTAGTATATTTCTTCAAATCCTACCGGGTATGATCTTACCAGATTGTAACGTACCCCAAGCATTGAACCGGTTTCGATATAGTCAAATCTTCCGTCTTCAACAAGGAATTTTATTGCAGTTCTCGCTTCAGGGCATTCCTGGATTTCATCAAACAATACAAGAGTTTTGCTAGGAGTCATTGGCTTACGGACATACGCAGTAAGGTTAGTGATTATCGTATCTGCTGAAAGATCACCTTCGAATATTCTGGCAGCATTTTTATCAGATATAAAATTGAGCTCTACAAAATTTTCATAGTTTTCTTTGCCAAACTGTCTTACAAGAGTTGTCTTGCCAATCTGCCTTGCACCGATAATGCAGAGGGCTTTTTTGTCAGCAGAATTTTTCCATTCATTTAGCTTGTTCCATGCTTTTCGTTTAAACACAGTATCACCTCAGTTTTTGAATAATGTTGCACTTAACAATTCACGGTTTTATCGTATCTCACAACTATATTGTAACATTATTCTTAAGTTTTTTCAATACCTTTGTAACGTTTTTCTCTATTTTTTAATGTAAATCTGTAACGTTTTTCTTGATTTTTCAGCATATGTTTGTAACGTTTTTCCGAATCGGCTCTAAGGATAATTTATGAAGAAAATAAGTTATGGAGTATAATACTATTTTTAGCCTCTATAGTGTGTGCCTTCAACTTTGTTCCATCGTTTTTACAAATAGTATTTGGCAGTGGATCTGAAGCGTCACAAAATTATGTGTTTGGTTATTCAGTAGTTGCAGGATTAATAATAGCAATACTAACTATCATCACTATATTTAAAAGATTAACTGAAAACATGAATTTTATTTCATATATAAAATCCGGATTAAAAAGAGTTAACGATGATGGAGATGCATTTTATTTAGCAGTTGCTCTTGTACTTAGTGCACTACCTGTAATAATTGTAATAGCAATTATTAAGATTTCAAATGGAATAAGCAATACGCCTAATCAGAATCGTAACACAAACACTAATAGTAATATTGATCTTAACGCTGATCCGATTGGTTCAAATAATGGCCAGAAAAAATCCAACTCTGATATTAATTTAGATAATTATAATAAAATCAAACAAGCGGCCCTTTCTTCCTCTAATAATGTTGAACCTATACCAGTATGGCAATTCAAAAATCTTCATAAAATTGTACGTGAAAATCCAGGAATTAGCGATGAAGAATTAGCCGAAGAGCTTAATGTAAAAATTGATACAGCCAGAGCTTTTAGACCAACTTTAAATCTATCATATCAAGAAATATATCATTCAGCCGGTTCTTCAAATAACAAGATTCAGCAAATTGTCAAAGGGTGCTATGACGAAATATGTACTATTGTGAAGAACAATCCCGGAATTAGCGACGAAGATCTTGCTGAAAAAACAAAAACTGATGTCGAAACAGCTAGAGCTTATAGACCAGCACTTAATTTAACGTTTGAAGAAATAAACCATCTAGCAGGCAACACAAGCAATAATATGCAGCAAATACCTGAAGCCAAATATAGTAACATCAGGAATTTCCTGAATATGGACCCTGGAATCAGCAATATAGATTTAGCTCAAAAGTTTAATATTAGTACTGAAACAGCTAGGGCTTTAAGATCTATTAAAAACTGATAAGTAATCAGAATTTATTGTTTATAAACATAGTAAAATAATATCCACAATATAAATCAGCATTTCCTCACATAAAATCGTGAATACGGATATGCTGATTTGTGTTTTCTATGCAGGGCTAATGCTTTAAATATAACGTGGCAAAGCCACGTTTACAATAGCACGCCGCAAGGCGTACCGCTTCTGTGGCAATACACAAATATCTAAATGCTATCAGATCATATGCAACTATTATTTATTAATAGCAGCTGCTTATACAGATTTATTCTCGGACGCACTTACCGTAATTGGCAATTCTGAATATAATTTATGTTCTAATGTTCAAATCCTTTGTTGACGTTTCATCCATTCCATGATATAATTTAGATGTATGTAAAGTTAAAAATCGGTTCTATGAACGCTGTTTTAAACATTTAAAAGAAACAATGTTCATAACCAGGGAGGAACTTCTGATGAGACATTATAAAAAGAGAGCGGCAGCGGTAATACTTACAGCATGCATGCTTATGACAGCTCTGCCGGTTCAGTCCGGTGATATTATAAAAGTTTATGCCGGTGACAATGATTTTTCATGGAGCACTTACAGTAAAAAGGATGCGTCATGGTGGACGAGCAGCGAAGCGATTTCCTACGGTGATGAGATAGTCGCATATCAGCTGTGGGACGGCGGATGGCGCAAGGATATGAAAACTGAAACATCCGGCTCATGGAACAAATCCACTATCGATAACAACGCAACATGGGGACAGATACGCTATCTCGCGAAGCTCTATAATGCGACAAAGAATGAAAAATACAAAACATCCTGCTTAAAGGGCATCGATCTTCTGATAAACGGACAGTACTCAAACGGCGGATGGCCGCAGGTGTTCAGTGATCCGGGAACATATCACGCCCATATAACCTTCAACGATTCGGCTATGGTCGCAGTTCTCAGAATAATGCAGGAAGTCGGAGACGGATCTGAGGATTTCGCATTTGTTGACAGTGAACGCAAAGAAAAAGCCAAGAATGCGGTGAACAAAGGTATAGACTGCATTCTGAAATGCCAGATCAAAGTAAACGGTACTCTTACGGCATGGTGTCAGCAGCACGATGAAAATACCCTTGCACCTGCATCTGCCAGAGCATATGAACTGCCGTCCGTATGTACATCGGAAAGTTCGGGAATAGTTGATTTTCTCCGCTCACTTCCGGATGAAATGAAAACAAAAGAAGTGATCCGGAGCATCAACGCCGCGGTAACATGGTTTGATTCCGTAAAACTCGATAATACGAAATTCGACTGGAACGCTGACAAATCTGATAAGGTCGTGACTTATTCCGAAGGTTCGACCACATGGGCACGATTCTATGATCTTCAGAACTGCAAACCTCTGTTTGCCGACCGTGATGGCAAAGCATATGACGATGTTTCAAAGATCAGTCAGGAAAGACGAACAGGATATGCATGGTACGGAAGCTGGCCGGCAAACAACGTAAAACTCGGCATAATTTCAGAACCGCAGGATGATCCGGTAGTTACTCCTTCCCCATCCCCGTCACCATCTCAATCTCAGGGTGCACATCTTTACGTTGGTTTCTTTGACAAAGACGGCAGCTACAGTACCGTTTCTGAAGCCGTAACCGCTGCCGCTCAGATAAATCCAACTTCGGAGGAACAGCGCGTAAGCATACACATCGCTCCGGGTGTTTACCGCGAGCAGATAATAGTAAATACGCCGTACATCAGTTTCATCAACGATGATCCGTCAGCTGAAGTCAGACTGACCTGGTATTACGGTATCGGATACAAATACTACAGCATGGGCAGCGACGGTTATTACAACGCTGAAAATGCCAGAAACAAAACTTCCAAGGGTGAGGCTACCCGCTGGGGCAGTGCGACCGCTCTCAAAGGAAATGCGGATTATTTCCGTGCGGAGTACATAACCTTCGAGAATTCATTTAACAGATATGTGACTGACGAAGAGATCGCTGACGGCGTTGAAGTTTCCGGCAGTCAGTCGATAACATTCCAGCGTACCAAGTGGGCAGATGTCACCAGCAAGGGTTCCACTGAACGCGGAGCGGCAATTGCCGTTGAGGGAGATCAGAGTGAATTCTACAAATGTACCTTCCTCGGAAGTCAGGATACTCTGTATGTCGGAAGTGCATCAGGATATTTCCGTGACTGTCATATCGTCGGCAACACCGATTACATCTTCGGACAGGGCGACATGATATTTGAAGACTGCGATCTTGAATTCGCCGGATATTCCGACAAGGCTGTGGGCGGATATATCACTGCAATGAAGAGCAAGGGCAAGACGCTTTTCTATAACTGTAACGTTACTGCCGCCGGCGGAAAGAACGTCGGCTCCGGATATTTCGGCAGGCCTTGGGGTGCTGAGGCGGATGTTGCCTTTGTAAACACAAAACTTCAGTACGAAAACATCATCACCTCCGCAGGATGGACGAAAATGAGCAACAACGATCCTGCTGCCGCACATTTCAAGGAATTCGGCACTACTGCCGGAGGAAATCCGGTAAACACATCCGGACGAGTTCAGAACACGGTGCGTTATTCCGGTGACGGACTTGACGTTAATACTTATCTGAACGGCTGGACCCCTTACTATCTTAACGGCAAACCAGCTGATCCGGTCATTGTTCCACCTGAAAAGATAAAGGGTGATATCAACGCTGACGGATCACTGGATTCAGCAGATATTCTCCTCTTACAGAAATGGATGATGGCAGCGCAGGATGCCGAAATTACGGACAGCACAGCCGCTGATCTTAACGAAGACGGAAAGATCAACATTGCAGATCTGTGCATGATGAAGAGTCTGCTTCTGCAGTGAAGCTGAATTCACCGTATAAAGCGAAAGGCATCAGAGCCAACCGAAAAGCTCTGATGCCTTTGTTGTGTACTGAAAAGCATATCAGCATATTCAACCTACGTATTTACGCGAGATGAATATGCTGATTCTATTGTATTCAGGACTTTTAAAGTCCATTCTTTCTGTTCATGAACGCAGTATCTTTTTAAGCACCAGCAGATCCTTAACATCTGTCACGCCGTCTTTGTTCAGATCAGATGCTCTTGGTTCAGTGGTCGCTGACATTCCTAGAATGATGCGTACAAGTGCGACAAAATCTGCAGTATTTACTGCTTCGTCCTCATTTACGTCGCCTTTTATTCTTTTATCGCCCATCATCTTGATATATCCGTTGTAGATTCCTTTTGAGAACACATAGGTCATCTGCAGTTTTCCGGCATCGTCCTTAGCGGCATTAATGAAGGTATCGCTTACCACACCGTCATCCACATACGAAAAACCTACCGGATAAACCTCGCCGCGGTCTGCATTTTCCGGGATAATAAAATCTATGGTGAACAGACTGCCGTTTATCAGTTCTATATCAGTTTTCGAATATGCGTAGAATACGAGCTCGCCTTCTCTGACCATCGCCGATCCTGTATCGAAATCTCTCACAGCTTTTCCTGCATTCATGACATCACCGTCAGAATTCGGCTTCACTTTCAACCGTGTATCGTAAAAGATGTGGAATTTCATCATACTTACAGGTTCAGTCGCTCCGTGAACGCTGACGTAAAATCTCTGAACCTTTCCGGAAGCAGTTTCAGGTTCAAGTCCGATCTTGTCAGAAAAGATCATTATACCACCTTCATAGTCACGCGGATTTACAGTCGGACAGTTCCAGTCCGCCGGCTGCACCCAGCGTTTTCCGTCATACTGAACTTCCGTGTCATCCTGCCTGTTGCATGGATTTTCCGAACCTTCATAAGCTGCTGAGACATGCTGAACTGATAAATAAGAAAATAAAAATGTCGGACAGAATATAAGGGCACATGAGATCAAAAGTGCAGTTATCTTTTTAAAAACCATATACGGTCCCTCCGGTAAAAAATATCGGCGTTTTCAAAAATTATTATACCCTGTTTTATTCACTTCGTCAAATATCTTTATCTCTTGAAAAATCTGACGATTAGTGATATACTTTAATTATGTATAGGCACTGATCTGAAAAACGGGGATTAAAGTACTCAAACTAAGCTCCGTAACGATTATCAGACAGATAAGCTTATCAGAAAACAGGGTTTTGAGGAATTACTATGGGGTACATTTTAGATTTAATAAAAGAATATCAGATGAATATAATGCTCGTCCTCAGCAGTATATGCGGGATGCTTGCATTTTTCGTCCTTATAACTAAAACACTTACAAAACGAAGAAAATGGATAATGCTTGCGCTTGAGCTGGCTTCCATGCTTCTTCTTGTTTTTGACAGGTTTGCATACTACTATCGCGGCAATACTGATGTCGTCGGATACTGGATGGTCAGGATAAGCAATTTTTCGGTATTTATGTTTACTCTTGCTATACCGCTGATCTTTACGCTCTATCTTATAGATATTCTCGTAAGCGACGATAAATATGACAAACCACCCAAACGACTGCGGCATTCGTGCTATATTGCCATTATCGGATTTGCACTTCTCATTATTTCGCAGTTTACAGGCTTTTACTATACTTTCGATGAGCTAAACTGCTATCAGAGAGCAGCCGGATATATAATCTCATATATTTTCCCGTTAAGCGTTCTGCTTATCGACCTTTCAGTTGTAATCGACAACTACAAGCGGCTGGGCCGATTTCTTGGCCTTTCCCTCCTGCTCTTTTCAATTATTCCGACCGCCGCAGCTGTTCTTCAGCTGTTTGTTTACGGCATATCCTTTGCAAATATGTCCCTTGTGGGAATGGCTATGATCACCTATATAATGTCCCTTATCGACACAAACAATATGCTTGAGCAGGCCAGTATGCGTGAAATAGAGCACGAACGTGAAGAACGAAGAAATATGAAGCTGCTTTTCGAACAGACGGCCTCTGCTCTTGCAAACTCCATCGATGCAAAAGATAAATACACTCACGGTCATTCACGCCGTGTAGCAAAATACTCTGAAAAAATCGCTCATTACGCCGGCAAAACGGATAAAGAATGTGAAGAGATATACTTTGCCGCTCTACTTCATGACGTTGGTAAAATAGGTATTCATGACAGTATAATCAACAAAGAAGGAAAGCTCACTGACGAAGAATATGCGATAATCAAATCCCATCCTGTCATAGGAAAACAGATCCTTTCAAGTATCAGTCAGTCCCCTTATCTTTCCATAGGTGCTAATTATCATCACGAAAGATATGACGGAAACGGCTATCCTGAAGGACTTAAGGGCGAAGATATTCCTGATCTCGCCAGAATAATCGCTGTTGCAGATGCCTATGACGCAATGACATCCAAACGAAGCTACCGCGATCCTATACCTCAGCAGATAGTACGTGAGGAATTAGTAAAAGGAATCGGTACGCAGTTTGATCCGGTATACGCAAAAATCATGATACACTTCATCGATCTTGACTCGGAATACCAGATGAAGGAACGTGAAGATCCTTATGAACTCGAAGGCGACACTTCCCTTGTATGCAGCCGTTACCGTTCAGCTTCATCAGCCGGAATACTGCTCACTAACACTTTTACTCATATCAGCCTTAAAACCAAAATGAATGACGGCTTTAAGGAAGATGTGTACATACCGACATTCATCATTTTCGATTCTCTCGATGCACGTGTATACGAGGACGAAAATAAACGGCGCGATCTTTTTTATCTGGAATATGCAACTATCCGAGCTGACGGCGTAATAGAAATATCAGAAGCCCGTAACGTAAAGGCTGAGACAAAAAATATAAAATCTGCTGCCGAAGAGACAAAGGCCTTCATAAACGGCGAAGTAACGATCGATATCGATGCTGTACGTTTCAAAGATCATGCACTTATCCGCATGACAGACGGCTTCCGTTCGCACGAGATAATCCTCGCTCTTCAGGACAGCACAAGATTTGCATATTTATCAATCACCGGAGAACATTGTACGATAACAGACGTTGACGTAAACAAAACTGATGAGGAGATCAGTGAAGGCTTTATTCCGCGTATTGCTGAAGAGATAAGCTACATAAACGTCCCTGCCGGAGATATTCCGAATGTTCAGGTTGACGGATGGCGTGCCGCCTCTTCACAAGGAATAAAAGTTACTGACGGTATGAAGATAAGTTTCCACACCATGAGCCTTCCGACCGCCAGACTGGTATGGCACTGTGCTTTTGCCTTTCTGTTCACTTCAGACGACGGTAAACCTGACGGTGAGAATTACCGTGAACTAACAGTTCTGCGACTTGACGGTGAAGGCTGGGAAGAAGACGAACTTGCTGATAATCAGGTTTCTGTTACAAAGCTTGATTCATTTACAAACTGGAACGACTGGAAAACGAAAAACAAATCCGGCCTTGACTGTGAACTTACGTACCACAAAGAAAAGGGTAAGGTTATCATCACAACGGAATACTGCGGTCTTTCGATACGTTCTGTAACGACATATGAAGAAACTATCCCGGAAGTATACACTGCACTGACCGGAGATCAGTGCGCGATCACCAATATACGCATAAAACGATAAATATATTAATTAAAACGCTGATCAGGACACATTTCATTCCTGATCAGCGTATTTGTTTTTCAAAAATCATTGACTGGATATCAGAAAAGTGGTATAATAGAACTGTTAATTCAAACATTTGCTTTCATGTTATATTCCCTTCACGGGGAATATGACATATTTTTTGTCAGGACGAGGAAAAACGTATCTGCAAAGGAAGCATAAACCCACAGAATTAGTGTAAAGGATATTTCGAATGCAGTTTAAAAAGATTACGATCATCACAGGCGAATACGGATCCGGCAAGACAAACCTTGCTGTTAATCTCGCATATGCAATGAAGGAACACGGAACGACCGCGATCGTTGACATCGACACAGTCAATCCTTATTTCAGGACTGCTGACTTCAGAGATGAGCTTACTGAAAACGGCATCGATGTGATCACACCTGATTTTGCAAATTCAAATGTTGACCTTCCTGTGCTCAACTTTGACATTGAACGTATCATTCGCTCTCACGATCACACAGTTATCGACGTGGGCGGTTCAGATGCCGGAGCTTTCGCTCTTGGCAGATATCAGCATGTCATCGAAAAGTACGCCGGCGACTACGATCTGCTTTACGTTTACAACATGTACCGTACAACAGAGGTTTCAGCAGAAGAAACTGTTACCCTGCTGCATGAGATTGAAATGGCCTGCCGCATGAAAGTCACAGGACTTGTAAGCAATCCGAATCTCGGTGCTGAAACCACAGCTGCCATCGTTGAGAACGCTTCCGGCTTCTCTGATGACATCCAGAAACTCACCGGTCTTCCGGTAAAATTCAGGTGCATACCTGAAAATCTCGTTCCGTCAGAAGGCGACTTTACCGTAAAAAGAAAAGTAAAGCTTATCTGGGAATAAGGAATCAATGTTATCCCTACGGCGGACTGCCGCCTCATACATATAAGTAAGGATAAACCAGAAATATTAAAAAAGTAAAAGAGGCGAAAAGAATGATAACGATAAACTTCGAAAGATGCAAAGGCTGCGGACTCTGTGTTGAAGCATGTCCTAAAAAGATCATTAAACTCTCTGAGGAAAAGCACAACCAGAAAGGTTATTACCCTGCAGAATGTACTGATAATTCAAAGTGTATTTCCTGCGCGTTATGTGCCATGATGTGCCCTGACTGCGTTATAAAAGTTGAAAAAGGAGAATAATAATGGAAAGAGTTCTTATGAAAGGCAACGAAGCTCTTGCTGAGGCTGCTATCCGTGCAGGCTGCAAATGCTTCTTCGCATATCCTATAACACCTCAGACTGAGGTAGCTGCATATCTTGCAAAAAATATGAAGAAGAGAAACATCACATTTCTCCAGGCTGAAAGTGAACTTGCCGCTGTAAACATGGTACTCGGCGCAAGCTCAGCAGGTGTCAGAACAATGACATCAAGCTCATCACCGGGAATCTCACTCAAGAGTGAAGGTGTTTCATATCTCGCAGGTTCAGACCTCCCTGCTGTTATCGTAAACGTACAGAGAGGCGGCCCGGGTCTCGGAAGCATCCAGCCATCACAGTCAGACTACTGGCAGGCTACAAAGGCTCTCGGTCACGGCGACTTCCAGCTCATCGTTTTCGCTCCTGCATCTGTTCAGGAAACAGTTGACATGACAATCAGAGCTTTCGAAGAAGCTGACAGATACCGTATGCCTGTAATGATCCTTACAGACGGCTTTATCGGTCAGATGATGGAACCTGTTACATTCTCAGACGAAACTCCTAAGATCGAGCCAAAGGACTGGGCTGCATGCGGTCACAAGGGCGGAAGAAAGCACAACATCATCAACTCACTCTTCCTCCAGCCTGACGAACTCGAAGCTTCAGTTGACGCAAGATACGAAAAGTACGAAACAATAAAGAAGAACATCCACGACGCTGAGATCTACATGTGTGAAGATGCTGACCTCGTTATCACAGCTTTCGGTACAACAGCACGAGTTGCCAAGTCTGCTGTAAACCAGGCAAGAGAAAAAGGCATCAAGGCAGGTCTTTTCAGACCAAAGACACTCTGGCCTTTCCCTGTTGAAGAACTTAACGCAGCATGTAAGACTGCAAAGAAAGTATTAAGCGTTGAAATGTCAAAGGGACAGATGGTTGACGACATCCGTCTTGCTCTCAATTGCAGAATTCCAGTAGAATTCTTCGGCAGAAACGGCGGTAACATCCCGACACCTGCTGAAATTCTTGATGAAATAGTAAAGATATCAGAAAGGGGTCTCTAATATGGCAGTAGTATTTGACAAACCGCACGCACTCTGCGACGTAGCTACAACTTACTGTCCTGGATGTACACACGGTATCATCCACAGACTCGTAGCAGAAGTAATGGACGAGCTCGGCATCGAAGGAAATACTATCGGTATCTTCCCTGTTGGATGCTCAGTAATGGCATATAAATTCTTTGAATGTGACATGGTTGGCGCTCCTCACGGAAGAGCTCCGGCTGTTGCTACAGGTATCAAGAGAGCACTTCCTGATTCAGTAGTATTCACATATCAGGGCGACGGCGACCTCGCAGCTATCGGTACATGTGAAACTGTTCACGCTGCTGCAAGAGGCGAAAACATCACTGTTATCTTCGTAAACAACACAATTTACGGTATGACAGGCGGTCAGATGGCTCCTACAACTCTTCCTGGTCAGGTAACACAGACAACTCCTTACGGACGTGAACCTGAGATCCAGGGTTATCCGGTAAAGGTTTGCGAAATGCTCGCAACAATCGACGGTACAGCTCTTGCACAGAGAGTTTCTGTTGATACTCCAGCTCACATCCGTGAAGCAAAGAAGGCTATCAAGAAGGCTTTCGAAAACCAGATAAACAAAAAGGGCTTCTCACTTGTTGAAGTACTCTCAACATGTCCTACAAACTGGGGTCTCACTCCTGTTGACGCTCTCCAGAGATTACGTGACGAAATGATCCCATACTTCCCTCTCGGAGTTTACAAGGACGAAGCAGTATGGAACAAGGAAGAAAAGGCAGACTGAAAGGAGAACTAAAATGCTTACAGAAACCATTATATGCGGATTCGGCGGACAGGGCGTTCTCTTCTCAGGAAAACTCCTTGCAAACGCTGCACTTATGGAAGGAAAGGAACTTTCATGGCTTCCTTCATACGGTCCTGAAATGCGTGGCGGTACATGTAACTGTTCAGTATGTATCTCAGACGACCCGATCGGTTCACCGCTCGTTACAGCACCTGACATTGTTATAGCAATGAACGGTCCTTCATTCGACAAGTTCGAACCAATGGTAAAGCCAGGCGGAATCGTATTCGCTGACAGCTCTATCATCGACAGAAAGTCGACTCGTGATGACATCACTGTTTACTACATTCCTTCAACAGAAATGGCAAAGGAAAACGGCCTTACAGGTATGGCCAACATCATCATCCTCGGTAAGGTTATCAGAGAATGCTCTGACAATTTCTTCGGAATTGACTACGACAAGATCGTTTCAGTTTTCGAAAAGATCATCCCACCGAAAAAGGCTGCTATGATCGAAAAGAACACCAAGGCTTTCAAGCTTGGATATGACTACGAGAAGTAATTCGTAACCGGATATAAACATAACAGCCGTGAGGGGTTAATTATCCTCACGGCTGTTGTTTTTATAGCTTTGCTTCTTATAGCACGCTCCTGCAATGTATGTATTTTCCATTAAAAATATGCATCTTTATTAGAAAAAGCTCTGAAAAATATGCATATTTCAATTTCACACCCCTATAAAAATATGCATTTTTCTTTTTGAAAGGCTCTAAAAATATGCATGATCATTGGCAAACAGCAGATTTCTGTAGATATATAAGTCAAACCACCATTTCTGCGGCGCACAATGCTTATTCATTAGGAGCCGTTATGAACTCCTCCGGATCAATGGTGTTTGAGGCAGTCCATTCAAAAGGCCAGTTACGTACTTCAAGGTGTAGCTTTGGCTGATCTGCCCTTCCGGTTGCGCCGACATATCCTATGGTCTCACCTGCCGAAACCTCCTGTCCCACACTTACAGTCACAGAACCAAGGTGTGCGTAAAGTGTACAGTATTTAAGGTCTTTATGTCTTATGACAACATAGTTACCATACCCGCCGCCACAATCACAGTCATTCTTTTCCTGATTATGCGTACATGTGTCAGTTACGTGGAACACTATACCGTCAGCTGATGCCGTGACTTCCTTTCCTGATATATCATCACCTTCAGGTCCGATGATATCGATACCCTTATGGAATCCTGATTCGTAACTGCTGATTCCGTACCTTTTTGAAATTACTCCGAATCCGCCGGCAACAGGCCAGTTAAATTCGCATATTTCATCAGTATTATCTGTGTCTTCATCAGACTGTGTGATCAGAGTTTCCTCCTTGTTGACATTTTCAGTCTGTTCTGTGACTTTTTCATCATGTTCTTTGCCTTCAGCTGTCGTTTCACTTCTGTTTTCGCTTTCGGAATTATCCGTAGGAACGTCAGTAACCTTTGCGTTATCCGAAACCGGCCTATCGATTGCCGAGGATTCAGCCGGTACGGTGACTATTTCCTTAACTGTTTCCACAGAGCCGGTTTCATCAGTTATTTCTGAAACAATATCTGTTACAGGTCTGGTCGTTTTTTCGGATTCCGCAATTGTCACAGCGGTCGTCAGTTCTGTTACAAATGTAGCCGGCAAATCAGTCAGCTTATCTTCTGATGGCTTTCCGAGTTCTTTTTTATGCAACGATGTCCCAAGTATTCCGCAGACAAGTATTATGCATGCTGCCGCAGGAACTGCATACTGCCATCTTATTTTTCTCCTTTCTTCCACTATTCGCATCTGATTATCGTTCATGCTCTCACTTGTATTTTTACTGCAGGAATTATCGGTGGGAACAGCCTTTTCGTTTTTCCTCTTAAGTTTTTCTATACTCATTTTTAAAATCCTCTCTTTTTCAGCAGCACTGAGTACCGGTACTTCAGAAAGGAGCTCCACCGTCTTGTCATCAGCATTTTCAAGCATATCAAACTCCTGATTCTTATTCATAATCTGCATCTCCTTTTCTGTGTACGATACCGGTCGAAGCCAGTGATTTTTTCAGTTTTCCGAGTGCTCTTGAAGCACGCATACGAACTGCTGAAGCCTTCATTGACAGCAATTCTGCTATCTCGGCCGATGAACGTTCGTAATAGTACTTCTGAAGAATTATAACTGAATCAGGTTTACCAAGTTCTTTGATCTTCCCCATCAGTATCCGGCTTACCTCCTTATTGTCTGACTCAGTCTCGATATTATCCTCCGAACTGATCAGTGCAAGGATCTCATCTGAATTATCAGGCTGATGCATCTTTCTGCCAGTTATCCTGTAAAATTCATTTATAGCACGCCGGCTTGCCACTGTAGCAATATAGCCTTTTATCTCACCACTGTGTTCATCATCCGACTTTAATCCGAAAAATATATCCGCAAAAATATCGCTGACGCATTCCTCAATATCAGCACGTGATGCTGTACTTCTGAGTTTATTAAATACTATAGCGTAAACATAGTCACAGTAAGTTTCAAGCAGTACTCTGTAAGCTTTATCAGAGGATTCTTCATAAAGTTCCTGATATTCCTGTCCGGTCATTATATTCCTCCTGTTCTGAAAGAGTTCCATGGTTTCTGCTTTCATATATTTATTCAGTTGAGACACCTCAACTGTCACACATTTTCAAAAAAAATTTTCTGACTGATAAATTATTATAACAACAGCCGTGAAGCAATACCCTTCACGGCTGTTTATAATAATTATTATTCCGGAATACATCCGTTAAGATAGGTCGCATATATCGAACCGGGATTGTCATAATTTCATCTTTCCCAAGCGATTTTACAACAACTGAGGGATGATTATGCGGCTTACCGCTACGACAATCAATTATGAAATCCAGCCACTGATCCGTCATTTCTTTAAATTCAAGTATATCAAGATCATCATTATCAATAAGAATGGAATATATATTAACTACTGGTGTTTTGTATCTTTTAGCCCAGCGTTCAGCTTGTTCCCGGATAACTGTACAGTAAAAACCTGTACCAAAATCTTTGGTGTTTCGGCCTGTAATAATTCGTGGTACTGATACTTCTACATTGCTTCCATGATATACAAGCATTTTAATCTCTCCTTTACATTGCTACTATCTATTTATTATTATACATCAAAAATGCCAAAATAACAATAAAGATAATGAGTAGAGTTTTTAGTTAGGCATACCCGAACGGGTATGCCTAATTCAATTGTGCGCCACTGGCGCACCACCATTTCGTGAGCAGACGCTTCGATAACACCACAAATATAACAGCCGTGAGGATATTTGATTCCTCACGGCTGTTAAACTATTAGACTTTCCCTCTTACGACTCTTTCATTTACATACATCGTAAATTCCCTGATAGCTTTATAATCCGGCTTTTCAGGAAGCGAAGTGTTGTCCTTGGCATATTCAAGACGTTTCTTGTAGTCTTCCACAAGTTCAAAGAATTCCTCTTTCGGCTGCCTTTTTTCATCGAGATATGCACCGTTTCTGATACTCATGAGCAGGTCATGCTCGGCCTCCCTGTATGTGATGATCTCTCCTTTTTCGAGAATGTCGATACACATCATGTAGAGTCTCAGAAGATGCATCATGTGTTTTCCAAGCTTGTCGTGTGTGACTGCGTTCTGATTGCGCTTGCCGTATCTGCCGTAGTCGCGGACGATGTCGGCCATACGGTTCCACATATCCTTATAGTCACGAAGCGGATAGTGCTTTAAGTTAATATCCATAAAGATCTCAGTTTCGAGTTCCGGAGATACTGCCTTATCGATATACAGTTTAATCGAATCTTCCGGATATTCGAAATACATGTTCTTAAAGTTTTCCTCGGCAAGCTTTACGCTGTTCAGGATATGCTGCTCCTGAATGTTCAGATCTCCAAGTCTTCCTGCCTTATTATCAAGACGTCTGAACTGGGCTGTGGCGTAACCGCTGAATGAATGCAGCGCCTTCTTTGAAAGAAACATTTTCTTATTATCGAGCAGTTCCCTGCCGATATCGGAAAGATAAAGATAATGCTCCTCTTTCAGTCCCAGGATCTCGATAGTGTTCGGATTGCAGTCAGTCAGCAGCTGCATAAGTTTGCTGAAGGAGTATACAGTCGTATCGGTCGGCTGGTCGCATACCTGTTCAAAATTATCACGGCTTAAGATCTCTTCCTTACTGTTAAGCGCGCATCCGCGTACATCGAGGTCAGAAGTTTCCGTAAATGTTCCGTAAGCGTGTGAACCGCCGAGTCCGAGCAGAATGATGTTCTTTCCGAGATGTTCATTTGTTCTTAAGAAATCATATTCCGGTTCTTCGATTTTCTTTTTGATATCTTCAAGTTTCATTTTCTTCCTCTCTTTCTTTTTTAAGAGTATTTTCATAAGCGATACAGTGTCTGAGCTGGTCATCTTTCTTTAGTCCTGCAAGTCTGAGCTTATGTGCATAATTCATTATTTCATCGATATATTCTGAACTTATACCTGCATCTGCAAGGTCTTTATCCGTTACATAAGGACGAGCCATTATTTCCTTATACTTTTTAAGACGGGCAAGGAGAAATTCTTCAGAGTCATCGCATTTCGGTATCTTTCCCAGACCATCGCAGACTGCAAGTTCTATAAGATCAAACGGTTCGACAGCAGAGTCGAAAAGCTTGTTGGTCTTTTTGAGTTTCGAGCCTGCACGTGCCATTATATTTGGATCCATGTGAAGTCTGGTCATATTGATAACGTATGTGATAAGTTTCTCATCTGCTTCAAAACGTTCAAGAAATGCCCGAACCACCGGCAGGCCGGCTGTCTCATGTTCGTAGGAGTGAACTGTTCCGTCCTCATCTGTTGTCGTACTTACCGCTTTGCCGAGGTCGTGGCAGAGTGCGGAAAGCATAAATCCGAAGGGAAAGTTTACACTACAGCGCCTCTTAGCTGCTTCATCAAGTACCATCATGGTGTGTGTCCAGACGTCGCCTTCTTTATGATAATCTGTATTCTGCGGTACACCGATAAGTGCGTATATCTCAGGACAAACCTTTTCAAATTCTCCGGTTTTACGTATGTTTTCAAAATACTCCGATGGCTTATCTTCGCCGAGCAGTATTTTTTCAAGGTCTGTAACTGTCATAATCTTCTCTCCTTTCAAATGGGTTAGTAGTATATAATACAATATTTATGTTCACTTGTCAAGTCTGATTAAAACTAAAATTTTTACTTAAATTAATCAAAAATATTGAAAAATTCAGTTCTGTGGTGTATAATTAAGGAAACATGATCTGTCTGAAATCCGGCTTCTCCGGATTTCAGAAGAGGGGGATTTACGGGGCTTCGCCCCGATTCCCCATATTACGAAAAAACATAGTGAACTGAAAATATACGGAGGTTCTGAGTATGAATGTCAGAAAATTCACAGCACTTATCTATACTGCTGCTATTGCAATTACAGGCATACGTCTTAACAGCACTACCACTTCAGCTGAAAACTCTGAGGAAACAATAAAAATACTTCCGGTCGGCGACTCCATCACTGACGGATACGGCACAGAAGGCTCCTACAGAAAATTCCTTTACCATGAGCTTACCGAAGCCGGATATTCCATCGATATGACCGGACCTAACGCTTCATGGGGCGACGGAGAATATACCGATCCGTCCACGGGTGCATTCTTTAAATACGATGCCGCTCACTGCGGATACAGCGGATATGCCATTGAAGAATATCCGGGACGTAACGGAATACTTGAAACTCTTAAAAGCGGCGATTATGTAAACCAGTACGATCCGGATATCGTCATCCTCCAGATAGGTACAAACGATATAATCGACAACCACGAAATAGACACAGCCGGAAAGCGACTCGACAAACTCGTGACCTACATTCTTGAAAACATAGATGAAGATGACGC
Source organism: Oscillospiraceae bacterium (assembly GCA_017438745.1). GTDB lineage: Bacteria > Bacillota > Clostridia > Oscillospirales > Ruminococcaceae > HUN007. Next base: position 7,651 of record JAFRUS010000031.1, on the reverse strand, counting down.
ACTGTTTGTTACGACAATACCGGATCTTGATCCGAACAGAACTGAAGTCTATGACTGGTTTGCAAACTACAGACATCTTCCGGACTGGACACCGGTTTCCGATGTCAACGCTGAAAAATATGTACAGGATCAGATATCCGAATACAATTCTCAGGTAAAGAAGCTTGTTGAAACGAAGCAGAAGGCTGGTGTAAAGAACATTTACTTTGGTGACGTAAACCACACTATCACTGATGTAAAGAGCTACCTTAAAGACGGCGTTCATCCGAACGACATGGGTTATAAGCTGATGGGACTGTACTGGGCAAAGGTTATCAAAGAATATCTCGGCACCAGTACTTCTTCATCACCGTCTCCAGCAGTGACTACTGAAGATGTAACCACTGAAGCACCGGTCATAACAACAGCTCCTGAAACCACAACTGCCGAAACGTCAGAACCTCCGGTAACAACTGTAACCACAGAAGTTACACCTGCCGTTACTGAACCGGACCGTCCAGGTCCTAAATATGCAGAACCTTTCCCGGGTGACGTAAATCTCGACGGTTCAGTTAATACGGCAGACTTCACAGCTCTTGTTACTGTTCTCCTCGACAAGGGAACAGTTCCGATAGACGGAAGATGCGCTGATATAAACTCTGACGGCAAAATCAATATTGCAGACGTCATTCTTTTAAAAGAAATGCTTGTAAAATAATACTTCGATGTGAACTGCAAACTACGTTTGCTAATAATGTTCACTAACCGTAAACAGCAGAACTCCCTTGTGGTTTTCCTTCCACAAGGGAGTTCTGCTGTTTCAGGAATCAATGATTTATTCACAGATCTGCATGTAAACCGGAGAGAAACCACGCTTTCTCTGCGACTTCATCATTGTTTCCTTAAAGTATATTTTTCACAAGTTCTGCGGGGATGTTGTTTGCAAGCTGTTTTTCTTCACTCGTTTTTTGGCGTATACGGTCCATGTTGTTGTAGAAAAGTGCATCGCTTACTATTTTATCAACTGTTCTGACATTTTCGATTATCGATTCATAACGCTCTTTATTATCATCGATAATCACATTTTTACTGTCAGTTTCATTGTTATCTATAAGATCTTTAGTATACCTTTCAATTGCCTCCACAGGTCCGGAAATATTCGTTATCAGGTAATCCGTGATATTCTTCTGAAAATCCTCAAAACGATATCTAGCCTTGTTACGAACATTTTTCCGCCAGCACAGGAAGAGCATGATGATCACTGACAGGATGAAAAACGGGATCGTAAATACTGCTGTAACCAATCTGTTCTCAGCGGAATTATGCGGATAAAATACTTTCACATACAGGTCATATTTCTTATCACCTATAATCACTTCAGATTTAACAGGCTCATTGTCACTGTAATAACCACGGTAATTATTGTCCGGATCCATAAGCATATCCATGAATACATCTGGTGCACCCCGATGCCATGCACTGAACTGCGGGAAATTACCTGTCATTCCGGCTGTTATCAGTTCATATCGGCTGTCATTAAAGTTTATGTGTATTTTATACTCGGAAACTATTTTACCATTCTCCTTCAAATTTGATTTACTGAAATGATCTTTCTCATCTTTTACATTATAAAGAGTGATTTTTCCTTCATGCGGAACAAATCTTCGTTTTTCGTTGTCCACATATATGCTGTCAAGCTCTGTCACAATATAGTAATCTTCCTTTTTATCATAAAACATACGCACAAGCTCAGAATAGTTTTTAAACATTTCCTCAACTTCCGGCTCGTCAGAAAAATCATTAAAGCAGTAATAGTCTTTATCATCATACCCCGGATAGCCGCTTATTCTGGCAAGCATTCCTATTTTCCTCGATGATATTATACTTCCGTCTTTATCTGCAAGCGCAGCCGCAAAACAGTACTCATTATAAGTCATAGGACTGATATTACTGTATCCCATATAGTAATAAAGATCTGAACTGATCCTGGAACCTCCTGACTGAGCGGCAAACATTTCATCGCAAAAATCATCAAGTTCTTCCGCACTTTCAAAATTCGTATTACTAAGCTGGAATTTATAATACTCGATTATATATTTTTTAAAACTGGTGCATTCATCCTTTTCATTATGACCGAAGATACAGCTCACAACACATGCAAAAATGATCGTAAGGATCAGGACCACCACGGTTCCGCGGAGAAGCAGACCTTTAAAGGTGACACGTTTTTTCTTTTTTATTTTTCCCAAAATACTCACCTCACTGAAAAATGATCTCGGAAACAAATTCCTTATCGGTACATTTCAAATTAAGTTTAAAACCGTTTAACTGAGCTGCGCTTTCAGCTATTGAAAGTCCTAGTCCTGTTCCTCTTGTATTGCTTCGGGATTTGTCACCACGTACAAAGGGACGTTTCAGATCCTTCGTACTTATCTTTTCCTCCACTGTATTAGACATAACAAGTTTCTTAGGACTTATCTCAGCTTTCAGCGTTCCGCTTTCAGCAGTATATTTAACCGCATTGGAAACAAGATTTTCAAGAAGCGACTCAGTACTTTCCCTGTTGGCTTTTACATCTGCATTTCCGTTTAAACTCACTTCGATCTGTCTCTCATTAAACATGACCGAATATTTTTCAAATAATGTCTTTAAAGTTTCCTCTATATTTATCTTTTCTTTGTTCAGTTTTCCTCCGTCGTTCTCTATACTGTTAAGAACTGCAGTGCGTTCAATTAGTTTTTTGGTAAATGCGACATTTCCCATTATCGAATCCAGATATTTCTTTCTCTTCTCTTCATCCGGATCGGTCTCCATAATGTTTTCCGCATAACCCGAGATTGCCATAAGCGGTGTCTTTATATCATGTGCAAGATGTCCGGTCAGATCTCTCCGGTAATCCTCATAATCACACTCAAGTTTGTTAATAGTATATTTTCTTAAACAAAACAGAAAGATCATCAGAGACAAAACGATAAAAAAAATTGCAACTGTCCCCCTGAGAAACCGAACTATCTGAGGGTCATCAAGGCTTATCACAGACTTTACAATAACATTATACACTTTTTTTTCAAAAATAATGGTAGTGAAAGACTCGCCGCTTAGCGTTCTTTCATTTTCGGTTAAATCTTCATATCCATATTTTCGCTTAAATTCATAAGCATCCGAATCAGTTTTTCTTTCAGGTGCGACTGTAACATCTACGTCATATACTCCGGAATACGGAGTAATATACACTTCCGGCCTGCCTACGTTCAGAATCGATAATATTCCTTTAAACTCAACTTTATTCCATTTATCCACAGCAGCCCCGATTTCAGAATTCAGATAAGCTGTTTTATCACTGTCTGCCGGCAATTCTTTTGCTATTTCAAAAACATCATCGATCTTAGCACTAGTTTGATTCGCGCACAAATCTATCTGAGTTTCAAAAGAGCTTTTTACACAATATTTTAAACCTTTATAAAAGCAGAATGTGGAAAGAAGTGAAAGTATAAATCCGCAAAGAATTATTATCGGGAGTCTTATCCTCTTTCTGCCTTTGAGCATTTTAGCTTTTATCTTTTTAGTTTTCTTCATATCTGCTCACCTTCCCTATCTGTCTGAAAGTTTGTATCCACGGCCTATTACAGTATGTATCTGACTGCCTGCACTGCCAAGTGCTTTTCTCAGTTTCTTTATATGATTGTCGATCACACGGTCAACGCAGAATGCATCTTCGCTCCACACTTTTTCAAGCAGCGTGTTACGGTCCACCACCCAGTCCTTATGCTCGATAAGATAACGAAGTATTGCAAAGCTTTTCGGAGGAAGATCCACCTCGCTGCCGCCTACCATGCAGATCAGCTTTTTCGTGTCGATGCAGATATCACCGCAGACGATCTGACCTTCCGCGTTACCGGTTCGCTTTAGAATTGCCTGACACTTGGCATACAGAGCCGACAGCATGAACGGCTTTACAATATAGTCATCACATCCGAGACTGTATCCGGAAAGAACGTCATCCTCCCGTCCCTTGGCAGTGATAAAAATAAGCGGAATGTCACTGGACTTTCGTATGCTCCGGCAGATCTCATATCCGTCAGCACCAGGAAGCATAATGTCCAGAAGCACTACTGAATAATCATCCAGTCCCCGTGTGACAGTCTTAAGTGCTTTTCTTCCGTCATTTACTATCGTTATCTCTGCACCTTTTGAAATAAAATAGTTTTCGATCACTTCACAAATTTCGATATCATCTTCGATAAGAAGTACGTTCATGAGTTATCATCTCCCTTTCACTATCAACATTATATCACATCTGTGTAACGTTTGTATATCCATAATAAAAAAACTGATGGCAGAATATCCGGTAAGGGATACTCTGCCATCAGCGGGAGGGATTTTGTGTGTGTCAAGTGTATGTATATTGATGAAAGAGATGATATCAGAATGGGAAATCGAAGCCGAAATCTTCGAACGGGAATGAGAAGCCGCCCTGTGAGCCATTGCCGTACTGGTACTGACCGCCGTTGCCGCCATTTCCGTAGCCAAACTGTGAAGGATCAGGTGTTTCTTCATTCTGACCTTCATCCTGCTGTGCGTCTTCTGGCTTCTGAGCTTCCGGCTGCTTTTCTTCTGTATTTTCCTCAGAAGATTCTTCTGTTTCAATTACAGCCTGTTCAAGAACAACGTCTATGTCAACATACTTGTTGTCTCTGATAACTGTGATCTTGAGAGTGTCACCAGCCTTGAACTCATTCTTAACCTGGTTGAGTTCAGAGATAGTACCTACCTGCTTACCGTCAGCGCCTACGATAACGTCGCCAACCTGGAGACCAGCCTTTTCAGCTGCGCCGTTTTCATTCACACCGAGGATCTTAACACCTGAAAGTGAAGAATTCTGTGTTGAAGTAACGTTCTGGCATGTGATACCGAGCTGCGGTCTGCCGGTTACATAACCGTTATTCATAAGATCATCAACGATTTCGCGTGCTTCATTGATCGGAATTGCAAATCCAAGGCCTTCAATTGTAGCTGATGAAGATGATGAGCTGTAGCCGTTTGAAAGCTTCATTGAATTGATGCCGATAACCTGTCCCTTGTCGTTTACAAGAGGACCGCCTGAGTTACCGTTGTTGATAGCAGCATCTGTCTGGATAAGGTGCATTACGCTGTCATCCATTGCTATTTCACGGTTAAGTCCTGAGATATATCCTACTGTAAGTGTTCCGAAAAGATCGAAACCAAGCGGATTACCGATTGCAAGAGCTGTATCGCCAACGCTTAATGCTGAGCTGTCGCCGAATTCTGCAGGTGTAAGATTCTCTGCATCCTTAGCCTTTAAAACTGCGATATCTGTCTGTGTATCGTAACCGATTATCTCAGCTTCATATTCTGTTTTGTCGCTGCAGAGAATTGTTACCTTGCTTGCCTTGCCGCCGTATTCAGCTTCGTAAATTACGTGAGCATTTGTGATGATGTAACCGTCAGCTGACATTATGATACCTGTACCTGTACCGGAAACCTCACCTGTCTGTGAATCGTTCTGGCCGTATCCGAATAAGCTGCCGTATGAACCCTGTGTTGTGTATGTGAATGTTGAAGTAACACCTACTACTGAAGGAAGGACTTTCTGGTAAACTTCCTGAGTTGTAAGAGCACCTTCGCTCTTTGAAAGCTGAAGGAGACTTTCAACTTCGTAGTCGCCTGATGAAGTGCTGTCTGAAACTGATTCTTCAGTCTGAACTGTTTCCTTGTTTACATCCAGGTTTTCTTCTTTATTATTAAAGTACTGGTAGCCCTTGATTGAACCAACTGAAATAGCACCCATGAGGCAAAGTACTCCGATGCCTTTTATAACTTTCTTAAAACCGCCGTTCTTCTTTTCATTTGTTTCCGGAACCGGAACGTACTCTGTTTCTTTTGTATTTGTTGCTGAATCGTATTTGTTTTCAAACATAATAATCTGCTCCTTTTCACTTTCAGGACTTGATGTCCTTATATTATTTTTTATCTGTTTTCATTCCCGGGATCCTTGACGGTGTGCCGTCATTGTTAAGATCTTTCGGAATCTCGTCTGCTTTGTTTTAGCGTTTTGTTTTTCGCTATAATTATATTTTACTCTTTTATGTGATAATTTTATGTGCAGATGCGGAAAAGGAAGTTATATCATTATAGGCTGAATGTGAAGAAAGATGGTGGACTTTTTTCACATTCATCGTTTTCCCGTCACAAAATCCCTGATAGTAAAAATGACGTAAATAGATATTACTATAGAATAAGCAGGTAATTTTTTTACGGATATCTGCATTTTCTTTACTACTTAAATATGCAATTTTTACTTAAATGATCATTCATACCGATTTTCAGTATGATCCGGAAAGAAGTGCGGTTTAACAAGATATGCCCAAAGTTGATTGAAAACGTGCCAAAAGTAGAAAAAGTCTGTGTTATTTTTGTGTCTGATTGTGCAAATTCAATATCAAAAACTAGGCCTGAATGCCAGCCAAAATATTTGTACTTTCAATTTTCGTCACTTTGTATATCATAAATTGCGAATCACCCGTTTTTTCTATCAATCTTGACATAGTTTTTTCAAAGTTGTATACTATGAACTAAAGAAAGAGGTGGTAAAATGAAACACACAAACGCAAAAAAAGTTTTAGGTGGTTTCATCGCATTATCAATGGCTCTGCCTTTCGCAGCGCCTGCTGAACTGCTCAGCTTATCGGACGTCCTTACAGTTAAGGCAGCTGACCAGCAGCAAACAGGTAAGACCGCAGACGGATACGATTACGAATTATGGAATCAGAATTACACAGGTAATGTAAACATGCAGCTTGGCTCCAACGGTGGATTCAGCTGTGAATGGAGCGGAATTGAAAACTGTCTTTTCCGTACCGGTAAAAAACTCGGAAGCACAAAAGGTTATAAGGATTACGGCAACATAAGCATCACATATGATGTTGATTATCAGCCAATGGGTAACTCTTATATGTGTGTTTACGGATGGACTGAAGACCCTACTGTAGAATACTACATAGTAGAAGCGTGGGGCGACTGGAGACCGCCGGGACAGCAGGGCGGAAAAGGCACTGTATCTGCGGACGGAAAAACATACGACATTTACACATCAACACGAGTTAATCAGCCGTCAATTCACGGCACAGAAACATTTGAGCAGTACTGGAGCGTAAACAAGACAAACCCTGCTCAGGTAAATGCAATGAAGAACCTCACAGGTACTATTACAGTATCTGATCACTTCGCTGCATGGGAAAAATCTGGCATGAAGATGGGCAAAATGTACGAAGTTGCCCTCAACATCGAAGGTTATCGTTCAAGCGGTAAGGCTAACGTAAAGAAGAACGATCTCCAGATCGGCGGTTCAGGTAACACAAATAACAATAATAACAATAACAATCAGCAGCAGAATAATAATAATAACCAGAACGGCGGCGGACAGCAGCAGCAGAATCCTTGGGGCGGACAGAACCCATGGGGCGGACAGCAGCCTCAGCAGGGTGGTCAGCAGCAGCAGGGCGGCGCTACTGCAAACGGACAGAAGTTCAGCGTAGGCAACGGTCAGAACCAGCACAAGGCTGACAACGTTGACGGCTACAGCTACGAGATCTGGCTTGACAACACAGGCGGAAGCGGTTCTATGACACTCGGAAGCGGCGGTACATTCAGC
>JAFRUS010000030.1 GCA_017438745.1 Oscillospiraceae bacterium | reverse complement strand
CGTAAATGCCGTTCTCCTCCGGCTTGTTACTGTTAGTGTTTTTCTTCATAATTGCCCTCTCTTAAATTATAAAATATTTTTGCATTTAATGCAACACCAATATCTTATCATAATTATCTTATTTTGTCAATAGTGTATTTTGATGTTATAGGAGATAAGAACATTTATGGTTATGTAGCTGAAGTATATATGTGTAAATCCTTTTTGTGTCATAAAACAGATAAGCTGATCTGAAAATGTGGCGCCTCCGGCGCAATTACAAACCGAGCTGACCAGCTCGGTTTTTCCATAGCAGTCTTCGGCCCGCAGGGGTGAAGACTACCATTTATACAGAGCAAACGGGAGCACCGGATTTTTATTACCGGTACTCCCGCTGATTTTATATTTTTGTATTTATTCTTATGCCCCCGGACCGGTTATAAGTATCACACTTACCGCATCTTCCACGAAGATGACCTGTACCTTGACTTCAGCATCGTCTTCTTCATAAGTTATGCTGCTTGCTCCCGGTGATGTGGTTTCGCCGAAGGCGGCAAATGCGTCTTCCCTGCTGCTTCCGCAGTGAAGTCCGCCGGCGGTTCCGGCTTCCGTTCCAGGATAGAGGCTTTCGCTTATCTCGATGGATGCGATCGTTCCGTCCTCATCTGCCTGAATCGTCATTCCGGCGTAGTAATATTCGAGTATCGGCTTTCCCGTAAGACAGCTTTCCGCACTCGATGACGGAGCCGCCTGCGGGCCTAAGCCTTCAAGGAGGTCGTTTATATTGGCACCGACCGTGATCTCTGTTCCGTTGTAGATGACCTTCGCCCTGTCAGCTATCGTTCCTTCGATGAACTTTGCCTCTGAAACGATCTTCTCATCTTCTTCCGGTACGGTTTCATCCGTGCCGCTCTCTGTTTTATCGTCAGAAGATGAAACTATCTTTGACTTTTTAGCTTCATTTACTGCAGCTTCCGAGATATAAAGCGGTCTGTCTGCCACACCGGTATATGATTTTCCAGCTGAGATAACTTCAACGCTGTAGTCACCTTCTGTCAGAACAGATGCGTCAGCGATCAGCGAGAATCCGTATTTATTCGTTCCACCGAGAAGCTTTTCCTCGTAAACCGGGAACGCTTCGTAGATAACGGAAGTATTTGCGTTTGAAAGGCGCACATATACCCTGCCGTCCGGCGAGAGCATTTCACGGCTCATTTCTCCGTAGATCCTTGTGCCGTAGGATTCCTCGCTGAAAGTGAATCCTACTGATGCACCGCTTTCCGCGATCTCGCCGATATCTGTTCTTACCGGAGCCGGCATAAGCGGAGCCGTGCGGAACAGATCTGAAATGTTTCGTTCCACTATTTCATAGATCATGTCCGTGCCTTCCGTAACATTTGACATGTCAGGATAGTCGGCACGAACGAACATTGTCGTGTCATAGTTGTCGATAAAGAACGGCAGAAGCGCTCTTCCGAAGGAGTCACGCACCATATACAGGCTTCCGTTTCCAAGACCCGATACCTTCCTCGTGGAGATGCGCTTGTCGTTTTCCTCTTTGTCGCTCATGAAATTTTCAAGCTGTGCAGCTATATCCGTAACTCCCGAAGGGATAACGAACTCAAACGGCTCAAAGCTTATGTTGAGATCATACTGATAATCCCTTGTTCCGATGAACGGATAAAGCATCTTGTCAATATCACCGCGCCATATCTTTTTCGGAACGTAGTCAGTATCGTCGTACATCTTGTGTTTCTTGCCCATGGCATCCGTTATGCCGTAGTATCCGAGCAGCGCTCCGTAGTAATTCCAGTGAGTGTCACGCTTGTGATAAAGTCCGAATGATTTTTTCTCGTTCATAAGACTGAGCATATCGATGTGACTTACCTTGTTGGCGGCAAGCATACCCTGCAGTCTTGCGAGATTGTTCGTATTCGCCTTTCTGTATCTTGACGGCATGAACTCGCTGTAAACGGATGCCTTGTTCGGCATAGGAACAAACAGGAACTTTCCGCCCTTTGAGGTCACATTTTCATCCAGAAGTGAAAGCGATACCGCGATCGAACGAAGGCGCTCATCTGAAAGTGCGTTGGTGTTCATGTAATCCGCAACAGATGCCTCGCAGAATATCCAGCCGTCACGTCCCGTTACAACATTGGCAGCGTCGCTTTTAAACACACCGCTCTTTACAGCATTGGCAGCTGAAAGAACTGCCGGACGGAAAGGAAGACGGTCTGCAAGAAAAGCTTCACATTCCCCGGAAAAATCATTGTTGAGCATTCCGTCAGCAGTAAGTGAAGGTGTCTTCACCGGCTCGCGTTTTTCAAGCGCAGCTCCGGACTTCGAGAACGGATAGAAGAGCATCGGAACAGTACACATAGCAAGAAAAACCGCAATGTATATCCTTTTGTATTTTTTCTTCATGATACACCTTCTCTCAGAATCGGAAATAAATAAACGGGTTGTAGCTGCCTGAACTCAGTGAAAGTATACAGAGCACATAGATAAGTAACGAGCAGGCATATTCTGCTATCATGCAGCCCTCGGAGTAATCTGAATCAGCCATTTTCGCCTCGATCTTTCTGAATACCGGAGCTGAAAGCAGTACAGCAAACAGGAACGATACGACGAACAGAGGTGAGATAAGTGCAAACACCTCGTTGTTTACAGCGGCACTGCCGGCCTTTATGTTGAACATATCTGTCAGCACACCTGCGGCATGGCTCATGGAATCAGCACGGAAAACAACAAACGCCGTTACCGTTACCAGAAGCACATAAATGTGGCTGAACGGTTTGAACCATTTTTTCTTTACAGGTATAATGTCGTGGTTTTCAAGGAACTGGCATACACCGTGTATAAGTCCCCACATGATAAATGTGAAGTTTGCGCCGTGCCAGAGTCCCGTGAGGAAGAATACGAAAAGCTTGTTGAAGTCTGTGCGGAGCTTTCCCTTTCTGTTTCCGCCAAGCGGGATATAAACATATTCCTTAAACCATGTTGAAAGTGAGATGTGCCATCTTCTCCAGAATTCCTGAATGCTTGATGAGATAAACGGATAGTTGAAGTTTTCCTTGAAGTCAAATCCGAAAATGCATCCGAGACCGATAGCCATGTCGCTGTATCCGGAGAAGTCGAAAAATATCTGAAGTGTGTAGCACAAAGCGCCGATCCATGCCGGAGCAGTTCCGAGGCTGTCTGTATTGCATGAGAAAACCTTGTCTGCAACAAGACCCATCTGGTTGGCAACGAGCACTTTCTTTCCGAGTCCGAAAATAAAGCGGAGTATACCGCGGCTCACTCTGTCCGAGTTGAACTCACGGTGACGAAGCTGATATGAGATATCTTCGTAACGTACTATAGGACCCGCAATGAGCTGCGGGAAGAATGATATGTACAGAAGCACGTAAAATGGATTTCTCTGAAGAAGCTTTTTGTTTCTGTAAACATCAATTACATAGCTGAGTCCCTGGAACGTGAAAAATGAAATACCTATAGGAAGCCTGAGATAAGGAACGTTCAGTTCAGTTCCCGTCATGCCTCCGAGTACTGAGCCGAAAAAGCCCAGATATTTGAATCCAAACAGCATACCGATGTTTATAACGGCCGCTGTTACAACGTACATCTTTTTCGATTTTGCATTGCCTTTGGTAACGAGTATTCCGAGAATATAGTTGCAGGCTACGGACAGAAGCAGCAGTACAACTGCGGAAGGCTCACCGAAAGCATAGAAAACAATACTTGCGGCAGCCAGAATGATATTTCTTACCTTGATGCTCTTGGTCAGAGCGTAAAGAATGAAGGTCAAAGGGAAAAAGATAAATAAAAATGCAAGTGAACTAAAGGTCATGCGTCATTCCTCCTGATCTTCGTCTTCGGTGCTGACACCGTCAATACGGCGCCTTCCGACAGGATGTTCTCTGTAGTCTGTGAAATTGGCATTGTAGTTTTCATAGAAGGACTTTCCTTCAGCAAACAGCGGATCGAAAAGCTTGCCCTCAACTGTAAACCAGCAGTGCGATGTATCGTGGCAGACATATATTTCAGTATATCCTATTTCTCTGAACAGGAACGCAGTCGCGCATGAGTCGGATACGCAGCATCCGGTGCCCTTGTCAAAGATATCGTTGGCAAAGGTGATCTCCCAGTCAGGCGATGTCTGGTAGATATTCTTGAGTATTCTCCATCTGTGATATCCGTGTTCCTTCATCTCCCAGTTAAACAGCTTGAGACGCTTGTCTTCCATGCTGTCCTTCGGTGAGGTCTGTTCCAGAACTATCTTGTGAGCCTTCATCATGGTCTCTATCTTGTAAATGTTGTAGTCAGATTCCTCTGCTCTTCCCTTTGCATCAACATTGATACCGTCAACCATGGTGCTCTTTGCAAGCACACCCGTCAGACGGTCGAAGCAGTAGTAACCTCCGTCCTCAAGTTTCTGCCAGCCGGTCTGCATAACACCTTCCTCGTCGAAGTAATATTCCTCTCCGTCGATCTCCTTAAGGCCTGTTACCTTTCCGTCTTCGTAGTAGAACTTCTGGCCCTCATCCTCGTCCCAGTGTGCTGCAGAAATGGTAAAGTGTACTTCACAGGAATCCCTGTAAATACCCGCTCCCGTTATTCTCACCGTACCAATGCCGACCTCGGTGTTATGTTCATATGTAACTGTATAGTCCGTATTTTCATTAAGTCTGTTCTTGTTCTGATCTGTTATCACCGGGATCGGTGTTATTCCGCCGCCTGTGAACTGGTATGATTCTTCAATACCGGTTATCTCAGCAGCGATCAGACTGTACGGATTCTGCATAGCTTCAGACTCGTCAAGATTCTTGATCGTCTTCTCGCTTCCGCAGACCCTGCATTTGCAGGAAATATATTTTTTTGCGTCCGCCGGTATTACCAGTGTCTCATCGTAATCGTGATTCTTTACGATAGGTTCCGTGCAGGTATATCCGCATCGTACACAGGTATATGTCCTGAGTCCCGGATTTGAACAGTCACCCTGCTTGGTAACGACAGCCTTGTAGGTGTGTACTTTCTCCTTGTTGAAAGCAAATATGAACAGGAGAATTATCGCCGCCGGAGCAAGAAATATCATCAGATTTCTTAGTAAAAGAGATCTTCTTTTTTTCTTTTTTATCTTCATAGTTTTCTTTACCGATATAAAGCCCGGCGGGGCGATCTGTCTCCGGCGGGCTTTGCTTGTCTGTTATTGATCACTTGTTAAAGGTCTTTGAAAAATACTGATCAGCGCAGGGGTACGGGGCGAAGCCCCGTAAATCCCACCTCCGGAAATCCGGCGAAGCCGGATTTCCGGTTTAATCAGTGTTTCCTTAAACTTATTCAATAGTAACTGACTTCATTACCTGTGCTGTAAGCGGCTTGTCAGCATAGTCAGTTTCAACCTCTGCGATCTCGTCAACTACTTCGATTCCTTCAACTACCTTGCCGAATGCAGCGTACTGACCGTCAAGATGCGGAGCATCTTCGTGCATGATGAAGAACTGTGAACCTGCTGAGTCAGGTCTCATTGATCTTGCCATTGAAATAACGCCTCTTGTGTGCTTGAGGTCGTTCTTAACACCGTTGGATGAGAACTCACCCTTGATGTTCCAGCCCGGGCCGCCCATACCTGTTCCTTCAGGACAGCCGCCCTGGATCATGAAACCAGGAATAACTCTGTGGAAAATAAGTCCGTTGTAGAATCCCTGATTTACAAGCTTTTCAAAGTTTGCAACTGTGATCGGAGCGATCTCCGGATAAAGTTCTATCTTGATTTTTTTGCCGTTTTCCATTTCGATTACAACCATTTTAAACTTCCTTTCTGTTTATCAGAACTTGTTTACGAGTTCTGATTTGTTTACCGTATATATAATAGTATCGTTTGTCTTTGTTCTGTCCGGATAATATGTTACAGTGAGTTCGTTCCAGTCGATAGAATCGATAGCAAAAGGAATGAATCCTGAAACAGTCTGACCCGGTTCAAGACGTGCGTCGTATCTTTCGCCGCCCTTGTATGCGTTTGCACCGTTGGCAGCTGATACAGCTGTGAAGATATTGTCTTCGTACTTCTTGCCGTCAACTGATATCTCAAAGTCATCAAGCATACGAACGTCAACCTGTTTGTCACCGTTGTTCACAGCAGTGAATACCATTGCGTATGAATATCTGCCCTTTGAATCAGGTTCGTCAGATGTAAGAGCAAGTTCATCAAAAGTGATCTTAAGACCAAGGTCTTCGTATTTGTAATCCTCACCCTTGTTTGCTGTATATTCTTTTCCCGGAGGAAGAGGAGCTTCCGTCTGGGCAGGTGTTCCGTTGCTTATAACACTAGTCGTTGATTTTGTGCCGCAGCCCGTAAAACAAGCCACCGCAATTATGCCGGCAGCAAGAAGAGCTGTAAATCTATTCTTCATTGTATTACCTCCGTAATTCATATGGTACACGATTTTTTCCAGCATTGCAGTCGTGCATTATAATTGTATCATTTTTTTGATTTGTATTCAATAGTATTTTAACAAAAAATTAAAGACCTTCTGCGATTTTCATCACTTACGGTCTTTAATTTGAAATAATATGTTTCTTGTTGATATTATTCAGCGTTTGGAGCGCCTACAGGACAGACACCTGCACAAGCACCGCATTCTACGCAAGCGTCAGCGTCGATAACGTACTTGTCATCGCCAGCTGCGATTGCTGATACTGGACATTCTGCTTCACAAGCGCCGCATGAAATACATTCGTCAGAAATTTTGTATGCCATATTCAGTTACCTCCATTGAAATTGAGAACATCCCTCTGACGTTCTTCTAATAATATTCTATCAGAGGTTATGAAAAAAAGCAATAGATTTTTGAATTTATTTTTTTGTTGACAAAATAGCCTAAATTCGATATACTTATAGTAGTTTAGCTAACTCGTGAAGGATAAGGCTGGGTTCCTGAACAGGAGTAGGCGTTTACGCTGAGAATTCCTTTGCCCCTGGGGTTGGCTTTTTTTATGTTTGCTTAAAGGAATGATTTTATGTACATAGATTTTCACACCCATGCATTTGCTGACAAGATCGCGGAACGCGCAATAGCCGCACTTACTGAAAATGCCACTGACTGCGGTTACAAACCGCTTACCAACGGAACAGTAGCAGATCTGAGAAGAGTTCTTACGGAACAGGGCATCAACAAGGCGGTTATCCTGCCGATAGCTACAAAGCCAACTCAGCAGACCATTATAAACAACTGGGCTCACGAGATAAAGGACGACTTCTTCTGTCCTTTCGGAAGCATCCATCCGATGGCGGAGGACTGGACCGAGGAACTTGAAAGGATAAAGTCACTCGGTCTCTACGGTGTAAAGTTCCACCCGGACTATCAGAACTTTTTCGTAAACGATGAATTCATGTACCCGATATACAGAAAATGTGCGGAACTCGGTCTTCCGGTGGTCTTCCACGCAGGATACGATCCTATTTCACCGGATGTTACTCACTGCACACCTGAAGCGGCTGCAGAAGTCTTTGAGAAAGTCCCGGAACTTACAATGATCCTCGCCCACGGCGGCGGAATGAGGCTGTGGGATGACGTTGAAAAATATCTTGCGGGCAAACTGGGAAAACTCTACTTCGATGTTTCTGTTATAGCAAAGGAAATCTCCGGTGAACAGCTTTACAGAATAATAAAGGCGCACGGAGCAGACCGCATTCTTTTCGGCAGCGACTGTCCTTGGGATACTCCGCAGAACGAGATAAAAATGATAAACGATCTTCCTCTTTCTGACGAAGAAAAAGAACTGATTTTCCACAAAAACGCTGTTGAATTGCTCGGACTTTCAGAATAGTTTTCAACAGTTTGACAACTGCTTAACTGATGTTTTAATAGTTTTCTTCCCGAAAAGCTATGAAATTATATGAAATCTGCACCCCTAAATCAGGTTTCAAACATTCATTTCCACACTTTCAACCGAGTTTTCAACATAGTTGAAAACCATGTGGAATCAAAAATCAGCAAACTGACGGTTTTAATTCACTGATCAAACCGGAAATCCGGCTTCGCCGGATTTCCGGAGGAGAGGGATTTGCGGGGCTTCGCCCCGCCCCCACTCTGATTTATAAATAAATCAGAGTGACCTGATAAATAAAAAATTCTGTCCTGATGTTGCCATCGGGACAGAATTTTTTATGCTCTATAGCTTTAAATGAGGTAATGGGGGTTGACTCCCCTGGAGATATCATACCATCTGTGTCGCAGCGACATTTTCAACGGTAACTTCCGGTTCGGTGCGTACTTCTGCAAACTCCACTTCTGCAATGAACAGGTCACCGTCTATCTTTACGCTGAAACGACCACCGCAGGCTTCGGTGAAACTCTTTGCTATTGAAAGGCCAAGTCCGCTTCCCTCAGTGGTTCTTGCCTTGTCGCCTCTTGCAAATCTTTCAGTGATCTCTTCAGGTGAAAAGTCCATTTCGTATGAGGACGTGTTCTTCACCGTGATCTTTACATTTCCGTTTACCTTTTCAAGCTTTACAAACACTCTTGTGCCGTTCATTGAATATTTCAGTGCGTTGTCAAGGATGTTCTGAAGCACGCGGTACATTTTCTTTCCTTCCGCATCGATAACCGCCGTGTCTGCATTTATCTCAGTCTTTATCTCGCGTCCGTATCTTTCCTGCTTGTCGCTCATGTCGGCCAGCACCTGATTCATGAGGATGACTGCATCGAGACGTTCGATGTTCACATCTGTACTGCTCGTCGCCTTGGCAAGGTCAAACACGTCGGAAACTATGGTGCGGAGTCTTGCCGTCTTCTGTTCAAGAACTGCAACATAATCCTGTGCCACCGGTGAAAGCTCTTCACGTGAAAGGAGATCAACGTAGCTGATGATCGAAGTAAGAGGTGTTTTCAGATCGTGTGAAACGTTGGTAACAAGCTCGATCTTCATTCTTTCAGAACGTATCTGTTCCTCAACTGCCGTCTGGATACCGTCCGAAATGCAGTTGAGTCTTCTGGTCATTCCGTATGTCACCGAAGTGCTGTCGGTGATCTTCGGAGTGTAGTCCCCCATGCTTATTCCTGTTATCTGTTTGCTAAGATCATTTACAGCCTTTAAGTCCTTTAAACTCTCGTAGATATAAAGGCCAAGTATGAGAATGACACCAGCGATCAGTATAAACGGATTTTCAAAAACAAATGTAAGAACCAGCGCCACGATACCGGCTGCAACCGCCTCTGCAACCCTTATAAGAAATCTTACTGTAAGTGCATCGTTTCTGTCGTGAATAAAATAACCGATCTGGCTTCTGCAGCCGTTCACTGCCTTTTTAACCATGCTTGTCACGAGGAATGTATCGACGACTTTACGGCATTTAAACCTGTTGACAACCGTATCGACCGAAGCGACTGCAATCATATAAAGTGTGGTAAGTCCGACACTTGCAACGCTCTTTACTAAAATATTGTTCATCCCGTGACGTTCAAAACTGCTGACAAAATCATAGGCCAGTCCCGGACCCATCACAACTACCATAAACGGCATAATGAATCCTGAGATCATAAACAGCTCGCCGTAAATATTGTCCCTTGTTCTCATCTGGAACTTTCCGGTCTTTTCGTCATATCCGCCTGCTGCGATTATATATATAGCAAACAAACCTGACAGAGCGAGAATGGCAAATGATGTCATCAGCTTTCTGAACCATTCCGCTTCACACTCTTCTGATTCAACAAGATATACCTCGTACTCATCCACAAGCCTCTGGACCGGATAGATTTTTACACTGGCAATAGCTGAATTTTTGAGTTCCGTATTCTGCATGTCGATCGGCTCATTCGCATCAAAGCTCGGATAATCACTGTCATTGTACATCTGCGGGATTGGAACAGTTCCGTCACGGTTGATGTAGATTCTCGCACCAAGATCATCGTAGTAGTACTTAAGTCCTGATGTATCATAATCGTAAACCGCATAGCCCTTACCATTGCAGTAATAATAGTACATACCCTTTGTATTGGTATAACCGCGGCAGTCCATAAAACTAAGTCCCGGAATCAGTGATGTGGCATATTCATTGTAGGAATGATTTTCGCCGCCGCGCTCAAGTGTCAGCTCATACATATATTTATTGTTTACATCAGCAGTTTCCACGCCGTTGCCTGCAACCGTTCTTCCGCCAACTTTCATCACATATCTGTAATTTTCCGATTCAGGCGCGATAAGCTTTCCGTTTCTGTCCACTATCCCTGCGTTGTACATTTCCGACTGCAGAGACGACTTAAAATATTCATTTCCCTTTATTTCACCGTTTGCGTCGATATTCGCCTCGTACATATGAAGTATGAGCCACAGTTTTCCCGAAAGATCGACTGTATCAGCATAGCGTTCTGAATCACCGTATACGTAACCTGACCTTTCCTGCACGTCTTCATATTTCATGTAGTTGAACATACCGTCAACTGCGTTATATGCCGACATAAACGCCAGTATCATCGCTATGACAATTGCTATTTCCCTTGTTATCTTCTTTTTAAGGAAGTTCATCATTTACCCTCCAGGTATTTTTTCTATCTTGTAACCTATTCCCCAGACTACCTTCAGATACCTCGGGTTGCCCGGATCTATTTCTATCTTCTCTCGTATATGCCTTATGTGTACCATAACAGTGTTTTCAACTGAATATGATGCTTCGTTCCACACTTTCGAGTATATTTCTTCCGCTGAAAATACCCGTCCCGCATTCTCCATCAGAAGTTCAGCGATCTTGTACTCCGTAGCCGTCAGTTTTACAGGCTCCCCGTCAGCGTAAAACTGTCTGGCACTCCGGTCAAGCGAAAGCCCGCCGTTTCTCAGTATGTTGTCAGATACCGTCACCGTTCCTGCCGAACCGAGCATCAGGTATCTTCTGAGGTTTGAGCGTACTCTCGCGGTAAGTTCCATCGGGTTGTAAGGTTTGGTTATGTAATCATCGGCTCCCATGGAAAGTCCGAGTATCTTGTCGCTGTCTTCCGATTTTGCCGAAAGCACTATGATCGGTATGTTCTTTTTTTCTCTTATCCTCATCATAGCCGACAGTCCGTCAAGTTTCGGCATCATTATATCTATAAGTATAAGCTGTATCTCGTTCTGCATAAGACAGTCAAGCGCTTCAAATCCGTCGTAAGCCTTTACCGTCTTAAATCCTTCCATCTCCAGTAATCTGGATATTGCGTTCACTATGTCATGGTCATCATCGACCACAAGTATTGTTGATCCCTCTAATGTGTCCATGTACTACTCCTTTTCTATTCCAGTAATCGTTCGGATCTTTCCAGTTCATTGTAACACAAATACCAGATAAATTCAAATTCCGTTTTCATCATTTCATCCCCTTTGTTGTCTCTTTCTTTAAGGAACACTGTTATCAGCAGCTCCGGCGTCGCCGGAGCTGCCGGAGGGGGAGAAAACGGGGCTTCGCCCCGTACCCCCTGCTGATTTATTCATTAATCAGCGCTTCATTAAGTGCTTTATCTCTCTGTGATTATTATTATAAACCACGATTCTTAAATTCCCTCGGTGATAATCCTTAAGTTTTTCTTAAGGTCGAAAAAAAGGAATGTTCCACGTGGAACATTCCTCGGTCTGGTTTTTTACTCCTTATAGTATCCAAGCTCTTTTGCAAGTTTCTTAACATCTTCCTTACCCTGTCTCGGTCCTGATACTTCAAGCATTGTATTTCCTGCTCTTACAAGCAGTACATAATTTTTATCAGCACGGTCAACCTCACTTATAGTGTAGTTCGAGCCGCGTTTTTCTGAAGTAATTATAGTCGGATCATGAGCAGCATTATAATATAACTCAATTGTATCTTTCGCCGCTTTATCACCTTTATCATACCGATAAAATACGATCATGTCTATACTCTGATTATTTTTTGAAGTCCCCACAAGTGTATGAACACTCTCGCCATTCGCCTGCTGCACTTCAGAGCTTTCACAATAACCTGAGCTGACAAGGAACGCCCGCACATCATCTGTCGTCTTCGGTTTGATCGAATCAAACGAGCGTATAAGCAGTATAAGAGCTGTCACCAGAATAACAACAGCAGTAATTATCCACGTAAACTTTGATTTCAGTATATTTCCCTGCAAATGATATCACCTCGTGTTTTTCGTTTGTGTTTAAATCAATTATACTATATTTCAGGCGTAAAATCCACCCTATATTAAACTCTAATCAGTAATAAACAAACTTCAAAAAAGCTAATTTCAACGTTCATCCGTTCAGGGCGAACGTTTTCTATAGCACGCCGAAGGCGTTCATTTTTTAAACAGAACACCCTTATCCGCAATTACACGGACAAGGGTGTTCACTTATTCATATCACTTTATTTCTTTTAGTTTGTACCCTTCCTTAATGCACCGTACATAACTGGTCATCATGTTTGAAGTAACCGGTACCGCCCACCGGACAGCCGGCTCCGGCTCTCATTCCGGTAACGGCACAGTAGTTTCCGTGTATCACCGTTTCGCATACAGGAAAATCATTTCCCGATGAATGTTCATCAGCGTAATTTCCAAATACACTTTTCCAGATGGCAGCTGAATTTGCTCTTTCAATTGCCGACTCATTTTTACCGATGTCATATCCGATCCAGATGGCGGAGATATAATCCGGTGTAAGTCCGACAAATGAAATGTCACGCCAGTTCTCCGATGTTCCCGTCTTTCCCACAAGAGGAGCAGCTGAAAGCTTTGCTGCATTGCCGGTACCGCCCGGCTCCATTACATTTTCCATCATCTTATTCATTATATATGCCGTTTCCTCGCTGACCGCCTGTTCGCTGTCACGGTCATCGTTGTCAAAAATGACCTCACCCGTCAGTCCGTCAACGCATTTGCTTATCATGCTCGCCCTGTAGTATCTTCCCCTGTTTCCGTATGGCATATATGCGTTTGCAAGGTTGATTATACTCGGCCCGTTTTCCGTCGCGCCGATACACAGAGGAGCGTAGTTCATATCCTCCTCCGGATCAAGATCCAGATGCAGCTTCTCAGTTGCAAACTTAAATATATCATGAATATGACTGTTTCCATCGTTATAGGCTATCTGTGCCGGAAGTGTGTTTATCGATTTCTTAAGGAAATGATAAACCGGATAGTAACCACCCGAAGGTGCCCCGTCATAATTCCGCGGCCACTCATCATTTCCCGGTATCGTTCCGGCAGGCAGATACCTGTCATAGAAAAACGATGAATATGTCATAAGGTTATTTTCAATCGCGTAGCCGTAAGTTGTAACCGGTTTGATAGTCGAACCCGGCTGACGTCCGCCTGTATATGCAACGTTGAAACCGCGGTTGGTTTCCGGTGTTTTCTTTCCTATCTTTCCTTCAAGTCCGAGAATATGTCCCTCGTAGTCCATTACAACAATGGCCGACTGAACATTTTCTCCCCTGCTGTCCGTCTCCTTCGGGAAATAAGTCCAGTCCTCATATTTTTCATCGAGATAGGCCTGAAGCGTTCTGTCCGTTGAAAGATAAAGTTTGTAACCGCCGTTTCTGAACATCTCACCCGCCTCTTCTCTGGTGTCAAGGTGAAATTCTTTAATCAGATAATCTTCAAACTCAACAAGCGCAGTTTCTAAAGGCCATGACAGAACTGCCGGATTTTCAAAATCATCTTCACATTCCGAAAGCTTTTTGTAGTTCGCGTTCTTTGCCCTGAACTCCGGCATGGAGGTAAGCAGTATCTCATCATGCATTGCTTCCTCATACTGGTCAGCAGAAATAACACCGAGTTCAAACATCAGGCTTAGACAGATCTCCTTACGATCCCTGTTCGCTTCAAAATAATCTATCGGATTGTAATCATTCGGCGACTTCAGCATTGCCGCCAGAACAGCCGCTTCCGCTATGGAAAGCTCACTCGCCGATTTTCCGAAATATCCGACAGATGCCGCTTCTATACCGAACAGCTGATATCCGTCAACCGTACTGAAATACACCTCATTGAGATATGCTTCAAGGATATCATCCTTCGTATATTTCCTCTCCACCTTCATTGCACGGAATATCTCACGCATTTTTCTTTCAGGTGTTTTCTTATTATCTCCAGTAACATTTTTAACAAGCTGCTGTGTGATAGTCGAACCGCCGAATTCATCCTGCTTTAAACCCAGCACATTCAAACCTGTATTCAGGACAGCACCGGCAGTTCTCTTGTAGTCAACACCAATATGAGAATAGAAACGCTTGTCCTCGATACTTATAAAAGCGAACTTCACATAATCCGGTATCGCATCAAAATCACAGGGGATCTTCACCTCACGTTTATCCGGCGACAGCTTGTAGATCATCTCATATTCCCCGGTCTCCTGATTCATTTCATAAACATAGGATGCCGATTCACGCCTGAACGCACTGAGTATGACCGTTTCCGTTGTCTTCATAACATCAAGGAGATAGACGGCAGTCACCGTTCCGACTATTGTACCTGTAAGTATCAGCATCATAAGCAGCGTGAACACCATAGTGCCGATACCCCGGAATACTTTCCTTGTAATATATAGTCCTATGTACAGTTCTCTCTCTTTTCTGGTAGCCGGAACATCTCCGCCGTAAAACTCACGCACCCTCTGCCGGTGTCTCCGTCTGCGTTCCTCCCTCTGCTCCTCATACAGTTCATCATACTGTTCCTTTATCTCGTCTCGTATATCCCCCAGCCGCTCAGCGACCTTTTTCATAACGGGTATTTTCATTGTTCTGTTCATCGTTTTATCTCTCCGTACACATACTGGTGTTCCTCTGGTTTTTTCTATATTATAAATACCAATTCTTAAATTCCCGCAGTGATATTCCTTAAGGATTTCTTAATAAATCGATAAATATTTATTTTCTGTTGGATAAATCCGCACCACCATAATATGTCCGAAGTCCGATAAAATCAGTGTTTACAGATAAAAAAAATACCGGAGCACACTCACTCCGGTATCTTAAAATGTTCCACGTGGAACATTTTTTATCCTTATTTATACGTTCTCTGACTATCGCATAATGTAGAGATACAAACTACATTTGCCCCGCATACTGGCTGAAATTAAACGCCAGACTTATTTGTAATATTCTATACGAATCTGTCAAACTTATAAAAGAGCCTGCAGTTACTAACTCTCATAAAATCGGTAATTCAGAATTCTTCGAATTCTGAATTGCTATTAGTGAAACCGTGCTGAAGCACGGTTTATCCTTTCATCAGATGTATAAAGCCTGTAAAACGAATTATACGTTTGCTTCATATCAGCGTACTTTCCGGATCTGTGAATACCGTAGATCTCCTCCACGGAATACGGAAGATTCGGCAGGTTCTCTCTTGTAATGATCACATAATAATTATCCGTAATGCGAATCTTTTTAGCAAAGGCATCTGTTTTGACAACAGTATTTTCTTCATCGATGAATATGATACTGTCCTTAACGCTGTCGAGAACAGCTTCCCAGTTTGAATTGTTCAGAGTAAGACATCTCTTGTCACAGGAAATATCTATACCGGAATCGCTGCCTAGTCTGTCGTAGGTATCTACCATTGAAACCAGAGTGGTTTTTCCGGTCGCACTATCTCCGCGTACTATGGTGATATTTCTCTTTATATCAAATTCAAATTTCACTCGCCTGTTCTGAATAATAATATGATGCTTGCCTTTCATAGGTCATCTTTCCTCTATTCTGAATGCTTCATCAACATACTCTTTGCTGCTGTTCACAGTTTTTCCTGTGTTGACTATAACAGCACTGAAATCTTCACAGTCATCGAAATTCATTATGTGATGAAGATTTATTGTCAGATCTTTATGGCGGCTTATTCTGACTATCCACTTAGCACAGTTATCTCCGCATGCTGAGGCGTTGAATATCTTTCCGGAATCATCAAACTGCATAAGCATGAGTGTTTTAACACCTCCGGAAAGCTCCTTTACTGAAATCGAACCGAGTACCGGACTGTCAATCACTCTCGGACTGATAACTTCAGAACCGTCGATATCCTTTATCATTTCAACAGAAAGCGGATCTGTTATCCATTCATCTTCATAGGTGTTGTCAAAATACGTCGGCGGATGATAAACAGCATTCTGAGTATCTCCAAATATTATTTTAAGCATGATATCACCTCATGTTTTTCGTTTAGTGTCAAATAAATTATACTATATTTCAGATAAAAAATCCACCTCATTCTGTCTTCAATTCATCTTGCTTTCCATAGCACGCCGAAGGCGTTCATTTTGTAGTCAGATTCGCTGAACATAAAACGTTCCACGTGGAACATTCCGGCATTGACAGTGCAGGGTGGCTGTGATACAATAAAAGCCAGAAATACATACGGAGGTAAAATCATGGGACCATACTATTATGAAGTGATCAAAATCGACGGCGACTATGCCACACTGAAAAGAACGGACATCGAGACTGATGACACAATGCTCATCGCTATGGCGCTTCTTCCGTTCGGGACCGACACCGGCAGCCGTCTCAAATGGGAAAACCTTGAATATTCAATTATATGAGGCAGATAGTAATTGACGCCGACGGATGTCCGGTAACCAGACTGACCGTCAGCATAGCGAAAGAGAAAAACATACCGTGCACAATAGTCTGCGATACTTCACATGTCTTCGATATACCGGAAGCGAAGGTGATAACCGTGGAAAAAGGTGCGGACAGTGCCGATTTCAGAATTGTAAATCTTCTTAAGAAGGGTGATATAGTAATTACCCAGGACTACGGCCTTGCTGCCATGTGCCTTGCAAAAGGCGCTTTCGTCATAAACCAGGACGGCAGACTTTATACCGAAGAAAACATCGGCGTACTTCTCGAAATACGTGCGGTAAATAAAAAAAGCCGCATGACACGCCATCGTATCCCGCACATACCGAAGCGTGATGCTGATCAGAACAGGATCTTTGAAACCGAATTACGAAAATTACTGGAGCAGCCTTATCTGTAAAACACTCTTACAAAGGAGATGTATAGCTATGATCATATACTGTGAAAAATGCGGCGCACCATATAACCAGTTTTTCTTCTGTGAACGATGCGGACATGTGATGGGCGAAGAAGAATCAAACGCTCATAACGATGAGAAAAAAACACTTAAATCTGAAAGCGACCGTGATGCAGCATATGATAAAATCGTCGGAGCAGACAAAACAGATCCTCGAAGCGAATCCGACAACAAGGCACTGATCATTATACTCTCCGCCGCCCTGCTCCTTCTCGGCATTTTTGCAGTGTTATTATTTCAAAGTTAAAAATCCGATTCAAACGGCCGTCCGCCAGGGTGGCCGTTTTCCATAGCACGCCGAAGGCGTTCATTTTCAAAAAGAACACCCTTATCCGCATCTGCACGGGTAAGGGTGTTCTCTTATTCATATCACTTTATTTCTTTTAAATACATTGTTACTTTCTTCTGAATATTTGCTGCCGTTTCTTCAGTCGTCTGACCTCCTTCAAGATAAAGTCCCACCTGTTCAGCAATAATCATTCTGATATTTCTGTCTGAAAGTGTTGTCGCGGATGCAGATGCTATCGCATCATCAAATGTCTTGCGTACATTTTTATCCGCTGGTTTTACCGTGTAAGTTTTTCCGTAACAATCATTACCGGTCGAAGGAGAATACAATTTGATAGCACTCGCCTGTTGCCACAGTTCTTCATAAACTGTTCTCTTAACCGGCAGAGACCACATCTTCATGTCTGTTGAACTGTTAATTGTTTTCTGTGCTTCATCAGAAAGCATAAACATCAGAAAATCTGCCGCTCCTTCTTTTTTATCCGACGAATCAAAAACAGCAATGGAAAACTGAGTTGTGACCACAGCTCCGCTCTTTTTTCCTGCAGGCAAACCTGTAAACGTAATTTCTTTAAGAGCATCCCGCTGTTTTCTGTACACATAATCACTGAACGATGTCAAGGTATATGGTGCGAACATGCATTTGCCTTTATTCATTCTTGTTCCATAATCTGACTGACCACCGTCTTTCTGCGGATTATATGATGTGATTTCAGTGTATTCTTCATCGGTAACCCCGCATTTCTTTATTATTTCGAGTACATCTTTAAAATTCTGATTATCAAAATCGCATGAATAGTTTTCGATATCGACAAATTCAGAAATATTTTTGTAAATGAGTGAATCTGCGATACTGTTGTATGGCTCACCGTAAAACAAAGGCTTAATATCCTGTATTTTCGCAAGTTCATCGAGTTTTACCTCACCGATATCGCCGGTAACTTCTTTATTTCCGTAAAATCCGTTCAGTGTAAATGCCAAAGGTACAGCATACTGCCTGCCGTTTACCTTCATCGAATCAAGTATGTTTTCAAAATAATCATCACGGTTAAAATCTGTTCCCGTCATCAACTCGTCGATATCGTCAAAGGCATTAAACCCGATATACCGCATATAGTCATAATTCTCGCCGAACATGACGATATCAGGAGTATCACCTTTCATTATATCCTTTTCAAGAACTGATAATCCAGATTCGTTAAACCATGAATCACTGTAATCTGCGTACTTACCGTAGTCTTCAAGATGAATCCGGTAATTTTCATTTGTCCTGTTGAATTCTGAGACCAGTTTTGTCGAAACATATCCTGTTACACCAGATGCGCAATCGATCACGCGTCGTTCCTGAATCTTTTTCAGCGTATCATCATCAACTCTTCTGAGAAGTCGAAGCCCCAGACCGGACGGAGTGCCATTATCATACCTGTAGTCTCCGACAACTATAGTGTTTTCATCCAGTACAACACTTTTATACGGATTATAATCAAGATCTGAATCCAGCCAGTTTATAAGTTCTTCAGCTTTGTTTTCACTGGCACTATATCCGTAAAGGCCATCATAGAATATAAAGCAGGCATCATATTTTCCGTTGCTGTCAGACAGTCCTGATAGCCTGAAATCAAATTTGTTCACTTCATCAAGATCACCGTCATCGAAGTCAATACTGTAAACTGTTGTTTCTGACGATTCGTTGCCGTTCTCACAGCAATAGCATTTTTCACCGCTTCTGAAAAAATAGTAAAACGAAGGCTCCGCTTCTTTACGTGTTTTTCTGCCTTCTGAATCTATAAAAACAAAATTCTTACATTGCTGATCATAAAGAACGATCTGACCGTTACTGTCTGCAATAAAATCCTGATAGTAAGGCTGTGAAGGTTTTCCTCCTGTAAGTTTTTCATCAAGAGTGATCTTCTCCTTAATGTTGAGATCTGCATCAGTTTTTACAAGATAAAACGGCTCCGTATGCTTTTCTGAATCATACGACTTTACAAGTATCCAGACATCCCCGTTATCAAGACTTCTTATCCTCATTACAGCAGCATCAGCTCCGCATCCGAGATCATCTGTTTTTATCTTTTTGATAATGTTTCCGAAAAGATCAGTCTTACAGATATGATATCCGACATCAACGGTCTCCGATACGTAACCGGAACCTGTAATTACCTGCTGTACAAATTCGACATAGTATAATCCATTCCCGTTAAACTCGATAGTTTCCGGCATCAGCCTGTCTGCGGAAATATCAAAATCAGGATCTTCTCTAAAATAATTCGTTATTATCTTCTCTTTATTCTCATTCTTATCTTTCTTTGTTCCGAGATATACCGCCGCTGCAGCAGCCGTTACAGCAATCAGAGCAGCGACGACTACGATCTTTATTTTCCGGCTTTTCTTTCTGACAACATCCATAACTATCGTCCTTTCTGTTCCGGAACCTGAAACGACTGGATCGTTTTTATCAGAAGCGCTCTCCATTGCTGAACTCTGCGACGGTATTATAGCTGACAGATTTGATTCTGCCGTACCTTTATCCGTTTCAGATAATCCGAATGCTTTTCCGCTTCTTTTTGTTTCAGCAGAGATAATGAAACTGTCGTCAATATTCCCGAATGCTCTGAACATATCTTCTCTGGTCATGGCTCGAATCCCCTTTCTGTCAGATGTTTATGCAGTTTATTCCGAAGTCTGCTCAGAAGTGCTGAAACGCTGTTTTCCGTCATATCAAAGATCTTCGCAATATTTGCAACACTTTCCGCATGCCAGTATCTCAGCACAAAAATATCTCTGTTTTTATCCGGAAGTAACGTCAAAAATTCATTCAGGGCTTCCGCCAGCTCTTTCTCGTCACTTTCCACGTTTGCAGTTCTGTCCGGCAGAGATTCTTCCAGTTCTTCGAGTACTGCATTCATCTCTCCGCCTCCTCGTTTAGTCGCCTTCCTGCTGTTATATCTGTCAAAAGCAAGATTCCTCGTTATCCTTCCGATAAATGCCGGAAAAACCGCAGGGCGTGCCGGAGGTATTGCATTCCATGTTCTAAGATATGTATCGTTCACACATTCCTTTGAATCTTCCCTGTCATTGAGAATATTCATTGCAATGGAAGTACAGAACGGTCCGTATTTTTCATCCGTTTCCTTAAGAGCGATCTCGTTTCTGTCCCAGTAATGTCTGATTATCGTTTTATCATCCAATAATTTTTCCTCCCTTCACTTATACTGACGGGATTTCGTCTTAAATCTTACGGTCAATTTTTATTATAACTCATATTTTTATAAAAATATACTGCAAGCACCGTCTGCAAAACGCCCCAGGAAAAATATTACCAAACGACGTAAATACGCGATCGTGCCAGAAATTCATATGAATAACTGGCGAGTGTGCCACTTTTTCATATGAATAATGTGATTTTTCTGAAAAAGAATTGTATTTAACGCAGAACACCCTTATCCGCATCGTTCACGGATAAGGGTGTCTTGTCATATCTTCTCTTTTAACCGCTCAATCTTCTCCTTCACCTTATCGATCTTCTCATCAATAAAGTCATTCTTCAGGTCATCTTCAAGGAAAGCGGCCTGAATCTCAAAGTAGCGTTTCAGATGTTCCGGAAGCGAGGTTTCCTCAGTATACAGTGCATGAAGAAAACGATAATTTTCGCTCTTCTCCATCGCATAAAGCTTTATCTGATTCTTCAGTTCCTCGTAGCGGATGATCATCTCGTTTTCCTTTGCAAACTTCTTTATACGTCCGACCATCTGGAAAGTTTCTGCGAGGTCGATGAAAAATACTCCGTAGAAAATACCGATAAAGAACGAGAAGAGCAGATTGTGTGCGAACCATTCGAGAGCATTCAGTATATGCGGATGGATCAGAAAATAGTAGACCGCACCGAGCAGCGTCCAGTAGAATGAAAACCGCAGACATATGACGCCCTTGTAGTTGAAACGATTCTGCGAATAATCCCAGAGTTTAAGATTCATTCGTATAATGAATATCTCACCGGCAATAAGTTCTATAAGAGTCATAACGACAGACATTGCAAGGAAAAGCACACCCTGCCTCAGATATGTTTCCTGTATCGGAATGTAATCTTCGAGCCCGGCAAGCAGGTAAAGCATTGTAAGTCCGAACCCGTAAAGCGGAAGATACGGTCCGGTCAGAAATCCCGGATTGACCCAGATATGTTCCTTGTTTGTGAATTTGAAACGACGGTAAAACAGTTCAAGCGTCCATCCTAAAATGCATCCGGATGAAAAAATGAATGCAAGTATTATGAATTTGTAAAACATGATTTTTCTCTTTACACTCCTTATATATGCTGATTTGCAATTTACTGATTCACGATTTAGTAATTCATGATTTAGTAAATTGTATCACAGATTTAGTATGGAGTCAACACAGAAAAATCGTCACTTCAATGTATTTTTATGCTTTCTGATCATAAAAGTATCGGCACATCAAAGACGTGACGAAGTATGTATTTCTTCATTTTTGTCTCCTTCTTTAAGATCCGCTCTGAACGTGGTTATTGCTTTAATATATTATTTCTTCTCCCAGAGCAGATGTTCCTCGTCGTTATCAATATCGTAGTAGTAAACTGCATTCAGTTTGCTGTATGCACCTTTCTCATTCGGTGTGTTCAGATCTGCAATAAGAGTTCTCTCCGTTTGCATTGTCAAAACACTGTTGCTTCTGTAAATCAGCATATTATAACGGTCAAAAAAGTGCTGATATTTCGGTTCAACAATATTCATTACAAGATCAACTTTATCTGCATCTTTTACACCTTCTGCAAGAGGTGACATACTCTCATCTGATTTTGAAAGATACGGTCCTTTTACTCTGATATCCGATCCGGACGGACGAACGAAATAATTAACTGTACCTTCAGCAGAAGCTGCGCCTGTTTTTACGAGCCATACCTTTCCGTCTTCATCCTCTTCGACAGTAACATGATTTCCTAAATCATACTTTACATAATTAACAGGGACAAAAGTATTTACCCAGTTTATCATCAATGCTCCACAAACCTGAAAAATGAGAAATGCTCCTACAAGTGCAGCAATGATCTTGCCAACAAGCAGTCTTCTCTTTATCTTTCTGAACGCTTTAATATCCTTGTCTGCTTTCTCCGTGATATTAAGTTCCGTCTTCATCTTATTAAGTTCATCACGGCAGTTTCCGCATGATGCAAGATGTTCAGTTACCATCTTTCTGCTTTCTTCCGAACACACGTCATCAACATAAAGCGGAAGCAGATCCTTTATTAATTCACAACTCTTTTTGCTCATGATAATTCCTCCAATTGTTCTGTTATCTTTACCTTGGCACGGTAATACGTCACTCGCGCCCAGCTTTCTGTTTTTCCGAATATATCTGCAATCTGCTTAAAGGACAGTTCACCGAATACACGAAGACTGAAAACCTCTTTGTACGGTTCTTCGGTACCATGCAGTATTCTGTGTATTTTAACTGCAGTATCCTTATCCTCCATTCTTTCTTCCATCGAAATGCCGTCATCCGCGATCATTTCCGGTTCCGTATCTTCATCTATCCTGCTTTTTTTACGGCAGTGTGACATATAAAGATTTTTCGCTATCTGACAAAGCCACGATCTGACACTGCATTCCCCGCGAAAGCTGTCGATCGATTTCATCGCCTTGAAAAACGTCTCCTGTGTAAACTCTTCGGCAATACTTTCATTCCGTGAAATACTGAACAGATACAGATAAACGTCGTGAAAATAGGTGTTGTAGAGCTCATCAACCTTTTTCACCATCTCACCTCCTCATACATAAGACGCACGTAACTCAGATTCGTTACAGAAAAAATAAAAAAATTTTTCATTGAATTTTAGGGAACTTTTTTGAGATTACAAACTCAAAAAGTTCCCTATTTTTATTTTATAAAAAGAATACAAGCCGGATAAACAGTTCTGTAATATCAAGCATCGGTCTTGACGAATACCTTTCGGTTATAAAGTCAAGGAGTTAGCACAAATTTATACCTTATAGGGTATAAATCAGATATTTCAAGCACATTTTATACCCGATAGGTTATAAAAAAGGTATCTGCACGTCGCCGACGTGCAGATACTATCAATAGCGCACCGAAGGTGCACCTTTGCGTCAGATGTGCGAAACAGTATATATCAAAAATCTCCGAAAACCATAATGATCTTCGGAGATAATTTCTGTATTCTATCCACTATCAGATCTGAGCTGAATAGTTCGGAGCTTCCTTTGTGATGTAGATGTCGTGCGGATGGCTTTCCTTAAGACCTGCACCTGTGATGCGTACAAACTGAGCTCTTTCATGGAGATCAGGAATTGTTTCACAGCCACAGTAACCCATACCTGAACGGATACCGCCAACGAGCTGGTAAATTGTATCGCAGAGAGGTCCCTTGTAAGGTACACGTCCTTCAACGCCTTCCGGAACGAGCTTCTTTGTATCCTTGCCGTCCTGGAAGTATCTGTCCTTGGAACCGCATTCCATAGCGCCCATACTGCCCATGCCTCTGTAAACCTTGAATGAACGGCCCTGGAATATTTCTGTAGCACCAGGAGCTTCTTCACATCCTGCGAGGAGTGAACCGAGCATTACAACGCTTGCGCCGGCTGCAAGAGCCTTAACGATATCGCCTGAGTACTTGATACCGCCGTCTGCGATAACCGGAACGCCGTACTTCTGAGCAACTTCAGCAACGTCATAAACTGCTGTGATCTGCGGAACACCGATACCTGCAACAACTCGTGTTGTACAGATAGAACCAGGTCCGATACCAACCTTAAGTGCATCAGCGCCAGCCTTGATAAGTTCTTCGGCAGCAGCTGCTGTAGCGATGTTACCTGCAATTACAGGAATGTCAGGGAAGTGTTCCTTAACTGTCTTTAAGCATCTGATGATGTTTGCGCTGTGGCCGTGAGCTGAGTCGAGTACGAGTACATCGACCTGTGCTTCGATAAGAGCAGCAGCTCTTTCGAGAACGTCATTTGTTACGCCGATAGCAGCACCGCAGAGGAGTCTGCCCTTTGCGTCTCTTGCTGAGTTAGGAAACTCAACAGCTTTTTCAATATCCTTGATAGTGATGAGACCCTTGAGATAGCCTTCATCATCAACGAGAGGGAGTTTTTCAATCTTATGCTTACGAAGGATCTCCTGTGCCTGTTCAAGTGTTGTTCCTACTGAACCGGTAACGAGGTTGTCCTTTGTCATTACGTCGCCGATCTTTGAGTTAAGATCAACCATGAATCTCATATCACGGTTTGTGATTATACCAACGAGCTTGCCCTTTTCATCTACGATCGGGACACCTGAGATCTTGTACTTGCCCATGAGTTCATCAGCATCACGGACAATGTGATCTTCTGTAAGAGAGAATGGATTTACGATAACGCCGTTTTCTGAACGCTTTACCTTGTCTACTTCGTCAACCTGCTTTTCAATTGACATGTTCTTATGGATAATTCCTATACCGCCTTCACGAGCGATAGCAATAGCCATTTTGGATTCTGTTACAGTATCCATGGCAGAAGCCATTACAGGTGTGTTGAGTTTAATTGTCTTTGTAAGATTAGTACCGAGTTTGATCATATTCGGTGTTACGTCTGATTTTGCAGGGATCAGAAGCACATCATCGAATGTAAGACCTTCTTTTACGAACTTATTGTTGAAATCACTAAGCATAAAAACACTCTCCCTTAAAAAATGTATTTCTATTAGAATACTCTATTTTGCGACTTTTGTCAAGTAAAAAATATCCCCGGAAGTAACCCCGTTCTTATGTGATTTTACCTGTATTTGTACAGGATGATCAGTATCGTTTACGAATGGTTATTATGCCTTCGGTAAAAGCTTTTCCTTTCTCATATAAGGAACGAGAGCCTTCGGAATGTTTACAGAACCGTCTGCATTAAGATTGTTTTCAAGGAATGCGATAAGCATTCTCGGAGGAGCAACAACTGTGTTGTTAAGAGTATGAGGGAAATACTTGTTTCCGTTCTCATCCTTAACTCTGATGCTGAGTCTTCTTGCCTGTGCATCGCCGAGATTTGAGCAGCTTCCTACTTCGAAGTACTTCTTCTGTCTTGGTGACCATGCTTCAACGTCGATAGACTTAACCTTAAGGTCAGCGAGATCGCCTGAACAGCATTCAAGTGTTCTTACAGGAATATCAAGTGTGCGGAAGAATTCAACTGTGTAGCTGTAGAGCTTGCGGAACCATTCCATTGATTCTTCAGGCTTGCAGACAACAACCATTTCCTGCTTTTCAAACTGGTGGATACGGTAAACGCCGCGTTCCTCGATACCCTTTGAACCAACTTCCTTACGGAAACATGGTGAATAGCTTGTAAGTGTCTGAGGAAGATCACTTTCAGGTACTATAGTATCAATAAACTTACCGATCATTGAGTGTTCTGAAGTACCGATAAGATAAAGATCTTCGCCTTCTATCTTGTACATCATGTCAGCCATGTCGTCAAAGCTCATAACGCCTGTAACTACTGAGCTTCTGATCATGAACGGAGGAATGTAGTATGTAAATCCCTTGTCGATCATGAAGTCTCTTGCATATGAAAGGATACATGACTGAAGCTGAGCCACGTCGCCGCAGAGATAGTAGAAACCGTTGCCGCTTGTTCTTCTTGAACTGTCGATGTCGATACCCTTGAGTTTTTCCATAATATCAACGTGGTAAGGAACTTCGAAGTCAGGAACGGCAGGTTCACCAAACTTTTCAACTTCAACGTTTTCTGAGTCATCCTTGCCTATCGGAACTGAAGGATCGATGATGTTCGGAATAGTCATCATCTTTGTGCGGAGTTCTTCCTCAACTGTTCTCTCTTCAGCGTTGAGTTCTTCAAGTCTTGCAGCCTGAGCATTTACCTGAGCCTTTACTTCTTCGGCTTCATCCTTTTTGCCCTGAGCCATGAGACCGCCGATCTGCTTTGAAAGCTTGTTTCTGTTTGCACGGAGTGCTTCAACTTCCTGCTTGATGTCGCGGTTCTTCTTGTCGAGTGCGATTACTTCATCAACAAGAGGAAGCTTTTCATCCTGGAACTTGTTTTTAATGTTCTGCTTTACGATGTCAGGGTTTTCTCTGACAAATTTAATGTCTAACATGATATATTACTCTCTTTCATTTATTGGTATTTATAGTGTCAGCAAGTCTGTCTGCGATCTCGCGCAGATCATCCTTGTTGTAGAATTCAAGAACAAGCGTGCCTTTGTCATTGCTTTTGTTTTTTATAAGAACTTTTCTGCCGAGACGTTCCTTAAGGCTCAGTTCCATCTCGCGGAAATAGGTGTCCGTTTTTTTAGGAGGAGTTTTTCCCTTCTTTTCGGACTTAAGTGACTTTACCGCATTTTCAAGTGCCCTTACCGTGAGAACACCGTCAGCGACCTGTGAAGCGAGTTCCTTTATTGTTTTCTCGTCATCCAGTGCAAGAAGCACCTTTGCGTGTCCGGTGGATACCTGACCGTTTCTGATCATTTCAAGAACTTCATCAGGAAGACCGAGTATGCGTATCGCATTGGTAACTGCCGAACGGGATCGTCCGGTCATTTCGGCTATGCTCTCCTGAGTCATGTCATATTTTTCGGAAAGCTCCCTGTATCCCAGTGCTTCTTCGACCGGATTCAGGTTTTCACGCTGAAGGTTTTCAATGAGTGCTATCTGCATTGCCTCTGAATCGGAAAATTCCTTTATAACTACCGGAACTTCCCCGAGACCTGCGACTCTTGCTGCTCTCCATCGTCTTTCACCGGCCACTATCTGGTATGCCCTTCCGTAAGGCCGTACAACGATCGGCTGAAGCAGACCGTGATCCTTTATCGAATCTGCAAGCGAAGCGATGGCTTCCTCATCGAAGTCTTTTCTTGGCTGAAGTCTGTTCGGTTCGATCTCGGAAATTCTCAGTGTACTCTTTCCCTGTACCTCTGAAGCATTGTCACTGAACAGCGCTCCGAGACCCATGCCGAGTCCGCCTTTCTTTGGTGCCAAGTGCATCACTTCCTTTCAGATTTGTTTTTCTTCTTTGTTTTCAGAATGTCCGTAAGTTTCTTCTTCGGCTTCTCAGTGTATTTCTCACCGAGAAGTTCACATCCGAGGCGCGCATATGCCTCGGTTCCCTTCGAACTTTTGTCGTAGTACATTACCGGCATTCCGTAGCTCGGTGCTTCCGAAAGACGAACATTACGCGGTATCGTCGTTTCGAACACCTGATCCGGAAATACCTTTTTCACTTCATTTACCACCTGGTTCGTAACGTTCAGACGCGGATCGAACATAGTGAATAAAATTCCCTCTATAGTGAGTGAAGGATTTTCATTTGAACGAACATGTTTGATTATCTGGTCAAGCTGAGAAAGTCCTTCGAGGGAGAAAAATTCGCACTGAAGAGGGATTATAAGGCTGTCTGCCGCAACAAGTCCGTTGAGTGTGACAAGACTGAGCGAAGGAGGACAGTCGATGAAAATATAGTCGTAGCTGTCACGGCACATGAGTATCTGCATCTTGAGGCGTTTCAGACGTTCATCAAGGTCTGCGATCTCGATCTCGGCACCCGCAAGAGCCGAAGTTGAAGGAACAATGGATACATTTTCGAATTCTGTAGCAATTACAGCTTCACCGATACCCGCTCTTCCGATGAGCAGATCGTAGGATGAATATTGTACCGTTTTCTTTCTGATACCATATCCGCTCGTAACATTTCCCTGAGCATCAAGGTCGATACAAAGCACTTTCCTGCCCCTGCTTCCGATAAAAGCCGCAAGGTTAATTACAGTAGTGGACTTGCCCACACCGCCCTTCTGATTGGCTACAGCGATCACCTTACCCACTTCATATTCCTCCTGTTCCGAATAATAGTCTACCTATTATTATAGCATATATTATTAGTAGTGTAAAGAAAAAATCCTCCGCGAAATTTCACAGAGGATCTTAAAATGTCCCACGTGGAACATGGTACGCCTGCGGCGTGCTATTGAACGAAACATCGTGTGTTTTTATCAGTCTTTAAACGTTATATTATCAATTATAGTTTCTTCAAAATTGTTATATGCCGCATGACCTTCTTCATCATCTGTGTAACCGACTACGATTTCATTCATTGCTCCGCCTGAATAAAAAACATATTCATCCTGGTATAAATTCGGGCGTTCAATTCCAGCTGACTCATAGTCGATATAGTTTCTTACGTGTGACATTTTTATGCCGCTGTGTTCCTCGATTCGTGAAAGCTGTACCTCAGCATAATCTAATTGCAGTCTCTCTTCGCATATCATAAGAAACACTTTGTTTACGTCAGTCTCACCGTTTAGTTTTTCCTGATCAAGATCTTCAATTTTAAAATCTTCGAGTACAGGCCCGAACTGTATCATGGATGGTTTGGCGCCCCCCGTTTTTTCCATATCTTTCTGTGCGAGCCATTTATAACTCATTCCCAGCAGCTCAACTACCATGTCATCCGTTTTATCTTCAGTATACCATTTGCCGCCATCAATAACTGCAGAAAAATGAGCTGAATCTACTGTGATTTGATAATTATCCGTATCATTCTGCGTCTTCTCATCAGATACGGAAGTTATCTCTGCCTGGAATGCAGTTGTTTGTTCTTCTGTTCTTTCTGCAATATCCGAAGCAGGTGTTGTCTCTTCGCTTGCATTCATATTATCCGTACCATTATCTTCAATTACGCCGCAGGATGAAAAACACACAGCACATAAAACCGGCAAAAATAACGATTTGAAGTATTTCATATATTTTGCTCCTTGTATTCTTTTGCAATAAAGTCAGAGACTTCATTATACCATAGAAAGAACTGAACAGCAATAGATTTTCTGTAAAAAAATCCTCCGTGAAATTTCACAGAGGATTTTTTAATGTTCCACGTGGAACGTTTATTTTTTATCCCAGTATGCAGGATACGGTCCGTACACTGTTGCTACTGGTTCCGGAGTTTTCGGATCTGATGGGAATACCGGATATGCCGGCAGGCGGGTGCCGTCCGGAAGTGGTTCTGTCGGACTTTCTGTGATGCCCATTAAATATCTCTGCATCATCAGTACGTCATATCCGTCCACAACATCATCACCGTCAAGATTACCGCTCCAATCGTTTAAATAATCCCTGTCGCCTTCCTGTGATTCGATTGCATAATCTTTCATTCTGATAAGATCTGCTATATCTCTGTCATAATCACGATCCATATCGCCCCTTAACGACGGCGGTCCATACATAGGCGTAGGCGAAGCCATTTCTTCCGCTGACAGATTATTCGCTGAAAACGCTGTTTCGTCACCGCCCTGATCAGAAGTATCTGCAGCTTTAAAACTTTCATTCGCCTTTAACCCCGTACTCAGCGCACAGGCGGCTGAAAGGACCGCTGCTGTGAACATGGTCTTTTTCGTTTTTTTCATAACTTTGATCATCTCCCAATATAATCATCATCTCATGAGAATTTTTCTGAAAACAGAGATTCGGAGCATCGCTCCGGTCCCCTCACTGATCTTACGGAATCGGTCAGTTTACAGAAACCTTTGTAAATGACAGATCATTTATGATCTTCTTAAGTTCCGTATCTTCAAGACTGCTTGTTATGTAGCAGTAGTGTTCATCATCAATAAAGAAGAATGCGCCGTCATTGTTGTACCATACATCGCTGCTGTCAAGTTTATATGTGTTTCCGTCAGAAGCACCGTAGCGGTTTCTTATGTAATCTCTCTTGCTGCCGGACTCTGCGGCAATATCCTTATCAACAGTATAAATACCAATTCTGCACAGGCGGCTGTTGCAGTATGCATAGTATGCCGTACACATATCTTCTGAATCAGAACCTGAAACAACAGTAACTTCGCTGTTTTCAAATCCGTCCGGAACATAGAAATATCCGTCCGACTTGATTCTTTCAAATGCCTCGCGGCCCTTATTGCTGTATTTTTCCTGTTCGTAGTCGCCGCTGTCTATAAGGCTCTTAAGTCTGATGTAATTTGGTAACACAGCATCCGGCCACGGTTCATCCATCGGCATTGCAGTAGGACTCAGTGACGGTTCAACCGGTGACATTGTCGGTGCAGATGTTGGATAAGATCCTGTCGGCATTGATGTTGGCGCTGATGTTCCGGTTGGAGACATCGTTGGTGCTGATGTAGGAGTCATTGTTGGTTTCGGACCATATGTTCCGCTGTCTGTTGGTCGTGATGTCGGATCCGGAGCACCTGTTCTGCTCTCTGTCGGCTGTGATGTCGGATGCGGTGATCTTGTCGGAGACATCGTTGGCGCCGAAGTTCCTGTAGGTGCCATCGTCGGTGCCGAAGTTGGATCCATACTTGGTTCCGAAGATCCCGTCGGGTACATCGTTGGTGTGGACGTTGGTCTCGGCGACCTTGTCGGACTCATCGTCGGTGCCGAAGTTCCTGTCGGACTCATTGTTGGCGCAGATGTTCTTGTCGGATTCATTGTCGGCGCAGACGTTCTTGTTGGGGATGCTGTCTTTGTCGGTGACATTGTCGGTCCGCCTGAA
Source organism: Oscillospiraceae bacterium (assembly GCA_017438745.1). GTDB lineage: Bacteria > Bacillota > Clostridia > Oscillospirales > Ruminococcaceae > HUN007. Next base: position 10,560 of record JAFRUS010000030.1, on the reverse strand, counting down.
GCCGTAGGTGATGCAGTTGGCGACATCGTTCCCGGTGTTCTTGTCGGCTGAGGCGACCTTGTAGGTGTAACCGTCGGTCTTACCGTTGCAGTAGGTAACGGACTAGCCGACACTGAAACTGTAGGTTTTACCGTTGCCGTAGCTGTAGGCTTGTTTGTCGGTGACGATGTCGGTCTTACAGTCTGTGTAACTGCCGGTGAGGCAGAAGGACCTGTCACTTCACCTGAATGCGTCGCTGTAGGTTTCGGACTTACAGCAGTATTTCCGGACACGATAACAACGTTCGGATCAGCGGATGCACCGGCAGAAACTTCCGTTACTGAACTGCCGGTATCTGCAGGAGAAGAACCATCACTCCCGCTCACTGCTGTATCCGTTACATTTTCCGGTTCTGTTACCGGTTTAACAGAATCAGATACCTCACTGGTATACTGTTCTGAAACGCTTGTCGTGGTTTCCGTTACCGAATTATCAATTTCAAAATCTCCAGGCGGCTTCACCTGTGAACCAAGGTAAACAGCTAAAAATACCGATGCCGCAGATGCTGTTACCAGTACCGCCGGCAAAATGTGTATAAACGGAAACGCTCTTATTTTCATCGTTTCCGGATCGTAGTTTTCGGTCTCACTTACATACTTGTCATCGATTTTGTCGATCGCATCAAAAAGCTGTTCCTTATTCACGCATTGAACCCCCTCTCGTCCAGAAAACTTCTGAGGTTTTTACGCAGTCGTGCAAGAATTGTTTTCACGTTTGCCTCCGTAACGGAGCATTTTTCCGCTATCTGTGCCTGTGAATCAAGGTACCAGTAGCGTCTCATGAAAATAAATCTCTTTCCGCTGTCAAGGCTCTCCACAAATTCATTAAGAGCTTTTACAAGCTCGTTTTCATCAAATTCACCTTCGGTATCAGATCTTCCGCTGATACATTCTTCAAGTTCATCAATAGACAACACCGCATCAGCCTTCCTTTTTGCTCCTGTAAGATATCTAAGTCTGTTCATGCAGTGATTTTTTATAATGCGGAACAGAAATGCGTTGAGGAAATCCGGACGTTCAGACGGCATCCTGTTCCATGCAGTAAGATATGTATCGTTCAGACATTCTTCAGAATCTGAAGTGTCATTTAATATTTTTTTCGCAATACTCAGGCAGCGGTTCCGGTATTTTATATCCGTTTCACTTATCGCCCGCTGTGACCGCGCCCAGTAAAGATCGATTATTTCGTTGTCTTCCAGCATACATCCTCCTTGTGTGCTCTGAATTTTCACCCTCATAAGTATACGTGATTTTCAGTCTGATTTCAAGAGGATGAAGCAAAGATTTTACTTTTTGATCGGATTATCGATTATTCCGGTAAAAAGAGGAATGTCATTTTGGTTGGTAATGCAGTAGAAGAACGGTCTGTCCAGTTTAAGCGTTAAACTCTTCCCCGGCGTACTGGTCGGTGCTATTGTTCCTATTTCGACAATAGTATACGTTGCTCCTTCACATCCGTCTTTGTCTACTTTCAGAACAGTTTCCTGATTGACAGCATCAATCTGTGCTCCCGGAATGCCATTTTTTTCATAATTAATAAGGCTTGTAAAATCTCCGCTTTTTTTTATTTTTATTCCTATTTTTTCTGATACTTCCGCAAGATCGAATTTAGATGAAACATCAAATTCCGGCATTATAAGTTCCACACTTTGTGAACAGTCTTCAGTATTCATCCCTAAGATCTCAGCGAATTTATCACTGTCAGAAATAATATCCTTAATGTCAGTACCTTCATCCGGAAGAACAAAGAGCATACTGTATCCTTCCTTCAGATTTTTTTTGCATAGAGTATAATTGTCAACAGATACCGCTTCACAACTATCTTTGCATACCATGAAGCTGGCAGTGACATTCTTTCCGTCAGCCGTATGGAAAGTACTGTCATGCACATTATAGAACGGTTCTGTCCATGCATCCTTAAAGACAACAGTGTTTATGATCTTGGCTATGTCATGCGCCGGATCCAGTCTATAAATTTTTATTTCAGGCTTTATCTTATAATCTGTATTTTCATATATCCAGTCAGATATTTCTTTCTCTGTCTCTTCTGCTGCAAAAAAGTCCTTTTTAAATGACTTTGCGTGATATCGCGTTGAAAGCTGATCGAGTGCAGACTGTTCATATTGATAAATGTCATTGAGCCACACTGAATTGCTGCTTCGGCAGTACGCATAACCATGATCATCATTAACTGCACGATACACAACGCGGTTTTCCGCACGAAGATCTTCCATATCATCAGCGCAGAGTGCTTTTACCATCTCATCTCTGGTGTTTCCTGCAGCACATTCAGCAGTCATGGAAAGAGCAGTGTAAAAACTTGCCGGTGAGTAAACCGGATTATTTACGCTGTTTTTATCTTCAGTCTTAAAGAGTACATCCGCTGTAGTATTGCAGACAAATTCCATGTACCCTTCTGCGCCGATCTTTTCTCCTATCTCACTGATACTTAAAACTTCCGGCCTGTACGGTTCTTCATCTGTGCAGCCTATCTCAGTTATTCTTTTGGCGATAAACTGCTTCAGCGTAGGGAGATCAAGAAGATCGACCGCATCGTCGTACAGAACATTTGCAGCTTCAAGAGCTGCCTCTTCTCTGATAGTGCGATCCCCGAGAAGATGAAGTGACAGTATGGTAAGGTCGGTTACATTTACCTGACCGTCCAGGTCAATATCACCGTAAATGACTTTCCCCTTATATGATTTTTTCTCCGTACTCTCCGCCGCAGTTGTAAAAGCCCTGTCACTCCACACCGTTCCCATACACGCTGCCGCCATGACAAATGCTGATACCGCAGCCATGATTCTGTTTTTCTTCATTTTAACCATCCTTTCATTATTAAAGCTTTCTTTCTGTTCATACATTTTTTTGAAAATAGAATATTATATGTCTGCCGGGTAAAAACTTTATGTTTTCTATCCCTCTGCCTTTATAGTGTAAAAAGGATCTCATAGGTAACAGAAAATTTTAAAAATTTTTTCGGGCAGCATCTGAATTTAAATTTGCCCTTACGAGGTCAAGCTTCCCCTTAAAACATGTCGCTATTTAAGGGCAAGTTTAAAAGAATAAGGATTTTACCCTTACAAGCTTGAATATTCCCTTAAAATATGCTATCATTTAAGGGAAAACCTGACGGACATACTGAGATTCTCTTTACACCACTTGAACCTTATGAAACACCGGACGCATTGAACAGAATATGCGAGGAGTATAATATCGTTATCGGAAATATGAAACTGGAACCGCTTATAGCAATTACTGTTTTCATACATGATTTTTTATGTATACATCCGTTTAACGATGGAAATGGGCGAATGAGCAGACTACTGACTACTTTGCTGCTATACCGAAACGGATTTTATGTAGGAAAATATATTTCACTTGAAGCTAAAATCGCTAAGAATAAGGATTTATATTATGATACTTTAAATCGGTCACAATACGGATGGCATGAAGGAAATGAAGATATACTCCCGTTCATAAAATATATACTTGGAACCATATTAAGTGCTTACAAAGATTTTGAAGAAAGATTCTCTTTAATTGAAAGAAAATTATCCGCACTTGAAATCGTCAGAAACGCCAGCCAAATGAAGATAGGAAGATTCTCAAAACAGGATATCCGTGAATTATGTCCTTCTCTTAGTTTAAGTTCAATAGAAGGATCTTTAAGAAAATTAGTTGAGGCGGGCGAGTTAAAAAAAGAAGGACAAGGAAAGGCAACATCATATTACAGAATAAAATAAATATAAGGTATTATTATTCGGCCCGCAGGGGTGAAGACTACCTTTATACAGAGCAAACGGGAGCACCGGATTTTTTCACCGGTGCTCCCGCTTGCTTTATTTATTCAGAGTAATCCATATGGATGAAAATTGCTGCATATCAGAATGATATTATCTTCTTTGAAAGATACTGTCTGAGACTTGCAAGATCGGCGACAGATATTTCAGAGTCGTTATCTACATCTGCATTTACCTTCTGTCGTTCTGATAACTCTACATCTCCTACCAGTGCAAGTGAAAGCATAGTAAAATCACTTACATCGATTACGCCATCTGTGTTTACATCGCCGTAAAGCCACTGCGGTGCTATAGTAGGACATACAGTCGAATCTGTTGGACTTACCGTAGGAGGAAGTGTTGGTTCGTCCGTTGGGCGCACCATTGTCGGTTCTACAGTCGGCAGACGGGTTGGGGCAATTGTTGGTTCTACCGTCGGTGGACGGGTCGGGGCAATTGTTGGTTCTACCGTCGGTGTACGAGTCGGGGCAATTGTTGGTTCTACCGTCGGTGGACGGGTCGGTTCTACAGTCGGCCACAGTGTAGGAGTCGGAAATCCACCGGCATTTTCGGTAGTTACCTTTTCTGTATCTGCAGGAACTGTAACGACAGGCTCAGTAACAGGCACGATTGTCTGAAAATCAGTTTCTTCTGTTACCGGCTGTAATGTGATCTCAGATCTGCCCTGAGTGATCACAGTCTTTTCCCCGGAACTGCTGCCTCCTGATGGTGTTTCTGTTTTTGCAGGAACTGTCACTGCATACGAAGTGCTGCTTTCATATCCGGCTTCCGTATAAGATGTTTCCGTATCCATAACAGCTGAACCTGTTTCCGGTGAATATGAGGTTTCCGTTTGTATTTCTGTTATTGAAGCATCGGTTTCACAAGATTCGGTTTCAGTAACTGTATCAGTAACAACTACACCGTTATCTATCTCAGGATCAAGCATCTGATTTACTGAATTGTGAAAATGCAGGCAGGTACACAAAGCAATGACGGCAGCTGATGCCGGCGCAATTATATATACAGGCTTTATGCTTCTGGTTTCCGGTTCATAAGTCTCCGCTTCTGCTATGAATTTATCGTCGATCTTCCATATAGCATTTCTCAGCTGCTCCGCATTCATTGTTATCCCACCCTTCCTTTAAGATATTCCTTCAGCTGCATTCTTGTTCGTGAAAGTATTTTCATTACATTATCCTCGGTCATTGAACAGTGTCCGGCAATATCTGCTATGCTGTCAAGATACCAGTATCTTCTGACAAATATGTACCGTCTGTCTTTTTTCAGCGATTCAAGGAATTCATTGATAGCATTTACAACTTCCGATTCATCAAATTTATCTTCAACACTGCTGTTTCCGTCAACGCATTCTTCCAGTTCTTCAGTGGAAAAACTGATATCCTTCTTTCTTTTGCTGTTATTATTGAATCTTAATTTGTTAAGTGAAAGATTCCTTACGATTTTGAACAGAAAAGAAGATAGAAATTTCGGTCTTTCCGGAGGCATCAGATTCCATGCTGTCAGATATGTATCGTTCAGGCATTCTTCTGCATCTGAGATATCGTTCAGAACAGATCTCGCCACATATATGCATCTGCTTCTGTATTTTTTATCAGTTTCCGTTATCGCACTTTCTGAACGTTCCCAGTACAGGTCAATTATTTTTTCATCTTCCAGAACCATTCACCTCCATTATTCCTGTATATCCGGCGCGTTTTCGGTGATACAGGTGCGTCAAAACCACACCTGTATCTTCTTTACATCAAAAACTCTGTACCGCCGTTTATTACCTTTTTCCCTGTAAATACGCACTTACGCTGTCCACTTCTTTATCTGTGATCACAACGTTTATCTTTTCACTGCTCATTTCTGAGTCTTTGTCCAGTTCAATAAAGATAGCCCAGCCTTTTTCCATAGGTGATACATTACGCTGTTTTAAACGTGTTATTTCAATTTTCTGACTATCGACATGAGTAACCTCATGACCAAAATCCAGATATGGCTCCTTCAGAAGAACCATAACAAGATTATGATTTTCAAACCATTCCGCGTCATAGTTTGCTTCATCATTAAGTCTTATCATTTTATCCTGATTCTGTTCCAGATATTCATTAAGCTCTTTCTCTGAAGTGAAAACCTCAGTCTGCGGACCGATGATCTGATTACTTGCCGTACAGTAATTTACGCTGAACTCATATCCGTCGGCAGAAGGATCTTTCACTGGTTCTGACGGAGTTTTATCATCAAATGAAACGATCTTCTTTGAAAGATACTGTCTGAGTCTTGCAAGGTCAGCAACAGTTATTTCAGAATCACTGTCTACATCTGCATTTTTCTTCTGACTGTCTGACAGCTCATTGTCTCCTAACAGTGCAAGTGAAAGCATAGTAAGATCACTTACGTCGATTATGCCATCGCCATTAAGATCTCCGGTGACAGATTCTAAAGGCGGAGCTACAACCGGATCTGTTGGTTCTACTGTTGGTTTCGCCTGATGCCAAGGTGGTAAAGCAGTTACTTCAAGAACTTCATCAGCTTCGCAAAGTTTCTCAAGCTGTTCAGCATTCAGCGTAGTTTCTGTTTCAAGAAGGTAAATAAATTCATCATCAATCTGAAGATATTTAAACATAGTCTGATTAATGCTTCCAAAAGAATCTATACCGGCTGCATCAAAAATATCCTTTACATAGCTGGTACGCTCTTTATCAGTCACTGTTCCTAATTCTCCGGAAGCAGATTTTATCCTTACAGAGACTTCTATATTTTCTTCGCCTTCTCTGATTTTGTCCAGAAGCAGCTTGTTTGCTATCTTTCCTTTGTATTTGCCTACTTCATCACCAACAGTTACAATCGCATAGTTTCTGGTAAGTGTTTCAGCAGCAGTGATCTGCTTAGAAGTCATTTCGCCTTTTATACAATGACTCATTTCGTTTCTGACTATGGTAACATCTTTTCGATCGACACCAATTGTCTGGCACGCTTTATCCATTTCCTCATCAATCTTCTGAGTACAGTATTCCTGACGCTGTTTTTCAATTTCAGGATCAGTTATAGCACCGTTTTCATTTATCTGTTTTCTGAGCTCCCCTGTCATGGTTTTGGCTTCTTCAGCACTTATTCCGCTTTTTTCAAGCGAAGCCTGATATTCATTCAGAAAATGCGCTGTATACACATCACTGACTCTGTATAATACGTAACATTCAACAGTTTCAGTATCTGTGACTTCATCAGCCGGAGTAGCGGTGTAATAATTGTTTTCATCACCGTTTTCCGTAGATATACCGGAGTTCTGTTCTTCATTAGCATCAGTGTTGTTCTGTTCAGCTGCACCGGCAAAAGGTACTGCACAGACAGATGATAAAAGCACTGATGATAATAAAACTGCAGTTAAAGTTTTCTTTTTCATAACGATTCCTCCAATCAGATTTTAACATTGAGCTTGTTTTTATCTGTATTATCTTCTATCTGTATAGTGTAAAAAAATGAGTACAGGTAACAGATCATTTAAGATTTTTTCAAGCACAAAACAACATATCTGTTAGCTGCCTCTGGCAGCTTATTATAGTATCATGCAGCGTTGCTGCATGATACCTTTTATTTTTGCTGCGATTAAATAACGTCATTATCAGAATTTATCGATTTTCTTTGAAAGATACTGCTGAAGTCTTGCAAGGTCAGCGATGGTAACTGTGCCGTCACCGTCAACGTCGGCAGCAAGCTTCTGATCCGCTGTTAATGATAAATCTTCGAGTAATGCAAGTGAAAGTTTAGTAGTATCAGATACATCAATAACTCCATTGATATCTGTATCTCCGGAAAGAACCTCGAAAACATCGACAGGCGACACAAACCCGTTTTCATATAGTTGCCATACCTGTTTTCTTATAAGGCCGTCTTTTTCCCATGTCACCCAGTATTCTTTGCTTTTATTTAAATCCTGAATTACTTCATTAGTAATTGCATCGCTGATTGTTTTCGCATCTGCATCAATGATGTATTTTACATTCATCTCGTATTCTGTATTACTTACAATGTTTGTGTTGTAATTATATGACACAATAAGGTCTTCCTTTTCAAAATAGCAGTAATGAATATTGGCTTTGGGTTCCTTTATTGTTTTTATGAGTTCCTCATCAGATGCAGGTCGCTCAGGCAAAATAAGGAAACTTCCTAACGACATATCAGCGAACAATATCTCCTCTGTTCCATTATGAACATATTTTACTATATCGTGTGGCTTACAGATTAAAGGAGCATCCGAAGTATTACTGTCATCAAGATATTCAACAACCGCAGAAACCTTATTATAAGACTCAGAGATAAACACAAGTGAAAAAGCCGAACAAACTAAAGATAAACTTAACATTAAGGAAATACTTTTTTTCATAAAAACGCCCCTTTTCAACTTATTGATTCAACAATTTTATCACACTCATCATACGGAATATTTGCTGCATATACAGTCATAAGCAGGTTTCCTTTTCCGTATACCAAAGTGTACTGTCCATCTTCTTTGGAAACCTTTGCTGTAAAACCATTTAAATTAATCTCCGAGATATTATAATGATCACTTGGAAAAACGACTTCAGAAAAATCTTCTTGATCATTGAATAATTTATAATCCAGCGCAAGTTCCATATCACCATTTCGAAAAACATACTTCATTTTTTCCATATTATATAATGAAGTATATTCCTGATTAACTAGTTCAAATCCTTCTGGAATATACGCAGGTACTTCAGCGGAAATGCCGTGCTCAGCACATTCTTTTTTAATTCCGTATTTATCATCGTCATCTACTGCATCATTATAACTGACTGAAAAGCCCTGGTTTGTATAATTAACAATGACTTCAAATAAGTTTTTATTTAATGCCTTTACAGACACAACATTTGCTGAAAGCAGTAAGATAGCTGTACAGGCAGCTGTTGTGACGATTTTTCTGAAAATATTTCTTTTAGGTTTAGCTTTTTTAAGATTTGCGATGGCTTTTAGTATTTTTTCATCTGAAGTGTTGCGCACATATTCTTCTGCACCTGTAACTTCACAAAACAGTTTGGTCAGATCCGCTATCTTATCATAATCAGGATTTTCCTTTGAAAGTTCAGCGTCTACCTCTGCTCTCAACCCTTCAATTGCCTTTTTTTCTGTTTCTGTATCACTCAGAATTTTAATAAGAAGTTCTCTGTCAGTCATGATCAGAACCACCTTCCTTACAGAATCTATATACTGTGCTGCTTGAAGTTACCATTTTTTTTACAGAGCACCCTTCTAAAATATTCATCATCATTATTATCCTTTCTCATTATCTCGGATCCTCGATTTTCTTCTTTATTCTCATAACTTTACAGTATAAAGCGTTGACCGTCATACCATTACGAGCTGCGAGTTCATTCTTATCTTCGCCCATAAAATAACTTTTAAGAAGAGCATATTCTTCATCCGAAACGCCCTCAAAAATACTTCCGCTGATATCATCCGGAAAACCATCATCCGGTGCAGATATTTCATCAGTTACTTCATCAAACTGAGGATTGTTCCTGTTATACTCCATTATTTTATATCGCGCTGTTTCATACAGCCACGCTCTGATATTTTCATCAACACTTATATTTTGCTTTTTATAAAGGGCAAAAAACACCTCCTGCACAATGTCTTCTGCATCTGCTTTTCCGCGGTGCATATGCAAAAGAACATACCTTGTCAGTTCTTTTCGATATCTCTGAACTATTAATTCAATCATTATGAGTACTCCTTTGATTGACCTCTATATAGTAATGACGATTTCAGAGCAAAATCTGTCACTCGATTCGAAACTTTGTATACATAAATAAAATGCATCCTTCTGTTTTGTGCATCATGCCGTGTGTTCGTCATCTGCATGAAGAAAATGTGGCGCCTCCGGCGCAATTTTACAAAACGAGCTGGCCAGCTCGTTTTTTCTATAGCAGTCTTCGGCCCGCAGGGGTGAAGACTACCATTATACAGAACAAACGGGAGCACCGGATCTCAATTTACCGGTACTCCCGCTAATTTTATTATTCAAAGAATTTTATCAATCTCAGATATAATACTTTCGGCATAATTGAATTCTTAGCTTTCTCGATTTCAAGCTTCGGAACAATTTCTTTAACGTCCTGCATAGCATATTCCCTCATTTATCACGTTTCTGTAAAACGGTGATATCTCAGCAAAAAGATTAAACTGTTCAACAGGCTTAACCGTTACTGTCACTGTTATATTATGATCAAGACTAAGATCACTGTCTATCTTTGCAAGTGATTTATTGTACAAACGAATATCGCTATCACTTTTATCAACAGTCAGCAGAATATCAACATCTGATTCGTCGTCGTAATCACCTCGCGCAAAAGATCCGTAAAGATATGCATTTACAAGACTGTTTCCAAAAACCGCCTTCGAACGTTCAAATGCTTCACCAAGAATAGCAATAGCTTCGCTTTGTGTACACATAAATTCACTTCCTCTCGACTGTTATTTCACGTTAGACGAACGTATTTATTACCTTAATTATACCTCATTACTTAATACCCGTCAAGGATTGGTAATAGTTTTCCAAAAGCATTACATATAATTTTGTTACTATTCACGGCCTAATTTTCCCAGCACAAAAGAAAACAACACCACTGGACCGGTTTTATTACCGGCCTGATGGTGCTGTATTTTTTCTTATTCACATTCAGCAAATATTTCTTCGACAGTATATGGGTTACCAT
>JAFRUS010000029.1 GCA_017438745.1 Oscillospiraceae bacterium | reverse complement strand
AGCGTTATGTTCTTCACTAGTCCAGCATAGCTTTAAGCTGTGGGCGGTCTTTGTTCGCTCCTGATAGCTTCTCGGAGAAGATACGGTCAACCTGATAGCTGCCCATGATCTCCTGCTGACGGGCTGTTTCCTGATGTTCCGTAGAAACACTGATATAACCTATTTTGCTCATATTTTCGTTTCCTTTCTATGTATAAATATTTTTCTTTCTGTCGATATGTGATTGACTTTTTCAGGGCGGTGATGTATAATTACTGATAAAGATTGGTATCTTGTTTGCCAATAGAAATCGCAATATAGAGGTTAAACTAATGAGTATTAATTCCAATTTCCCGAATAAAGACATTTTAGAAATTACATTTTTAAATGAACCGGACTTCTACCATATTTCTTATCAAAATAGAGACTTTTTGATTGTTGCCAAAGATAAGGATATAAATACTAATCTTATTGGTATCACTATTACTGGAGAAGTCTATTATCTTACTCTTGCTGATACCCGTGTTTGCTATATAGCAAATAATATTGATGTTTTTATAGCTGAGCTTTTAGCATTTGATGACTACATGAAACACGAACCGAATGATCTTTCTGATTTTTCAGACGAATTGCAATTATCACAATTTGCAAATGAATTTAGAAACATAATACTAAAACTGGATAAAAGCGCATTTGAAGGTAATAATGAAGAAGATACGTTTTGGGCAGAAGTTTGTGAGGAAATCGAATATGGTATCTTGTAATAATTCTGATTTTCGCAGTAACTAAATACATCGTCACAGCAAGGAGAAATCGCTCTCCTTGCTGATTTTTTATTCAAGCTGATTTTTCTTTCTTTTGGCAGCCTGTTCGTTTTGCAAGTAACGCTGAATGGTCTTTTGGCTGTCTCGTTTCTGCCTTGCAAGCCGTGATAGCCTGTCCGCTTCTTTCTTGTAGGCTGTACGTTCCGAACAAAGTTTATCATGTTCTTTCTGCACCGCTAGAAGGCTCTCGTTATCTTCCTCAACATTCATCACGGTCAAAGCAGAATATCGGCAGTAATCGCCACGGCTTTTGAAGCGCGTCTGCTCGTATCTGCCGGTTGCAGCACCTGAAAATTGAAAAGTCATGATTTTGAGATCTGTTTTATATTGAAAAGTCATGATTTTACGCTATAATCATATTGAAAAGTCAGAGTTTTTGCGCTATAATCATATTGAAAAGTCAGAGTTTTTGTGCTATAATCATATTGAAAAGTCAGAAACAGGAGGACGTTATGCTGTACCGTAAAATTGAAAAAGTTATTGAAGATCATCTGAAGTCCGGTTCTGCGAAGATCCTGCTCATAGATGGTGCGCGTCAGGTTGGTAAAACATATATTATTCGGCACACGGGTAAAAAACTCTTTAAAAACTATATTGAAATAAACATGATTGAAGATGCTCTTGGAAACAGACTGTTTTCAAACGTAAAAAATGCTGAGGATTTTTATCTTCAGGTTAGTATGACTGACGGTTCCAGGATGAAGGAGAAGAAAAATACTCTTATTTTTATCGATGAGATACAGGCATATCCGCATTTACTTACACTTCTGAAGTTTTTGTCTCAGGATAACCGTTATACATTTATAGCGAGCGGTTCACTGCTTGGCGTAACTCTTTCGCAGACCTCTTCCATTCCGATGGGAAGCATAAGAAAGGTGAGAATGTTTCCGCTTGACTTTGAGGAGTTCCTTTATGCAAACGGTATGAATGAGATGGTCATAGCGGCAATGAAGAATAAATTCGAAAATCTTGAGCCGCTTGATGAATCCATGCATAATAAAATGATGGATATGTTCCGGAAATACTTACTTGTCGGCGGACTTCCTGATGCAGTCAATACATATCTTGAAACAAAGAACATTTATGAAGTACGTGCTGTTCAGAAGGAAATTCATGAATACTACGCTGCTGATGCCGCAAAATATGATGATGAAAACAAACTGAATATCCGCAGGATCTATGATCTTGTTCCGTCCAATATGGAGAACAAGAAAAAACGAGTGATTGCAAAGAATATTGAAAATAAAAAGGGTAAGACATTTAACGATTACTGTGATGAATTTGAATATCTTATAAGTGCAGGTATTGCACTGAATGTTCAGGCAATTTCCAATCCGGCATTTCCACTTGTCGAATCAACGAGTAAGAATCTGCTTAAACTGTATATGAATGATGTCGGAATACTTACCGGTATTCTTTACGGAAATAATCTTCGTGCAGTTCTTGATGATCAGAAAAGCATAAATCTCGGTTCGGTATATGAAACAGTAGTTGCAAGCGAACTGATTGCACACGGATATAAATTATATTATTATGATAACAGAAGCAAGGGTGAAGTTGATTATCTTATAGATGATTATAAGAGCCTTTCTGCAGTACCGGTCGAAGTCAAATCCGGTAAGGACTATACAGTTCACAGTGCACTGAATGGATTTGTTCATAATAAGGACTATCATATCAAAAAAGCATTTGTGGTATCAAACGAGAGAGAAATACTTCATAAGGGGATCATAACGTATATTCCTGTTTACTATATTATGTTCTTTGACGCTGATGATACCGGAGAAAATGACGGATTGTTTTAACTTACACTTTTGTGACATTATCATTACACAATTGCGGGGACTTGCTCTTTGAAATATGTTATTATACTAACAGACCGATAAACCAGCATACGCTGATACATTGGTCAGAACATATTTTAAGGAGGTTTTCAAAATGAAAACAGTTATTTTAAAGGTTGCGGTTATTGCCGCATTAGGAGCACTTGTCCCGGCATCATTTGCATTTGCAGTGAATGCACAGACTACGGAAACGACGGGCGTTACAGAAGACATCGTATCTGTGACAAAAAATGAGGACGGTACAGAAACTGCAGTGAGCAGAACGGGTGACGATGAAGCATCGTATGACGTGACAGGGTGTTATGTGATATCCGATGACAGCGAGGATGACACTGTTAATACCGGTTTGTCATTCGTGGTCGGATACAGCGAATTCGATGAAGACGATACAGATTTTGATGACTGTATGACTCTGACTTCAGAAGATGCAGATGCGCTTGCAAAGGAAAAGCTGACTGAAGAAGAATATGCAAGATGGCAGGAACTAAACAGTCAGATCGAAGCATCAGGCGGTGGAGAGATATCTGATGATCTGATAAATGAAATGACAGAACTTATGATAAAGTTTACGGACTCAGATGCAAAGTGGCATGGCTGCTGCTATACAGTAAATGCGGATGAAAGCAGTCTGGATTTCGATGGCAGCATCACCGATTCAGATGAAAACTGAAGATAAGTATGAAGCTTTAACGTAAATATTTTTGCGGCTGAAAAATGCAGTGAATGAAAAATACATTACGCTTACGGGCAAACGTAGTTTGCTGATTTGCAAGGCGTTATAAATATAATACAGATAAACCACCAGTTCAGGAAACTGAACTGGTGCAGTTATGCGGAGGCAAAAATGGCAGAAGGTAAAAAACTGATCTATGCAGCAGATGATGAGCAGGATATACTTGACGTTATGAGGGAGTTCCTTCAGAACGGAGGTTTTTCAGTACGTACATTTTCAACGGGTGATGCACTTTATGATGCATTCCTAAAGGAACCCTGCGATCTTGCGGTACTGGATATAATGATGCCGGGGACCGACGGCCTTACCATCTGTAAAAAACTCCGTGAGATATCATCCGTGCCCATCGTAATACTGACGGCAAAGGAAAGTGAAACAGATCATATGCGCGGATTCATGCTCGGCGGTGACGATTATCTTATCAAGCCGTTTTCGCCTTCGCTTCTTGTGGTACGAATAAAGGCACTGCTCCGGCGTGTGGAAATGATGCAGCCGGTAAGTGTAAAACGAAATTTCGGAGATCTTGCCTTTGATGAATCCAAACACACAGTTTTATGCGGAGAAGTTCCGCTTGAACTTACGGTAACTGAATTCGCACTGCTCGGCTGCCTTATGGAGAATGCCGGAAATGCGGTATCCCGCGACACACTGTTAAATCGTGTCTGGGGCATTGACAGTGATGAGGTCGAAACGCGCGTAACGGATGAAACGGTCAGACGTATCCGGCAGAAACTGAAATCAGCTTCGAGCAGTGTAAAGATCTCGGCAGTCTGGGGTTACGGCTACAAACTGGAGGTACAGCATGCGTAAGCATCTTAAAATACGTTACCGAATTGCACTTCTGACCGGCGGAACTGTACTGGTTATGATCCTTATCATCATGACCGTGTTTTATTACAGTATCACGCACAGAATGGCAGAACAGGCAGATATAGCTCTTAAGAACGCCGGTTCTGATCCGTTTGTATATACAGATGTTCAGATTACGGGAAACGACGCCGATACCGGATATTCACTTTACTCGCCGGAGCTTATTTATATACTGGATGAGGAAGATGAGAATCATTTCACACCAAAGGAAGAGGCGGTCATTCGCTGGTGCAGCGGGAAACAGAAAGATGAGACAATAAAAACAGAGATAGACGGAAGCATTTATTATATACGAAGTACTGATACTGCAGGTCAGTTTATTTATTTTAATGAAAGCGATACGGAAATATCAGCAGAAGTGCCGTTCCCATCAGATGATGATAAGGTTCAGATATATTCATATATCACTGTGGACGGTTCAGATCCGGATGGTATGCAGATCGACGGTGATGCCAGAATGTGCAGCGTGCGTGAAATGATCGCGTATGTTGATGTTACCGGCGAAATGGATATGATAAATCATATGATCATTATCTTCATTCTGACAGCAGCTGTTATTGGCACATTCGGAACGGGGACCGGATTCATACTCGGAAAAAAACTTGAACAGAATCAGATAGCACAGAAGCAGTTTTTTGAAAACACATCGCATGAACTTAAGACTCCTCTGACAGCACTGCGCGGTTATGCGGACGGTATAAGCCAGGGCGTTATCACGGACTACAAAAAAACAGGTCGTGTAATAGCCGGACAGACAGAGAAAATGAGCAGGCTTATCGAAGAGATACTCTGCATGTCAAAGCTGGAAAGCGGCTCGGTTAAACTTGAAAAGGAACCGGTCGAAATGCAGGAATTCATTCAGGACTGCCTTATGCCTTTCGAAGGAACCGTCATAAACAAGGGACTGAATGTGACTCTTGATCTTGAACCGATGACAGTATCTGCTGATCCTGACAAGCTCGAACACGCACTTTCCAATCTGATCACCAATTCACTGAAGTATGCAAAGAATGGTATTCACATATCCTGCGGAAAAGGTGAGATACGTATCGGGAATGACTGCGAAGTGCTGACAGATGATGTTATAAAGCATATGTTTGAGCGGTT
>JAFRUS010000028.1 GCA_017438745.1 Oscillospiraceae bacterium | reverse complement strand
CGCCGGTTGGACGGGGGAGGGAGACTGCGGGGCTTTGCCCCGGGCCCCACGCTGATTTATTCATAAATCAGCGTTATTTTATAGCCGCATTGTTCTGCCATTTTCCGCTGAGATAGTATATCCATGTTACTATGAATCCCATGCCGAATCCGAAAATGCCGTTCCACCAGATGATTGTGTGTCCGAAAATATCGCTGTATCGGAAAAGATATGTTACGAGAACTCGTGTACCGAGAGCGACAGTTGCTACTATCATCGGAAATGCACTGTGGTTTGAACCCTGAAATACACCGAAAACAGGAACGTACATTGTCAGAACTATATTTACAAGTGCGATGGCACGGAGATGTAAGAGGCAGTATTCCGCAGCCTGATCACTCAGACTGAAAAGAGTAACTATTGATCCGGAGAAGATCGTAACCATGGCGGAGATGAAAAGTGTGAATGAAAGTGCTATCATAAGTGCCTGCTTAACGCCTTTCTTTACACGTTCCGGTTTGCCTGCGCCGATGTTCTGACCGGTGTAGGTGGCAAGTGTTGTCTGGAAAGCAGTAGCAGGAAGATTGAGGTACATTTCGATTCGCTGACCCACTGTAGCTGAGGCTGTCATTACCTTTCCGAATTCATTTACCGCACGCTGGATAAATGTGAGACCGAAGGAAACGATCATGAGCTGCAGTGAGATAGGAAAGCCAATTCGTATAGTCGCCTTTATCATTTGTGAGTCCCAGCGGAAGTCGGACAGCTTGAAGCGGAACATAGGATATTTTTTTGTCATGTAGGCGTATGCCGCAGTAAATGATGCAGCCTGCGAAATATCCGTTGCAATGGCAGCACCTGTAACGCCCATTTTGAAATGTGCAACGAAAAGCAGATCAAGACCGATGTTCAGTACGGATGAGATAAGAAGAAAATACAGTGTTGCAGCACTGTCTCCGACAGCACGGAGGATAGCCGAGAAAATATTGTATCCGAACTGGAAAACAAGACCTATGCAGTACCAGCGGAAATATTTTACGGTAAGATCTACAATGCTTTTGTCAACATTGAGAAGATAGGTGTAGGCCGGTCGGGCTGTAAGCATACCGACAAGAGCGCATATCACACCGAGACCGAGCAGAAAAAGTATACCCACCGATGCATTGGCACGGACCTTTTTCTCGCTTCCGGCACCGTAATGCTGTGCCACGACAACACCGTTACCGGATGAAAAACCGATGGCCACCGCAAGGAAGAAAAACGCAAGACTTGCAGTTGTTCCTACAGCGGAAAGTGAATCTTCGCCGGAATATTTACCAACGATTATGGTATCCACAGTATTGTAAAGCTGCTGAAGAAGTGATCCTGCCAGGACCGGCAGTGAGAATTTAAGAATATGTTTCCACGGCGCACCTTCCGTCATTGAACGGGCACCGCCAGGTTTTTTATCTGTTTTTGTAAGCTCCATTAATAGCTAACCTCCGGGATTATAATCAGAGCGGAAATCCGGCTGCGCCGGATTTCCGGGGAGAGAAGGAGACGGGGCTTCGCCCCGGACCCCACGCATATTTATAAATAAATATGCGTTTTCAAAAATAATTCGCACTATAAATTATATCAAATCTGCACAACTTTTTCAATTGAAAATCATCATAAACACTGTTGAAAAATAGGCAGATAACTTATGATAGTGCATAAAACAGGGATTAAAACGGCACATCTGAAGTCATTGACAACGAAGGCTTATTAGTATATAATTTATTATGTCTATCAAAACAGTATGAAAAGCGGGTGATGGAAACGCAGATTTACTGGTAAATCTGCGCGGGGGACGGGGCGACGCCCCGCCAGGTCCCTCTCAGGAAATTCGGCGAAGCCGGATTTCCTGTCTGATCATTGTTCGAAAAATATGAGGTGTATAGTATGTTGAATCAGTTTTCAAGAACCGAGCTGCTTATCGGTGCGGAAGGTATAAAAAAGCTCTCAGAAGCGAGAGTGGCAGTGTTCGGTATCGGCGGCGTGGGCGGTTATGTCTGCGAGGCACTTGTACGAAGCGGCGTGGGTCACTTTGACCTTGTGGATGACGACAAGGTGTGCCTTACAAACCTTAACCGTCAGATAATCGCCACAAGAAAGACCATAGGAAGATACAAGACAGAAGTCATGCTCGAAAGAATGCAGGACATCAACCCTGATGTGGATGTCCGTGTACACAACTGTTTCTTCCTTCCGGAAAATGCGGATGATTTTCCTTTTGAAGAGTACGACTATGTTGTTGACGCAGTAGATACAGTCACTGCTAAGCTTGAACTTATCATGCGTGCCAAGGCGAAGAACGTTCCGATTATCAGCGCAATGGGAGCAGGAAACAAGCTGGATCCGGGAAGATTTAAAATTGCTGATATTTATAAGACCGAAGGATGTCCTCTTGCCCGTGTAATGCGCTATGAACTCAAGAGACGCGGCGTAAAGAAACTCAAGGTAGTTTATTCAAACGAACCGCCGATAAAACCTCGTGAAGATATGGGAGCAAGCTGCCGTACAAACTGTGTATGCCCTCCGGGCGCTGCTCACAAGTGTACGGAACGCAGGGATATTCCGGGAAGCACAGCCTTCGTTCCGGCAGTCGCAGGGCTTATGATTGCAGGCGAGGTAGTAAAGGATCTTATCGCAAAATAAACCTGTACACATGGTTGAATTATAAAGACAAATGTGATAAAATTATAGTATTAAGGGAACGCTGATTTGTTCATAAATCAGCGTGGGGGAACGGGGAGAAGCCCCGCAAATCCCCCCGTCTGAGATCCGGCGAAGCCGGATCTCAGACCTGATACATTCTGTTTTATGATAACAGCAGGGAGGCGACGGGGATGAAGAATTTTATTAAGAAATCACTGGTTTTACCGGCAGCACTCAGTTTGTCTGCAGTGCCGGCTCTTACATCGTGCGGGGAATCTGAGTTTCATGCTTTGAGTGAGGACAAACAGATTGAGTATGTCGAGAACTATATGCGTGAAACGTATAATGAAGAGTGGAAGGCTACCGGTATTTTAGGAAGAACTGAAAAACTCGGCAACAAGATTCCGGCAGGTATGTTTATTTCCACACTTGAAAACAGCAATTCAGGCGATGTTGTGTGTATGTGGATAACTTCATCAGGTCAGATATTCGAAGACAGATTCATGCTGAGAATGCGTCAGCCGGCCAAGGATTATCTTGTAAACGCCGTGGAAACAGCACTTCCGGATGCGAAGGCGTTTGCCTTTGTAACGATCGATTATCCGGAACTCAACGGTGATTACCGCAAGGACGGCAACGTTGAACCGCTTCTTACAGAATCGAACCTGAACATTGAGGTCGAGGTCTATACGGGAAAGGACAAGCCGTTTAAGAGCGAGGATATTCAAAAGCTTACTTCTGCACTGAAGGATGTCCAGTTTGACAGCATAGGCATCTGGATCTGTGACGATACAGACATAACCTCTACCGAGAAAAACAACTCACAGCTTAAGCTTTCCGGCCAGAAGAAATGGCAGATCTCCAAGGATGAAAAGGGAAGATGCTCATGCCGCAGCGTGGAAGATGACAGCGACGGCGAAGCAGACGAAGAAATAACTGAATAAAAATAAAAACGGTCATGCGAACGCATGACCGTTTTTATTTGAAAGAGAGTTTTTATGTCTATGAATTAATTATTACTTGCTGAAAAGTGGTGTTGAAAGATATCTGTCACCTGAGTCAGGGAGAAGTGCAACGATAACCTTGCCCTTGTTTTCAGGTCTTTCAGCGAGGATTGATGCAGCCTTAAGAGCAGCACCTGATGAAATACCAACGAGGATACCTTCGCTTACGCCGAATGCAGCGCCTTCAGCGAATGCGTCTTCGTTTTCGATTGTGATAACTTCATCGTAGATATCTGTGTTGAGTACCTCTGGAACAAATCCGGCACCGATACCCTGGATCTTGTGAGGACCAGCTTCGCCCTTTGAAAGTACCGGGCTTGATGCAGGTTCAACTGCTACGATCTTGATGTCAGGATTCTTTGACTTGAGGAATTCACCCACACCTGTAAGTGTACCGCCTGTACCAACGCCGGCAACGAAGATGTCAACCTTTCCGTCTGTCTGTTCCCAGATCTCAGGACCTGTTGTCTTTCTGTGAGCTTCAGCGTTTGCAGGGTTTACGAACTGACCAAGGATAACTGATCCTTCGATCTCCTTGTTGAGTTCGTTAGCCTTTGCAATAGCACCCTTCATGCCCTTTGCGCCTTCTGTAAGAACGAGGTCTGCGCCGTATGCTGCAAGAAGTGTTCTTCTTTCAACGCTCATTGTATCAGGAAGTGTGAGGATAGCCTTGTATCCCTTTGCTGCTGCAACTGCTGCAAGACCGATACCTGTGTTACCGCTTGTAGGTTCGATAATTGTTGCGCCCGGCTTGAGAATGCCCTTCTTTTCAGCATCTTCGATCATTGCGAGTGCGATTCTGTCCTTAACTGAACCAGCCGGATTGAGGTATTCGAGCTTTGCAAGGATTGTTGCATTGCTGATGCCAGCCTTCTTTGTATAGTTGTTGAGTTTGAGAATAGGTGTTCCTCCGATAAGTTCGAGTGAACTCTGCTTGATGTCTGCCATAATAATTCCCTCCGTTAAAAATATAAAATATTAAAAATAATTACTGATAAATGATAAGCAATTATTGCTGTAAACCTTGCTATCCTACAGGATAAGTAGGAAATGATATTTTAATAATACACTATTGCAAATGAATTGTCAATAGTGAGGTCGTAAGTAATTCTTATCATGGTTTTATTATAACTCTGCAGATCGTGTTTGTCCAATACAGTTTACAAATAGCAACCTATAGATTTTATCTATAACCAAAAACTAATCTGCACTGAAAAGGAGTTAGTGTATAATTAATGTGGGCAAAAAAACTGGTAATTTTCAAGGGAATAAAAAAAGATGGCAAAAAGCTTGCCATCTTAGCTACAATGCTTTAATATTAAGTTTGACCGAAATAACAAGAAAGTAGTGTAGCCACATT
>JAFRUS010000027.1 GCA_017438745.1 Oscillospiraceae bacterium | reverse complement strand
TTGAGGTCGTTTGCAAGATTGGTGTTGTCAGCGATTATTATAATCTGATCCATCGGCGCAATCTGAATAACTATTTCCTTTGTAAAATTGTTTCATTCGGGGATAAGCATCTGACTCGGGATGAGATAGAAGACTTCCATTTGTCAACTATAAAGCTGACCTATGAAGAATCACTTGCTGAATATGAAAAAAGACGGGAAACAAAGCTCGGAAGGCTGATTGCGAACAGAGAAATGCCTATACTAAAAAAAGCTAATGAAATTATGAGCAAACTTTGAGTATGGAATAACTTTCAGCATAAATGGTTAAGCAAATCGCAATTTGTGGAAGAAGGTGAGAGCGTATGAAAATATTAATATTCAATGGCGGACCACACAAAGGGAATACATGGCGGCTGACTTTGGCTGCAAAGAAGTATATCCATAAAATTGATAGTACGGTTGAGTTTTGCGAAGTGCATTTATCAGAAATAGATCTTCCATTTTGCACAGGATGCAGCAATTGTTTTCGCAGAGGTCATAAATTCTGTCCACATTATAAGAAAGTGCAGCCGATAATAGATAAAATAGAAGAATGCGATGCAGTTATTTTCTCTGTTCCATGTTTTCAGGGACATTTGCCCGGAATTATGAAAAACTTTACGGATCATATGGCATTTATGTTACACCGACCGAGATATTTTACAAAGAAGGCACTTATAATCAGTACAACCGGAGGTGTGTCAGCAGAGAGTACGACTAAGGCCTTAGCGGCAACACTGCCGGGATGGGGATTTAATAAATGCTATCAGCTTCCGGTAACTGCACTGAGTTGGAATGACTACAAGCCAACAGAAAAGGATCTGCGAAGGACATATGAAGTCACGAAGAGATTTTATCTTGATGTGAAATCCGGAAAAGCACATATCCCCGGAATAGGTGTACTGATCCCGTTTAATCTTTTTCAGGCCATGTGTGTCGGTAATAAGGGTGAAAAAGACTATCCGACTGAGGATAATAACTTTTGGCCGAAATACAAGGGGATGAGATATGCGCCGGGTGTACCCTTGACTCCGTTGAAGAGATTTTTGGGATGGTTGATTTACCTGGTCGGGAAAAAACTGTCTAATACCATGGTAGTCACCTACAAGAAATAGACTGGCAAATTCCGGTATGACGAGGTAGTGTATGAACAGATCAATAATAAAAAGATTGTCAATATATGGCATTGTTCTGCTGTTCTCCTTTTTCGCATTCGGATGCGGAACAAAAGAAGCAGCACAGCAAGGCTCAGATATACAACAAGAAGAGTCACAAGTTGAAGTAAAGGAAAGTCTCAGATTGAAAAGGAGTAAATACTATGAAGATACTTGTGCTGAACGGAAGTCCCCGGTCTAACGGAAATACCGCAAAAATGATTGATGCATTTCGTGAATCTGCTGAGAAAAACAGTCATCAGGTAGTCTGCTTCAATGTCTGTAAAATGAATATAAAAGGCTGCCTTGCCTGTGAATACTGCCACGGAAAAGGACAGGGCACCTGCGTTCAGAAAGACGATATGCAGGAGATATACAAAGAACTGAAAGACACCCAGATGCTTGTTCTGGCCGCGCCAATCTATTACCATGGCATTTCAGGACAGCTTAAATGTGTGATAGACCGCTTTTACTCGGCACTCTACCCGACGGCACCGAAATCTCTTAAAAAGACTGCAATGTTTCTGAGTTCCGGCGATCCGGAAATGTACGATGGTGCAAAATTCTCCTATGAAGGTGATTTCCTCGGCTATCT
>JAFRUS010000026.1 GCA_017438745.1 Oscillospiraceae bacterium | reverse complement strand
TCATAATTTACTATTTTCAGCTCATATTCCTCATCATCACGTGATTCAATTTTCAGGTATCCGCTCATCGTAAGCAGGCTCCAGGCAGAATTATCATCTGCGCTAAGATCGCTGTACACAAGCTCTTCATTTATCTGCTTTGTCACTGTTCCGCCGCAGAGAAGATGCTCAAAATCACTTTTCATTTCCGCATCGCCTTCGCGCAGAAGGTCACTCACAAGTTTATTGGAACTGGTATTTGCCCAGTAAGGTGATAATATTTTCTTGCCAAGGAAATTAGTCACTGACCACGGATTATAGATATCCTTAAGATCACCGACAGTAAATCCGTCGTACCAGTATTTCACTTCATCCTTATTGGTAAGACCGTATTCATCCATCGACGCAAATACTTCTTCTTCAGTAAATCCGAAGTATTCCTGATATTTTACTGATGAAAGCGTACAGATCTCGATATTATTAAAATCAGAGAACAGCGACTCTTTGCTGACTCTTGTTATTCCTGTCAGTACACTGCGGTACATGTACGGATTGCTTTTAAATGTGGTATTGAAGAATTTTCGCATAAATGATACTGCTTTATCCCAGTATTTCTTTACATATGATTCAACCATCGGTGTATCATATTCATCAAGAAGTATGATTACTTTCTTTCCGTAATGAATCGAAAGTAGTTCCGAAAGAAACGCTATGCTCTTTGTAAGCAGAGTCGTATTGACTTTTTTATCAGGATCATCCGCTTCAGCGACCAGTGTTTTCAGCATTGTACGGTTAAAAAGATTAAATTTTTCTTTTTGGCCCTCCGAGATCTTATCGCTGTTATTTACAAACACTTCATAACGTGAATAAACTGACTGTATTTCAGCATTCATCTGTTCAAGAAAATCCTTATGATCTTCGCCTTTTATCGCTGCCATCGTAAAAAAGATGACCGGCCAGCTTCCTTGAAGTTCTCTCATTTTCTCATCATTCCAGACTTCAAGACCTTCAAAAAGATCAGCTCTTCCGGCATATTCCGGACTAAAAAAACATTCGAGCATACTCATGTTCAGTGTTTTTCCGAAACGACGCGGACGGGTGATCAGAGTAACGTCATCGTCTGAATTCCACCAGTCGCTTATAAACTCTGTTTTATCGACAAAAAAACTACCGCGCTCTCTAAGTTTACTGAAACTCTGCACTCCTGTTCCTATTTTTCGTGGCATGTTATCTGCTCCTTTCCCGTTGTTTTCTTTCATATATTAGTATACTGTATTTACGGCTTTTTGGCAATAGAGAAAACGGCACCTTCAGCTAAGGCTGGAAGTGCCGTTTTGATCGTAAATGAGCTGCTGACAAAAGTATTTGATCAAGCTAATATTGAATTTTCAAGATGCACAGTTATTTTTGATGTGCGAAGTTTGAGTCTCTGATTATTATTCTGTATTTTATTAAGTAGTTTCCGGAATGTCTTCTGACTCGTCATCCACCGTGAAATTTTCACAGCAGTAATTCCAGAATTCATTGTTCGTAACCAGTTCGCGTATCAGAAAGCTGAAATTTCCAGTTGTCGTCACACATACCATTGGAAAATAACGTCTTAACGATTCTTTGTCACGTTCAAGTTCATCGTAAATAACACTCCACTGATCAAGGGTTAATATATAACCATCTGTATTTTCAGCAAGAAATTTAAACTTTTCAGATGGTTTATATTTCATCAGTTTCTCAAATTCTTCGTGATCGTTACATTTTTTGTATGTCTTAAAAGAATCTTTCAGTACCTTAAGTAAAGATGGTCTGAAAGTATTGCCGGGTTCAAAATATACAAGATCTTCATAAGTGTTTATATCGTATTTCTGCATTTCTTTTCCGACTGATTCTATACGATTGTTTAACGTTTCACGCCCTTTTTCTCTGGCGTCATCTCTGTTTTCAAGAAAATCATCTACAACTTCATTCACATTGATAACATCGCCGAAACACTCAGAGAAAACTTTTCTCATTTCCTCAAGCGGAATAAATCTGTCCGGGCCGGCGCTTAGATATGGTCCCAGAAAAAATGAAGCGAACATTGATGGTATGCCGTATGGATCGGAACGTTGATTTAAGTCAAGATGATCAGTGCAGTCTTTATCTTTAACATACATGGAACTTTTAAGTATTCCCTGAATCACCTTAGTACACTGCTCCGGATCTTTATGGTTAAAATCAGCAATTTCGCAAAAACGTTTGAGATCGGCGCTTTCACGAAAATATTCCCGCAGATCATGTGAGAATGCAAAGGTGTTTATTCCAGTACCCTTCAGCTTTTCACGCCAGTATTTTCTGATGCATTCTTCGGAAAAATGTTTTTTCTGGAACTCACCAAACTCATTGTAATTAGTTCCAAGATAAAGTCTTTTCAGCAAACTCAGCTTTTTGCATTCATCAAAGTCATCAAATCTTTCTATACGTTCATACAAATCTTCGAGTCTGCATGTAACAGGTGGTTTGATTTCTTCTCCAAGTGCCTCCGATGCTATCTGTGCTGCATTTATACACTGACCGTACGTGATATCTCCGCGTACTGTTGCCTGTACACCAAGAATTTGCTCGGCCATACAGCCGATTGCCAGTAAACCCATATGATAAGGCTCACCTTGTGTTTTATTGCACCAGATAGATTTCATACGATGTCCTTCTGAAACTTCATGCGGTTTATCATCTTCATAAAAACGAAGAATATCGTATTTTTCTCCGTCGTATGAGTCAACCCCGAATATTTTTGGTGTAAACTGCGCTTCAGCACTCTTATAGCTTGGAAAACTTCCGCTCACCATCCATCCTGTTCGTTCGTCAAACGTATTTTCATCAGTTGGTATAATACATTTTACCGACTGATTTGAAATTTCTTCAACTGAAAAATCGAAAAAGCCAAACATCTTTGCCATAACAAGAGATTTTTCATAAACCGAACTCCATTCCTTCTGCGTAATAGTATCTGACAATTCCAACCTTATAAATACGCCCATTTCTTCACTTGAGAGTTTAAGATAACACAGATCATTCAAAAAATTGGTTTAAGTACTGTGTTCATGAATAAATCTGCGTTTTTCTTAATTCTCTCCCTCCTTTCACTTGATTATATGAATATTATAATCTAATGAATCGCATTTGTCAACGATTATTTATTGCATGGTGAAAATTCAATCGAAATTCGTGAAAAATGTACTGATTTTTTGATCAGAACCAGTGTGCTATAACACAACATTTAATTTCTGAAATCAATTATTAGTTTAAATGAGTAATCTGGTCAGTGTAAATTATATAATTGTGCCTAAGGTACCACCATTTATTCGTGTTCGCCTGCAGGTCACTCTGACTTGCAGATTTATGCCAGCAGGTTTAATTTTTTGAAGTCAGTAAAATGCGAAAAAGGCACCTTCAGCTGGCGCTGAAAGTGCCTTTTTGATCGTAAATGAGCTGTCGCTCATTGTTTTTCTTTTACCTGTATGATCATCTTCAGATTCAAGTGACCGACGCAGCCTTATATCTGTTTTCTGAGCTCTGCGATTTTCTCCGGAGAAAGACCAGTGCACTGAGAAATTCCCGTTTATCGTTCTGATGTAATACTACCGGCTGATCCGGCAATGAATTTTTACCTTCGCCGAATTCGTGTTCATGAGCTTCAGCAGACACATAAATACTACCTCAACACAAGCACAGGATTTGAAAGATACTTATGTATAACCTGATGATATGACGACTTAAAGTCTTCATCCGTAATTTCAGTTATCGCTGTCATAAGCTTAATTCCAGCATCCTTTGAAGATGCACCGCAATGATATATCTTCTCATCCTTTGTCCCAAAATCAAGTACTATAAAACGATCATGTGCTGTTCTCCCTGTCTTTTTAAATGTTATCTGAATATTCGGAAATTCCGTATGGAAATCATTATAATCACTCTTATGCATTCCTGAAAGATTGTCACTGAAAACTGTAATACTCACACCTTTTCTGACTTCCCGTAATAACCGCAAAGTCTTAATACCAATATAATTATCAACGACAAATACTGTTTTCTTAGCCTTGCTGTATATATCCATATATGTTTCGTCCGCTTTTGCAGGTTCACCATTCAGTATCAGATATTCTTTTCTGTCCTCTTCTCTGCTGAAATCAAGAAGAAACGGAGATATTTCTGAATTTTTCACCGTATCCTGCATTTGAGTAAAAAGATCATTCAGCTTTTCGCCGTGATCAAGTAACTGTGATTGTATGCTCTGAACTGTCTGCTGTGTATCTGAAACCTGCATTGAAAGTCGAAGATAATCGTGTCTGCTGACCATATCTCTATTTTCAATGATATAATCTTTCATGGTCTTGAACGCTCTTACAAGTGCGCGGCTTTGCTGAACAGCTAATTCTCCGCGAAGAACACTCATTAACAGATAAACTCCTTGTTCTGTAAAACAAAACGGTAAATATCGAGTGCCACCCCAACTTGAGGTGAAATTTTTGCACCTCAAAATTTC
Source organism: Oscillospiraceae bacterium (assembly GCA_017438745.1). Classification (GTDB taxonomy): domain Bacteria; phylum Bacillota; class Clostridia; order Oscillospirales; family Ruminococcaceae; genus HUN007. The sequence continues at coordinate 4,276 of JAFRUS010000026.1, read as the reverse complement.
CTTAAATTCATCTTGAGTAAGCTGGAACATAAAATCATCGCCTTCAAATCGCTTTGCATTATTCTTTACCTGACGATTAAAATTCTTTGTTTCATAGCCATAAATCTCAGCAAGTTCAAAGTCAAGCATAACCTTTACACCGCGAACTTCATATATCTTATCACGAATTATCTGCTCATTAATAATTGCAATGTCACGATGAGAGTCGCTAACAATTTCATTTTCTTTAGTGTATCTCATATCAATCTCCTTAAATACTAATAATTCCTATTCCAGTATACCGCATTTAATGTAAGTTGTCAACTATACAATTATTGGTGTGTTTGAAGTGCACCTTATCAGCAACGGCACATCTGTTTGCCTGTTTTCTGAATTTGTGATATAATAAAATTATAATGAATTACGCGATTTAAATCACGTATCTGCGTTGTTTAATCCTGTATCTTCAGAAGAGGCATGCAGGAAAACATGCAGGATAACGTGTAGGATAACATACATGATAACGTGCATGATATCGCTTTGAAAGGAGCATACAATGGGAAAATATTCTCCTCCGTACACTATTACAGACCAGATGCTCGGAATAGTTTCGGATATTTCCGAGAAGGTCGGAAGGATCACAGGTTACAGAGAACTTGAATCCAGGCCGCATTTAAGAAAGAACAACAGAATACGTTCTGTTCATTCATCTCTGAAAATCGAAGCAAACTCTCTTTCCCTGACGGAAGTACGCGATGTTATAAACGGGCATCTCGTTTTAGGAGATCAGAAAGAAATACACGAGGTTAAAAACGCATATTCGGCCTATGAAATAATCCCTGAGATAGATCCGATGAGTGTCAGAAATCTTAAGAAGATCCACGGTATCATGACTGAAAACATAATCACCGAATCCGGCAAATTCCGGAAAGGTGCTGAAGGGGTGTTTTCAGGCGGTAAATGCATTTTCATCGCTCCGCCGCCGGAGCTTGTACCGGATCTTATAAACGACCTTTTCAGATGGATGAAGAAAAACGAAGGTATCGTTCATCCGCTCATAATGGCTGCAGTCTTTCATTATGAATTTGTATTCATACATCCGTTTTCAGATGGGAACGGCAGAATGGCCAGACTGTGGCACACAGTTCTGCTGTACAGATGGAGAAATATTTTCGAATACATTCCGCTTGAAAGCCAGATAGAAAAATATCAGCAGGAATATTATGATGCTATCTCAAAATGCCATGCAAAAGGGAATTCAGATGCATTCATACTGTTTATGCTGAAAACTATCAGTAATGTTCTCGATGAAGTGATCAGTCAGAGCAGCATTTCAGCTTTCAGCGGTTCCGAATATGTAAAAAAGCTGCTTGAGTGTATGGAATACGATGTGCCTTATACTGCTTCCGCTCTTATGAATATGCTCGGAATGAAATCAAGGGATTCATTCCGGAAAAACTATCTCACTCCCGCTCTCGATGCCGGACTGATCGAAATGACAATACCGGACAAACCGAGCAGCAGAAATCAGAGGTATGTTAAACGGTAATATTACAGAAATGGTGAAAACGGCACCTTCAGCTAAGGCTGAAAGTGCCGTTTTGATCGTAAATGAGCTGTCGCTCATTATTTTTTACCTTCGAATGTTTACTGGATCATCGCTTTTTTCAGAATGTCCTTATCAGCGGAAAAGGTTTCTGAGTCTTCTGCCGACTGCACCAACAAGCCATTCTGTCCAGCTTTCTTCGACTCTTCTGGTTTCCTTTTCGCCGCATTCACAGGTTCTTTCTTCATAACCGCGGTGCAGCCATGATGCGTTCTGTGAAGTCTTCCATTCGCCGAATTCGTGTTCGTGAGCTTCAGTATAAACAATATAGAACTGTGAATACTGATCTGATTCGAAGTATGCTCTTGTTTCAGATACAAGTGTCAGCGGAAGTGCTTCATACTTGCCCTCATGTTCACGTACTACGTAGAATGTTCTGCCTTCCTTGTAAAGTCCTGCAGGAAGATCAATGTAAACTCTGAGTACCTTATTGAGCTGTGTTACTCTGCCTGCATCCTGTCCGTTGATGTACTTATGGATAGATACATCCAGAACAGCTGCTACAACACCGTTTTCACCGACAGTTTCCTTAACGGCTTTATCTGCCTCTTCCTTAACGACTTCATTTCCTGAAATATCAGTTACTTCAAGTTTGAGTCCGATATCCTTTCCGTTTTCAACCTGATCGCATTCTTCGTTTGTAAGCGGGAATGTATCGAGAATCTCCTTCTTATCTGTAACTTCGATAGTACCACTGCATGCATTGGTTTCCGGCTCTGTGATATTTCTGATCTCACCAGGCTTGTTTTCAGGATCTGTTACTTCATCTGCACTTTCATGATAGTCATATGAAGTAGAAGCTGTTTCTGTAAGACCGCAGACCTCACACTTGTGTTCCTTGGTTCCGTCATGTTCTGCATTTGCTGTAATGGTTACATGCCAGCCGCCAAACTTATGTTCGCCTGTTGCAGGAATATCTGCAACGTCCTTTGTCTGAGTGCTGAACAGCTTGTTTTCAAATGATGCTGTGTATGTTGTAACACCAGCCTTGTCACATGTTGCTGCTGCAGCGACAACGCTTGTGATCTTAGCTGTTTCTGTTACTACGTAAGTTTTGTCGTTTTCGCATGTTACTGTTGCAGTACATGTCTTGCCGTCTGCTGACCATGTGTATACAGGTGCTCCAAGCTTGTGACCGAGTGCAGGAATATCAGCTACGTCCTTTGTCTGTGCGCTGAACAGCTTGTTTTCAAATGCTGCTGTGTAAGTTGTAACTCCAGCCTTGTCGCATGTTGCTGCTGTCTTCGCTGTACTTGTGATAACTGCTTCTTCTGTAACTGTGAACTTCTTGTCTGTTTCACAGATTACTGTAGCTGTACATGTCTTACCATCTGCTGACCATGTGTATTCTGGCTTGCCATACTTGTGTCCTGTTGCTGGAATGTTTTCAACATCCTTTGTCTGAACTGTGAAGAGTTCATTCTTGAATAACGCTGTATAGGTTGTAACTCCAGTCTTATCACATGTTGCCGCTGTCTTGACTGCACTTGTGATAACTGCATCTTCTGTAACTGTGAACTTCTTGTCAGTCTCGCAAATTGCTATCGCTGTGCAAGTGCTGCCATCTGCTGACCATGTGTATACCGGTGTTCCAAACTTGTGTCCTGTTGCCGGAATATCTTCAACATCCTTTGTCTGTGCACTGAAGAGTTCATTCTTGAATGTAGCTGTGTATGTAGTAACGCCAGCTTTATCGCATGTTGCTGCTGTCTTTACTGCACTTGTGATAACTGCCTTTTCGCTGATAACATGTGTCTTATCATGTTCACAGGTTACTGTTGCTGTACATGTCTTTCCATCCTCTGACCATGTATATACCGGTGCTCCGTACTTATGTCCGATTGCCGGGATCTCTCTGGTTTCGAATGTTCCGTCATTATGATCACAGTATCTTGTTTCGATTCCTGATTTCTCACAGGTTGGTTCTTCTGTTACTTTCCATTCACCGAATTCGTGACCTGTTGCCAGTGTCGCACGTGCTTCTTCTCTGCCGCAGTGTTCACATGTTCTGACTTCCAATCCGTCAACATCATCGGTTAATTTAGTAACAGTCTGCCACTCGCCGAACTTATGACCAGTTGCCGGAATTACTCTTGTTTCTTCTTCACCGCAGTTTTCGCACTTTCTTACTTCAAGACCGGTTTCTTCGCATGTAGCTTTCTTAGCTACAGTCCATTCACCGAACTTGTGTTCACCTGCTGCCTTGATAACACGGGTTTCAGCTTTGTCGCAGTCAGCACATGCTCTTTCTTCGATGCCATCTTCGAGACATGTTGCCGCCTTTATTGTTTTCCATTCACCCATTACATGAGATTTTGCAAGTATTTCATGAGTTTCTTCTTCACCGCAATACTCACATTTTCTGGTCTCGTATCCGTCGGCTTCATCAGTTGCTTCCTTAGTAACTGTCCACTCACCGAACTTGTGACCTGTTGTAGGAATATCTTCAACGTCCTTTGTCTGTGCTGTAAAGAGTTCGTTCTTGAATGCTGCTGTGTATGTTGTAACACCAGCCTTGTCACATGTTGCAGGTGTCTTGACTGCACTCGTGATCTCTACTGTTTCAGTTACTGCAGACTTGTCTGTTTCACATACTGCTGTTGCTGTACATGTCTTTCCGTCTTCTGACCAGGTATATTCCGGTGCACTGTACTTATGACCAGTTGCAGGAATATCTTCTACATCCTTTGT
>JAFRUS010000025.1 GCA_017438745.1 Oscillospiraceae bacterium | reverse complement strand
TGTGGGATTGCCAGCCTGATTATCACAGGAGAAGTATACCCTGTCGCATTAAAATACGGCTCGACATCCACCAGTATATTCCATGCTATGTAGCTAATTTGGAAATTGCAGTAAAATGCCAACAAACACTTGACACATACTGAAAAGGATTTATGATTGCAATAAAGCTATAAATATGATACAATAATATTAAGAAAAAATATATTTTTTTCATAAATCTGTGCAGAGAACGCTGATTTATTTATAAATCAGCGTGGGGTACCGGGGCGAAGCCCCGCCCCACCCCCTCCGTAAATCCGGCGAAGCCGGATTTACGGCTTGGTTCAGTACAGATAATCTTTAACGAATGGAGAATAGGGATCATGATAAATACAGATGAAATAAACGGGAAGATAAAAAGAGTGATCTTTACTGAGGAGGAGATCCGTCAGAAGATCGCTGAAGCAGGGGAATGGGTGAGCCGTGAGTACAAGGACAAGCCGCTTCTGCTTATAAGTATTTTAAACGGCGCATTTGTGTTTATGGCTGACTTCTGCCGTCAGGTGAGTATCCCGTGCGAAGTTGCCTTTATGTGTGCCAAGAGCTATTATTCCGGCACTGTTTCCACAGGGGAAGTATCCATTACAATGGACGTAAGCCAGGATATAAGCAAATACCATGTAATAATCATCGAGGACATTATAGATACAGGCCGTACGCTGCACGATGTGGTGGAGAAACTGAAGGAGAGAAATCCTCTTTCACTTAAGGTCATCACACTGCTCGACAAGCCTTCAAGACGTCTTGTGAAATTCGAGGCTGACATGTCGCTTTTTACAATACCTGATCATTTCGTTATAGGCTACGGTCTTGACTGTGATGAATATTACAGAAATCTTCCTTACATAGCTGAATATGACGAAGGAAAGCAGGGAGTGAATGCCGATGCTTGAAAAGATATTTAAACTCAAACAGAATAACACCACAGTACGAACGGAACTTACCGCCGGACTTACTACCTTTATGACCATGGCCTATATACTTGCGGTCAATCCGTCGATCCTTGCGGCAGCAGGAATGGACCAGACTGCAGTGCTCATTGCTACGTGCCTTGCGTCATTTGTGGGAACGGCGTGCATGGCTTTCATGGCAAATCTTCCGTTTGCTCTTTCAGCCGGAATGGGACTCAATGCGTTTTTCGCCTACACCATAGTCGGAATAATGGGATATCCGTGGCAGGTGGCTCTTCTGGCGGTTTTCATCGAGGGAATTATCTTTCTCGTGCTTTCCCTTACCAATATACGTGAGGCCATCTTCAACGCGATACCGCTGTCACTCAAGACTGCAGTTTCAGTAGGTATAGGATTGTTCATCGCATTTATAGGACTTCAGAATGCCGGTATATGCGTGGCAAACAGCTCGACTCTTGTTGCCATAACTGATTTTACGGAGAATTTCAGCACAGCCGGAATAAGCGCTCTGCTTGCACTTCTCGGAACAATGTTTACCTTTATTCTTTATCTTAAAAAGGTAAAAGGTTCAGTCCTTCTCGGAATTCTCGGAACCTGGATCGCCGGAATGGTTTGTCAGGCAGCCGGAGTTTACGTTCCTGCACCTGATGCCGGATACTATTCACTGTTCCCGGCTATGCAGATGACAGACTTCAGCGCATTTTTCCAGACCTTCGGACAGTGCTTCAACGTTGATCTTAACACCATCGACTGGTTTAACTTTATAGTTATTATCTTCTCATTCTTATTCGTTGATCTTTTCGATACGCTGGGAACTCTTATCGGCGTCAGCGCAAAGGCTAAGATGCTCGACAAGGACGGAAAGCTTCCTGCTATCAAGCCGGCGCTTCTTTCAGACTCTGTTGCTACTGCGGTAGGTGCAGTTTTCGGAACATCAACAACTACCACATTCGTTGAATCATCTGCAGGTGTTGCAGAAGGCGGAAGAACGGGACTTACAGCTCTCACAACAGCTCTGCTTTTCTTAGTATCCATCTTCTTTGCACCTGTTTTCACCGCAGTACCGAGCTTTGCTACAGCTCCGGCACTTATCGTCGTAGGCTTCCTTATGTTCTCGGCTATTGCAGATATCAAGTTCAGTGAAAAGAATTATACCGATGCTGTACCGGCATATATATGCGTTATCTCAATGCCGCTGTTCTACAGTATTTCAGAGGGTATTTCACTGGGGATCATTTCCTACACGTTCATCAATCTGATCTGCGGAAAGGGAAAGAAGATACCTCCGCTTGTATATGTTCTTTCCGTTCTGTTCATACTCAAGTATATTTTATTGTAAAAAAAGCCATCCGGCGAAGCCGGATGGCTGACTTAATCATTGTTTATACTCTGTAGATAAGAGATTTGAACTTTGCTCTGTCAAGAACTGTTCCTACACATACGAACAGTACGGAACTGCAGACCGGCTGAATGAAGCCGCGTAAAACTGTTCCTATTGTCGATACGGCGAATCCAAACATGATTCCCTCGGCAATCCAGTAGCCGACAATTGTTATCACACCGGAAACAGCACTCATTATTATCATTTCCTTAGTCATGATCTTGTCGCTTTCCTTCTTTTTAAGGTATTTCAGGGCGAAGATGAAAGGCAGTGTATTGAGTGCCTTGATGATGAGTGTAGGAAGTGCCCATACTGCGGAACCGGAAAGAATATCTGCCATTGCACCGCCGGCTGATCCTGCAAATATTGCATACGGTGCAGGAAGAAGACAGGCTGCAAGGTAGATCATCGAGTCACCGAAGTGAATGTATCCGTCATTTACAGTCTTTATCTGAAAGCATGCTGTGAGAACAGTGATAATTGCTGTAAACATAGCTGTCGTGGTCATAGTTTTGATTTTCTGGTCTTTCATAGTAACAACTCCTTAAATTTATTATCAAACGTACCTGCGGGTTATCATTTGCAGCAAATGAAATGCAGATGAATCTGCGTGGGGTAACGGGGCGAAGCCCCGTCATCCCCCTCCCACAGCTCCGGCGAAGCCGGAGCTGTGACTAAAATTTCTAAACCTACTTGAATCATATGAATCTTATGTATATAATAATAATATAACTTTGTCGTTATTAAAATACACAAAAACAAGAATTTTTAAGGGGTCACTTTATGAAGTATCAGTTTCCGGATGATGACAAGCCGCTTTACCTCAGGGTCTACGGATATTATAAAAACATGATAATGAACGGTACACTTTCACCGGGGCAGAAAATACCGTCAATAAGACGCTGCTCCGAAGAGCTGGAAATAAGCCGTACCACCGTTGAAAATGCATATATGTCACTTGCAGCTGACGGATATATCATTTCCCGGAAGAACAGCGGCTTTTATGTAAGTTCCATCTGTCCTGCCGACAGAAGACAGAATACTAAGAAAGACGAGTCACATAAACCTGAGATCATCTATAATTTTTCCTCGGCAGGTGCCGACAGGGAGAGCTTTAACTTCGATATGTGGAGAAGATACATCAAGAGCGCTCTCAGACAGGATGAGAGGCTTCTCTCCTACGGTGAGCCCCAGGGTGAGTACGAACTCCGTGAGGCAATAGCCGGGTTTATATCGTCACGCAGAAACGTTGTATGCTCGCCGTACAATATCGTTGTTGGTGCCGGTGTGCAGAGTCTTCTGCATATTCTCTGTTCGGTTATAGGCGAAAAAAAGAAGATAAGCTTCAGCAATCCTGATTTCAGACAGGGCACGGCGGTTTTCCGTGACCACGGCTGGAGCATTACTGACGACGATCCGGATGTCATATATGTAAATCCGTCAAGCCAAGGCGAGTTCGGCGATGTCATGACCGTCGAGGAGCGTTTTTCTCTTATAAAATCAGCTATGGATGCAGGCAGACTCATCATCGAGGACGACTACGGAAATGAGTTTTCCTATTTTTCAAGAAGAACGCCTTCACTCCAGAGCCTTGCATCAGGTAAAAACGTTGTCTACACCGGAACATTTTCCAGACTGCTTCTGCCGTCCATCAGAATGAGCTACATGGTACTTCCTGATGAAATGATGGAAAAATACCTGGATGTGGCGGCGGACTACAACCAGACCGCATCCAAGACCGAACAGATAGCCCTGTGTCAGTTTATAAGGGACGGTCATATGGATTCGCAGATAAGGAAGCTCAAGAAGCTGTATGCCGCCAAATCCGAAATGCTTGCTGATATAATAAAACGTACTTTCGGTGATAAGGTGAATATCCTTCCATGCGGAAGCGGAGTAATGGTAAAGGCAGAGTTTGCTGAAGTGCATGAGCCTGAGAAACTGAAGGAACGTGCGGCCGCAAAAGGTCTTAAATTCAAAAGTCAGATAAATGAAAACGGAGGAGCAGTCCTTCTTCTTTCCTGTACGTCAGTAAGGACGGAAGAACTTGAAAAAGCCGTTTTGCTTATAAAGGAGGTAATCTAAGTGAAAAAATACGGAAGAATATTCGTGGTGGTCATCGACTCACTCGGTGCCGGTGCCATGCCGGATGCTGAAAGATTCGGCGACAAGGGGACAGATACACTGGGGCATATCGCACAGTCGGTAAGCAGTTTTAAGATACCTAATCTTCAGAAACTTGGTCTTGCCAATCTTCATAAAATTGACAAGGTTAGTCCTGTTGATGATCCTGCTGGAAAATTTGCATATCTTTATGAAGCGAGCAACGGAAAGGATACTATGACAGGTCACTGGGAGATGATGGGCCTTAAGATAACCACTCCTTTTAAAACATTTACCGAAACAGGATTTCCGGACGAACTGATAAAGGAACTGGAAAAGCGTACTGGTCATAAGGTAATCGGCAACAAGAGTGCCAGCGGTACAGTCATTCTTGACGAGCTTGCAGAGGAGGAGATTGCTACCGGTCACATGATAGTCTACACCTCAGCAGACTCAGTTCTTCAGATCTGCGGCAATGAGGAGACGTTTGGCCTTGACGAACTCTACCGCTGCTGCGAGATAGCAAGGGAACTTACCATGAAGGATGAATGGAAGGTGGGCAGAGTAATTGCCAGACCGTATGTGGGAAAGAAGAAAGGCGAGTTTGTCCGTACAAGCAACCGCCACGACTACGCCCTGAAACCATTCGGAAAGACTGCTCTCGACGTGCTTAAGGAAAACGGATATGACGTGATCTCAGTCGGAAAGATATCAGATATTTTCGACGGTGAGGGAATAACCGAGTCAAACAAGTCAAAGAGCTCTGTTCACGGAATGGAACAGACCATAGAGATCGCAGACAGAGATTTTAAAGGTCTCTGCTTTGTAAATCTGGTAGACTTCGACGCACTGTGGGGACACAGAAGAAATCCGGTGGGATATGCCGAAGAACTCGAACGCTTTGATGTAAAACTCGGTGAACTCCTTGAAAAGCTTCGTGAAGATGATCTTCTTATCATCACTGCCGATCACGGGAATGATCCTACACACACTGGAACAGACCATACAAGAGAAAAGGTACCATTTGTCGCATATTCGCCTTCAATGAAAACAGGCGGTAAGATCGATGACCAGAACTGCTTTGCAGTAATCGGCGCATCAATCCTCGACAACTTCGGCCTAAAAATGCCGGAAGGAACTATTGGTACGTCAATCCTTGATATACTATAATCGTCCACAACCATAAGTGCAAATGATAACATACCTCTCGCCCTTGGCAAGAAAAAGAACAGCCTGCTCATTTTGGGTATGAAAATAATATTCTCCCTACTCTGGGTATGGAAAAACAGAATAGCCCCCTCCCCTCGGGGAGGGGGGTGGGGGTGGGGGATAGTCATTCATTATAAGAAAGGAAAGATTGCTATGTATAACAAATTAATGTCATGCTTAAAAAGCATAAGAGAAAAAACAGATTTTGTTCCGGAAGTCGGACTTGTACTCGGTTCCGGTCTTGGCGACTACGCTGACAGCATAAAGCAGGTCGCCTCAGTGGAATATAAGGACATAGATGGATTCCCGGTATCAACTGTAAAGGGACACAAGGGAAGATTCGTTTTCGGATATGTCGGAGAGGTCCCTGTTGTGATCATGCAGGGCAGGGTGCACTATTACGAAGGCTATGCGATGACTGATGTTGTGCTTCCGGTAAGACTTATGGGAATGATGGGAGCGAAAAAGATCTTTCTGACAAACGCTGCAGGCGGTGTGAATGAGAATTTTCATGCCGGTGATTTCATGATAATCACTGATCATATTACCACAGGTGTACCGAGCCCGCTTATCGGTCCTAACATTGAAGAACTCGGAACAAGATTCCCTGATATGAGCGAGGTCTACAGCCGCAGGATCATACAGGTGATAAAAAAATGCGCTGAGGAATGCGGCATAAAGACTCAGGAAGGCGTGTACGTACAGTTTACCGGACCGAATTACGAAACACCTGCTGAGGTGCGCCTTGCGCGAATATGGGGCGGTGACGCCGTAGGAATGAGTACAGCTTGCGAAGCGATGGCTGCAAAGCACATGGGCCTTGAAATATGCGGTATTTCCTGCATAACCAACATGGCAGCCGGTATCTCCAAGAAACCTCTTGACCACAAGGAAGTCCAGGAGATAGCAGACCGTGTGTCAAAACAGTTTGCAGCGCTTGTTACAAAAGTGATACTCAATATATAAAATCAATTTTTAAAAGCAACTGTGCCTTACGCACAGCTGCTTTAGTCAAATAAATCCGAATAATTACAGCAAATTGTAAACAGCCTCTAATTGACGTTTTATTAATACGTTTGTTAGAGGCTGTTGATATTATGTAACCGCCAACCAAACCCAGCCCTTCCGCCAGACTGAGAAAGATGCTCTTTGCTCAGAGGCTCTGAATAGTTACAAATTAAGAAAATATTATTGATTAAATACCTGTATTGTAGTATAATAATTATAGTTTAACAAATGCAGACTATCGGATAAACTTTTTTACACTGTGATAAACGGGGGGAGACCATGAAATACCGCAGTATGATCATCATGTTACTGTTAACTGGGATACTTGCAGGCTGTGCTGAAAAAACACCTTCTGAAAACTCTGAACCGCCGGTGACCGCTGCACCGCATTCAGAGACAACCACTGCACCGCATTCAGAGACAACCACTGCACGGACTACTGCAGGGACTACAACAACGATCACCACAACCGAAGCAGTAACTACTACTATTGCTCCTGATATGAAAATACCTGAGAGCAGTGATCAGTATACATATACTATACAGCATAATGGTCTGGATGAAGATTATGTTCTCATTATATTTGACAAGTCAGGCAATCAGGTCGGAAAACTGTTATATGAATACTGGTTCGATGACAGAGCGGTAAATTTCGGCGATTACAACTTTGACGGCTATGATGACCTGTTTTTCGGAAGTTACAGAGGCGAATTCTGGGAATTTGACCCTGAGAAGAATTCCCTTGTCAGATCAGATGATCTTCAGCATTATGATTTCAATTATACTAATTTCAGAAATAAATCACACTATGAAATAGACTATGAAAAATCCCTGAGAATGTATGTATCGGATAAAGAAGAAAAAATCTGCGTACACGATAATAGTAATTCCGGACACCTTGACCTTGAAGAAAAGCTTGTGTTGATATACCCTGTTTATTACGAGAAAGTAAAGTGGCAGGGGGACTGCTGGCAGACACTGAAAAGGAACGAGACTGAGATAAAAAAAGACGGAACTATATATCTCAAAAGCTATGAAGCGGATGAAAATGGTGATCTGATACTGACAAAGCGCTATTATTTTGATACTGAAACACAGCGTTTTGTTGAGACTGATACTGATACAGAGTATGTATATCTGACCGAAGATTCATTCATGTATATGAAAGGCAATAATATCATTCAGAGAGTAGAATTCGGAACAGAACTCGAAGCTGTAAAGAACGGAACAAGAAGCATAGAGTTCAATGATTATAATTTTGACGGTTATGATGATATAATGTGCAGATATTCCGCAGCAAGGGATGATCAGGGAAATTATACATTACGAAACAAGATCTATTACCTTTTTGATCCTGAAAAGAATGAGTATGTCATGAGTGATCAGCTGAACGGACTTGTAAGCGATCCGCTGATACCTGTTCATATATTTAATGATGAACTATACTTTACAGAGGAAAAAGATGATGTTAAGAACACATATTTTTATCGCTGGGAAAATGATATTCTGAAGATTTCCGGAAGAGAGGAGTCAATGGAGGATGGCACTGTTCAATGCTACGGCTATGACGAAGACGGAAATGAATATATAACAGAAAAAAGGCAGATGCCGGTGGCTGAAACGCCTACAGCTGTCAGTCAGGCACCTCTCGGAACGCAGCTTATCCAATATGTATATGATGAGGACGGTAATCTTGTTTATGAAGGTCAGAAATCGCTTTATGGTGATTGAATATTGCTCCACCAATTAACTCTTGAAGAATAAAAAATTAGGACTGCAAAGAATGCAGTCCTCTTTTTTCATAACTGAAAAAGATATTTTATGATAAGAATAAAGAAGCCACACCCGATATTGCACTGGGTGTGGCTTATGAAATCCACTGTAGTTCATTTTTGTAATACTTTTGTGGCTCGCTTACCCTTGCGAGAGTGGAGTTTTATTAATTATTCGGAATCTTGCGTCTTGATCTGGTGAGTGTTCTGCTTTCAACTTCGCAGTCTTCAGATCCTGTAAGAGGAGTCTCTGCCCATTCTGACCATTCGCCCCAGTCGGAAATGATCTCCTTTTCGAAGTGGTAGATAGTTTCGAGAAGGTTTCTTCTCTTGTAAACATACCATTCAGTTTCTGTTGAGCCGAACTTCATTGCGTATGACTTGCCGTCAAGTACATGTGCGCTGAAGAAGATGTTGCTGATCATTGGGTCACCGGCAGGAGTTGTGTTCATGTTGTCGGTAACGAGCTTCCAGTTCTTAACGTCCGGCTTGATATTCTGCTCTGAGATGATCTCTTCGTACATCCACTTTACACCTGAAAGGTTAGTGTTGAAGAAGTTAGCAACATCAGGGCTTGAGAATGACATTCCGTTCATGTTGGCTGGATTGAACCATCCGGCATATTTGAAACCGCTGGCTACACGAACTATCTCACATGTTGGTCCCGGAGGGATCGCTTCTGCTGTGTAGTACTGATCAGTTTCCCATTCAGAGAATTTCTGGTCAGTGCCTGTAAGTGTGTATCCTTCGTATTCGCTTGAATCAGTTGTGTCACGCTTGTCAGTTGTGCGTGTTCTGCTTCTCTTTCTGAATTCAGTCTTTGTTTCAATAATGAAATTGTTAGGCGATACAGGCATCGGGTTTTCTTCCCATTCAGACCATGTACCTGCGCTTACTGAAAGCTTTACTGCTGTTCCCGGAAGAACTTCAGTATCGGCTGGAATGCTCTGTGCAACAACAAAACCAAAATCCTTGTCGCTGTCTACATATTCGATCTCAGGTACAAGGCCCTTGAACTTGATCATCTGTACAGCGGCCTTCTTTTCCTGACCGACATAGTTGATAAGCTTTTCCTTTGCCGGCTCTGGTTCTGGCTGCGGCTCAGGAACTGGTTCCGGTTCTGCAGGTTTTACAGGTTCCGGTTCAGGCTGTTTTACAGCTTCTGACACAGGTGCAGCCGGTGTTTCTTCGATTATTGGCTGTTCAGGCTTTTCAGAAACAGATTCTGAAAGAGGTTTCTTGTGTGCTGTGAAATCAAGAATTGAATCGACAGATTCGTCTATGGCTTTCTTTGCCTCTTCCTTTCTGAGCTTTTCACGAATATCTTCTTCTATCTGAGTGTTGTCAGGAGCAGAAGCTGGTTTGATTTCCGGAACAGTAAAGTCAAATGATGCATACTTGTTTTCATTTGATTTTCTGTCTGTACTCTTGGTGTATTCCATGTATGTGATAGGATTTACACCGGAGTCATCCGTATCATTTCTCATGGTGACATTGTTTCTTGCGATGTTTAATGCAGGATTAAGTCCTTCGTCTTTGTTTTCAGATTTAACTTCAGGCTGATCATTTTTCGGTGCTCCGTCTTTCTTTTCATGTTCAGAACCGTAAGGCTGTGAAGTCTGTTCGATAAGAAGTGACAGCCTTTCATTGAACGATGAAATCGAAACTGGCTTTGCATCGAGCGGATCAGAATCGAGCGGTTCATATGCACCGCCGCCGTTTCCTCCTGCATTGTTCATCTTGTAAGGATCGAACATAGAAAGAGATGAAGGATCGAATGATGCAATAGGTGATGCGCTCTTAGGAGCAGCAGGCTGCTGTGGTGACACCGGAGCCTCAGGTGCCGGAGGAACAACAGGTGTTACCGGAGCAGAAAAAGCAGGAGTATCCGGAATTATCGGAGGTTCAACTGTAACGATTTTCTGTTCAGGTGCTTCGCCCGGCTTGCTCATTGTAAAGTCAGCAGGCTGGAATGAGTTGAACGGAGGAGGCGCTACTGTGGTCTGAACACTGACCGGTCCCTGATTCGGAGTAGTTTCCTTGTTAGGAACAGGCATTCCGAAAGGCGGAACAAAATCAGGATTTGACTGTGCCTGGTTCAGTGCGTTCTCCTTTACCATTCTTTCAAAAGGTGAACCAAAATCAAGTGTTTCCGAACGTGGCGGAGCAGCTGGTTTCGGTGTAAAATCGTTTATTCTTTCCGGGTTTGTGTTTACTGATATATTATCTCTCGGTTCCGGTGATGTGAATGTTTTTTCGCCGGTTTTAAGATTTGCACCACAGTAACCGCAGAAGTTCATTTTCTTTTTTTCTTTAATTATCTCGCCGCAGTTTGGACATTTCATATAAAACGACCTCCAGTTTATTGATTAATCTATGTATAATTTTATCATATTTTAGTGAGATTTTCAACCGAATTATTTTGATTGTCGTTAAAAAATATCTAATAATATTTGTGCATTTCGGATAAAAAAGTTAGGCATTTTTCATTTACAAATAGCAATTAACTGTAAAAGTATAGCATTTTGATTACTTAAATATCAGGGAAATACTGA
>JAFRUS010000024.1 GCA_017438745.1 Oscillospiraceae bacterium | reverse complement strand
CAAGGGCGGAGCAACCACCCTACTCGTATCCCACTCCCTCGAACAGATCCGCCGAATGGCAACCAAAGTGCTCTGGCTCGACAAGGGAAACCAGATCGCCTTCGGCGAAACCAAAGAGATCTGCGACCGCTACGCGGAATTTTTAAACGGAAAATAAAACACGCCGGCATCGTCCCGTTAATCGGAATGATGCCGGCGTTTTTAGAAAAAGTGAAGCTGACACGAACATGACGATTTTATTTCATTGAATAATTAAGTTCCATATGGTATAATCATAGAGAAAGAAAAAACTTACATTCAGAAAGGAGATGAGCTTTGTGAAAAAGCGGGTATCAGTCGGAAGTGAATTTTTTGATGAGCTTAGACGTAATAACAGTTACTATGTTGACAAGACAGAACTTATTTATGAGCTGGTCGAGAAAACAGACAACAAAGTTACGTTATTCACCAGACCGAGAAGATTCGGAAAAACACTGACTATGACTATGCTTGACAGTTTCTTTGATATACGCAGGGACAGTCATGATGTATTTGAAAATCTGAATGTTACGAATAATCATCCGGAATTCTGTGCGGAATGGATGAACCAGTATCCGACACTGTTCCTTTCGCTGAAGGATGTGGAAGGGCTTAATTTTGAGTCGGCTTTTGAAATGCTTGTCGTCCTGATTTCAGATCTTTGCATTAAATACGGATTCCTTGAAAATGACAGCAGGATCGCATTGGCGGATGCTGAAATATTTCACAGGATGATGTTTAAAAAATGGGAAAATGATAAGGATGCAAGATATTCAGAAATCAAAGGTTCTCTGAAAACCATCATGCGTATGATGCATGCTGTATACGGGAAGCCGGTCGTTCTTATTATAGACG
Organism: Oscillospiraceae bacterium; assembly: GCA_017438745.1. Taxonomy (GTDB): domain Bacteria; phylum Bacillota; class Clostridia; order Oscillospirales; family Ruminococcaceae; genus HUN007. The sequence goes on along the minus strand of JAFRUS010000024.1, from coordinate 26,506 downwards.
AATACGATGTACCGCTTGCAAAGGCATATCAGAGCAAAGACATGGAGTTCTACCGTCAGATGCTGGACGTTATCCGCGGACTTCTGAGTACTGCACTTAAAACCAATGAGTATCTTAAATTTGCCGTACTGACCGGATGTCTCCGTGTTTCGAAGGAGAGCATTTTTACCGGAGTCAATAACTTTGCATGTTATTCTGTAAATTCAGTTCAGTTCAGTAATTATTTCGGCTTTGATCAGAATGAAGTTAAGGAAATGCTTGATTATTATGACCTTTCTGACAGATACGAACTGATGAAATCATGGTATGACGGATATATATTCGGTAATAATGAAGTTTTCTGTCCGTGGGATGTTGCAAGATTTACAGCCAAACTGATCGCTGATAAAAACGCTGAACCGGAGAATTTCTGGGCGAATACAAGCTCCAATTCGATCCTTGATGATTTTGTAAGTCGTGAAGAGTTTGAAGTGGCAGATAAATTTGAGACACTTTTAAACGGAGATACGATAACGCAGGATATCTGTGAAGAGCTGACATATGATCAGATGGCAGCGTCGGAAAAGAACTTCTGGAGTGTGCTTCTGATGACCGGATATGTTTCAAAGGCAGATAAGAGCGATGGCACCAAAGGAGTTAAACTGCGTATCCCGAATGCTGAGATCACTGATCTTTTCAGGGAAACGGTCGTTGCGAAATTTGAACGAACGCTGGACAGATCTGCAGCTGAGAACTTTATCTCTGCTATGTGGAATCAGGATATGAAAACTGCGGAAGAAATACTTACTGATATCCTCTGGGATTCAATAAGTTATTTTGACTATGGTGAGGAATACTATCATGGTATGCTCAACGGAATTTTCACAGGCCGCGGATACGCTGTTGAATCCAATGCGGAATCCGGACTCGGACGACTTGATCTCCGTGTAAAGGACCGTAAGAACCGCAGGATGATTCTGATGGAATTCAAAAGATCGACAAAGGAAGAACATCTTGAAAGAGACTGCGAAGATGCACTTGAACAGATAAAAAATAACGGCTATGCAAGAAAAATGCCAATGGGATACCGTAAACAGATCGTCTGCGGCATAGCGTTCTTTGGCAAGGTCGCAAAGATCAGACTGATGGAAGAAACCGTTTAACAGTGAAATACAGATCCGGAGGAACTGCAATGTGCAGTCTCTCCGGATTTATTGTGTTTAGAAAACCCCCGGCTTTGCCGGGGATGTTTATTTGCTATTGATTTTCTGTCTGTAATATGTTGTATTTAATTCAGATGAATTTTATTCAAATCAATTTGAATAAAATCAAACTGAATAAAATCTGCTGGATTATAATCATAAAAGATCACCAGCTAACTATTGAAAAAGTGAAGTTTATCTGCTATAATTAATAATGAAAATAGTGTAGAAATAGTGTAATTTTAATGTAAAAACAATTGCGCACTTGAGCTGTTTCTACGTAATTGCGCGATTTAGTGCTTGTATTTCGATTAAAAAGCAAATAACACAATAGTGTAATTTTAGTGGAGGAATTATGATCAGAGTGACATTGTCCAATGAGATACTTAAAGCGATATCTGCTATCGATGAAAATCGATTTTCTTTGAGTACAATTGATATCCCGCCGGTTACAAGGAACAAACTAAGAAAGAATTCAAAGAAAAAAAGCGCTTTTTCATCAAATAAAATCGAAGGAAATCCGCTGACGGAACAGCAGGCGGACGAAGTTATAGAATGCGATCCGCACAGACATTTTCTGAAACCCGAACAGGAAATCAGAAACTATTACCTTGCTTTGAATCTGCTAGATGAAAAGCTGAAGAAAAAAGAACCTTTTTCCATTAAGCTACTGCTTGAAGTTCAGGCACTTGTAGAAAAAGGTGCTTCAAAAGAGAAAATCGGTCTGCGCGGAGAAATGCCTCCCGGAGTACTGTTTGCCGTATATGATTCAGAAACAAGAAAACCTGAGTATATACCGCCTGAATACTCTGATATTCCCGAATTGCTTGAAGAACTTGTTTCATATGTAAATACCACTGATGATCATCCTTTGATAATTGCTGCCGTAGTTCATTATCAGCTTGTGACAATTCATCCGTTTGAAGACGGAAACGGAAGAACAGCAAGACTTATCTCAGGTTATTTGCTTGATTATTATGGCTACGGATTCGGCGGCATCGGATCACTGGAAGAATACTTTGCTTACGATCCGGATGAATACTACAGAAGTTTGCAGATGGGTCTTCCTGTACTTTATTACAACGGAAGAAATGATCCTCCGCATCCTGAGATCTGGATAAACTATTTTCTCAGAATGGTTAAACTTTATTCCGGAAAGGTGTTTGAACTTTCAAAGAACTCAAAAGCAGATATTACAGGAAGTTTATCCTATCTGAACAAAAATGAAAAATCAATGCTTAAACTGCTTCTTGAAAAACATTTTTATGAATTCACACCTGTAGAACTGAGCCGTATCATGAACGTTACAAATAAAACGATCATTAACCGATGTGTCAGACTTGCTTCAAACGGGTTTATCGTTCCTGTAATAGTCAATACCCGCATACGTTCTTATATTCTCAGTGATTTTTCCAAATCAAATAAAAAGAAAATATTAAAGGAACTAAAAGATCCAACTTAATCGTTTTGGTTCGAGTCAATTTTATTCAAATTGATTTGAATAAAATTCAACTGAACCAAATTTATTAGATAGACCGGAGTAAAAGCTTAGTATTACGAAAAATAAAACTCCAGCTCGCTGCCTTCTACAGGCTCATCATTATATGTGAATGTTCTATTGATTTTCTGTATTCCGTCATCTCCGGAGAAGCTGTAACCGCGGGTAGTTACTTCCTTCGAAACAGTGTCTATATGAACAGTTATTTTAGCCCGCTGAACATTCCAGCACATATGCTGGGAAAACTTTAGTCTGATCGGCTGGTTGAGCGGTGTATTGCTGATCTTTACAGTATAAGATTCCTTGCTGTTTGCACGGAATCTTATTTTTGCTTTATGAGCACTGTTTACATTCACTTTACCGGATCCTTTTAATTCAAAGCTTGCATTTTCAAGATGATAAATGCTGTCATTGCATTCAACGATTATTTCCGCCTTTACTCTGTCACCCGGATAAAGACGAAGTAATATCTCACCAATCGTTTTGTATGAGAACAAACCGATGATGACCGTAATTACGATAATGTTAGCACATATTAATTTTTTCATAGTAACCTCTCCTTTAAATATGCTGAGATCTTTCCTGTGATCATATAATACCGCATTGATGTATCTCTTGTGTCGCCTTTTATTTACAAAGGATTTATTGCTTTCTGCGCCCTTGACAAAACCATCTTCAGAAGCTATAATTAACTTTAAAGTTAATTACTTTGGATTCAGCTGTTTGCATATCTGGTATACGATCTTAGCGACGGCAATCCGGAAAGGAAAATTGTATGCAGGAAAAGTTTATCGGACGTGAAAATGAACTGGCAGAGTTGAATGATATGTATGAGCAGAAGAAATTTCAGTTGTTTGTGCTGTACGGACGGCGTCGAGTTGGAAAGACTACACTGCTGAATGAATTTTGCAGAAATAAGGCTCATATTTTTTATTCTGCTGAACAGAGCAACAACAAACTCAATCTTGAAAAGTTTTCAGAACAGGTATTCGAATTTTACGGTGAAAGGAATCTCGAGCCGTTTTCGTCATGGACAAATGCGATCAGCTATATCAATGATCGTCAGAAAGACAAACGGCTTGTGCTTATAATCGATGAGTTTCCGTATCTTGTGAAGAAAAACAGAGCACTCCTTTCAGAACTTCAGCATCTTATCGATCATCAGCTGAAAAGTGGAAATTTATTTCTTATCCTTTGCGGAAGCTATATGGGATTCATGGAAAAGGAAGTGCTGGCTTCAGAAAGTCCGCTTTTCGGCAGACGTACCGGACAGCTTCAGCTGAAGCCGTTTACCTATCTTACTGCTGCACGGTTTATGAATGGATATTCCGATACTGAAAAAATTGAACTTTACGGTGCATTCGGCGGTACGCCGATGTATCTTCAGCAGATAGATCCGGATGAAACTTTCGAGGAGAATATCAAACGGGCATATCTTAAGGTGACATCTTACCTTTACGAAGAGGCAGTCCTTCTTCTCCGTCAGGAGGTGCAGGAACCCGGAGTTTACAGTGCGATTATCGAAGCAGTTGCAGGTGGACATACCCGTGCAAATGAGATCTCAACGAAAATAGGAGAGGAATCAGCAAAATGTCTGAAGTATATCAAAACGCTTTGCGAACTTGGCATACTTTACAGGGAAGCACCGTTCGGCGAAAATGAATCTTCACGAAAAACACTTTACGGGATATCTGATTTTATGTTCCGCTTCTGGTATCGTTATGTTTTCTCAGGTAGGACACTTATAGAAACAGGCGCACGGCAGGCTCTCTGGAAAAAGCACATCGAACCGGATTATAGTGTTTACATGGGACTTGTATTTGAAAAAGTATGTATGGATTATCTTTATATGAAAAATGCAGAATGCGAACTTCCGTTTCTCTTTACTTCTTCGGGACGATGGTGGGGAACGAATCCTGCTACCCGCAGTCAGGAAGAGATCGATATTATAGCGAGTGACGGAAAAGACTATATTTTCGGAGAATGCAAGTGGAGAAATGAGAAACTTGATATTTCCGTTCTCGAAACACTTAAGGAACGTGCGGATATGTTTTCAAAAAAGAGAAATGAAACATATTATTATCTGTTTTCAAAATCCAGTTTTACGGATGCAGTGCTGAATGCTGCAGAGGCGGATGATCATATTTTTGTAGTTGATCTGCATGAGATAATGCATTTTAAAGATACGGAGGCAGAAAAATGATATACACAGTAACCTTCAACCCGGCAATCGATTACGTCGTTAAGACGGATAAGATGAAGTCCGGTGAAGTGAACAGAGCAAATGAGGAAAAAATGTATTTCGGGGGCAAGGGGATAAATGTTTCGCTTGTTCTCCGTGAGCTGGGTATAAAGTCGAGAGCGTTTGGATTTATCGCCGGATTTACCGGAGAGGCGATCGAAAACGGACTTGCATTACAGGGAATCGGGACAGATTTTGTTCGTCTGAAAAACGGTTTTTCCCGTATCAATGTCAAGATAAAATCAGACGAGGAAACCGAACTCAACGGCCGCGGTCCGGATATTCCTGATGATGCGGTTGCGGAGCTCTTTGAAAGGCTTGAAATGATAAAGGACGGCGACACGCTCGTACTTGCAGGCAGCATCCCGCCGTCACTCCCTTCAGATATATACGAAAAGATACTCGCACATCTTGAAGGCAGAAAGATAAGAACCGTGGTCGATGCCACAAAGGATCTGCTTTTAAATGTTCTGAAGTACCATCCTTTCCTTGTAAAACCGAATAACCACGAACTTGGTGAGATGTTCGGCGTAAAGCTTGAAACTACTGAACAGATAGCCGAATATGCCGGAAAACTCCGTGATATGGGAGCACGCAACGTCCTTGTTTCCATGGCAGGCGACGGAGCACTTCTCCTTGATGAAAACGGAAAGATCCACACCTGCGGAGTATGTAAGGGAACAGTGAAAAACTCAGTCGGAGCAGGTGACTCAATGGTAGCCGGATTTATTGCCGGATCGGAAAACGGCGATTATGAATATGCCCTGAAACTCGGTACAGCCTGCGGAGGTGCAACGGCATTTTCAGAAGGCCTTGCGAAGAAAGATGATATTTTCAGACTGCTTGAAACCATTTGAATATCGTAATGATATGTATGTTTTAATGTACCAGGTTCCTTTGTTATGAAAACTATAATATTATGTTATTAACATAAAAATTTTAATATAATTAACAGTTGTCATAGAGTATAATAAAAGCGTAAGGAACTTGTACGTGTAATGACGGAACCACAGATCACAATCCCCCCATCAGCAGAAAATTCCCCCTCTTTGTATCTGCTGCGGTGACCGGTGCTTTCGATTTTAAATGGAGGAATACTAATGAACAAAAAAAGAATACTTGCTCTGACTCTGTGCAGTGCTCTGTCTCTCAGTCTGTTATCAGGATGCGATACTGGTTCCGGAAAACCAGCTGATAACGACGGAAATCAGGCAGTTTCAGATTCATCCGCTGCTTCGGGAAAAGAAAGCGTAGATGTTCCTGAAATAGAAGGATACTCACTTCTCTGGAACGATGAGTTCAACGGAGACAAGCTCGATACAACATGCTGGCAGTACGATCCGCATGAACCGGGCTGGACTAATTCAGAACTTCAGGAATACACAACGTCTGAAGAAAACGTATTTACCAAAGACGGAGTACTCCATCTTAAAGCAATAAAGACCAAAGATGATAACGGAAATGACTACTACACTTCCGGTAAGATCAAGGGTCAGAATCTCAAGGATTTCATGTACGGCAAGGTAGTCGTAAGAGCTAAAGTTCCGGAAGGTCAGGGCTTATGGCCTGCTATCTGGATGATGCCGACAGACGAAGATCACTACGGTCAGTGGCCTAAGTGCGGCGAGATCGACATCATGGAAACTCTCGGCCACGAAACTGAAAAGGCTTACGGTACTCTTCACTATGGTGAACCTCACGGTGAACAGCAGGGTACATACGTGCTTGAAGGCGGAGAAACATTTGCATCTGATTTTCACGAGTTCTCAGTTGAATGGGAACCGGGCGAATTCCGCTGGTATATTGACGGCAATCTCTATCACACTGTAAACGACTGGTTCACAGCTGTTGACGGTGAAGATGACAAGCCGTATCCGGCACCGTTCGACCAGACATTCTTCGTACAGCTCAATCTTGCTGTAGGCGGTACATGGCCGGGCAACCCTGATGCAACAACAAACTTTGACAATGCAGAATTCCTGGTTGACTACGTTCGCGTATATCAGAAACCGGAATACGATACAAACGTTACAAAGCCGCTGCCGACTTTCAGAATGCCTCTTGAAGACGGCAACCTGATTTACAACGGCGATTTCTCAGAAGAAGAGGCTCTTGACGACGAAGATAACTGGAGATTTCTCCTTTTCAACGACGGTGAGGGTACAGCTGAGATAAAGGACGGCGAGCTCCGCATCTATCCTGAGAAGAAGGGTACTGAAGAATATTCAGTACAGATCGTTCAGGCCGGACTTCCGATGTACAAGGGTTCAAAGTACAAGCTCACATTTGAAGCGCGTTCAGATGAAAAGCGAGTAATGAAGGTTTGTATCTCAGCTCCGACAAGCGGCTGGGTACGTTACCTGCAGGATACACCGGTACACACAACTGATGAATGGCAGACTTTCGAATATGAAATAGACATGGAGAAGAAGACAGACCCTAACGGACGTCTCGAGTTCAACATGGGTAAGTTCTCTCCTGTAAAGAATGTTCAGATAAGAAACGTTCGTTTTGAAATGATTGAAGCATCTGATGAAGCCAAGGAATACATGGCACTCATGAGCGGTGAAGAAGTTGCTTCAAACGAAGCTGCAGTAACTGAGACTGCTGAAGCAGAAGTTACAGAAGCACAGGCTGAATACGCTGCAGATACAACAGAAGCTCAGACTGAAGAAGTTACAGAAGCTGCCGAAACAGAAGCAGCAGAATAATACCGCTTCATAATCAATTTGATTTTACCCAATAATCATACAATTCACTAATCACAAAGCAGACGGGAGTCGTTTAACGGCTCCCGTTTGCTTTTATTAGCGCAAATTTTGATGATATTCAGCAATATAATACTATGATTGTTCCGATAATTGTGATATAATCTATTTGATTATGCATTTTCATCTGAATACAAATTTGATTTGAAAGATGATACATATTGAACGCAAAAATGATAATTATGATGGATTGTATTGGGGATAGCTGTAAAAGCTATCTCTTATTTTTTTGAAAGGAAGGATAAAAATGAATAAAGCGCAAAGAATAGTCTCACTTTTGATGGCTGTTTCATCTGTGGGTTTTTTGAGTTCGGGAATAACTATTCTGGCTTTGGAGAATAAAGCCAGTCTGAAAAACGCTTCCCTTGAAAATTCTTTTATAAAGCTTACAGTTGAACAGAACGAGAATCAGGGTGAATATCTGAAATTCAAAGTTGATTCAACAGGCGGACAGATTTCTGTTGGTGAGGACGATAACACAAATCTGACTTACAGCAATTTTTATTCAGGCTATACAACCCTGAATATCAACGGAAACTATTATTTATATGGAAAAGGCGAAGATATCGAAAAACCTCATTATGATGTTGATAATAAGTGCCATGTATCAGCTCAGAAGTTTGATGATGTCGTAATTGAACAGAAGCTTACCATATCTCAGCTCGATACACCTGAATATGCTGATACGGTCAGAATATCATACAAAGTTCTCGAACACAGCGAACAGGATGAGATAGGCGTCAGAATTTTAATTGATCCTATGATAGAGAAAGATGACAGATTAAAGATGGTTGCTGATGGCGTTCAGATGAATAACGAATCTGTATTCAATAACAGTTTGCCTTCTGAATGGAGAGCTTATCAGCTGAAAAATGATTCTGTATTTTCGTATGGAAAAAGTGATAAAGATTCCATTGCGCCGAACAGAATAGCTTTCTCTGACTGGAATAAGCTGTACGATTCAAAGTGGAATATTGATGCAGATATTAACAGTGAAATATCGGATGCAGCAGTAGCTGTAATGTGGGATCCGGTTAAGGTAAACGAAAATCAGGAGTTTTCAACGTATTACGGAATAAAGAATATAGCTAATACAGGAAACTCAAATAAAGTGGTTTTGACGACTCCTAAAACCGGATATAAAGGAATGAGAAATGCGGGCTGTTGTATGCTGGCTTCTTTAATAACAGCTGCAGGCAGTTTTTATCTGAAGAGAAAGGAAAGAAGATATGAAAAATAAAATAAATCTTAAAAAGTCAATTTCTGTTTTTCTTTCTGTTTTGATTCCACTTCAGTTTGAACTTGCAGCATTACCGCAAAGTGTATTTGCATCTTCGACAATTCAGAACTTTACAGTTTTTTCAGAAAATAAACTGACTGTAAATACTGAGAATGCGTCCTTTGACGGAAGCGTATATACAGGAGAAAAAATTGACTATCTTGGAAGCAATGTTTGTTATATTACAAAAGCATTAAATGCAAAAAAATCTAATGGTAATATAAAAGCATTAATAAATGATGAGGGCAGTTCAAAAATGCCTGATTATTCCGGACAGCTTGATCAGATAACCTATAAACGTACAATTACGTCTGATGCTGTTATTGACGGCGAAGACATTGATATTTCCGGAAATATATATTCAGAAGGAAAACTGTGGATAGATCGTGCAGCTTTCAGTTCTGATGGATATATCACTGCAAGCCGCGATATTCAGTATGATGCTTCAGAAAATGATGCGGACTGCAATTTCTTTATGACATCTGTGAATGGAAATATTACGATCCAGGGTTCAGATCTGTCTTTAAAAGGTATTTTTTATGCACCAAAAGGTACTATTGAGATCAACGCAAAGAATTTGAATATTCAGGGTGTGATAATAGCTCGTAATATTGAATTTAACGGCACAAACCTTACTGTCACTTCATTGAATGACGATGATATGGATCTGGTTCAGTTTAAGCCGGATATAACTATATCTGATGCAGGAACTGGTTCTGGTGTTTATAAAGAAAACAGAAAAATAGTTCTTGATATATCAGAAAGCAAAGATATCGATAAGATCGACACAGAATCAGTTTCATGGACAATATCAGGAATAACAGAGGAAGATAATCAGTTTGTTAAGATAGATGACGCAGCGTCTGACAATCTTCACAAAGAGTTTATAATCACTAAGGCGGGAGAATACAAGGCTGAGCTGACGTGTAAAGATGACACCGGAAGAGCAGTAAAGTACACAAAAGACTTAGTGGTTAAGGAAGATGCTTTTCCGGTATCATTGTTTTCTATTGATGAACAGACTGTTCAGAGAAACAGTGAAGGAAAAGCTACTGTTAAACTGACGGATGCTTCTTATTCACCTGATGGTGATGAAATCGGAAGCAGAGTCTGGTCTGTTTATTTTGACAGCAATAATGACGGTTCATTTTCAGATGAAGAAAACACTGTTTTTAATACCGGAAATGAAAAAGAAGTATATTTTACAGCTGACAGTGTAGGAAAATATCAGTTCAGACTGGATGTTACTGAAGTGATTAAAGATTCTATTCCTTCTCTGCTTACAGAAGATTCATACAGAAGATCTAACAATCTTTCTGATGAAAACAGTAAAGTCGTTGCGGAAGTTACTAATGAAGCTCCGGTTTCCGGATCTGGTATAAGCAAGGCAAAGAATGTTGATATAGTAGTTACATTAGATAACGGAAACGTTGATGATATTGGTAAACTCAACAGCAAAGTAAACAGTATAAAATCTGAACTCGAAGAAGAAGGCTATTCTGTTAATCTTTCTGCTGTGTCAACTTCAACAATGACCGCTAAAGATACATTTGACTGGGATCATTATGACCACTATGATTATCAGGATGTTTATCTTCCGACACTTGATAAGCATATCGTTAAAGAAGGCAATTCGATAAAAATGATCGGATACAGCGTAGCACCATTACGTGACTGGCTGTTTTACGATGACGGAATAAAAGCCAAAAGAGTGCTTTCTTTTGACATGAAACGTGATGCGTCAAACTGGCACACAATAGAGGGTGGCGGATTCCTTTTCAATACTTCAATTACTGAAGAGACTGTTGAATCTGAGGATCCGGATTCCGAACCACAGAAAGTGAAGATTCTTGACGGATATGCGGTACTGCTTTGCAGCAACAGCTTCAGTATTGTAAAACTTGATAAGATAGATGCTGAAAAATTCAGAAACGCTGAAAACTATGGTTCAGTTTTTCAGAACAGTGCGCTCATAAAATCAGTTGCTGTTTCTTCTGAAGATACGTATAAGGATTATAATATCAGAATAGTTGCTGACAACAGACTGATATCAGTGTTTATAAACGGCAAACCTCTCATAGAGAATTTTGTTCTTCCGGATACGGATAAGGGAACTGGTTTTGGTCCGATTATCTGTCATGGCAGCCACAGCTGTTCACAGCAGTCTTATTTTACTTTTTCAAATATAAAAATGACAACTGTAAACGGTTGTGAATTAAGCGAAGCATTAAACAATTATGCGTGGAGACCTTCTGCAGATAAATACGTTATTAATCTGTCTGAGAATAAAGTATACGATATTGCGGATACAGCGTCAGCAAGTTCTGCCGTAAAGTCACTGATTGAAAAAAATATTAAGTTTATTGGATTAGGCACTAATGAGTCTGAACCTCAGTATAAGATGATCCTTAAGAATGCTGATGGTATATTTATTGACTGGTATGATGAATTAAAAGAAAATGATATTCTTAAGAAATACATTTTAGGCGAACAGTTAAATAAAGATCACAGCATTAAAGATAACTGCATTTCTACTTCTGACGAAGTTGAGTATAATGATTATTTCAGCGATAAGGAAAACGACCCGGTTTCAAATCAGATCTGGACTTATGACCTTGATCCGTCAGTGTACGAAAGCGGCTCCGGAACAAGCGGTATTTTTACCGTTGAAAGACCGGTCACAAGTTTTGACAGAACCGGACGTTATACAATAAAGTCAAAACTCATGGATGATCCGACAAAGGGAAATTCTGATCTGGACAGTTATAAGCTCTGGTCAAATGAAGTTCAGTGGGTAGATGGACTTTTAGTTAACAGTTTACCGGAGGCAAAAGTTTCTTCAGTAATAGAAGCAACTGATGATCCTAATAAATTCATGTGTAAATTAAGCTTTGAAGCTTTTGACAAGGATGGACTTACACATGAAAACAAAGGTATTACAAAAGAAATATTTGAATGGAAGCGTATTGATGACAATGAATGGACAGAAGGAACTGTTCCTCAGATAATCGACGCTGAAGATGTTTATCTCCAGAAGTATGTTGTATGTGATGAACAGAATTACTGGAGCAGACCGTTTGTTGAAATAATAGCTGCACAGAAACAGGAAAACAGTGAACACTTTACTGATGAAAAAGATCCTGAGATAAATCTCACTGTTTCAGATCTTAATCCTTGTCTCGGAGACAAGATAATGATTTCAGTAAGCGCTGAAGATGATACAGGAATAGCAACTGTTAATGTTAAAGTTAATGGTCAGGTTATAAGCAGGTATCAGGGAAGCGTTATTTACGAATGTAAAAATGCGGCCGAACTTACTGTAACTGCAGAATGTGAAGACTATGCAGGAAAAACAGCTTCAAAAGAGGAGAAAGTCGTTGTAACAGACCGAAGAGACCTTAATCCTCCTAAAATAGAAGTAGACAATAAAACCGGTGTCGTTTATGAAAACGGAAAAGTAACTGTTACCGGTTCAGTTTACGATGATGTGAAACTTGATTCATATACTGTTTCATATGCAGAGACAGGAAAAGATGAGTACACAGATGTACTTGAATCATCAGACGTTGTTTCCAATGATAAAATAGCGGAATTCAATATTCCTGAGGGTCCTGGAAAGTATACTGTATTAATTACAGCGACAGACACTTCTGTGAATAAATCTGTATGCAAAATAGAGCTCACAGTTAAGGAAGATGAAAAAGTCAGCGCACGTCAGAACAGCAGCAGTGAAAAACACAAGGCTGAAAAGCGAGAGGATATACCGGCTAAAATAGTTATCACTGCTTCAGCCGATGTAGTTGAAGTGGGCGATTACGTAAATGTTTCAGTTACAGCCGAAGATGAAGACGGTCTTGTATCAATGCGCGTTTACAAGGACGGCAAAAAGATAGCTGACGGACCGTGTGAATTCAGATTCTCTGAAGCTGAAGCAAAGACGGTAACGATCAAGGCGGAAACTACTGACTCATGTAACTTCAAATCTCAGAAAACTTATGATATCATAGTTGAAGATCACAGAGATAAAACACCTCCGACAGCAGTAATAGTTTCTCCTGAAAACGGAACTGAGGTAAGCGGTAAGGTATCTGTAACAGGTTCAGCATTTGATGAGAATGCAATGAGAAAATATGTTGTCGAGTACAGAGCGGCATCAGAAAAACAGTATACTGCAATAATGTCATCACTTAATGAACGCAAAGATGATGAATTATGCGTATGGGATACCTATAACTTAAGTAACGGTGAATATGTTATCAGATTAACTGTAACTGATAACGGCGGAAACACTTCTGTCGCAGAAGTAAACTGCACTGTGAAAAACGGCGCAGAAGTTGATGAGAAGACTTTACCGGATGATATGATCGCAATAACAAAACCAGAGAGCGGAATATCGGCAGATAAAGTACTTACTGTTGAAGCTAAGACAGATCCGTCACTTTATAACGGGGATTATTCAATAGTTGTAAAAGATAAAACTGCACAAACAAGTGTGTTATCTGAAAGTGGCAAAATCAGTGGAGAAGGTGTGATATCCGCATCATTTGACACAGAATTTATAGATGACGGAGAATACATCGCTGAGCTTTCTGCAAGAAATTCTGAAGGCGAAGTAGTTAAGAAAACTGTTCCGGTATCGATTGCTCATAACAGAAAGGCTGCAGAATCTGAGTCTGTATGCAGGATCATATCTCCTGAAGATGAGGCGGTTCTTAAAACCAAAACAGGAATCAGCGCAGAAGTATCAGAGAATATTTATAGTAAATACAAGTTTGAATATTCACCTTCCGGAGAAAACAATTATACAATCTTTGGCTCAGGTGATGTGATCATCGGAAGCAATCCTGAAGCTGATTTTGATACAACTGTTCTGGATAATGGTTACTATGACATTAAATTTACTGCTTATGGCGATGGTGTTTACAGTTCAGATTCTATTACTGTAAAAGTTGACGGTAACATGAAAATCGGGAACTATAACATCAGCTTTGAGGATCTTGGCTTTGAAGTTAATCAGATTCCGGTTACTTTAGTACGAAGCTATGACAGCAGAAACAAAGAACGTAACAGTCCTTTTGGATACGGATGGAAGTTGTCATGGGATTCCGTTAAGATCAGCATGAACAGCAAACAGTATGAGAACTGGGAGCAGAATGCTGAACCGTCCGGATTTGTTTCATCATATAAAATAACTGAAACAAGAAAACATGAAATAACAGTTGATCTGGGCAATGGGGTAAGTGAAACTTTTGTTATGAGACTTACTCCTGAAGAACAGCCATTTTTCCCGATTCAGTATGACGTAAGTGTTAAGTATGTTCCGCTTGGAAAAACTAAATCCACTTTGGTTCCTTGCAATACAAGCACTTCTGATCTTCTCTTCCTTGAGAATACACTTCTGACTTTTGATATGGAAGAATATGATCCTCAGTGTTTTGAATATACAAGGGCTGACGGAACAAAGTATATTATCGACGTAAAAGACGGATTAAAGAAGATCACATATTCATCAGGAGAAACACTTGATATAACTGATAACGGAATCACTGCTTCTACCGGAAAATACATTTCATTTAAACATGATGATTCGGGAAGAATTACAGAAGCTGCTTATGACAATGGTGATACTGTTAAATATGAATATGACATATACGGGGATCTCGTTTCTGTAACATCAAGCTATGGTGAGGAAACAGAAGATAAAACATGTTTCGTTTACAGCGATCATTTCCTTACAGAAATTGCTGATGCAGACGGAAATGTTCTTACTAAGAACGTGTTTGATTCTGAAGGACGTCTGACTAAGACTATAGATGCAGACGGAAACGAAATACAGTACGATCATGATATAGATTCAAAGGAATCCTCTGTTACAGACAGAAACGGATTTGTCACAAAGTACTGTTATGATGATTCCGGAAATATCACGTCCAAAACTGATCCTAACGGAAATACAGTAACATTTGAATATGATGAAAACGGCAATATCACTTCCAGAAAAGATGCTCTTGGAAATGTTGTTAAGGCTGAATACAATGATAATAACAAGATAACTGT
Organism: Oscillospiraceae bacterium; assembly: GCA_017438745.1. Taxonomy (GTDB): domain Bacteria; phylum Bacillota; class Clostridia; order Oscillospirales; family Ruminococcaceae; genus HUN007. Next base: position 11,481 of record JAFRUS010000024.1, on the reverse strand, counting down.
ATTAAGTGATGGTAATGGTTTCTCAATCAAAAATGATTATGACGATGATGGAAATATTAAATCGATAAAGGCACTTGATAAAATATTATTATCAACCGAATATAATGATAACGGTTATTTATCTGAAATGACCGACTCTGCAGGAAATACAAGAAAATTTGAATATGACAGTTATGACAGAATGACTTCAATGTCAGATTCTCTTGGTAAGCATTATAGCCTTTCTTATGACAGCAACGGATATATCAGTTCAGCTACAGATGGTTCAGGTGCTGTTTATTCCATGACATATGATGACGAGGGCAACTGTTCAACTAGAACTAAGAATTACAGTGTGAATGGAAGTAGTGTCACAGTTACTGAGCACTATGTTTACGATGCCTATGGGAATAAAATCAAAACGATTGACGGTGAAGGCAATGTTATATCATCGTATACATACGACAGCATGGGTAATGTTTTAAGTTCTTCAGATGAACATGACCGAAAGACAACGTATGAATATGATAAATACGGAAATGTACTGAAGACAACATATCCTGATGGTACGACAGAAGAATTTACATATGACAAGGAAGGTCATACTCTTACGTCCAAGGACAGGGAAGGAAAGAAAACTACATTTACTTATGACGGAAATTATAATATAATTTCTAAGGAATGTTCTGATGGTTCATCAGCATCATACACTTACGATGCTATTAACCAGCTTGTTTCAGAAACAGATCAGAATGGAGCAGTCAAATCTTATGAATATGATTCTCTCGGAAGAAATACTGCTGTAACTGATGCTTTCGGTCATCGCACAGAATATACATATGACCTTGAATTCAGAATAACAAGCATGAAAGATTCAAAGGGGTATGTATATAACTACACATATGATTCATTGGGTAACCTCATAAAAACAGAGTATCCGGATGGTAAAACAACTACGGCAGGCTACGATGATTCCGGAAATATGATAAGTAAAACTGATCAGAACGGAAATACTACACTTTATTCATATGATGAGGCCGGTAATGTAACAAGTGTAACAGATGCTCTTGGAAACAAAACATCGTATAAGTACAATGCATCAGGAAAATTAGTTTCTGTAACTGATGCCAATGGTAATGAAACAAAGTATGAATATGATGAAGACGGAAGAGAAATAAAGAGAATCAATGCCGCTGGTAAAGTAGCTGAAAAAACATATGACATTAATGGCAATGTGCTCACGTCTACAGATTTCGGCGGAAAGCTGACTTCATATTCTTATAACGCTGCAGGACAGATACTTACAAAAACCACAACTGATGGAACAGTAAGATACGGTTATGACGGTAACGGCAATCTTACCTCAGTTTCCGATAAATCAGGCAGAATAAGTTATACCTATGATGCGAAATACGGTCTGACTGGTATTACTTATCCTAACGGTGATTATATTAATTACTCATATGATGAAGCAGGAAATGTTGTGTCAGTAACTACACCTTATGATACTACAGGTTATTCATATGATAAACTTGGAAGAATGACAAAGGTTGTTGACAAAAACGGTTATGCAACAGTATATGAGTACGATTCAAACGGTAACAGATCTACAGTAAGGTATGCAAACGGAATCGTTGTATCCTATAAATATGATTCAGTTAACAGACTGATCAGTGAAAAAACAAACAATAGTCAGGGAGAATTGATTTCCCAGTATTTATACACATTAGGCTCAGCCGGTGAAAAACTTAAGGTAGAAGAACTGGACAGAACTGTTGAGTATAAATATGATGAACTTCTCAGACTGGTTTCTGAAACTATCACAGATTCTCACGGCAAAACAACAAAGTATGAGTATTCATATGATAATGTAGGAAACAGGACATCAAAGAAGGAAGATGATAAAGAAACAAAATATTCATTCAATGAATTAAATCAGGTTACTGAAGATAGTGATTCAGAGTATGAATATGACGAGGCCGGAAATCTGATTTCAATAGTTTCAGATGAAAGCTCTACTCTTTATGCTTATGACAGCAATAATAATCTTGTTAAGGTTTCTTACTTAATTAACGGAAATACATATTCAGAAAATTATGAATATGACTATGCTGGAAACAGAACAGTAAAGTATTCTGATAATGATTACAGAAGATATCTTAATGACACAAGAACATCACTTACTCAGGTTCTTGCAGAGACAGACAGTCAGAAAAATGAGATCTGCTCTTATACAAGAGGAACAGATCTGGTATCTGTCGAGCAGGGCGGTGAAGTATCCGGATATCTTACAGACGGACATGGTTCAGTAAGACAGCTTTGTGATGAAACAGGAACTGTAACTGATGAATACACCTATGATGCATGGGGCACTCTCATTGACTCAACAGGCGATTCAGATAACAGTTTCCTCTACTGCGGTGAGCAGAACGACAGCTTTACCGGAATGTACTATCTCCGTGCAAGATATATGGATCCGGCTCTTGGCGCATTCATTACAATGGATGACTATGACGGATCTGTAACAGAGCCGATAACACTTCATAAGTACCTTTACGCAAATGCAAACCCAGTAATGAATGTTGACCCGACAGGTAATTTCTCATTTAGTGACTTGTCAGCATCTATGAATATCAGTTCAAAACTGGATGCGATGGCTTCGACTGCAGCTAGGGGCGCTTTAAAGCTTGTTAAAAAAATGGCGATAAGTGCGGCTAAAGTGGCATTTAATGCAGCCAAAGGTGCAGCTTTTGGCGCTGCAATAGGTGCGGCAGATGCCTGGTTCGGTGAAGAAGACGTTGTCAATGGTATGATTAATGGTGCGATTTGGGGTGCTGGAATAGGTGCAGGGATAGCATTGTTGTTAGAAATAGGTATCTGGTTTCAAGCTCTTAATGTTGCAGTACATATAGTATTATGCACATTTGAGACTGCTATGGTGTGCTTTGGACTATATGGCGTTGTGATATCATTGAGAGATGGGCATATAAAACAGGCTGTTTTCCGTGCTGCGCTATCTTTATTTGCAATTTATCATTTACATAAAACTATAACTGGAACAAGAGAGCTTATCAAAACAAATAAAGAACATAAAATACCAACAGTAGAAGCACCAGAAATGGAATCAGATCCTGTTGAGGGTGGTGAACCGAACGAAGGTAAAACTCCAGGCGGAGAAGATCCGAATGGAAATAAGCCAAGTGAAGGCGGCAAGCCAAGCGAAGACGGCAAGCCAGGTGAAGGCGGCAAGCCAAGTGAAGGTGGAAAGCCAAGCGAAGACGGCAAGCCAAGTGAAGGTGGAAAGCCAAGCGAAGACGGCAAGCCAGGTGAAGGCGGCAAGCCAGGTGAAGACGGCAAGCCAGGTGAAGACGGCAAGCCAGGTGAAGACGGCAAGCCAAGTGAAGGTGGAAAGCCAAGCGAAGACGGCAAGCCAAGTGAAGGCGGCAAGCCAAGTGAAGGCGGAAAGTCAAGCGAAGACGGCAAGCCAAGCGAAGATGGCAAGCCGAGTGAAGATGGCAAGCCGAGTGAAGATGGCAAGCCGAGTGAAGATGGTAAGCCGAGTGAAGATGGCAAGCCAAGCGAAGACGGAAAGCCAAGTGAAGAAAATCCAGGTGAAGAAAAACCAACCGGAGAGGAAGGTAAACCTGATGAAGGAAATAATCCACAAAATGATTTGAAGTTCGATAAAGAAGACTTGGTTTACGGCTTGAAGGATAATGGAAGATTGAGAAGCTTCATTGATGAACATGGTGGAAGAATGCTAGAGGAATATATAGACGAAACTTATGGTGGCGCTTATGAATTAAATAATAGGTTGGGTTTTAAATCCTCTGACATGTGGATAGAAATTTCGAAATTAGCCATGAATGACGCAGTCAAAAAAGGATTTAAAATCCGATTCAATCTTACAGGGTTTAATGATATAGAGAATGTGTTTAATGCAGATGCGGAAGGAAAGAAACTATCTGGAGTAACTGCTGATGAGTTAAGATATATACAAGAAAATTGGGATGTATTCAAAGATGTCGTAAAGTTTTATCTTGATGAAATTGAGGTATCTCCACCATGGTTAGATTGAAAGATAATCGTATAATGTGATTATATTAAACTTGTCACCGATGAAATGAAATTGTCAAGATTACTTGACAATTTCATTTAAAATTATCGTATGTTAAAGGAAGGGAATAGTATGATTAATTTGACGTTACCTCTTGAGAATGCGAATATTATTATAGCGTTAAAATCATCGGAAGGTCATAAATATACAGAAATGTATTTAGCAGCTTTAGATGAAAGATATTTGGGGTCTATGAGATTGGAATACACTAAAAAAATCGTTAAGAAAATAAAGGATAAATTTGAACAGTATTTGAACGGCACATTGTATACCGAATATAATGAAACCGACTTGTTTGCTTCTTCTGAGACGCTGATTAATGCGACTTTTGTATATAAGGATCTTAATCCAAGAGTTAAGATTTATATTTGTCATTATGAATTGAAACAGACTGAGATCCTGGAATTCAGAATTAATGATGAAATGATGAAAGAGTGGATAAAGCAGCTGGATCACATATTGTCTTTATTAGAGTCTTGCGAGAAAGAAGAATGATTTAAGAGTTGCTTAATTAATTGGAAAAATGGTATGGGGAGAATAAAAATATGCAGGAAGCAATTAAAAAATATATCTTTGAAGGAAATTATCACTTAGCTGAAGAAGTTTGCGGGAAAATGAAAATGCCGGAAATACATGATATCCTTCTTACACTGGCATATGATACGGATAGTATTTGTATATACAGTTTTATTAGGTATATGATATCAAAAACTAATTTACCGTCATGGATCGGGTTAGCTGTTGAAGTTATGATACATCCTTTGTGTCATATTGAAGGTGCATATTCCATTGCGCTGTTTCATTCGAGAGAACTTCTGAAGCTGGAATATAATGAAAAGAATCTGGAAATGATACTTTTCTTTTACGATATTCCGGAAAAGCTGATAACACAAAGCGAAGCGGAATCGGTAGCAAAAGAACTGCTTGCTATTGCACCTGAAAATAAAGTGGCTTTAAGTGTATTGGAAAGGAGTAATTGATTTAGTTTCTTCGGGAGTCGTTTATCGGCTCCCGTTTGCTTTATGGTGACATTGCGAAGATAGTATATCGTGATATAGTATATTACGATATACTAAGCGCTTTTCAGAAAAATCGCCGCAGTAATTCGCTTGAATTACTGGCATGAATATGGTATGATAAAAATATCGCTTTATAAGCAGCGTAAGCCAGTATTCCGGCTGAGTATTACTGATATGGCCGGTGCGCAGCAGATGCGTAAGGAAATATAAACTGAATTATTATGAAAAAGGAGAAAGATAACATGAATTTATCTGAGAAAACATTGTTAAGAGTCATCGCATGTACTCTTGCTGCAGGACTTGCAGTTCCGTATAACATTCCGGTCAGCACACAGACACCGGCTGTCTCTGCAGAAGAGGCAGCTCTTACAGCTCTGTCAAAGGCTGATCTTTTTGTGTCAACACCGCTTGATTTCAAAAACTGTAAGTTCTATCCGAACGATACAGACACATTCAATATGTGCGGAAGAACATATCGTCAGGGAGTTGTCTTCAATGCTTCAAGTTTTTCAGATGACATAAAGGTATCCTATGACGTATCGAATTTAAACAGCATTACTGCAGATATCGGACATGTCGATAATTCAGGATATGGTTATACAGAAGTACAGATCTATCTCGATGATGTGCTTGCAGACAGATTTAAACTGTATGCCACAGGTTCAATAAAGGAAAACTATCAGATTGATGTATCGTCAGCATCTGCACTCAGGATCGAGGTAGCGGCCTGCAACGGTGAATTCGGATTCGGAAATATAACAGTAGACGGGGAAAAATCACTTCAGCCTGTGACCGTTCCGCAATACAAGACAAATTCCGCTTTTATTTCTTCAGGATACAACAAGAGAGTAGCTACAGTGTATGACGGCACAAAGGCGGACAAATACTTTATGCTTAAAGGCAGACAGTATTTTCAGGGCGTTGCCTTCGGATGTGATTACGGTACAGAGCCGGAAATTTCATTCAACGTGGAAAATGTAAACTCGATCACTTTTTCTCTCTGCCGTATAGACAATACTTCTCATCAGGATACTACTGTGACTGTTGTTTTCGATGAATCAGAGGAAGAGCAGTATACAATTGAACCGGATGCACTTGTGGAAACATTCACTCTTGACGTTTCAGAAGTAAAAACCATACGCTTTAAGCAGAAGGCTGAAGGTGAGGAGTACGCTATAGCTGACATAAGTATAGACGAACTTGCACCGGAAAAAACATTTGCAGCTCCTGCGTACAAGAATGCCTCAACGTTTATAAGTTCAGTTTATGACAAGAGAAGATCGTCGGTATTTGACGGAACCAGTGCGGCTCTTTCATTCAATATGAACGGACGTACTTATTATCAGGGCGTTGTACTCGGAAACGGCACCTACGATGAGGGTTCAGGATTTTCAATGAACGTTGAAAATCTGAAGAAGCTTTCATTTACCATCGGACATGTGGACGGTTCGGGACTCAGATCTTCTGACATCATGATCTATGTAGACGAGAAGCCTTATGACAAAATAACGTTCGCTTACAATTATCCGCTTAGGGAAAACTATGAAATAGATGTTGAAAACGCAAAGACCGTAAGAATCGAATGCAACAACGAAAATGACCAGTACGGTATTGCGGATATAAGACCTGACGGACTTGCCGCAAAGAATACCTTCACCGTTCCTGAATACAAGAATTCTGCAGCGTTTATCGGAAGCTGCTATGACGTATACAAAATCACTGATTACGACGGAACAAGCGGCGCAAAGACCTTCAATATGGGCGGACGCACTTATTATCAGGGCTATGTGTTCGGAAAACGTGATTATGTAGATGGCTCTGCTTTGTCACTTAATGTGGAGAATATAAACACACTCACATTCGACCTCGGTCATGTTGACGGTTCAGGTATCAAAAATACAGAACTGGAGATCCTGTTTGACAATGTTTCCGTTAAGACTATACCGCTTACATACGAGAATCTGAATAAACGCCTGCAGCTTGATGTTTCCGGAGCAAAGAATGTAAGATTTATACTGACAAATGATAGTGATGAGCAGTATGGTATCGGTAATATTGTAGCAGATGAGCTCACTCCTAAAAAATCTGTTGTTATACCTGAATATGAATCATCCGGACAATTTGCAGCATCAGCTTATGATACCGAAAGAGTTGAAGTGTACGACGGTGAGAATAAGTTCAATTCCTTTACAATGGGCGGAAAGGATTATATACAGGGTATAACTCTCGGAGATGCTTCCTATAATGCCAATGCCAGAGCGGTATTCAATGTCGAGAACGTGGGAAGCGTATCGTTCACACTTGGTGCTGTTGCAGCTGAAGGAGACGGCGAGGAAACTCTTGACGTGTATATTGATGAAAAGAAAGCCGAAACTATCACGCTTAAGGCTGATATGCCTTTAAAGGACTACAGCTATGATGTTTCAGGTGCATCAAGATTCATGGTTTGCAAGACCGGCAGCAATTCGGTCTATGGCCTTGGAGATATAAAGATCACCTCAGGTCTGGCATTCCTTCCGACTGTAATTCCGACAGCGGTTATCCCGATACCAACAGTGCATCCGACAATAGATCCGCTGCCGACTGAGCTTGTACCAACAACAATGCCGACAGTTTCACCTACTGCAACAGCAGTAACACCAACACTGAAACCATCATCAGAAATCCCGGTACCAACGGTAAATCCGACAATAGATCCGCTGCCGACAGAACTGGTTCCAACATCAGTACCTACAGTATCGCCAACAGCAACAGCAGTAACTCCAACAATAGAACCAACATCAGTACCAACGGTAAAACCAACGACAGATCCTCAGCCGACATCGTCACCAAAACCTCTTGTTGACCTTACAGGAGACGGAAAGGCGACAACTTCTGACGTACGAATTATAATGAAGGCCATTGTCGGAAAAACACAGCTTACAGCTGAACAGCAGAGCGCTGCAGACCTTGACGGAGACGGTAAGCTAAACAGTGTGGACGCAGTTCTCTATCTTAAGAGAGTAGTTGCAGAAACAGCTTCTGCTGAATAATGAAGGGGATAAGATGAAAAACAGAGTAAAACGCACAGTTTCAGTCGTTACGGCATTTTGCCTTGCCGGCGGCATTATAAATACAGGTATTACTTTTCCGGTTAAAAACAGCGGAGTTGTCTTCGCTGAACCGGACAGCAGTGCGGAAAGCAGCAGTGCTGTAAAGAGGCTCAGAAGACAGGACGTTTCAGTAATAGGTGAAGTTTCTGTAACCAATGGAATGATATCATTATATTACGATTCTGAACTGGTATCTGTAAAAGATGTAAATATCACAGATGAGTTGTCAGGAATGACGTCCAGCGTCAATACAGATGTTCCAGGCGAAATAGTGATCGGATTTACATCGCCTGAGCCTAAAAAAATTTCAGGTGATATTATTTATGTTGACTATGAGTACAGTACGGATATAAAAGATATTCCGCAGTTTGGCATCAGAGTAAATAAACTCGAAACAGAAGATGAAAACGGAAAAATTATTGAAGTCGACAAAGAGCGTATAGAGTCTCAAGAGCTTTCTGCAGATCTGCTGCTGTATAACGACGAATATGTATTCAAAGACACTGATGCACAGGGAAATATCTTTTTTGATATTTTTTTGGACCGCCGTTTATTGGTTACTGTTAATAACGGTGAATTCACTGTGACCTACGATCCGGAAGTAATGCAGTTTGATTCTTACGAACAGTTGGGTAACCAGGACGGTGTTCTGATAGATATAAATGAAACAGAACCCGGAAAACTTAAGGGCATTTTTGTATCTGACCATGAAATCGATACTTCCGAAATGCCACGACTAAAATTTAAGCCGCTTAAAAATGCAGTGTCTGAAATTGTGATTAAAACGGATGAACTGTCCTGCGTGATGTCAGAAGACCGTATCCTGACTTATTCGTCTGAATCAGATGAAAAAAGCACTGGATTCGGAATTAACATTCCGGGACTTTCAGACAGTCTGCAGTATAACAGAAAAGGTACTTTCCGCATCGGAACTCATGGAGATTTACCGGTTACCAACGGAATGTTTACGGTAAATTACAATTACAAAGAACTGGAATTTAAGGAAGTCAGAGTTTCAGATTCAATTAAGGGCGCAGTTGTGAACACAGACGTTCCGGGAAAAATAGTTATCGGATTTGCGTCTGTTGAGCCGGTAACTTTGAATGAAGTTATTGCAGATATTGATTTTGCATTCCCGGCCGGACTGCCGCGCAGTATGAACTCATGCTATATTACGGTTAATGAACTTGAAAATGAAAATGAAGACGGTACAGTTACTGCAGTTGATACTAATCAGATATACGGCCAGACACTCAACCCTGAGTACGATATGGTGCTTAGAAAAGCTGACCAGTCTGAAGAGGTCGAGGCCGTAATTAAGCTCGAATGGAATAGCGGTGTGACAAACGGAAGCTTAAATATTAATTTTAATCCGAAAGTACTTGAGTTTGCAGGAGTTTCTCCGGCGGCAGGCTTGAACGGACTTCTTGTTGATGCAAATGAGACCGTTCCCGGAAGAATCAGCTGTGTATTTGTTTCAGATTCATCTGTTACAACAGACGGCGAATTACTAATTTTAAAATTCAAACCTTTAAGATCATGCTGGACAAAGGTGGAATTTGTCCCTGGAGATCTTATGAACACAGTTTCTGAAGATAAAATATACGAATATATATCACTCTCTCATCATTGGGTTGAATATTTTGATACCGGAGTTACAGAACCTGTGGTTACAACTTCTCCGGCTCCTGTAACAAGTGAAGCTCCGGCAGTGACAACAGAGGCAGGCCCAGTAATAAGTGAGTCACCAGCAGTAACAACGGTAGCTGCTCCAGTAATAAGTGAGTCACCAGCAGTAACAACGGTAGCAGTTCCTGTGATAAGCGAAGCACCGGTAGTAACAACGGTAGCAGCTCCTGTGATAAGCGAGTCACCAGCAGTAACAACTGTAGCAGCTCCAGTAATAAGCGAGGTACCAGCAGTAACAACGGTAGCAGCTCCTGTGATAAGCGAGGCACCAGCAGTGACGACAGTTGCAGCGCCAGTAATAAGCGAAGCACCGGCTGTTACAACAGCGGCTGCGCCGGTAATAAGCGAAGCAACAGCGGTGACGACAGCGGCTGCCCCGGTAATAAGTGAAACATCAGCAGAGACAACGATGGCTGGCCCAGCAATAAGCGAAGCACCGGCAGTAACAACAGAGGCAGTTCCTGTAATAAGTGAGACTCCGGTAGTAACAACACCTGAGCCGTCTGTTACGTCACCTGTTGAGCAGGGAACTGTTGCTGGAGATATTAACGGTGACGATTCAGTTACATCGAGAGATCTTATTACTCTCATAAAAATGATACTCGGCACAGAAAAGCAGAGTGCTTCATCTGACCTCAACGGCGACGGAAAAACCGATTCTGCAGACCTTCTCGAACTTAAGAAGATACTCGCGAAATAATTAAAGAAACATTATTATTCAACCCTCACTGGTGTCACAATCGGTGAGGGTTATTTTAAACGCAAAAAATCCATCCCCCGACGGTAGTCGTTTACCGCCGGGGGATGTCATGGTTTATGTGAATTATATTTATGCCTTGAATACGTATCTTACGAAGTTGTAGATGTGAGCGTGGATACTGTTGTCGCCGTGGTAGCCGCCGTTTACGTAGTGATAAATGTGCGGAACACCGTTCTTTTCGAAGTTGTTGTGGTAGTTCTTCGGGTTGTCGTAAACAACTGTATCGTTGCTGCCTGCTGTGATGAATACGAGTGACGGAGCTTCTTCTTCACTTGCCCACTTGAATGAACCTGTTACGCCAGGTGCAGGGCAGATAGCGCCGACATAACCGAAGAGGTCAGGACGCTTCATACCGATGAGGAGTGATTCACGTCCGCCCATTGAGAAGCCTGTGATAGCTGTGTTCTCACGGCCTGTCTTGATACTGTATGTCTTTTCGATGTGCGGCATGAGATCCTTGGTGAGGTCGTTGATGAAGTTGTCGTAAGCCTGGTTGTTCGGCTCATCCATTGCTGTACAGTCTTTCTGTGTAGCACTTGAATAGATGTACGGGAATACAACGATCATGTCTTCTGCTTCACCTGATGCGATAGCGTTGCCGATGATCTGACGCGTGTACATTGTGCCGTTGCCTTTGATGATCATTCTGTCCTGGTTCTCCCAGTAACCGTGCATTACATAGAGCACCGGATACTTCTTGTCAGTCGAGTAGCCTGCAGGGAGGAGAATGTTGTAAGGCTTGTCACGGTTACATGTTGTGGAGTGGTATGTACCGCTCTTGACTGTACCGTACTGAACGCCTGCCTTTTCCTGCTTGGAGTCGTT
>JAFRUS010000023.1 GCA_017438745.1 Oscillospiraceae bacterium | reverse complement strand
TCATTTCCTTTATCGTCAAGCCAGTATTCCACCCTTGTAGTTCCGCTGCCGCCGGAGTAATCAGGAGCACCATGGATATTATTTATCCTTCTGAGTATATCCTCATATTTTTTAAACTCGGATGCATCAATGATATTAATTACTTCATCATAAGTAATACGAGGTGTATCAGAAGCTATCTCGCCTCTTATGATCATTTCCTGCCGTCCAAAACTGCCTATAGTAATACTGCCTTTGTTTTTCAGATTTTCAAGTGCTGATACCTGTTCTGCCGTCAGTGTCTTTGGCGGTGCGACGTTCACTGTTACAGAAACATATCTTACATTATCTGCAGGATCATCCGGATCTCTGAGTTTAGCTTTTGCGGTAATTACAGCTTTTCCTGCTGAAACAGCCGTTATGGTTCCGTCTTTTGAAACCTGTGCGATATCACCGTGGTCTGAAGTGATTACAAGGCTTTCATTATAGAAAAATCTATTGTCAAGACTTACATTTAATTTGTATGTCTGTCCTTCTTCAAGTGCTATTTCTGTCTCGTTCACGGAAAGCTCATATGCTTTTTTATACGGATATTCACTGATTTTTTGCAGATTATTTTCGTCTCTTATAACCTCAGCCAGATATGTATCATAACCTTCATCCGGAACATAAACTATCGCATTTTCACAATCGTATAAAAGGCCCAGGTAATAATCCTTTTTCGGATCGATAGTAGCAGAAGGGCCATTTCCTTTATAGTCGGTATGTAAAATTATGATTTCGTTTAAATTCGTACAGCCTTCAAACGGTCTTTCAATTCGTTCCAGACTTGCAGGAAGAGTTATCTTTTCAAGTTCAGTGCATTCATAAAAAGCATACTTTTCAATATCAGTCACACCTTCTGAAAAAATGAACTCTTTTGCTTTCATCTCAGCAAAAGCACTGTTTTCAATTTTTCTGACACTGGACGGAATATATACTTTTTCAAGGGTTTCGACTCCGGCAAACGCACATTTTCCTACTACCTCAACAGTTTCCGGAATATGAAATTCTGTATCTGTTCTTCCTGCAGGATAACACATAAGTGTTTTCTGCTCCTTATCATAGAGAATACCATCAACAACTGATAAATACGGATTATTCTCACTGACTGAAAATTCTGTTATTCCGGTGCATCTTATTACTTCTACTTCGTTTACCGTATCCGGCAGCACAACTTTTTTTATTCCCGGATCATCTTCAAGATACACTTCATTTATAACTTTCCCGTCATCAGTTGTCTCAGGTACGACAACGACTTCAGAAGCTTCATCCTGATCCTGAATGCTAAACGTTACATCATTCCAATCAAATATTGCAGATACATTTGTACTTGCAGAACCAATATATGCAGTTGTAACGGCTGCTAAAAAATAAACCAAAGGCTTTTTCATTACGATCATTCTCCTTACTGATAAATCATTTCAAAGGAATTTCCTCGCTGTTATTATACACATAAGATTTGGAATATCGTGCTTTATTTTAAGATTACGAATAGTGTATATTCAATACATAACACATACCGCCTTACGGCTTCATTATACCATAATCCCCCCCTTCGTTACAATATTTTCAATTAAAATCTCAATGAGTATTTTATATAAAGTTTCTTCTGAATTATTGTGCGTACTGTCAGCGTAAAATGGTGGTCTGCCGGAGGCAGACTATAGATAGTGCCGGACATTCCGCGGAATGTCCGGCACCTTTTCATCACCACTCCGGCGTTAAACTTTCGATAACACATTCATGGTGCTTATCCTTACTATAATTTATCCCTACAAGCAGGATCTCATTTTTATACCCTTTAAGAGCTCCACTGTAGCGTTTTTCCTTTATCTGTTTTATTGCGGCATCCGCATCCTTATCATACTTAAGTTCTATTATCATCGCAGGTTTGTTTCCGGCTTCTGCACGAGGCAGCATTACTATGTCTGCAAAGCCTTTTCCGGATGGTAATTCTCTTATCACCTGATAATATGCCGGTGCTGTAAAGTACGCCATTGTTATCGCACAGCTCATGGCATTTTCATCATTGTACTTCAGTATCGATGAATAGGTCTCATGAGCAATTTCTATGATCTCGGCTACTTTATCTGCTTCTCCGTCAATTGTTGCCCAAAGAAGATCTTCACATCTCGAAAGTGTATCAGCTATATCTTTCCATGATCCTGTCTCCAGAGCCGACTGGAATGCAGTCTTTACTTCATAATTTGGTATAAACGCTTTTCCTCTTTCGGCGTCATATCCAAGATATCCGAGGTGTATAAGTGCCGTAAGAGCATCATCTTTTGAATTTATCATTGAAAGATCATTTTGGAATTTAGTCACATTTACACGGACTTTCTGATCATTTAGCATTGAAATAACTGCTTCCTTAAGTCCGTCGAAGTTCAGTGTTATGAATGTGTTGATGCTTTCAAATGAAGATGTGTTTTTCCAGTATGATTCAAGACTGTGCCATTTTACTGCAGATACTACTGAATTCGGATTGTACATATGCTTTTCATTTATAAGATAGCCATCGTACCATGCCTTTACTGACTCCTTATTCATATTGTACTTTTCGCAAAGCCCATCAACTTCACTCTGTGTAAATCCAAAATATTTTGATACAACTCCGGAGTCAGTCATTGTGTACTCTCTGAAATTATTAAGCGCCGATTCATCCTTTATCTTCTTTATCGGCATAATACCGGTTATATATCCAAAGCCGAGAAACGACTTTGATTCTTCACTTTTAAACAGCGCATGAAGAAATTTCATATAATTGTGTACAAGTTCAGGAGAATCGGAATAATTCCTTATTATGCAGTCCCACTCATCGATTATTATAACAAACTTTATACCATACGGCTTTTCATCACTTACTGTTTTAAGATAAACATTATTCAATACTGAAGCTGTAGATGCACTGTAATCAACATCCGGATAAACGGCTTTTATTTCAGCAAACAGATGCTCCTTTATTTTTTCAATAATGTTTTCCTTGTAATCATCCTCAAATGAAGATATATCAAGATGTATTGTATTATACTTATTCAGATGTGTTTCAAAATTGTCTGATTTTGATATTTCAAGATTTGAAAACAGTTCCTTTGAATCACATCCACGGCTGTAATAGGATTTCAGCATACGTGCCGCCTGTGATTTTCCGAAACGGCGGGCATGGCTTACTGAAATACAGTTTTTTTCTTCATTAAGAAGTTTGTTTGTTACGTTTATAAGTCCGGTTTTGTCGATATATATTTCACTTTTAGCGTCCTTACGAAAAGCTTCATTTCCCGGATTAAAATAGATTCCCATTTTTTCATTCTCCCTTCTGTCTGATTTTTAACGTAGTCTTTCTTTTAAATTATACTATATTTTCACGTTTATGACAACAGCCAAACGAATTTGGTTTTTCCAAAAATCATCCTGCGACAGCCGACCGAATGAAAATGTGGCGCCTTCGGCGCAACTACAAACCGAGCTGACCAGCTCGGTTTTTCAATAGCAGTCTTCGGCCCGCAGGGGTGAAGACTACCTTTATACAAAGCAAACGGGAGCACCGGATTATTTTTACCGGTACTCCCGCTTGCTTTATTTATTCAGAGTAATCCATAAGGATGAAAATTACTGTATATCAGAATGATGTTATCTTCTTTGAAAGATACTGCTGGAGTCTGGCAAGGTCAGCGAGGGTAACTGCTCCGTCACCGTCAACATCTGCTGCCATCTTCTGTTCAGACGTGAGTTCCTTGTCACCGACGAGTGCAAGTGAAAGTTCTGTGAGGTCTGTTATATCGATCGTTCCGCTTGCATCTATGTCTCCGCATGTTATCGTGCCATCACTCTTATCCCCTGCAGGATCAGGATCCTGTTCTTTCTGTGCTTCGTTATCTGTAAGAAAAACATAATTCTCAGGCATAAAATTAAAGATTCCATGAGATGCACCAGCTAATGAATGCAGTCCTGTCTCTGCATATATTTTTTTGAAAACATCAAGTCTTTCATCTAATCCTGCCGAAGCATCAAAACTTACTACACACTGATAACCCTGCCAGCATTCATCGGAATCTGAAATAATTACTTCACAGTTCAGATCATTGTCTGTTACACATTTCAGTATTTTATCATATCCATCTGTAGGGAACATACCAACTATCCCACACTCAGGGAAAGAAGGTAAATCAAGAACGTATATCATCTTGTATGCTTCGTAATAAAGAAATTTTGTTATTTCTGTTTCATCTGCCAAAGCATCATATAGTTCTGACGCCTGTTCCAGTGTTATTTCATCTCCGGAATAAGGAGTTTTTACAAGATATCTGAAATATTTGCTATCGGCTGTTTGGTTTACACCTAAACAGAATTTATCTTCATTCTCAACATCAAAATGTTCTTTAAGAATCGTCATAACCTTATCCTGATCTTCTGTTACTCCGACCTCAAACCAGAAACCCGACGGTTCAGAAACTTCTTTGACGATATACTCATTGCCTCTTTCATCTTTTGCTGTATGAAAATCAATATCATAGTTATTATCATAACTCTCACGTACAATGCTTTTACTGAACCTTAAAGCTGCATATGCCGGTTCTGTGGCGAACATTGCTGATGCCATAACTGCTGCCAGAAAACATCCTATCATTTTTTTCATAAGTACTTCCTCCTCGTTGAATGTACCGCCTGATATATGATCAAATTAACTTTACGATTTTTCAAAAGATTTATCCCTTTCTGATTATTATACACATGAACACTCTGATTATCTCCGTATATTTTAAAATTTTTCTGAGAAATATTGAAGTTTGTGAATAATGTATATTCCTCACCTTCGGTATTTGTACATATACACGTTACTCCCGTATTCTGCGTTTATTACACCATAATCTTCCCCCCCGATTTCAATGTTTTTACCTGATTTTTCTGATGAGTATTTTATATAAAGTTTCTTATGAATTATTGTACGTACTGTCAGCGTAAAATGGTGGTCTGCCGGAGGCAGACAATAATAGCGCCGGACATTCCACGGAATGTCCGGCACCTTTTCAGAGTAATTGATATGGTAACTTCGTTATAATCTTTTAGAAAACTGTATTGAACTTTATCTCTGTAGCATCTGTTACATCAGCGTCTTTGCTCACTTCGATAAATATGATCCAGTCGGCTTTATTTTCTGTTCTGGACTGACTTTCTCCGAGTTGATCCCAGTGAATCGTTACTGCCTTATTCGTTACACTTTCCACTTTATATCTGTAACCTGTCGGGCCTCCTTTTCCCGGATAGGCAACATAAAGCTTATGGGTTTCAAACCATTCATCTGTGTATTTATCGTTTAATATCGGAAAAATACCGCCGCTGTAAAAACCGGTTTTCTCTATTTCAAGGCTCTGTTTTTCATTGTACAGGGCTTCAAATCCGGCACGGTCTTCTATAATGCTATGCTGCGGGTATTCGTCGAGTTTATTGTCTGTTACACGAACAGAAATTGCTGCGCTATATTTTACTTCCTTTTCCTGTACTACAGTATCAGCATCTTTATCGTCAGTAAGAGAATCTATCTTCTTTGAAAGATACTGTCTGAGTCTTGCGAGGTCGGCGATGGTAACTGCAATGTCACCGTCAAAATCAGCTACTGACTTCATATAATCTGTTAAATCGACATCACCTATCAGTACAAGAGACAACATTGTAAGATCACTTATATCCACTACTTTATCGTCGTTTATATCTCCGTATACAGCTCCGTTCTGATTAGTCGGCAGAGGTGAAGCAGGTGCAGTGGTATGTGTCGGCATTGGTGTGCTTGGATCAAAGATTATCGGCTCCGAAGTTGCTTTGTTTACAGGTTCAGTCGGTGAAACAGTAGGACGAGGTGCTGCTGTCATATCCGGAACAGAAATCTGCTGAATACTGTCGATCATAGATAACTTTCTTACCTGTTCAGCATTTACAACACATGATATCGAAGAAATCAGCTTGCTTGCAGATACATCTGCAGTTTCTTCATCAATACCTGCTGTTTTGAATATCTCCTCACGCCAGTCATTTAAATATTCTTGTATTGCTTCTCTTCTTGCTGCCGATGATAACTGAGTTTTCTTACGTTCGATCTCTCTGGAACCTGCAGTCAGATCCATGTGATACTTTAAAAGTAAATCATGGTATTCCTCGGCTGATCTGGCATTAGCTGCTTCCAGTTCATCAAGTATTTCCTGTGACGGCGGAACATATTCTGCTTCGATCTTTTCATAAGCATCACCGATTTTTTCCTCAATACGAACGGATAATTCATCCTCATCAATTGATGTTCCATCAATAATGATTCTGATATTATCAGCTTCAGAATTCACCAATTCACGAAGCTCAGCAGAAAGTTTTGAAGAATTCATCACCTTCTCTTCTGAAACTGTCTCTGTTCCTTCCTGATTTTCTGCCATAACAAAACCCATGCTGCCTGGTTGAATTAACATTGCAAAGCTTAAAACTGCTGCGATAATTCTTTTATCATTTTTCATAAAGATTCCTCCCTGCAAAAATTGCACGTTGCATGTTTGATTTCCTATCTATACAGTGTAAAAAACAATTCACAGGTAACACCTGAAACTTCTTTTTCCGTCATATCATTTCTTATTTTCATGCTTTTCTATATATTATACACTCGAAACCTTTAAATTACTGGATTTTCGTATCCGCATTAATGTTGTCAAATACAAGCTCACTTCTCGGAATAGCTGCAGCCAGATGCCATTCTGTATTGTCATCTTCATCCGGTTCGTCATTGTTTATGCTTGTTCCTACAGTCACTTCAAGCACACCGTTGCTCTTTACCATCAGATCTTCAATCTTGTATTCGATATTTTTCTTTACAGACGGCTGATCTGCAATGTAAAGAACATTGTCCTTGAAGAAATTATCTGTCAGTAACTCGTCCTTTATATGAGTGTATTTTCCGTCGTAAAGATCATTGATACGTTCAAAGCCTTCCATTGAATCGATCAGACTTATATTTACTGTGTTACCCTTTGATTCAACTTCCGTTTTCGAAGCAGACTTTACTGATTTTTCATTGATCTGATTAATGATCCTGAATCCGTCTTCACCCTCCTGAGAATGGCCGTTGCTTACAAAGGAAGCAACATCTGACGGATCTATGACGCTCTTAGGAACTGCAGCAGCGAGCATCCTATAAACCATCTGTTCTCCTCCGACAGATACCTTAGTACCGTCTTCATAATAATGCACAGTGGTATAAGTAATATAGTCCATTGTAAGATTATTATCTTTATCAATACTTAATCTGGTTATCCAGCTTTTCGGATTGGTGTTGCCGGAATATAAAGTCTGATAAACGAGGAAGTTATCATCGAAGAATTCCTTTGAAATATCAAGTCTTTCTATTACACCTGCAGGCTCGATACCGTTTTTGCTCATTTCTTCTTCAAACTGTTCCATCGATGTTATCATTCCTGAAACTACAGGATAACTTCCGCCTTTAAATCCTACATTAGTAGAGTTCACTATCGTACATTTGTCAGTAATATAAGTACGTTCTCTGATCTCATTGAAATGAACAATAGTTTCACTTTCACTGTTTTCAGATGCCGGCACTACTGTAATGTAGTGAAAAACACTCGCCAGAGCCGTCATAAATTCAGGGATCTCCTTGTCGTAGTAAAGATGAACATTGCCGTCCTTATCAAGCTTCACTCCGGTCAGAGTATATTTAACTCCGTTGCATCCTTCCGAGTTATCGACCATGACTGCAAGTCTGTTAGTCTTAAAGAATTCCTCGTTTGCTTCGATGCCTTTCTTTGCAAGTTTCTTGTTTTCTTCACTGTTTATGCCGATATATTCATCATAATCCTCCATCGAAGATATCATTATCGACTTAAGAGCAGACCCCCATTTATCTACATCTACACCTACTGTTACAGTTTCGCAGCTGTCGCTGATATCGGTTATATCACTTGTAACAGCCGGAGATGGAACCGATGCATTCGGTGTTTTTCCAAGTGAATCTATTTTCTTTGAAAGATACTGTCTGAGCATCGCAAGATCTGCAAGTGTAACATCTCCGTCACCGTCAACATCTGCTGCTTTCTTCTGGTTTTCAGAAAGATTTCTGTCACCTAAAAGTGCGAGTGAAAGTTCGGTAAGGTCAGTTACATCTATCTTGTCATCGGCGAAAATATCCCCCGCTTTAACATTATCTTTATCATTATTGACAGGTACAGCCGGTTCTGCAGGATCATCAGTTTCATTTACCGGAACAGTCGGACGATCAATGAAGAACGCCTTTAAATCTTCACCTTCATAGTTTTCATACCAGTCAATATACTGATTCATTACTTCTTCCGAGGCATGAATGTAATAAACAACATCGTTAGCCATAGTATAAGTATTATACATTTCCGAATCAGGGAGAAGAACTTCGTTTATATCGAAGCCATCCGAAAATTCAAGAAATATATATGTATCTTCTGTATATCCTCCATTTTTAAAGAGCCATCTGTATTCCTTTGCTCTCTCTGCTCTGGCCGCAGCACCGGAAGTCGGTGGAAACCAGAACTCTGCCTTTTCTACTATATCAAGTTCAACGTATTCTTTTAAATCTTCCGGAAGAGACTCTATAATATAAGCATCATCTTCCCAGTACTGCTGAATGTAGTGATATTCTTTAAGTTTAGGAATTTCCGCACCTGGTTTAACTTTAAACATTACAGCAACCTGTCCCCATGTACCATCTGCAGCAAGACAGTCAAGTATTTCTGAAATACTGAGGCCACTGTCTTCAAGCTGTTTTATACGTTCATTTAGTTTAGGCGCATCTTTCTTAGAGGCAGAGATAACAGATGTGCTATTATCCTCGCTTTTAGATTCTTCTGCAGCAGAAATATAAACTGAATTTGATGTAAGTATACTTAGTGCTATGATCCCCGCTAATGTTTTTCTGATTTTTTTCATAAAAATCAATCCTTTCATAATATAGTCTATATCAGTTATTTTCACTCGTTGTATACGATACAAAACAGTTTTTCGTATTAAAATACATTACACGTATTGTATCACCATAAAAGTCCTTTAAATAATACACTTCAACAGTATGAGTGTTGCCATAAACATCTTTCATAACTTCCAGCGTAATTAATTTGCCGATCTTATCTGAAGGTATGATCTCAGCACGCTTATAATACACACCGTCCTGATCAATAAGATACTGCGGAAAATCTTCCAGGCTTACTTCAGAATGTTCTGTCTCACACATAACAGTTACATCGGCAGATACCTGAGTCACGGTCTCTGTTTTCTCTTCATTTTCCCATTCAGGCACCGGAACAGGTTTATATTCCGTCGTAGTTACCTGAACTCCTGCAGGATTCGGTATAAATTGCGGCTCAGTAATGATATTTTCGGTCATCGCAATTGCTGTACCCTGAGGTTTCGTCGGATAAGTCATTTTCGTTTCAGCCGGTTTATCTGTTACCGCCGGTTCAGTCACCGGAACTACTGTATGAACTTCAGCGGTGACTTTCTCCGGTTCTGTTGCCGGAACTTTGGTCACTTCCTGCGGTTTCTGCGTTAATACAGTTTTTTCACCTGAACTTCCGCCATTTTCGGATGATGCTTCTGTTTTTGCCGGAACTGTCTCCGCATACGAAATACTGCTTTCAGATACGGTTTCCGTTTCAGTCACTTCCGTATTTTCTCTGACCGTATCTGATGACTGCACCGGCTTTTCCGTTTTAACGGCTTCTGTTTCATACAGTTCAGTCTCAGTAACAGTCGTTACAATGGCAACTGTGTTATCTATCTCCGGACGAAGCGCTTTGTTTACTGCATTGTGATAATGAATGCAGGTACATAATGCAATTACCGCAGCTGATGCCGATGTGATTATCCATATCGTATTTCCGCTTCTTTTCTTAGGTACATATGTCTCTGCTTCTTTTATAAACTTATCATCGATCTTCCAGATAGCATCTCTCAGCCGCTCCGCCTTCATTATTACTCACCTACCTTCCTCTTTAAATGATCCCTAAGTTTTTTTCTTGTTCTTGAAAGTACAGCCATCACATTGTCCTCGCTTAACGAACAGTTTTCTGCAATATCTGCAATGCTGTCAAGATACCAGTATCTTCTTACGAATATATAGCGTCTGTCTGTTCTGAGATTTTCGAGGAAATCATTTATGGCATTTACAAGCTCTGACTCATCAAATTTATCTTCAACATCATCAGAGCCCGAAACACATTCTTCAAGTTCTTCAATGGAAAAACTTATATCCCGTTTTCTTTGCTTGCCGTTAATGTATCTTAATCTGTTGAGTGAATGATTTCGGATAATTTTATACAGGAAAGCAGAAAAGAATTTCGGTCTTTCTTCAGGTATCCGGTTCCAGACTGTCAGATACGTATCATTCAGACATTCTTCTGCATCTGAAATATCATTAAGAACTGAACGGGCTACATACAAACAGCGTTCTCTGTATTTTTTATCTGTTTCAGATATTGCTCTCTCTGAACGTTCCCAGTACAGATCGATTATTTCTGTATCTTCCAAAATTCATTCCCCCTGTCGTTATTATTTTGCCTTCTATAAATATAGTGTAAATCCGAACGCGTTTCTGACAAAATAAATTTAAGTTTGTAATTATTCACAAATTAAGTGTTGTAGAATTATTCATCTTTCACAATTCAATCTGCATATGATAAACAGAATTTCCGGTTTCACTGTGTTTTGTTTCCATATGGATATTATAAAGGATTTCAGGATATGTTTCAATACGTTTATACTTCCGATAGTATTTTATGGTGGTCTGCCGCAGGCAGACAATAAAAAAACAGTGCCGTACATTCCGCAGAATGTCCGGCACCTTATGTGAATTTTATTTTAGCTGATAAATCAAAATGCTTCTTCTGTTTTTACTTCCAATAAATAATTTTTCAGCATAGCGATATCTTCTTTAGAAGTATTCCATGTCATTTCATAATCAATCGATCCATAGTGATGTGCAAATATATCCCTCATTCCAGCAATGGCTTTCCACGGCATAGCATTATATTTTGATGTGAACTCTTCTGAAAGATTCTTGATAAGTTCGCCTATCTGGAGAATAGGCATCGTAATTGAATTACGGTATATAAAGCCATCTTCTTTATTGAAAAACAAATCCTTGTCATTATGAAATGCCTCATGTGTTTTCGATATCTCATCACAATACCGCAAAACTTTTTCGACTATGACAGCATCCCTTTTTTTATCTTTCATAAAGTAAAATACCTTCCCTTCGTGCATTTTCAATTATTATGTCATCAGAAGAAGTATCGGAAACCACATCAACATGACGATTTAAAGCACTTTCCAGTTCACTTACAAAAGACATATACTGAATCAGACTTTTAAGATTACCTTTGCTTATAAGAAAATCGTAATCACTGCTTTCGTCGGCATCTCCTCTTGCCATTGAACCGAATAGCAAGATTCGTTCCACACCATATTTCTGAGCTATTGGCACTATGACAGCTCTGACTTTTGCATTATCATAACCATTCATGCTGATTCCTCCTTCCGATATTCATAGATAACTGATAATTAACGTATTTATACTGAATTTTGATTATTCTTTAACATTCAAATTTTGTGATCACTGTATTTATAGCTGTTATATTTCTGTATCTAATTAAAGTATACCGTATTTTAATCTATAAATCAATGATTTCAATAAAATCGGCAATCACGAATCGGTGGTCTGCCTGCGGCAGACAATTATAATGCCGGACATTCCGCAGAATGTCCGGCACCTTTTCAGAGTAATTGAATAAAGTAAAATTCGTTATTATCTAAGTGAATCACACTTTTTAGAAAGATACTGCTGAAGTCTTGCAAGGTCTGCGATAGTAACAGCACCGTCACCGTCAATGTCAGCGGCGAGTTTCTGGTCTGCTGCAAGTTCCTTGTCACCAACAAGTGCAAGTGAAAGATCAGTAAGATCAGTTAAGTCAATAACACCATTGTTATCCGTATCTCCAGAAAGCACATCGAAAACATCGACAGGCGATATAAACTCGTTTTCGTATATCTGCCATATCTGTTTTCTCATCATTTCATTTTCTTTCCACGTTACCCAATATTCTTTGTTTTCATTCAAATCCTGAATAACTTCCTTAGTTAATGCATCACTGATTGTTTTCGCATCTGCATCAATGATGTATTTTACATTCATCTTGTATTCTGTATCACTTACAATGTTTGTGTTGTAATTATAAGACACAATAAGGTCTTCCTTTTCAAAATAGCAGTAATGAATATTGGCTTTGGGTTCCTTTATTGTTTTTATGAGTTCCTCATCAGATACAGGTCGCTCAGGCAAAATAAGGAAACTTCCTAACGACATATCAGCGAACAATATCTCCTCTGTTCCATTATGAACATATTTCACCATATCGTATGGCTTACAGATTAAAGGAGCATCCGAAGTATTACTGTCATCAAGATATTCAACAACCGCAGAAACCTTATTACAAGACTCAGAGACAAAAACAAGTGAAAAAGCCGAACAAACTAAAGATAAACTTAACATTAAGGAAATACTTTTTTTCATATAAATCATCCTCCCGTGTAAATCGCATTAAAGATGTGAATTATTAAAAACGAACTTTAAGATATCACTCGTTATTCTAACACCGCTATTACAAGTTGTACTTTCATGCGTACATATTCCAATAACAGAATTGCTTCCATCAGGATTTTTTATGTAAACTGGGCTTCCACTGTTTCCAGGAACAATATCCGTATCAAATAAATTATTACCTGAGTTTTTTTCTTGTAAATTCACTTACAACTAAAATTCTACTTCACTGGAATCATCCCCGTTCGATTCATAAAATTTCTGTATTCCCTGATATAATGCACCGAAAGTACTAATCGGTGAGCTGCCTCCGGCAGCTTATTATAGTATCATGCAGCAACGCTGCATGATACCTTTTATTTTGCTGCGATTAAATAACGTTATTATCAGAATTTATCGATTTTCTTTGAAAGATACTGCTGAAGTCTTGCAAGATCTGCAATCGAAACTGTTCCGTCTCCATCGATATCAGCGGCGAGTTTCTGGTCTGCTGCAAGTTCCTTGTCACCAACAAGCGCAAGTGAAAGTTCTGTAAGGTCTGTTACATCGATTGTGCCATTAAGGTCAACGTCACCTGTATTTACAGAGGCAACAACTACACCCTCCAAAAAGCGAACTTGCACAAGTTTAGGATCAATATCATTCTCCTTAAGTAACTTCTCAAAATCATTCCAGATATCATTCATAGCTTTACTGTCTAATGAAAAATCTGTATTAAATATTACAGCGTATATCGCATCATAATCTTCTCCAACTCCACATATGCGAGCACGATCATGATAATTCTGATCGATAAAGCTTTCTAATAACTTTTTGATCCTACCGTTATCATCTGTTGTCTTAGGAGCTTTATCAGGTTTAAGGAAAACAACTTCCACAGTTGCCGGATCAATGTTCTTTTCCTCAAATAACTTATCAAACTCACTGCGAATAGCCTCGGCATCAAACTTAGGTTCATCTAACTCTGTCTTACGAAAAACGACCTGGATAAGGCCATCATATATATCATGTAATTCAGCATCACCTTTATAATTCTCATTGATGAACTCGTTTAATATAGGTTTGACTTGTATATTGTAAGTTTCAACGACTGTCGCATTGACAAACGGTACTGAAAAAACTGATGTTCCGAGCATTGCTGCTGATAAAACTGCACTTATAATTCTTTTTTTCATATAAATCATTCCTTTCACTATCTGTTGTTTGTTTTAGATTTTCAATCATTCTCACTGCCTGTTGAGTATTCCACTGCATAAAACCCAGAAGAAATGAGTTCTTCCACCGAAATCACCTGATCATCAAGAGCAAAATATTCATCAACTGTGTACTCGTTTTCTGTTTTAAGAATATAATTACCTTTGTTTAAAAAATCATCGTGATCATCACCATCTATGACAACATCATAAATGCATATAGTATAGGCATCCGGTGAATCTATCAAATATTTTCTGTCTTGTACATCATACATCATAATATGCCCGTCGGCTTTTTCAGCATCATACTTTATACGGTAGATCTTATCAGTAAAACCCGGCACTAATTTAAGTTCAGAAACAAATGACTCACGCTTTAATAATTCCGGAACATCTGTTATTGACGAATCAGTGATCTGATTGTCCGTAATCTCTGTTACAGATTTCGGCGGATAATTAGTCAAATTACTCTTTGTCTCTTCCGATTCAGTATTTATTTCCGTTGCAGTATGATTTTCAGTGACCGGTGCTTCGGTTTCAGAATTTTGGATTTCAGGAGGCTCCTGTATTTTATCAGATATTTTATTCTGTGATACCGTGTTCAGAACCTGCTCTGTTGTGTTCTCCGGTACATCTGTCTGATACATAACTGTTTCAGATGTATAAATCATGTCATCTGTACTAACAGGTCCAATAGTCTCCGTGATCTTTCCGTTATAAACCGATGTTTCCGTAAAAGCTTCATCTGTCTGAGGAGCTGTCTCTGCAGTCGTAACAACTGCAACGCTGTTATCTATCTCTGGCCTGAGAGCATGCTCGGTAGCATTATGAAAATGAACGCAGGTACATAATGCAATTACCGCAGCTGATGCCGATGTAATTATCCATATCGATTTTCTGCTTTTTATTTCCGGCTCATAGTGCTCGGCTTCTTCTATAAATCGGTCATCGATCTTACCGATAGCATCTCTCAGCTGCTCTGCATTCATTATACTCCCACCCTTCTTTTAAGATGTTCTTTAAGCTGTTTCCGTACCCTTGAAAGGATCGCTCTGACATTTTCCTCGGTCATGGAACACTTCTCAGATATGTCAGTGATACTGTCAAAGTACCAGTACCTTCTGACAAATATGAACCTCCGGTCCTTTTTAAGCGAATCAAGGAACTCGTTGATGGCAGCCACCACTTCATTTTCATCGTACTTTTCTTCCGTGCTGCCGCTTCTGTCGATACATTCTTCCAGTTCCTCAGTGGAAATGCATACGTCCTTTTTCCGCTTGCTGTTGTTATAATATTTGAACCTGGTGAGTGAATGGTTCCTTATGATCTTATACAGAAAAGATGCAAGAAATTTTGGTCTTTCCGGCGGCATCAGATTCCACGCTGTCAGATAAGTATCGTTGAGACATTCCTCTGCATCTGAATTGTCGTTCAGTATCCGATTTGCGATATACATACATCTGCTTCTGTACTTTTTATCAGTTTCCGTGATCGCACTTTCCGAACGTTCCCAGTAAAGATCTATTATTTTTTCGTCTTCCAGAACCACACACCTCCATTCTGGTTGCGAGTGTTTGCCTCCTGGCTTTCACTCTATTAAGGCCTCTACTAATATAGTTGCCTGTAACACGCGTTTGTGACAAATAAAAATTAAGTTTGTAGAAAGTCATAAATCAAGCATTATCAGTTTGTTTTATTTTCACAAAAGGTACCGAACGTCAGTTTCAAATGATGCCCGATACCTTTTATTTTAAAGTGTTTATTAGTCTTCTGTAATTGTTATCTTAAATTATACTATATTCTCACGTTTATGACAACAGCCAAACAAATTTGGCTTTTCCAAAAATCATCCTGCGACAGCCGACCGAATGAAAATGTGGCGCCTCCGGCGCGATTTTACAAAACGAGCTGACCAGCTCGTTTTTTCCATAGCAGTCTTCGGCCCGCAGGGGTGAAGACTACCTTTATAAAGAACCAGCGGGAGCACCGGCTTTTCAAAGGTGGTCTGCCGCAGGCAGACGATAGATAGTGCCGGTAATCCTGTGGGATTACCGGCACCACCTTTTATCTTTCTGTTTTGTTAATATTTTTAATCAGCTTTTTATCAAATGTACAAATCTCATAGCCTCATTATCATTAAGAAGAAAACGAAGGATCATATTAGTATCAAGGAGCTTCATAATTTTCAGCAGCCACCCTTTCCCATGCCGACTCTTCCTGTGAGATAAGATCAACATTTGCATACTCAGAAAGTATTCCGCGAACAGATTCTACTGATGTCTTTTCCTTCTTATAACCTTTTAAAAACAACAATAATTCCTGAAGCTGCTCTTCTGTTAAAGTATCTATTATACTGTATGCTATTTCTTTTGTACTCATAAAATCATCCCTTTCAAACTCAAAGTCAACTTGCTTTTCACCTATATTATACTATATATTTTCCCAAAAATCTATATGGAAAAATATAATTTCTTCAAGTCTCTGCGTTTATAAATGAGAAGCCTCAGGCGCAGTTATAAACCGAGCTGACCAGCTCGGTTTTTCTATAGCAGTCTTCGGCCCGCAGGGGTGAAGACTACCATTATACAGAAGCAAACGGGAGCACCGGATTTTTATTACCGGTACTCCCGCTGGCTTTATTTATTCAGAGTAATCAATACAGAAGAGAATTTCTTTATAAAATACATCCGCTGCTATTTAAAATGTTCCACGTGGAACATTTTATATTGTTTATTGCTCATCTTTCGCAGTCGGATCACCGATTATGCCTGCAAAAACCGGAACATTGTTTTTGTCGGCAATGTAGTAGAAGAACGGTCTGTCAATTGTAACTTCAAGCGAGCTTAAAGGTCGTGGTGCCGGTGCTGTTGAAACCATAACTATCTGTGTATACGCTGCACCTTCGCAGCCGTCTTTGTCTGTTTTCAGTACTGCTTCATGGTCGATCGTACTGATTCTCACTCCATCTATTGCATTTTTTTCGCGGTCAATAATATTTGAAAAATTACCCATTACAAATGCCGCTTTAATACCCAGTTTTTTCGAAGCATCAAGAAGATCGAATTTTGAAACAGCTTCAAATTCAGGGAAATACATATTCAGCTGACATTCTGCAGTATCGTAGTTTTTTCCGTAAATATCTGCCATAGCTGCATTGTCGGATACGATATCATTAATATCAGTTTTTTCATCCGGAACTACAAAATACATACTGAACCCATGAAGCATTTTCTTGCTGCATACCTTGTATCCGTCGCCAAAACCAACAGTGCTGTTTTCAAGGCTTCTCATATATTTACATGTCACATCTGTTCCGTCATTTCTGCGGAAAGTATCATCTTTTATGTCATAGCAGCTGTTCTTCCATGAATTTTTATAGACTACGGTATTAATAAGCCTCAGATACTCTTTATCCGGGTCTCCTAATTTGATCAGCGGCTTTATCTTATTGTCAGTGTGGTTATATATCCAGTCTGATATATCCTTTTCAGTCTGCTCTTTTTGGGAATAATCCTTTTTAAACGATTCTGCTTCATAGCGTTTTTTAAGTTCGTTCATTGCAGTATCTTCAAATATATACCGGTCATTCAGCCAGACTGAATTTGTACTGCTGCAGTAGCTGTTATCATCTTTAAAATACAGTGACAGAAGATTATTGTTCTCTGTACGCAGATCTTCCATGTCATCTGCACGAAGCGCATTTACTATTTCTTCCCTGGTGGTAGTATCTGCACATTCTGCCGCCATAGAGAGTGCTGTATAATAACTTAACGGTGAGTAAACCTTATTTATTTCTCCCTTTTCATCATCTGTTTCAAGAAGAATAAGCGGTGTAGAATCATATACAAACTCCATGTATCCGTCTGCACCTATCTTCTCTCCTGTTTCTTTCAGACTCTGAAGATCAGGTACTGCTGACGGAACAGCTGCAGGCTCAGTCGGAGGAACTGTCGGATCACAGTTATACCCCGGCACCGGAGATGAAGGCGGTTCCGGAGAAGGCAGATTACTGAAATAAGCTTCCCTGCTCAGATCTGTTATTTTCTTTGCAAGAAACATCTTTACTGTTGCAAGGTCATCAAGCTGAACTTTTCCGTCATAGGTCACATCCGCACAGATCAGCCTGTCGCCGGTAAATGTTTTCTTCTCCACAAGGCCAAGTGATATTGTAGACAGATCTGTAACATTAACATTTCCGTCAAGATCCACATCACCCGGAATCAGTAATGAATCCGAAGCCTGCGCCGTTTTTATATTACCCGAATCAAAACCGCCAAACGATGTATAGCATCCTGCAGCTAAAGTAAATGCGGATATCAGAGCCACTATCTTATTTTTTCTCATTTTAACCAGTCCTTTCATTTTTCATCTTTATAAAACTTTCTTTCGGTTCTCAAAGGGGTTTTATATATACTGTTTTTCCCCTCTGCCCTTATAGTGTAAAAAAAATCTTAAAGGTAACAGTATTTTTTCAAAAAAATTACCGACTGTATTATCAGCCGGTTTTAATGGTGGTCTGCCGGAGGCAGACAATAATATAGCGCCGGTAATCCAGCAGGATTACCGGCGCATTTTCGTTATACTTATATACTATTTATAGTAAATAAATCAATTGATTTTTTAAGAAATATATATTATAATATATATAAAGAATATACAAAAAAACACACAAATTTTAATTACAAACTAAGGAGTGAGCTCTATGAGTACAAAAGAAATTGCATACAGCATAATCGATCAGCTTGGCGAAGAAGAATTACTCGGTTTTATTGCTCTTTTCCACAGAGTTTTTCCTCCGAAAACTGATACCGATACAACAGACGAACGCTGCGCAGCTTTCGAAAGAATGAAAAACGTATGCCGGTACATTCCTGATCTTGATGAAAAATCAGAGCTTGATGAGTATCGCGAGGAGAAATACGGAAAATGAGGGTACTGATAGATACTAACATCTTAATTGATTTCTACGGAAAGAGACCTGAATATTATGATGCTGCAGAAAAAATAATAGAACTTTGTACTAAACAAAATATAACTGGATGTATAGCAGCTCATTCTGTTACAAACGCATTCTATATTCTCCGCAAAGATATTCCTCTTGAAATTCGTCGTAATACGCTCAAAGATTTATGCATGATAATTGAAGTAATCGGTATTGACAGTCATAAACTTATTTCAGCACTTAGTAACAGTGAATTTTCCGATGTTGAAGACTGTCTTCAGACAGAATGTGCAAAACAGTTTTCAGCAGACTACATTATTACGAGAAACATTAAAGACTTCGAACATAGTCCTGTTCCCGCAATAACTCCGGATGAATTTTTAAAAAGGTGGTCTGCCGGAGGCAGACAATAATATAGCGCCGGTAATCCAGCAGGATTACCGGCACCTTTTTTAGCATAATAAGTGGTTATGTTTATAAACCGGGCTGTGGAAACAGTCCGGTTTTTCCATAGCAGTCTTCGGTCCGCAGAGGTGAAGACTACCTTTATACAGAGCAAACGGGAGCACCGGATTTTGATTTACCGGTACTCCCGCTGATTTTATTTATCACTTTATTTCATTCAGATAAAGCATCACTTTATTCTGTATCTGTTCTGCTGCTTCCTTTGAAGTCATCGAACCGTTAAAATATTCGCCGACTGATTCATCGATTATTGATTTGATCCTGCTGTCGGATGAATATGCTTCGTTTACGGACTTTACGATATTTACGAACTCATTTACATCTTCATCACTTAACGGATTTGTTTCGTAGAAAGTACCGTCTGCTCTGTAGCCGAAACCTTTGCGGCGTGAGTTTTTCACAGTGCTGTCAAAGACTGATGTTCTGACAGGGAATGAAGCGACTGATGTCACTTTTGTCTGATAGTCCTCTGAAAGCAGCTTTTTAACAAGTTTCCATGCGGCTTCCTTATTCTCCGATGATGAACTTATTCCGGCAGTCATTCTTGAATAAACAAGCGGACCGCTTCTATCGTCGGACGGAACGCCCTTAAGGACGATATTTTCACCGTTAAGATCACCGTTTTTAAATCCCGCAAGAGTGCTTAAACCTGATATTCCGGCATATTCAGTAAGACAGAGACCGTCGGAAAATCTTCTGTAGTAGTCTTTATACTCCGTACTGCCCTGCGGATAGGAATCATAGCTTTTATAGTTTTCATCCGGAATGCCGTTTTCATATATATATTCCAGTATCTTTTCAAATCTTCCGTCATTAAAACTGCATTTTTTATTTTTCCGGTCCACAAAACTGCTTAAATCAGCATAAACCAGTGAACGGAGCATAACGCCTCTGGATGTGTTAAAGAACATATTCTTTTTTTCTGCAAGGTCAAGGAATTCATCTGTCGTCCAGCCGTTTCCGGAACCAAGATCAGATTCTTTTCCGTAAAAGGCGTAAATATCAAAACATACCGGAACGTACATCTGACTGCCGTCAGTTACATAACAGTCAAAAATGTTTTCAAGGAAATCAGAACGGTTTACCTCCGCATCTGACTTCATAAATTCATTAAGATCACAAAACAGTCCGCGTTCAGCATAGAACTCAAGGTCAAGTTCATAATCCCCGATAAGTATATCCGGTGCTTTTCCGGAAACTACATTAAGATTAAGTTTATCTTTGCATTCCTGCGGATCGGATGGGGAATACTTCTGATAATCACTGACACATAATCTGTATTCCTTGTTTTCATTTCTGAACTCTTCAAAAAGTTCCGTAAGATCTCCTCTGCCTATACCAATACCGCCTACGGTAAGTACCTTCTGATTTCTTAATTTTTCGGCAAGTTCATCATCAGCACGTTCAAGTACCGTAAAAGTAAAGCCGTTTCCGGAAGTCAGGCAAACAATGCAGTCATCGTTCATAACGCCCATTGCACCTACAAGGTGGATAATGCCGCAGTCATTCCAGTTAAGAATTTTACGCCCTGAAAATCCATTCGCATCAGTTCTGTAAACGCTGTCTGCATCGAAATAACACACACTTCCGTCAGACAGCGAAAATACTTTTTGGGTGCCGTACTCAGGATAAACGAAATCATCGAAAGTGATTTTTTCATCGGTACAGATAATATGTTTCTCCCAGCGGGCGTTTTCGTAAAGTATAAAATCGGAGCCGTTCATGAAGAACATTTCTTTTATACGCCCGTCAGGACATTTGCCTGAACCTTCACGTATCTTTACAGCATTACTGTCAAAGACCATGTATGAATAGTCATCATCAGTACAGCCGAGAACGTAGAGTTCCGAGTTGTTTCCTGCCCACATATCAGCTTTTTCCGTGTTTTCAAAAACATCGGTCTGATTTATGATTTTCCCGTCTTTATCAGTCCACGAAACAGCATAGCCGCCGTTTTCATTTTCCGAGAGGAAAACAGCATTCCCGTCTGAAAGCACATCTGCCTGCAGTACTGTCATCTGATCACCTGACTCCGGTGCGTTTATGATGCCGGTCTGGTTTCCGTCACGGTCGTACTTATATATAACAGGTGTTTCCGAGCTTCCGTATACCGTGGAACAGAAAAGGAGTTTGTTATCGTTTCCGGAAACATAGGCAAGCTTTCCGTTTTTTTCATCCAGCAAAAAAACTGTTTTTTTGCTTTCATCTGCGGAGTATCTGTAAAGAATATCACCGTCAGCAAAGAAAAAATCAGAATTCTTACTTACTCTTTCCGGTGTGATAATGTTTTCATCGCCGAAATCATCATCATAACGGTTTACAATGCTGCCGTCGGTAAGTCCAATTTCATCTATGCACCGGTGCAGCATATTCGTATTATCACGCACCGATATGCAGAGATTTCCCCGTGAATTAAAGTAAGAAGCTTCATAGATTCCGTTCGTATCAGCCATGACATCTGCAAAAGATCTGACAACGTTTCCGTCTTCCGAAACAACGAACACGCTTATCTTCTGATCATCTGCTGAATTTTCAGAAGTCAGCACATAATAATATCCGGAATCAAAGAGCAGATCTGAAATGATCGTATTTCCATCCGGTATATTTTCAAAAACCGGTACCGGTTCCGTGGTGCTGTAATCATCACTGTATGAAACGACCTCCGGTCTTCCGGTATCTCCGGTAAATTCCACGATAAGTCTGCCGTTTTCATCTTCAAAGAAAGATGTTATTCTTTTATCGGGTTCCGTCTCGATTTTCTTTATTTCTTCTCCGGTTTCCGCATCACAGACCACAAAGTATGATTCATTTTCTTTTATGTATGCGGCACATATCCTGCTTTTGCCGAGATATGCTGACGTCACATCGCCTTTGTAGTTCCTGAATCTGTCCAGGTGTTTAAAGGTCTCAGTTTCAGCATCGTAAACCAAAAACGCATAATCTATATCCGCAGTTCCCGAATATCCGCCGATATATATCGTATCTTCCGTACAGCGTATGTTATCCGACCAGGAAATCTCATAAGGCAGTGTGACTTCTTTTGTTTTAACATAAAAATCTTCCGGTTCCGCCACCGCCGGTTTTTCAGTGTTATCTTTTCTGGTGCATGAAGCCAGTAAGCAGCAGAATATTACTGCGATCAGTAACTGTATTGTTTTTTTCATAATGAAATCATCCCCCATTATTTTGCTGTGATTAACGTTCTATATTTATTATACACACTAACCTCTTAAATATCTTTCTTCTTTTTTCAAATTTGTAATAATCGTAAATTGGTGAGGCCATAAACCGTGCATTTTATACAGCGGAAATCGAAAAAAATACCGCGGATATTCTGATAAAGTATATCCGCGGCAGTTATTCCAGAAAAGGAGGCGCCTTCGGCGCGATTTTACAAAACGAGCTGACCAGCTCGTTTTTTCTATAGCAGTCTTCGGCCCGCAGGGGTGAAGACTACCTTTATACAGAGCAAACGGGAGCACCGGATTTTGATTTACCGGTACTCCCGCTGGTTTTGTTTACATCAGTTTTTCAAATTCTTCAGTACTCATACCTGCATATTTTGCAGCTTCGGAAACTGATAACTTTCCGTCTTTAGCAAGTCTGACAAAACCATTTACAGCTGTTTCAAGC